>LUPK01000009.1 GCA_001627335.1 Nocardioides sp. REDSEA-S33_B3 | reverse complement strand
CGCACCCCGTGCGCCGACACGACGCCTCCCACTACGACGCACCGAGAAGGACCCTCATGCACCGCACGCGCACGACCCCGCACCCCGCCCGCTCCACCCTCCGCCCCCGTCTCGCCGCAGCCGTCCTGGCCCTGCTCGGCAGCACCGCGCTCGTCGCCTGCGGCGACGACTCCGAACCGGGCGCCGCCGTGCCCGAGGGAGCCGATCACAACGCCGCCGACGTCCGTTTCGTCACCGAGATGATCCCCCACCACGCCCAGGCGCTGCGCATGGTCGACATGGCCGAGGGGCGCGACCTGACGCCGGAGGCCGAGCAGCTGATGGCCGACATCGAGGCGGCCCAGACCCCCGAGATCGAGCAGATGAGCCGCTGGCTCGAGGAGTGGGACCAGCCCGTGCCCGACACCTCGGACGGCATGGGGATGATGGGCGGCGACGGGATGGACATGGACGACATGGAGCACATGGGCGACATGCTCGGCGCCATGAGCGAGGAAGCGCTCGCCGAGCTGGACGGAGCCGAGGGCACGGTCTTCGAGCGGATGTGGCTGCAGATGATGATCGAGCACCACGAGGGCGCGATCGAGATGTCGGAGACCGAGCTGGACGAGGGCGAGCACCAGGGGACCCTCGACCTCGCCGCGTCGATCATCGAGAGCCAGCGCGCCGAGATCGACCTGATGGAGTCGATGCTCGAGCGCTGACAAGGCGCCCCGGACCGGGCGCCCCGGACCGGGGGGCCGGGTGGTGGCCCGCGCTCAGGCGCCGGTCACCACCTGGCCGTCGGTGTCGGTGTCCCACGAGGACGTGGTGAGCGGTGCCCACACCTCGAGGGGCCGGCTCTTGCCCTTGACGGTGACCTCGCCACGCGACACGAGCTCGTGCGAGCGGGTCAGCAGGGCTCGGGTATCGGCGGTGACGAGCACGTCGTCGCCCGTCTCTCGGGTGGCAGCCTCGACCCGGGCGGCGACGTTGACCACGTCGCCGATCACCGAGAAGTTCAGCCGCCCGGCGCCGCCGATCGGACCGGCGACGACCCGGCCCGAGTTGATGCCGGCCGCGACGCGCAGGCCCGTGCTCCCGAGGTGGACGGCGTCGACGATCATCCGGGCGGCCTCCAGCGCCCGGTCGGCGTGGTCGACCTGGGTCTCGGGGGCGCCGAAGACGGCCATCAGGCCGTCGCCGATGAACTTGTCCACGTGACCGCCGAAGGCCTCGACGACCGGCACCATCTCGGCGAAGAGACCGTTGAGCGTCTCGACCACCTGCGGCGCGGGGACGGACTCGGCGTACCTCGTGAACCCGCGGACGTCGACGAAGAGCACCGACACCTCGACCTCGAAGCCCTCCTGCGGCACCTGGCCGGCGAGGATCAGGCGGACGATCTCGCGGTCGACGTAGGTGCCGAAGTGCTCGCGCAGCTCCTCGCGCTCGGCCAGGCCGCGCGCCATCGTGTTGAAGTCACGGGCCAGCTCGCCGAGCTCGTCGCTGCTCACCACCGGCGCCCGGGCGGTGAGGTCGCCGTCGCGCACCCGGGCCAGCTGCTCGCGAACGTCCAGCAGCGGCCGGGTGATGCTGCCCGACAGCAGCCCGGTGAGCTCCAGCGACATGAAGAGCCCGATGCCCAGCGAGAGCACCACGGTCAGCAGCAGCCGCGAGGACGGCGAGCCCTCGCCGACCCCCAGCCCCACGAGACCGCCCACGAGCACCGCCGAGGTGGTGGTGTACGCCGGGACCGCGAGCATCAGCCGCTTGCGCAGCGGCAGCCCGCGCGCCTCGAAGGAGAAGTCGTCGGGCAGCTCGGAGGCGACGTGCTCGACGACCGGCCGCAGCAGCCGCTCGCCGAGGGAGTAGGACAGGACCGTGGCGTACAGCCCCGGGATCACCCCGGCCAGCGTCACCGCCAGCAGCCCGGTCCACCCGATGTCCCAGAGCAGCGCGGCGGCCACGGCTGTGGGCACGATCGAGACGGCCATGACCACGGGCGAGGAGCGGCGGTACTGCTCGAGGGTCAGGGTCGTGGCGATGTCCCAGGCCTCCACCGACTCGCGGGGCGTGGGGCGGGAGAGCCGCATCCAGTCCCCGAGCCGGCAGCGCTCGTCGCGGGCCCGCCAGGCCGCGAGCGACACGGATGTCGCGGTCAGGAGGGCGGCGAGCCCGGCCACGGCCAGCACCGCACCGAGGTCGGGCCGGAAGAAGAGCCCCAGGACGAGCACCGACACGACGGCCACGAAGACCGTCTCCACGACCCCGACGCCGACCACGGCCACGGGGTAGCGCGAGCCCAGCGAGGCGTAGGCGCGTCGGGAGAGTCGGTCCAGCACCGGACCAGTGTGGCGGAGCGGGACGGTCCAGCGGGAGCACCAACCTGTTGGCAGGGTGCCAACAACGGCGTACGATGCTGCGCATGAGCACGTTGGAGACCGTCGCCGCGTCCGGCGCCCCCGCCGGGACCAGCCCCGACCACAGCCCCGCCACCACGCCCGGTGGCGCGCGCGTCGCCCGGGACGTCCCCGTCCCCGCCGGCTTCGACATGCGCCGCCACCTCTCGGGCATCGGCAGCCGGATGGCCGGGCCCGCCAACGTGATCCTGCAGCTCAGCTGGCCTGGCGTGGGGTACGGCGTGATGAACTCCCGCGTCCACGACGGCTCGGCGATGCTGCACCCGATCAAGCGCGCGCGGACCACCTTCACCTACCTCGCGGTCTCCATGCTCGGCACCGACGAGGACCGCACGGCCTTCCGCAAGGCGGTCAACGGCCAGCACGCGCAGGTCGTCTCCACCCCCGACGAGCCCGTGCAGTACCGCGCGATGGACCCGCGGCTGCAGCTGTGGGTCGCCGCCTGCCTCTACTACGGCACCGTCGACATGATCGAGAAGATGCACGGCCCGCTCGACGAGCAGACCGCCGACGCGCTCTACGCGCACTGCGCCCGCTTCGGCACCTCGCTGCAGGTGCCAGCGGAGATGTGGCCCCAGGACCGGGCCGCGTTCGCGGAGTACTGGGAGGAGGGCCTGAAGGAGGTGCACATCGACCCCGACGTGCGCGACTTCCTGCTGCGCCTGACCACCCTGCAGAACTTCCCGCGCCGGATGCGCCGCCGCCTCGCGCCGTTCAACGTCTTCGTCACCACCGGCTTCCTGCCGCAGGAGTTCCGCGAGCAGCTGGGCCTGCCATGGAACGACGAGATGCAGGCCCGCTTCGACAGGCTGATGCGCCGCCTCGGTCGGATCGAGCGCGCACTGCCCACGCAGGCGCGGATCTTCCCGTTCAACGTGCTGCTGATGGACATGCGTCGGCGACTCCGCACCGGCAAGGCGCTGGTCTGACGACCCCGCCGGCCTCCGCCTCGTGTGACTGAGCGCGGTCCATCGACCGCACTGGACCACACGAGGCGGGCGCGCGACCGCTGCTCTGCCAGGATCGGGGCATGCCTCACTCGCCGACCGCGGCGCAGACCCCGACGTCCGCACCTGCCCGGCGGCGCGGCCGTCCCGGCCACGACCGGGAGGCGGTGCTGCGGGCGGCGATCGAGCTCTTCATCGCGCAGGGGTACGACGCCACGTCGATCAGCGACCTGGCCGGCTCGCTCGGCGTCACCAAGTCGGCGGTCTACCACCACTTCCCGAGCAAGGAGTCGCTGCTCGGTGCGGCGCTCGACGAGGCCCTCGCGGGGCTCGACTCCGCCGTGGGCGAGGCCGCCCGGGCCGACGACGGACGATCGGCGCACGACCGGCTGCGTGACACGGTCGTCGCTGCGGTCCGCATCCTCGCCGCCCACCGCCCGGCCGTGACGCTGCTGCTGCGCGTGCGCGGCAACAGCGAGCTCGAAGTCGCCGCGCTCGCCCGGCGGCGCCGCATCGACGACGACCTGGCCCGCCTGGTCGCGGACGCGGTGGCCGAAGGCAGCCTCCGCTCCGACCTGCCGCCGGGGGTCGTGAGCCGGCTGGTGTTCGGCACCGTCAACTCGCTGGTCGACTGGTACTCCCCCGACGGCTCGCTGGACCCCGACACGCTCGCAGAGGGCGTCGCCGACCTGCTGTTCCGCGGTCTGGAGGCCTGAACGTCAGTCGGCGTCGGCTCCGATCCGGCGCAGGTAGGCGCCGCGCACGGCGGGGTCGACCCGGGTGATGGCCGCGTCGTCGTGGACCGCGCGCCGCACCAGGCCCATCAGCCGCTGACACGCCGGCTCGGCGCGATCGGACCGGGTCAGGGGCGGATCTTGCTGCTGACCTTCTTGACCAGCCCGGCGCCGGCGCCTGCGACGCGGGGCACGAGGTGGTGCGGCTTGCCGTTGGCCAGGTCGATCAGCGAGTCGGCGATGCCCCAGGTGAGCTTGCCCTCCGACATCTCGACCAGCGTCTCCAGCGGGAGCCCGAGGGTCAGCTCCTCGAGCTCCTTGCGCTCCTTCTCGGTGCTGGTCGGCGGGAGCTGGCGCAGGATCATCGCCTTGAACGCCTTGCCCGGCACCGTGGCCGCGAGCTCGTTGACGGTGGACTGGCGGGTGTAGGTGGGCATGGCGACTCCTGTCAGGGGATGAGTGCGGGCAACGTACCGCCGTCTCCCCTCCCGCGGGCGGGCGTCCGCGGGATCACTCCACCAGGACGACGTGCAGCGTCCGTGGGCCGTGGACGCCCTCGACGCGGGTGAGCTCGATGTCGCTGGTGGCGCTGGGCCCGGAGATCCAGGTCAGCGGGCGGCCCGCGGCGATCGACCCGCCGAGCGGAGCCATCGCGTCCGGCACGTCGGGCACCACCTGGTCGGCGCGCACCACGCACACGTGCCGGTCGGGCACCAGCGTCAGCGCGCGGCGCCCCTGGCCGGGGCCGTGGTCGAGCACGATGGTGCCGGTCTCGGCGATCCCGACGGTCGCGGTGGTGAGCACCGCGTCGGTGGCGTCGAGGTCGGCTGCGGTGAGGCCGCTGCCGGTGGGATGGGCGTCGGCGACCGGGGTGGGGACGGCGGCGAGGAGGTCGCCGTCCAGGCCCGGGGGTACGACGACACGCTCGGTCGGCGCGAACAGTCCCGCCAGGTGCCCCGGCAGGTCCGCCGCGGCCACCCGGTCCACCACGGCCCGGTAGTCGGCGACCCGCTCCGCGAACAGGTCGACGACCTGCTCGTGGGTGGGCATCGGGTCGTGGACCGCGCTCGGAGCCAGCACCGGCTCGTGGGTCGGCTCGACTCCGGCCAGCGCCGACCGCACCCGCCCCAGGATCTCGTCGCGGGCTGGCGTCCGGCCGCTCATGGCTGTCTCCTGTCTGCGGGGAGCGGTGCGTGGTCAACCGAACCGCGGCCCGGGAACGTTGAGGACTCACCGCCCCCGGGCGCGACCGCGGCCCGGCGGTGGATGGTCAACCGAGGAGTGCGGAAGAAGGGTTGAGGACTCACCGCTCCCCCTCGGCCCGGCCGCCGTCAGTGCGGTCCCACCAGCCCCGGAAGGACTCCGCGGGCGGGGCGGGGAGGTCGCGCGCACCGGTCCACGCCGCGGCCGGCCCCGGGAGGCGACCGGCGGCCGGGCGACCCCAGGGCAGCGTCGTACGCGACAGGCGGGCGAGCACGCGGCCCGAGAGTCCGGACGCCTTCTCGACCAGTCCCAGACGCGAGGCGTCGGCGAACGCCCAGCCGGCCGCCCTCATCGCGACCGTCTCCGCCTTCGGGGGGCGGTCGCCGCGGTGGCCGTCGACGACCTTCGAGCGCAGGTGCACCAGCACCTCGGGGATGTCGATGCGCACCGGGCAGGCCTCGAAGCAGGCACCGCACAACGTGGAGGCGTAGGGCAGCGAGTCGGTCTGCTCGTCCACTCCGGTGCCGGTGAGCAGCGGGTTGAGGATCGCACCGATCGGGCCGGGGTAGACCGAGCCGTACGCGTGGCCACCGGTGCGCTCGTAGACCGGGCACACGTTGAGGCACGCCGAGCAGCGGATGCACCGCAGCGCCTGCCGGCCGGTGTCGTCAGCCAGCGCGCGGGTGCGGCCGTTGTCGAGGAGCACCACGTGCACCTCCTGCGGACCGTCGGCCGTGCCGTCGGGCGCGGCGGGCCCGGTCCACATCGAGGTGTAGGGGTTCATCCGCTCGCCGGTCGAGGAGCGCGGCAGCAGCCGCAGCAGCGGGTCGAGCTCGGCGAAGGTCGGCACGACCTTCTCGATGCCGACGACGCTGACCAGCACCTCGGGCAGGGTCAGGCACATCCGGCCGTTGCCCTCGGACTCGACGACGACCAGCGTGCCGGTCTCGGCGACGGCGAAGTTGGCGCCCGAGACACCGACCTTGGCCCGCAGGAACTTCTCCCGCAGGTGCTCGCGCGCCGCGGCGGCCAGCACCTCCGGCTCGTCGGTCAGGTCCACCGGCGCCGGACGTCCCACCGCCGCCATCCGGCGCAGGAAGATCTCGCGGATCTCCGCGCGGTTGCGGTGGATCGCGGGCACCAGGATGTGGGAGGGCAGGTCCTCGCCGAGCTGGACGATCAGCTCGGCCAGGTCGGTCTCCCAGGCGGCGATGCCGTCGGCCTCCAGGTGCTCGTTGAGCTCGATCTCGGCGGTCGCCATCGACTTGACCTTCACGACCTCGTCGACGCCGTGCGAGCGCGCCACCGACGCCACGACCCGGCAGGCCTCCTCGGCGTCGCGCGCCCAGTGCACCGTGGCGCCGGCCGCGGTCAGCGAGGCCTCCAGCTGCTCGAGGTGGGTGGCCAGGTCGTCCAACGCCCGCTGCTTGACCGCGGCACCGGCCAGGCGCAGCGGCTCCCACAGGTCGCCCTGCTCCTCGACCAGCCGAGCCCGCTTGTCACGGATCACCCCGGTCGCGTGCGCGAGGTTGTGGCGCAGCTGGGTGTCCCCCAGCGCCTCCCGTGCAGCCGACGGGAACGGTGGCATCCCCACGAACGTGCGGCTCATCAGTCATCCTCCGTCGCGGCCAGGACCTCGGCCAGGTGCACGGTCCGGACGCCGGAGCGCTGTCGCGACAGCACGCCGCCGACGTGCATCAGGCACGAGGAGTCGCCCGCGACCAGCACCTCGGCGCCGGTCGAGCGGACGTGCCTGGCCTTGTCGGCGCCCATCGCCACGGAGGTGTCGGAGTTCTTGACCGCGAACGTGCCGCCGAAGCCGCAGCACTGGTCGGCCGCGGGCAGCTCACGCAGCCGCAGCCCGCGCACCTCGCGCAGCAGCCGCAGCGGCCGGTCGCCCACCCCGAGCATCCGCAGGCTGTGGCAGGTCGGGTGGTAGGTCACGGTGTGCGGGAAGTACGCACCGACATCGGTCACGCCCAGCACGTCGACGAGGAACTCGGTCAGCTCGTACGTCGGAGCAGCGGCGGCCACGGCCGAGGCGAGCCCCGGGTCCGACCCGGTCTCGCCCGCGCGGCGGCCCACGATCGCGTGCTGGTGCCGCGCGGACCCGGCGCACGACCCCGAGGGCGTCACCACGGCGTCGTACCCCGCGAACGCGTCGACGTAGGTGCGCACCGCGCCGACCGCCTCGTCGAGGTAGCCGGTGTTGACCATCGGCTGCCCGCAGCAGGTCTGGGCGCGCGGGAAGTCGACCTCGCAGCCGAGCCGGCGCAGCAGCCGCACGACCGCCTTCCCCACGTCGGGGAACATCGCGTCGTTGACGCAGGTGACCGAGAGCGCGACCTTCACCTGGCCAGTCTCCCCTCCGCCGCGTCCCAGTCGGCGCCGCCACGCGCGGCGGGCGTGGGCTCGAAGCGGTGCAGCTCGTGGGTACGCCGGATCAGCGACCGCATCGCGGCCAGGTCGGCCAGCTCGGTGCTGCCCAGGTCGGTGCTGCCCTGCTCCTTCAGCAGCGCGCGGGCCTGGACCAGCACGTTGCCCAGGGCGGCGGCCTCCGAGGGCCCGGCGAGCACGGGGAGACCGGTGGCGTCGGCGGTGAGCTGGCACAGCAGGTGGTTCTGCGACCCGCCACCCACGACGTGCACGACGTCGACCTCGCGGCCGGCGGGCTCCAGCGCGGTGCGCAGGAGCCGTCGGTAGGCCAGAGCCAGGGAGTCCAGCACGCAGCGGGTGACCTCCATGGGCTTGGCCGGCACCGGCTCGCCGGCCTCGACGGCCAGCTCGCGGATGCGCGAGGCACCTGGTGGGCCTGGTCGGCCTTGGCCGCGCCGTACGCGACGTTGTTGGGCCGGCACCAGTCGGACGCTGGCCTACGTGATGCTCGACGCGGGCAACCCGTTCTTCACCGACGTCGCACTCGGCGTCGAGTCGGCCGCCGAGGAGCAGGTCCTCACGGTGATGCTGTGCAACTCCGCCAACCGCGAGTCGCGCGAGCGGGCGCACGTCGAGCTGCTGGAGCAGCAGCGGGTGCAGGGGGTCCTGGTCACCCCGGTCGACCCGCACGCCGCGTTCCTCGATCACCTCGCCGCGCGCGGCACCCCGGTCGTCATCGTGGACCGCACCCGCGACGACGAGGCCTTCTGCTCGGTCGCGGTCGACGACGTCCTCGGAGGACGCCTGGCGGTCGAGCACCTGCTCGACCTGGGGCACGAGCGGTTGGCGTTCGTGGGTGGCCCGGTCTCGATCGGCCAGGTGCGCGACCGGCTCCGCGGCGCGCGCGAGGCGTGGGTCGACGCGGGCCGGCCCGAGGAGGACCTCGTGGTGCTCGAGACCGACCAGCTCGTCGTCCCCGAGGGACGCGAGGCGGGGGCCCGACTGGCCGGGCTCGCCGCGCGACGCCGGCCCACGGCCGCCTTCTGCGCCAACGACCTGCTCGCGCTCGGCCTGCTCCAGCACGCGATCAGCACGGGTCGCTCCGTCCCCGAGGACCTCGCGATCGTCGGCTACGACGACATCGAGTTCGCCGCCGCCGCGGCCGTCCCCCTCACCTCGGTGCGCCAGCCGCGCCACCTGCTCGGCCGCACCGCCGCCGAGCTGGTCCTCTCCGAGGCCTCCGACGCCGACCACCGGCACCAGCAGGTGCTGTTCACGCCCGAGCTGGTGGCGCGGGCCTCGACCGCGGGTCGCTGACGGCGGGCGCTGACCGGCGGGTGGTCTTGACCACCGGCCGTGCACGGGTAACAAGCCACCCACAGTTCCGGCGAACCCCTCAGGTCGGGCGCCCGCCTTCCTATGGTTCTCACATGTCCAGTCGCTGCGAGCTCTTCGACGCCTTCGGCTCCCGCTGCCGGGGTACGACGGTGGGCCGGTGCGCCGAGGACCGGATGTCCTTCTGCGCGGCCCACCGCGGCTTCCGGCGCGGCGTGCCCACGACCGACTGGTGCGCGGCGTGCGAGGGCCAGACGGCCGACGCGCGACGTGAGGCCCGCGCGATCGCGGCCGACCAGGACGTGGCCGCGACCCGCCTGACCGAGACTCCCGAGCACCTGGCGGACCTGGTCCGCGCGCGGGGCGTGCAGCCGAGCGTCGGCGCGACCGTGCGGGTCGCGAGCGGCGGCTGGCTCCGGGGCCGGCGCCACGAGGCGGAGGACACTCGCTTCTGGCTGATCACCCTCGAGCCCGACGACACCGACCCGACCCACGAGGTCGGCCTGGGCCTGACCACCCACGGGGAGTGGGTGCGCCACGTGCGCCCCGCCGGGTCCGGCCTGCCGCCGACGCTGGAGCACGGCATCCTCCCGACCACCAGCGGCGCCCGCCAACTCGTGGGCTGGCTGCACCGGCACAACGTCGATCTGCCCGGCTGAGGCCCGCTCCCGACTGACCCCGGCTCAGGCCGGCCGGTCCCGCACCTGCTCGGCCAGGCGCGTGGCGACGGCCACGACCGGGACGGCGACCACGGCGCCGATGACACCCGCCGCACTGGCTCCGAGCGCGACGGCGACGACGACGGCCGCCGGGTGCAGGTGCAGGGCGCGTCCCATCACCAGCGGCTGGAGCAGGTTGCCCTCGACCTGCTGCACCGCGATGACCGCCAGCACCACCAGCAGCGCCACCAGCGGCCCCTGGGAGACGAGCGCGACGGCGACGGCGAGCGTGCCGGCGACCGTCGACCCGACGATGGGCACGAAGGCCCCGAGGAAGACCAGGCAGGCCAGCGAGGTCACCATCGGCACGCCGAGGACCAGCAGCGCCACCGCGACGCCGACCGCGTCGATGGTGGCGACCACGAC
Source organism: Nocardioides sp. REDSEA-S33_B3 (assembly GCA_001627335.1). Classification (GTDB taxonomy): domain Bacteria; phylum Actinomycetota; class Actinomycetes; order Propionibacteriales; family Nocardioidaceae; genus Nocardioides. The sequence continues at coordinate 17,523 of LUPK01000009.1, read as the reverse complement.
CGTGCCGCGGACGTAGCGGGTGAGCACGTCCCAGGCCGCGTCGCCGCCCTCGGCGACCGCCTCGCGGCGCCGGGACGGGACCCAGCGCATCGCCCACTGCCACCATCGCGGCCCGTCACGCAGCAGGAAGAACCAGACAAAGAGGGCCAGCGCGATGCCACCGAGCACCTGGACGGCCCCGGTGGCGGCGGCCGCCGGCCCCGGGAGCAGCGACGGCAACCCCTCACGGGCCCGGTCCTCGAGGTCGGTCAGCTGCCCTTCCGTGACCGGCAGCGAGGAGCGGACCAGCGCCTGCTCCACGTCGGCGAGGGCCTGGGACGCCGCCTTCTGCAGGTCCTCGGTCTGCGCCAGCGCCCGGTCGACGACGAGTGCGAGGATGCCGACGATCACGGCGACGCCGGTGACCAGCGTGGTGAGCGCGGCCAGCCAGGTCGGCAACCGGCGGCTGAGCCAGACGGTCATCGGGCGGGTGAGCGCGGTGAGCAGGAGTGCGGCGAGCAGCGCCGCCGTCACCGAGGGCACCGCCATCAGGACCCTGCCCAGCAGCCAGGTCCCCACCGCCAGCACCAGCAGGCACAGGACGACCAACGTCGCTGACGCCAGGCGGCGGGGCACCAGGGGCGCCGTCTCCGTGCGGCTCATCGGGCCTCGACCCCGCCCGGCCCGAGCCTCGCGAGCGTTGCCGCCAGGGCGACGAAGGAGCCGTCCGGGACGTGCGCGGCCAGTCGGTCCGGCTGCCGGCTCAGCCCTGCGGCCGCGGCGGCGTCGGCCGCCCGGCCGTCCAGGTAGGGCTCGAGGTCCCGCCACATGGCTTGGACCTCGCGCACGAAGATGCCTGCTCCCACCGGCCCCAGGCGAGGCACCGCCTGCACCTCCTCCGCCACCTCCTCGGAGCCGGCGCATCGCTCCCGCACGGTGCGGACGTCGTCGTCCCACCGGTCGCGCACGACCTCGGCTCCCTCGGCCAGGGCCGTGGCGGTGCTCTCGTCGTAGCGTCGGTAGCCGCCACGCCCGAGCGCGTCGACCCGCTGCTGCCATGTGGAGTCCCGCATCCGCTGCGGGGTCGTGAAGCCGGCCGCCCAGAGCTCGCGCGCCGCAGCGGCCGCGACCTCGGCCCGAATGCGGGTCGAGGCCAAGGTGGCCAGCACGAGCAGGCGGTACAGCGGGGCAGGCTCGTCGCGCAGCCCCACCTCGCCCTCCTCGGCGTAGGTGCGGCCGTCGCGCTCGAGCAGCTCCCGGCACGTCCGGGAGGGGTCTGGATCAGCCATGGGGTGCGGGTACCCGGTGCGTGCCGGCCGACACCCGCCCGGCCGGGTGGGCAGGGGCAGCGGCGGAGTGCGCCACAGATTCAGGACCCGGCCCGCTCCTCCAGCACCTGCTGGAGCCGGGCCGGGTCCTGCACCGTCAGGGTCGCGCCGGGGTGCCGGAGGCGTCCGGTGGGGTCGAGGGTCCTGACGGGCTCGTGGAACAGCACGCAGACCCCGCCGGCACCGTTGGTCGCGAAGCTGACGCCCTTGTCGGCCAGCGACAGGTGCGGCGGCCCCGCGGTGCGGTACCAGCGGAACGGCCCGGGCGAGAGCTGCGCGGAGGAGACGTTGTCCAGCGGCGTACGCAACCGCCAGGGGCCGTAGCGCACGCGCAGCTCGGTCTCGTCGACCTCCACCCACGCGGTGCGCGGGGTGATGCCGAGGGCCAGGGCGGGCAGCCGGTACGCCGGGGCGAACTCGAAGTCGAAGCGGGTCACCTCGACCAGGGTGCCCGGCCGAGCCGGGCCCACGCTCGCCCGACCGGGTGCCCCCGCCGGGCGCGGGGGGACGTCAGACCGACTGACGCAGGCGGCGCTCGGCATCGGCGGTCCCGATCTCGGAGCGCCGCGCCGGGTCGGCGGCCCAGTCCCGGAGCACCGACAGCAACCACGGTGAGTGCGGCTCCACGGCGCGCGAGTCGACCTCGAGGCGACCGGGCACCAGGCGGGCGCCCCGCGGCCAGGCGTGCGGCAACCGACGCCCGGTCCAGCTCGTCGTCGCCGTGTAGCCGGTGACCGCCAGGACGGCCCTGCCCCCGGTCACGTCAGGACCCACGCGCTCGACGTCGTCCCAGGCGAGCGAGGTCTCGGTGTTCCACGACCGCACCGTCAGGCGCTCCCGGTCGGCGACCACCTCGGCGCCCCGCGACAGCGCGAGGACCGAGTCGATCAGCACGAGACCGAAGAGCACGACGAACGGCAGCCCGAGCACCAGCGCGAGGCCGACGCTCCCGGCGGCCACGCCGAGCACGGTGCCGAGCGCCGCGACCAGGGTGGTCCAGCCGGCACCCCAGGCGGCGGCGTACGCCGGCACCCGGTCGTAGGCGATGACAGTCGTGCTCCCGCGGGTGGTCACGCGGTCGCCCCACCGCGCGGAGCCCGACCACTCCCGGGCGGCGAGGAGGGCGTTGCCGAGCAGGCCGACCCCGACGATCGCCACGCACACCCGGGCCTGCCAGGGCCAGGGGGCGAGGACTCCGGCCGCGAGCACGCCGAGGCCGACGAGGACGTTGACGGCCGTCAGGGTCCGCACGAGGCCGCGACGCCTCGCCCCGGTGGCCCGACGAGGGGGCCGGGTCGGGTGGCCGCTCATCCGAACACCGAGTTCCACGCGTCGCTGATCCCGTCGCCGACGGCGTCGACGGCGTCGCCGCCGAGGTCACCGATCGCCTCGCCGGTGTCGACCAGCTCGTCCCAGCCGTCGCCGATCGCCTCGCCCACGTCGCCGAGGTCCTCCACGCCGTTCTCCCACATCGAGTCGATGGCACCCGAGGTCACGATGCCCACGCCGGCGCCCACGACGGTGCCGACCACCGCTCCGACGGCGGTGCCGGCTCCGGGCACGATCGAGCCGGCGATCGCACCGGCGGCAGCGCCCGAGGCGGCACCCGCGCCCATGCCGGCGAGGAAGCCGCCGACGTTGGAGGTGGTGGCCTGCTCGGCGGACTCGCCGCCGTTGGCCATGTCGTCGTAGATGCCGTATCCGGTGGCGATGACGCCCAGCGCGAGGAACCCGCGGCTCACGTTGGTCGCCACCCGCCCGCCGTTGAGCTCGGCGTTGCGGGCGAGGTCGTCCATCTCGTCGATGTTGCGCAGCGCCCGGTAGTAGTCGTCGGGATCCGTGCCCACGAAGCGGCCGTCGCGCACGTAGGAGTCGGCGATCTCGCGCCAGACCTGCGACTGCTGCCGCCACACGTCGGTGGCGTCGCTGAAGTAGCGGGAGACCTTGATCTTGAGGAACTCCTCGGCCGAGCCGGAGAAGAGGTCCTGCAGCAGGGCGGCGATGTCCTTGCCGGACTCCTGCCAGGTCAGCGTCGCGTCGGCGACCGCCTGCTCCCAGTCACGGTCGGCGGCATCCGCGACGGCCACGGCGTCGTTCCACGCCGTCACCTCCCGCTCGTACGCCGTCAGCGCGGCCGTCCCCTGGTCGTGACGCGCCACCTCCGCCGGGGTCGCGTCCGGCGGCAGCGCCGGCACCGCCGCGGGGGCCTGCCCGGGCGGCTGGATCACGGTGCCGGTCACGGCGAGCCCGCCCTCGCGCGCGATCTGCCGCGCCCGCCGCATCTCGTCCTGGGCGGTCCTCAGCGCGGCGGCCAGGTCGGCGACCACCGCGGAGGCGGTGCGGACCGCCGTCGTGGTCCCGTCGGCGGCGGCGCCCAGCGTGCGCAGCTGGGCGGCGAAGGCGGTGGCGGCCTCGGACTCCCAGGCCGACCCCGTCGCCGAGCGGGCGCCGTAGACCTCGTCACCGAAGGTGCTGGTGGCGGGTACGACGTCGGTGAGCCAGGTGGCGACGCGGTCGAGGTCGGCGGGCGATCCGGCGAGGTGGGTGTCCCTGCTCATGGCGCTCCTGTGAGGAGGTCGCCGGCGACCTCGCTGTCGGTGGTCGCGACGTCGACGTTGCAGCGGTCGGCGACACCGGCGAGGGTGGCGGCATCGGTGGTGAGCTGCTCGCCGGCCTCACCCACGGTGCGCAGGATGTCGGCGACCAGCCCGGCCGCCAGGCCGCCGTCGGCGGAGGTGGGCACGCCCTGTCCGGCGTCGTCGAAGGTCGTCGCGGCGTCCGCGAGCCCGTCGGTGACGGCGCGGAGGGCGTCGGGGTCGAGGTGGAAGCCGCTCATGCGCGCAGCCCCGCCCGCGACTCCTCGGGGACCATCAGGTCCATCAGCACGAGGTCGAAGGGGTCCAGCTCGTGCAGGGCGCGCAGCCGCTCGGTGGGCAGCAGGAACCAGGGCTGGTCGTCGCCGCAACACCGGTGCAGCCGGTCGAGGGCGGAGTAGACGAGCACGGCGCGACGCCCGTCCTTCGTGGTCTGGTAACGGACCTCGAGCTCCTCGGGCTCCGCGGTGTGCCGGGTGCAGGGCACGTAGACCACGGGTGGGAAGTCCACGGCGGTCGTGTCGGTCGGGCTCACCCTCCCTGTCTTGCCAGCCCGGCCGCTCGGCAAACCCCGGGCCGGTGCCCGGTCATGACACCTGGCGCGCCTCGGCGCGCTCCTTCAGCGCCAGGGCGTGCCGCCGGAAGCCGTCCTCGACGCGTGCCGGGCCGGCGAGGCGCACCAGCGGCCCGGAGAACCGCTCGACCGTGTCGTAGATCGTCGGCCCGCCGGGAGCCTGGCTGAGTCGCTGGTCGCGCACGCCCTGCACCAGCCTCAGCTTCGCCGGCAGGCCCTCGTAGCGGTAGGCCAGCAGCGCTCGGCGCACCCCGTCCTCGCCGGTGGTCGGGCCGTCCAGCGCGGTGATCCGCTCCGGTGACGTGGCGGTCGAGCCGTTGGCGAAGCGCACGTGGAGGGTGATCGGCTCACCGACCCGGGGTGCCGCGCAGTCGGCCCGCAGCACGAACGGGTTCCACTCGCCGTACGACGCCGTGTCGAGCATGACCTCCCAGACCCGGTCCAGGGGCGCGTCGATCTCGATGCGGGCGTGGGGGTTCCGCGGCATGGGAGCCATGGTGCCCGACCTCCGACATCGGCCCGTCACGCAGGCGGCCGGCAGGCCCGTCGGGGTAACGGCGAACTTACACACCGGGTAGCACCCCGTATTCCTGCCGGAACCAACCTGAAACACCCGGCGAGTGGACTTCTTCCATGCCCACAGCCGCCCACGACGCCCACCGGCACATCGGCCGGCTGCCGTCGTACCCCTTCTACGGCGGCCCGCCGATCAGCCCCGACACCACCGCCCGCGAGACCGTCGCCGGGCTCTTCGACGACCTCGACGCCGAGCGCACCGAGCGCGCGCTGGTGCTGCCGAACTACGGCGTCCCCGACCCCGACGTGGCCTTCGGCCTCAATCACCTGGCCCTCGAGGCCGCGCAGGCCGACGACCGGGTCCGCTGCGGGCTGTGGGTCTCGCCCAAGGGCAGCGACCACGACCGCAACACCGCCTCCCTGGCGCTGGCCGGCGAGGAGGGGGTCGCGGCGCTGAAGACCAGCTTCCTGCTCGGCGGCGCCGTCGACGCCGAGGACTCCGTCGAGGAGCTGGAGCGGATCTTCACGACCGCCGCCGAGAAGGGCCTCGTCGTGCACGTGCACACCTCACCCGGCGCCGCCAGCGACGTCGACCAGATCGGCAAGCTCGTCGAGGCCTACGGCGCCACGACCCGCATCCACCTCGTGCACCTCGGGGGCGGCATGAGCGGGCACATGAAGCTGATCGGCGGCCGCTTCTTCGACTGGATCGAGCGCGGCCTGCAGGTCTACACCGACACCTCCTGGGCCATCGGCTTCGCGCCGGCGTGGCTGTGCCAGGAGATCCAGCGTCGCGGCATCGGCCACGACCGCGTGCTCTTCGCGACCGACACCCCCTGGGGCGACCACGCCGGCGAGCACGCCCGGCTGGCCGCCGCCACCGACGACCCCGAGCTCACCGACGCGCTCTTCCGGGGCAACTTCGAGGCCCTCTACGGGTCCTGAAGGCAGGACCGGCACCACCCGACCGGCACCACCGACCAGCACCACCCGACCAGCACCACCGACCAGCACCACCTGCTGCGCCACCCCACCCTCGAGAGACACCAGGAGATGCACATGTCCGTGTTCGACGACGAGATCCTCGCCGCGATGGAGAAGTCCAAGGCCGAGATCCCCCACCCCTCCCAGGGCAAGGGCACCAACCTCTACGGCTCCACCAAGCTCTTCCCCGACTACCAGGCCAGCGAGGGCCAGGCCTGGCTCACCCTCGTCCACGGCATCCCGCACGAGTCCTCGGTGTCGTTCGTGGCCGTCCTCCAGACGACCCGGGCGCTGCGCAAGGGCTTCGACGCCACGCTCTACTTCTACGGCCCCGGCGCCCTCGCCTGTGCCGACACCCGTGGCTTCCCGACGACCGGCGACGTGGCCTTCCCGGGCAACCAGAACATGAACGACGCCATCAAGACCTTCATCTCCGAGGGCGGCACCGTGCTGTGCTGCCGGTTCGGCATGGCCCTGCACGGCCAGCGCGAGGAGGACCTCATCGAGGGCGTCATCCCCTGCCACCCGCTCGACGTCCAGGACGCGGTGATCCACTTCGCCAACAAGGGCGCGATCATCAACTCCGTCTACAACCTCTGAGGCGCTGAGATGGCCGCGCCGACCAGCACCACCAGCCCTGACCGCACTGCCAGCGTCACCCGCGTGGACCTGGCGATCCAGGGGATCCGGCTCGCCGACGCGCCGGTCTCCCGCCGGGCCGGAGCCGGACCGAGCGACGACGGGCACCTGCTGCTCGACGGAGTCGGCGCGGCCATCCCCCTCAACCCCCGCAGCCCCTACACCCTCGCCGGCGGCAAGCTCCTGCTCGACGGCGCCGACACCGGCCTGGGCGTGGAGACGATCTCCCGCCCACGCTTCTACGACCTCACCACCGCCGACGGGGTCCCCTACGAGCAGATCGCCCGGCTGCACTCGGCCCGCGTGCTGGCGACGACGGTCGTGCAGACCTGCGTGCGCTACGACGAGGACCAGCGCTGCCGGTTCTGCGCGATCGAGGAGTCGCTGCGTCAGGGCTCCACGATCGCGGTGAAGTCGCCCGCGCAGATCGCGGAGGTGGCCAAGGCCGCCCACGACCTCGACGGCATCACGCAGATGGTGATGACGACCGGCACCTCCAACGGTCGCGACCGCGGCGCCACCCACCTCGCCCGCTGCGTCCGCGCGGTCCGCGAGGTGCTCCCCGACCTGCCGATCCAGGTGCAGTGCGAGCCGCCGGGCGACCTGGCCACGATCCAGGAGCTGTACGACGCGGGCGCCCGCTCCATCGGCATCCACGTCGAGTCGCTCGACGACGACGTGCGCCGCCGCTGGATGCCCGGCAAGGGCTCGGTCCCGATGAGCGAGTACCGCGCCGCCTGGGCCGAGGCGGTCCGTGTCTTCGGCTGGAACGAGGTCTCCACCTACCTCCTCCTCGGCCTCGGCGAGGACCCCGACGAGACCGTCGCTGCGGCCACCGAGCTGATCGAGATGGGCGTCTACCCCTTCGTGGTGCCCTTCCGCCCGCTGGCGGGCACGCTGGCCACCGACGTCGACGGGGTGCCGGCGCCCGAGGCCCGGATGGTCGCCTCGGTCACCGCTCGCGTGGGCGCGGCGCTGCGGCGCGCCGGGATGCTGGGCGCCGCCCAGTCCGCCGGCTGCGCCGCCTGCGGTGCCTGCTCGGCGCTCTCCTGCGAGGGGGCCTGAGATGACCCTCGACGTCTCGGTCCTCACCGGACCGCTGCGCAGCGCCCCGCACGACCGGCACAGCGACGCGTCGTACGTCGTCGTGGAGGCCGGGCCGCACGAGCTGGCCGGCTACCGGCGGCTGCGGCACGACGTCTTCGTCACCGAGCAGGGACTCTTCGCCGGCTCCGACGCCGACGTCGTCGACGACGACCCCCGCACCGTGGTGCTCGTGGCGCTGGCCGGCGACGGCGAGCTGCTCGGTGGGGTCCGCATCCACCCGGCGCCGGCGCCCGACGGCACGCCGCCGCTGCGCGACCTGGGCTGGTGGCGGGGCAGCCGGCTGGCGGTCGCGTCCGACGCGCGGCTGCACCTCGGGGTCGGTGCCGCGCTGGTGCGCGCGGCCTGCGCCCGGGCCGAGACCCAGGGCGCGCTGCGCTTCGACGCCGAGGTCCAGGCCCAGCACCGCCGGCTCTTCGAGCGGCTGGGGTGGAGCGTGCGCCACGAGACCCTGCGGCACGGCCACCCGCACCTGGTCGTGGACTTCCCGATCACCCGCATCCAGCGGCTGGCCGACGCGACGAAGGCGCCGCTGGGGCTGCTGCTCGACGAGCTCGCCGCCGGTGCTCCGCGCGGCTTCGTCGGCGACGACGCCGCACCGGTGCCGGGCAGCGAGATGGTCGCCGCCTGCGACGCGATCCTGCCCGCCATGGTCGAGCGCGACCCGGAGTGGGCGGGGTGGTGCAGCGTGCTGGTGAACCTCAACGACCTCGCGGCCATGGGTGCGACCCCCGTCGGGCTCCTCGACGCGGTCGGCGCCCGCGACGCCTCCTTCGCGCGTCGTGTCCTGCGCGGCCTCACCGACGCCGCCGCGGCCTGGGGCGTGCCGGTCCTGGGCGGGCACACCCAGCTCGGGGTCCCGGGCCAGCTCGCGGTCACGGCGCTGGGTCGCACGTCCGCCCCGGTGCCCGGTGGCGGCGGCCGCGCAGGGCACCGGCTGCGGGTGACCGCCGACCTCGGGGGTGCATGGCGTCGCGGCTACACCGGCGCCCAGTGGGACTCGACCTCGCACCGGACGCCCGAGCAGCTGCGCTCGCAGATGACGGTGGTCCCCGCCCTGGCCCCGACGGCCGCCAAGGACGTCTCCATGAGCGGCCTGGTGGGCAGCACCGGGATGCTCGCCGAGGCCAGCGGGTGCCGGGCGGTGCTCGACGTCGGAGCGGTCCCCGCCCCGGCGGCGGCCGGGACCGCCGACTGGCTCACCTGCTTCCCCGGCTTCGCCATCGTCTCGGCCGAGGCCGACAGCCCGGGCACCCCCGACACCGATCTGCTGCCGCGCCACCTCACCACCGCCGTGTGCGGCCACCTCGAGACCGGCTCGGGCGTGGGCCTGCGCTGGCCCGACGGCGTCGTCACCGACGCCGTCACCTCCACCGTCACCGGAATGGGAACCGCCTCATGACCAGCACCTCCAGCACCACCCCCGGCGCCCCCGGCACCGCCGTCGCCGCAGCCTGTGCCGGCTTCGGCCGCGACGTCGAGGACAACCTCGCGCAGGTCGGCCGCCTCGTGGCGGACGCCCGTGCCCGCGGGGTCGGCCTGCTCGCCCTGCCCGAAGCCTGCCTCGGCGGGTACCTCTCGGTCCTCGGCGCCGGCCGCGACGGCAGCCACGACGAGCAGCCCGAGGACCTGCCCCCTGTCATGGACCTCGACGGTCCCGAGCTGCGGCGCGTGGCCGAGATCGCGCGGGAGATGACCGTGGTCGTGGGCCTGTGCGAGTCCGACGGCACTGATCGCTACAACACCGCCGCCGTCGTCACCGGCAACGGCGTGCTGGGCGCGCACCGCAAGGTGCACCAGCCCCTGGGCGAGTCGCTGTTCTACTCGGCCGGCGCGGACTTCGCCTGCGTGGACACTCCGATGGGTCGTCTGGGCACGCTGATCTGCTACGACAAGGCCTTCCCCGAGGCCGCCCGTGCGCTGGCCGTCGACGGCGCCGAGGTCATCGCCTGCATCTCCGCGTGGCCCGCGTCGCGCACCGCCAGCGCTGCCTCGCTCGCCGAGGACCGCTGGACCCAGCGCTTCAACCTCTTCGACGCCGCCCGTGCCCTGGAGAACCAGGTCGTCTGGCTGGCCGCCAACCAGCACGGCACCTTCGGCAAGCTCCGCTTCGTCGCCCACGCCAAGGTCGTCGGCCCCGGCGGCGACGTGCTGGCGAGCACCGGGACCGAGGCCGGCCTCGCGGTCGCCGAGCTCGACGTACCGGCCGCGCTCGAGACCGCCCGACGGGCGATGTTCCACCTGCGCGACCGCCGCCCCGAGACGTACTCCGCCGTCACCTCGGCCCCGATGGCGGGAGCCGTCCGTGCCTGAGATGACCTTCTCCGTGCGCTGGCCCGACGGTCGCGTGGTCGACCACTACTCGCCCTCGCTGGTGGTCCACGACCACCTCACCGCCGGGTCGACCTACCCGGTCGACGACTTCCGCCAGCGGGCCGCCACCGCCCTCGGCATCGCCAGCGAGCGCGTACGCGCCCGATTCGGCTTCGCCTGCACCTCCGCGGCGGCGACGCTCGCCGACATCGACGCGCTCGCCGCGTCCTGCCCCGACGCGTCCACCGTGACCGTCCTCCGCCTCCACCCGCCCCTGCCTCAGGAGTCCTGAGATGTCCGCACCCACCACTGCCCCCGTCCCCCGCTCGGGGCCGCCCACGGTCCGCCGCACGCGGGTCGTCGTCGTCGGCGGCGGCCAGGCCGGCCTGTCGACCAGCTGGTTCCTGGTCCGCGACGGCGTCGACCACGTCGTGCTCGAGGCCGGCACCGCCGGCCACGAGTGGGCCGACACCCGCTGGGACGCCTTCACCCTGGTCACCCCCAACTGGCACTGCCGACTGCCCGGCTACGCCTACGCCGGCCCCGACCCGGACGGGTTCATGACCCGCGACCAGGTCGTGGAGTGGCTGGCCGGCTACGCCCCGACCTTCGGGCCGCCGCTGCGCGAGCACACCCGGGTCACCTCGCTGACGGAGTCCGGCGACGGCGGGTTCGTCGTCGAGGCGGTGGGCCCCGACGGCCCGGAGACCTGGCACGCCGAGGCGGTGGTGGTGTGCACCGGCGGCTACCACCTGCCGATCGTGCCGCCCTGGGCCCCGGCGCTGTCGCCCGCCATCACCCAGCTCCACTCCGCCGACTACCGCTCCCCGGACCAGCTGCCCGACGGTGAGGTGCTGGTGGTCGGATCGGGCCAGTCCGGTGCCCAGATCGCCGAGGACCTGCACCTGGCGGGGCGCCGGGTCCACCTCGCCCTCGGCGACGCCCCGCGGGTGGCGCGCTTCCACCGCGGCCGCGACTGCATGACCTGGCTGGCGGAGATGGGGCTCTACGATACCGGCGTCGCGCAGTACCCCGGCGGCGCGACAGCACGCGAGAAGACCAACCACTACGTCACCGGCCGCGACGGCGGACGCGACATCGACCTGCGCCAGTTCGCCCGCGAGGGGATGGACCTCTACGGGCTGCTCGAGGGCGTCGCGCCCGGCGGCACCGAGCTGGCCTTCCGCCCGACGATGCGCGCCGCGCTGGACGCCGCCGACGACGTGTACCGCTCGATCTGCCGCGACATCGACCGCTGGATCGACGCCCACGGCGTGGACGCGCCGCCGGCTCCGGCGTACGAGCCCGTGTGGGATCCGGAGACCGACCCCACCTCGCTCGACCTGACCGCGGCCGGCGTCACCAGCATCGTGTGGGCCATCGGCTACCGGCCCGACTACCGCTGGGTGCGCGCCGGGGTCTTCGACGGCTCCGGCCGCCCGACCCACACCCGTGGCGTCACGTCGGTGCCGGGGCTGTACTTCCTCGGGCTGCCGTGGCTGCACACGTGGGGCTCGGGGCGCTTCCTCGGCATCGCCGCGGACGCCGAGCACGTGACCGGGCACCTCACCGGGCGCACCGGACCGGCGCTGACGGAGTCGGCGGCCGCGCTGGCGCGGCGGGGCTCGCCCGGCCCGATCCCCGCTGCGCTCACCGCTTCGTCGGTCGCGCTGGTCGGCTAGCCGGATAGGTTGGTCGGCTGTGGGAGTCCTGCGCATCGGCGCCGTCGCCGCGCACTTCGGCCGTGACATCGAGCGCTCCCTGGCCAAGCTCGCGGGCATCGTCGCCGACGCCCGGGCCGCCGGCGTGCAGCTGCTGGTGCTGCCGGACGCCACGCTGGGCGGCTACCTCTCCGACCTGCGGCGCCCCGATCCCACGAGCCTGCCGCCGGGCCTGTGCGAGGACTCCTCGGAGATCGAGCGGGTGCGCGCGCTGGCCGGCGACATGGTGCTGGCGCTGGGCTACACCGAGGAGACGGTGGTCGACGGCGAGCACCGGCTCTTCAACACCGCGGTCTGCCTCGACGGGTCGGGCGTGCTGGGGCGGCACCGCAAGGTGCACCGCCCCGCCGGCGAGTCCCTCGTGTACGACGCCGGCGACTCCTTCAGCGCCTTCGACACCCCGCTGGGCCGCCTCGGCATGCTCATCGACTACGACAAGACCTTCCCCGAGGCGGCCCGGACGCTGGCGATGGACGGCGCGACCGTGCTGGCCTGCCTGTCGGCCTGGCCGGCGTCGGTCACCGACCGCGCCTCGCGGCTGCCGCAGGACCGCCAGTCCCGGCTCTTCGACCTCTACGACTGCGCGCGCGCCGCGGAGAACCAGGTCGTGTGGGTCTCCTCCAACCAGACCGGCGTGATGGGCGGCCTGCGCTTCCTCGGGCAGGCCAAGGTGGTGGGCCCCGGCGGTGACGTCCTGGCGCGCACCTCCTCCAAGGGCGGGCTGGCCGTCGCCGAGCTCGACCCCGGGGTCGAGGTCGTCCGGGCGCGCCGGGTCCTGCACCACCTCGCCGAGCGCACCCCCGAGGCCTACGTGGCACTCCGGGCCGCCGACGCCGACGTCCCGGGGGCCTGAGGCGTGCGGATCGCCCTGCTCACCTACTCCACCAAGCCCCGCGGCGGCGTGGTGCACACGCTCGCGCTCGCCGAGGCGCTGGCCGCGCTCGGCGAGAGCGTCGACGTCTGGACGCTGGGACGGGGTGGGGACACGACGTTCTTCCGGGCCGTCGACCCGCGGGTGGGGGTGCGGGCGGTGCCCTTCCCCGAGGTCGACGGCGAGGACGTCGGGGAGCGCATCGTGCGCTCGATCGAGGTGCTGCGCTCCGCGTTCGCCGCCGAGCGGGACCGCTACGATGTCGTGCACGCCCAGGACTGCATCAGCGCCAACGCCGCACTCCCCTGCGTGCGCACCATCCACCACCTCGACACGTTCACCACCCCGGCGCTCGTGGCCTGCCACGAACGGGCGGTCGTCGAGCCGAGCACCCGGGTCTGCGTGTCGGCCGCGGTGGCCGAGGAGGTGCGTCGCGGCTGGGGGCTGGAGCCGGCGGTCATCGCCAACGGGGTCGATGCTGCACGCTTCGCCGCGGCCGCGACCGACCACGAGGGACGCGCGGGGTGGCGCAGGCACATCGGTGCGCCGTACGTCCTGGCGCTGGGCGGGATCGAGCCGCGCAAGGGCACGCTGGACCTGCTCGAGGCGTACGCCGCGATGGTCCGCTCCCAGCCCGACCTCGGCCACGTCCGGCTGGTGCTCGGCGGCGGGGAGACGCTCTTCGACTACCGCGACTACCGAGCGGCCTTCGACGCGCGTGCTGCCGAGCTCGCCGAGGAGCTCGGCACGCAGCCTGTGGTGCTGGGACCCGTCGAGGACACGGCGCTGCCATCGCTGGTGGCCGAGGCGTCGGCGCTGGGGTTCGTCTCCACCAAGGAGGGCTTCGGCCTCGCCGCGATGGAGGCGCTGGCCGCCGGGGTGCCGGTGGTCGCCCGTGACCTGCCGGTGCTGCGCGAGGTCCTGGGCACGACCGTGTCCTTCGCCGCCGACGTCCCCGCGATCGCTGGTGCACTGGCTGCGGCGCTGCGCACGCCCGGCGACCCGGCCCCGGGGCAGGCCCTAGCCGGGTCCTACACCTGGGAGCGGGCCGCGCGGGCGCACCTGGCGCTCTACCGCGAGGTCGTCGACGCCTGAGGCCTCACTGGGCGGACCTCACCGGGCGGAACTCACCGGACGAGCCTCACGGGGCGGCGACCACGACCTTGCCGATGGTGCGGCCGCTCTCGACCTGCCGGTGCGCGGCACGGAGCTGCTCGGCGTCGATCGGGCGCAGGACGGTGGTGGCGGTGCTGCGCACCCGACCCTCGTCGACCAGCGCGGCCACGTCGGTCAGCAGGCGGTGCTGGGCGAGCTGGCCGTCGCCGCCGGCGATGGGGCGGGTGAACATCAGCTCCCAGTGGAAGCTGATCGACTTCGACTTCAGGAACGCGATGTCGAGGGTCTCGGGGTCGTCGATGGCCACGATCTGGCCGAACGGGTTGAGCACGTCGACGTAGAGCTCAAGCTGTCCCGGGTCGGCGACGCGGGCGGTGAAGACCCAGTCGACGCCGTCGGGGGCAGCCGCGGCGATCTGGCCGCGCAGGTCGCCGGCACGGTGGTTGACAGTCTCCTCCGCGCCGAGGCCCCGCACCCACGCCTCGGACTCCTCGGTCGAGCTGGTGGCCACGACGCGTACGCCGGGCAGCAACGCCTCGGCCAGCTGCAGCACCATCGAGCCGACGCCACCGCTGGCGCCGACGACCAGCAGCGTGCCGGTGCTGGCCTCGGTGAGGCGCAACTTGTCGAAGAGGCCCTCCCAGGCGGTGATCGCCGTGAGCGGCAGGGCCGCGGCGTCGGCGAAGGAGAGGCTGCGGGGCTTGCGGGCCACGATCCGCTCGTCGACCACGTGGAGCTCGGCGTTGGTGCCCGGCCGCAGGATGTCGCCGGCGTACCAGACCTCGTCGCCGGGCTGGAAGAGCGTGACGTCCTCGCCGACCTCGACCACGACGCCCGCGGCGTCGAAGCCGAGGACCCGGGCGCCATCGGGGTCGCCACCGCCGCGGACCTTGACGTCGACGGGGTTCACCGACACCGCGCGGACCTCGACGAGGAGGTCACGGGCGCCGGGGACGGGGCGGGGCAGCTCGACGTCGACCTGGCTGGCCGGGTCGTCGACGGGGAGGCTGCGGGTGAAGGCGACGGCCCGCATCGTGGCGGCGGCCGGGTGGTCGGACGGGGCAGTGGCGTGGGTGTCAGTGGTCATGCCTCGAGCATGAGAGATGGGTACTAGTTACCGTCAAGGGCACCTGGTTTCTGTAGGGTACTATCACGCTCATGAGCGCCTCCACCCACCTCGCGGACAGCTGCGGACCGGGCGACGTCTACACGGCGATGTGCCCGTGCCGCGACATGCTCGACCTGCTCGCCAACAAGTGGAGCGCGCTGGCGATCGGGGCCCTCGAGGACGGCCCGCAGCGCTTCGGCGAGCTGCGTCGCCAGCTCCAGGGCATCAGCCCCAAGGTGCTGTCCGCTAGCCTCAAGCGGCTCGAGGACCACGACCTGGTGACCCGCACGGTCTACGCGGAGGTGCCGCCGCGCGTGGAGTACGCCCTGACCGACCTCGGCCACAGCGCCGCCGTACCGCTCGCCGCGCTGCGGGACTGGGTCGAGGACAACGTCACCACCCACTGAACCACTGAGCGCCCCACGGCAAGGAGCATTGGGCGTGTCCGTGCAGCAACCGTGGCGAAGCGACTGGCGTCAGCGCCCAGTTGGAACTCGCGCTCGCCTGGTGACCTGCCGGAGACATCGCCCTGTCCATCGTTCCTGGGACGGTGGGCCGCCAAGGTGCCTATTCGCCTCGTGGCCGCTATGAGGCGACGTTAGCGCGCCGTGATCGCCTTCCTGCCGCGGCTCTTCGGCCCCTGGCCAATACGCTTGCGTTGAGGCCGCCTGGTGTTCTTTTGCGACCCCGATCTATCCGACTCCACCCCCGAATCGTCCCTGGAGCCTGACAATTGTCCTCAGCGTCGTCGGCCTTGCCGTTTCGCGCG
Organism: Nocardioides sp. REDSEA-S33_B3; assembly: GCA_001627335.1. Lineage (GTDB taxonomy): Bacteria > Actinomycetota > Actinomycetes > Propionibacteriales > Nocardioidaceae > Nocardioides. The sequence continues at coordinate 1,907 of LUPK01000009.1, read as the reverse complement.
ACAGGTCGCGATCGCCGGTACGTCACAGCAGTCGCGTTGTGGTTGTTGCTTGTTGTGACTGCTGTCGGCTTGGTTGCCGCTTTGGTAGCCGAATCCAGCCATGGACGGATATACGACGCGCCTGTCGTCCTGGTGGGTCCGGATGTCGTCACTCAACCGTTGGGTGAGGACACGCGCAGCCAGACCGATCGATTGAACGTGTCGACAGCTACAACGCTTCGAGAGGGGCTCGGTCGCCTAGAAGATGGCGAGGTGATTGCCGTCGTCGTATTGGACATCGAGTCATCGAGAGATGACATCTACGTCTCGTCGACAGCACACCCGAACGTTCGAGATGCCGTGATTGCAGCCCTGCAAGAGATCGAAGCGCGTTTCGGGAGGACCGGGAGAGTCGTGCCCGTCGATCGCGGCCACACACCGACGGACCGAGCAGCGTTGGAAGCTTCGTTTGTCGCAGCTGTCGCGGGCTTCTGCGCGGTATTGCTGGTGTCCCTGGGATGGGGGCCCTACTCGCGAGATCGCAGGCGTGAACTCCTCCGTGTCGCGGTGCTTGGCTGTGTTGGGGTCCTCGTAGCTGCCGCCATGGTCGCCTTCTCGAACGGATTGGCGTCTCCACGCGCAATCGCAACTTTGATCGGTGTCACGGTTGCTGTCGGCCTTGTGGCACTCGCGTTCGAGGCGATCTTCGGCTGGCCGGGACTGGCGCTTGCATTGGTGCTGAGCCTGGTCCTGCCGTCGCCGCTGCTACTCGTCGGTGATCCTGTGCTTCTCTCTTCGCCTTGGTCATCGGTGTTGCGATGGAGCATCCCTGGGGCCGGCTTCGAGATGCTTTCTGGTCGCCAATCGGGCTCCGCTGAATGGTGGTTCCTTTCGCTGGCTGTCCTGGGCGCCACGAGCGCCCTGGCCGCCATGGTGCTGTGGGTGACCCGGCATCGGGTTGCGCCTCACGCTGAACCGACCTCGTCTGGCGCTGCTCCGCTGCACAAGGCTGATCGCATCCGGCTGGCCAGCTCGGTCTCGGTCATAGTCGCGCTGACCGTGAGCTGCTTGAGCGTCGCTGCGGCTCCCCGACCGTCGCCGCTGAACTTGGCGCGGCTCACGGTCTCGACCGAGTGCGCTGCGACGGGGACGATTCGTAACGTTGCTGACTTGAACCGGGTCACGCGTCTGCGTGGAACAACCGCCTTCAAGGGTGGAGACGTCGGAGTCTCCGCGCCACTTCAAGACGGCAGGCGTCTGTGGCTGTTCGGCGACACCCTGCGAACGGTCAGTGGCGCCGAATCGCTGGTCCGGAACTCGATGCTTGTCTCCGAGTCCGGCTGTCTCGCGGTAGTGATCCCCGACGGCGGAGGAGCGGTCATCCCCTCGCGCTCTGACGGCACCGGGTACTGGCCGATGTCGATCATCACCGTCGAGCGCGCTGGCTATGACCTCGTGGACGTGTTTGCGCAGCGGGTGCGCTCAACGACGGGCGGGGGGATCTTCGATTTCGAGATCCTCGGACCGGCCATCGCGCGGTACGTCGTTCCCGCAGGAGAGACCCCGCAACTGCTGTCCGTTCGCGATCTGGGCGATGACCTGGTGGATACGACTGCCCCAATGTGGGGTGCCGCTGCGGTGGTTCGCGGCCGTTGGGCTTACATCTACGGGACCTCGCGTCGCAACAACCCGACAGAGATCTCCGGCTTCGCGCTTCAACTCGCCAGAGCAAGACCTGACTCGCTGGCCGATCAAGCGACGTGGCAGTACTGGGACGGGTCGACGTGGTCAGCTCAGGCGGACTCGTCGGTGGAGCTCATCGGATCGGACCCCTATGCGTCAGGCTGAGGTGAGACACCACTTCTGAGTTCCTTCCCTCTGCACGGGGCGGAGAAGCGAGACACCTGATGACCATGACGTTGGCCGAT
>LUPK01000008.1 GCA_001627335.1 Nocardioides sp. REDSEA-S33_B3 | reverse complement strand
GGTCTCGTGGCTGTGAGTCTTGGTAGTGGCTGGCCCGGGGCTGGCTGGCAGGGTCGGTCTGGCCGGTTCTCTGTCGTGTTCGTGACCCACTCGTGGCTTGACCTGTGGGCTGTTGCTGGCGGTGTCCTTGCCGAGACCTGTCCGAACGCGGCGGCGAGCCGGCCGGGCGCCCCGCCCACGTCGTTGGCCTGATCAGAAGCCTGTCCCACGCGTGTTCACGCACGTGTGGTGACCCATCACAGTGATGCCGCGTCGTGACTTCACCCGGGGCGTGCCGGCCGGCTCAGCCGGCCATGACACCCACCCCGTTGCAGCAAGGAGCGCATCTGATGGCCGGCCCACAACCCATCGTGGCAGACGTCTACACCTACGTCGTGGGCGTGGACACCCACGCCGCGACCCACCACTACGCGATCATCGAGGCCCGCACCGGAGGGCTGATCGATCACGCCGAGTTCCCCACCCACACCGCCGGGCTGCTGCGCGCAGCCGACTGGATCGCCCGCCGCACCGCAGAAGCGACTGCCGGCGAGGTCGACCGGGTGTTGGTCAGCATTGAGGGCACCCGCAGCTACGGCGCCCAGCTCACCGCTGTGCTGTCCCAGACCGGCTACCGCGTCGTCGACGCCCCGACCCCCAAGCGCGAGCGTGGCAGCGGCAAGAACGACCAGATCGATGCGGTCGTGGCCGCCCGCGGCAGCCTGCACAAGCACCTCGACCAGCTCGCCGATGCCCGCAGCGGTGAGACCTCAGCGACGCTGCAGGTGCTGCTGAGCGCCCGCAACTCCATCACCGGCGAACGCACCCGCGCGATCAACGCGCTGACCGCGCTGCTGCGCGTGCACGACCTCGGCGTCGACGCCCGCCGCAAACCCACCCGTCAGACCATCCGCAGCATCGCCGCCTGGCGTACCCGACGAGGCGACACCCCCACCCAGGCCGTCGCACGCCGCGAGGCAATCCGTCTGGCCACCCGGATCCTGGCCCTGGACGCTGAGGCCACCAGCAACGACAAGCAGCTGCACGACATCGTCGCCGCGACCGCCCCGACCCTGCTCGACCTACCCGGCGTCGGACCCGTCAACGCCGCCACCGTCCTAACCGCCTGGTCCCACCCCGGACGCGTCCGCAACGAAGCCAGCTTCGCCAAGATCGCCGGAGTCTGCCCACTCGAGGTCTCCTCCGGACGCCGCCACGAACACCGCCTCAACCGCACCGGCGATCGACAGCTGAACCGTGCCCTGCACTCCATCGCCAGCAACCGGATGAAGCACCACCCAGCCACCCGCGACTACGTCGCACGCCGCACCGCCGAGTCCCTCACCAAACCCCGCATCCGCCGCTGCCTCAAGCGCTACATCGCACGCGAGATCTACCGACACCTCGCAGCCCTTGACACGCTATAGAAGCGTCTCGGCGCTGGCGCGCCTCGCACCTCGACCAGCGGGACGCCGTGCATCAGTGACGTCTGGGCCGTGCGCGGGCGACGTCTGGGCCGTGCGTGAGTGACGGTTCGGCCGTGCGTGAGTGACGTCTCGGCGTCAGAGCAGGCCGGCCTTGCGGGCGAGGCGGTCGGCGAGCTCGGCGGGGTCGAGGTCGTCGCGCAGGATGCGGGCGGTGGACCAGCCGGAGGTGTCGAGGCCGGAGATGGCGGTGAAGGTCGCGAGGTCGTCGGCGTAGGTGTCGGCGAGCAGTCGCAGGTCCTCACCGGTCGGTGGAGGCGCGTCGAGGCGCCGCTCGTGGGAGTTGCGTGGGCGGGGGTCGATGTCGCGGCCGAAGCGGTGCAGGCCCAGGAAGTCGGTCATCGAGTCCAGCGCCGCGCCCGGGTCGCCGACGACGTCGTCGAAGCGCATCAGCAGCATCCGCTCGCGGGGCAGGTGCTCGAGCGCGCGGCGCAGCTGGATGCCGTAGAGGCCGCGCGCGACGACGGAGTACTGCCGCGCGTCGCGCTTGCTCCAGCCCTCCGGCACCTCGGAGACGCCGGGCGTGCGCATCCGGATCAGCTCGCCGAAGGAGGGGTACTCCCGCTTCCCGGCGAGCTTGTCGGTGAGCATCGTCCACTGCGAGAACGCCCGCTCGATCGGGTCGCGGAAGCACAGCACCACCTGCACCTGCGGCCCACCGGTCGCGGCGAGGTGGGCGTCGTAGGCGGCGATCCGCTCCACGGCCCCCGGCCAGAAGAGGTACGACGGTGTCGAGTCGATCGCCCGGCGTGCGAGCCCCTGCTGGTCGGCCCGCGGGACGGTGCCGTAGTCGGAGTAGTCCGGCGTCGACCAGTCGCGGGAGTCGTCGTCGAAGAAGTGCCGCTCCTTCACCCCGTGCCGGGCGACGTGACGGTGCCGGACCAGCAGCGCGTGCAGGGTGCCGGAGGCCCCCTTCTGCACGCCGCCCAGGATGATGCTGACGGGCAGGAACGTCGCCTCTTCCCCAGTCATGGGTCGCGAGTCTAGGTCGGCCGCGGTCGGCTCAGGCCGACGTGGTCGCGTCGCCGGGCAGGACCAGGACCAGCCGTGCACCGCCGTACGGCGACCGCTCGGCGTGCACGCGGCCCGCGTGCCGCTCGGCGGCCTGCGCCACGATCGAGAGGCCGAGCCCGGAGCCGGGCATCGCCCGGGACTCCTCGGACCGGTAGAACCGGTCGAAGACGTGGGGCAGGTCCTGCTCGGCGATGCCGGGGCCCTCGTCGTCGACGGTAAGCACGCCGTCGACCAGCGAGACCCGCACGGTGCCACCGGGCGGGCTCCACTTCGCGGCGTTGTCGAGGAGGTTCGTGACGGCGCGCTCCAGCGTCCCGGCCTCGCCGCGCACCACCCAGGGCGCGACGTCGACCTCGAAGGTGAGCAGCGGCGCGCGGCGGCGGACGCGCTCGACCGCGTGGTCGACCGCCTCGGCGAGGTCGATGGTCTCCACGACGGTCGGCAACGGCTCGTCGCGGGCCAGCTCGACGAGGTCGCCGACGAGCTGGCTGAGCTCCTCGATCTGGGCCGACACGTCGTCGAGCAGCTCCTCCCGGGTGCCGGGGGGCAGGTCCGCGCCGCCGCCGTCGGCCTGCCCGAGGAGCTCGATGTTGGTGCGCAGCGAGGTGAGCGGCGTGCGCAGCTCGTGCCCGGCGTCGGCGACGAGCTGGCGCTGACGGGCCCGGGAGTGGTCGAGCGCCTGCAGCATCTGGTTGAACGCGGTGGCCAGCCGGGCGACCTCGTCGTCGCCCTCGACGGTGATCGGCTCGAGCCGCTCGGTGCGGGCGATGGTCTCGACTGCGCCGGTGAGCCGGCGCACGGGACGCAGGCCGTTGGTCGCGACCGCCCACCCGGCCATGGCGGCGGTGATGATGCCGGAGAGGCCGAACAGGATGCTGACGAAGCCGAGCTTGGCCAGCACCTTCTCCTGCGGGTCCAGCGACTGCGCGAGCACGAGGGCCTGGCGGTCCTGACCGGCCGGCACCGCGACCACCCGGAAGCGCTCGTCACCGGTCTCGACGGTGCGCAGCGAGTAGTCGGCCGTGCCCAGCGCGACCGCGAGCTCCTCGTCGCCGAGGGAGATCTTGGGGTCGTCGGCGCTGTCGGCCGACAGGACCGGCGGGTTGTGGTCGAGGTCGATGAAGGCGATGCGGATGTCACCGGCACCCAGCGCCCACGGCGGGATGTCGGCGCGCACGTTGTTGGCCAGCGTCGCCTGGGTCGCCGCCTGCTGGGCCCGCTCGAGCAGCGAGGAGTCCAGGCTGCTCTGCAGCTGCAGACGGGTGGTGACGAACGCACCGAGCGCGACGAACGCGACGGCGACGCCCACCGCGATCGTGGTGAGCAGCGTGATCCGGCTGGCCAGCGAGCGGCGGTAGTGCCAGCGGGCCGCCGGCTCGCTCATGACTCCTTGAGCACGTAGCCCACGCCGCGCACGGTGTGCAGCAGCCGCGGCTCGCCCTCGGCCTCGGTCTTGCGGCGCAGGTAGCCGACGTAGACCTCCAGCGAGTTGGCGGTCGTGGGGAAGTCGTAGCCCCAGACCTCCTCGAGGATGAAGGACCGCTCGAGCACCCGCCGCGGCCGGCGCAGGAACATCTCCAGCAGCGTGAACTCGGTGCGGGTCAGCTCGATGGCCCGCTGCCCGCGGTGCACCTCGCGGCTGGCGGTGTCCATGGTCAGGTCGGCGAAGGAGAGCACCTCGTCGTGGGCGCCCTCGGCGGGGGTGACCCGGCGCAGCAGGGCGCGCAGCCGTGCCAGCAGCTCGGCGAGCGCGAAGGGCTTGGTGAGGTAGTCGTCGGCCCCGGCGTCCAGGCCCTCGACCCTGTCGCCCACGGCGTCGCGCGCGGTCAGCACCAGCACCGGCAGGTCGTGGCCGGCGGCCCGCAGCGCACGGGTCGTCTCCAGCCCGCCCAGGCGCGGCATCATCACGTCCATCACGACCACGTCGGGCCGCGCGGTGCCGATCGAGGCCAGGGCCTCGGCACCGTCGCTGGCCAGCACGACGTCGTAGCCGTTGTACTCCAGGCTGCGGCGCAGCGACTCCCGCACGGCCTTGTCGTCGTCGACGACGAGGACGCGCTGTCGGGTGTCGGCGGAGGTGCTCACCCGATCACTGTGCCAGGCACGGCTGAGCGGTGGCTGAGAGTGCCCGCGGTGTCATGGGGTCCGGTCGTGGGGCGCGCGCTCACAGGTAGCGCGCGGCCAGGTCGGCGGCCCGCGGGCCGTAGCCGCCACCGAAGAGGCACGCGTGCACCAGCAGCGGGAAGAGCTGGTGCAGCGCGAGGCGGTCCTGCCAGCCCTCGGCCAACGGGTGCACCGACTCGTAGGCCTCGAGCACCTGCGGCAGGTGCGGCAGCCCGAAGAGGGCGAGCATGGCGAGGTCCACCTCGCGGTGCCCGCCGTACGCCGCCGGGTCGACCAGCCAGCCCTGCGCAGGCTCCCCGGGGGACCCGGCGCCCCACACGACGTTGCCGTTCCACAGGTCGCCGTGGAGCAGGGCCGGCGGCTCCTCCGGCAGCAGGCCGGGGAGCCGTCCGACGAGCGACTCGATCCGGGCGGCCTGGTGGTCCTCCAGTGCACCTCGGTCGCGGGCGAGCTTGAGGTAGGGCAGCACGCGGCGTACGGCGTAGAACTCCGCCCACGTGGGGGCGGTGCGCTGGGGCAGGGGGAGGCGGCCGATGAAGCCGTCCCGCTCGGCACCGAACGCCTCGGCGCCGGCGAGGTGGGTGTGCGCCAGCGCGCGCCCGAAGGCCGTCGCGGCCTCGAGGGAGGGACGCGCCGGCTCGACCCAGCGCACGACCAGGCACTCCTCGTCGACGGCCAGCACGTCGGGGACGGGGGCGGCGTCGCCGGGGGCGGAGCCCAGCCAGCGCAGCCCGGCGGCCTCGGCCTCGAAGAAGCCGTCCGGGACGCGGGGCGCGGTCTTCATCAGCGCGGTCGTGCCGTCGGAGAGACGCAGCTTGGTGGCGCGGCAGGTGTCGCCGCCGGCGACCTCCGCGGTCGCGACGACGGCCGCGCCGAGCAGCCGCTCGGCGCGCTGGGCCACCCGAGGGGCGCGGGTCACGCCTGCTCCCGGTCCGATCGGTCGGGTCGGGACCACTCGGACAGGGCGGCGGGCAGCGCGGCCACCAGCGCCGCGCACGTGCGCTCCACCATCGACAGCACCTCCTCGAAGCCGGAGTCCCCACCGTAGTAGGGGTCCGGTACCTCGCCACCGGTGCCGACGGGGTCGAAGTCGCGGAAGAGCCGGACCCGGTCGGACCGGCCCCCGATGTCGGCGAGGTTGGAGCCGTCCATGGCCAGCAGCAGGTCGTGGTCCTCGAGCCAGGTGGGGGCGAACTGCTGCGCCCGGTGGACCGGGTCGTAGCCGGCGGCGGTGAGCGTGGCGGCGGCCCGACGGTCCATCGGGTCGCCGACGTGCCAGCCGCCGGTGCCGCAGGAGTCGACGGCGACCGAGGCGGCCAGGCCGGCCTCGTCGACGCGGGTGCGCAGCACGACGTCGGCCATCGGGGAGCGGCAGATGTTGCCCAGGCAGACCAGCCCGACGCGGTAGCGGCCGGGTTCGCGCGGCGCGGGCAGCGCAGGGGTGGTCACGAGGTGTCCCGAGAGCTCTGTGGCGGTGGTCAGTCGTCGGTGCCGAGGACGCCGTCGACGATCCAGGTGACGACGGTGATCACGATCGCGCCGCCGACCGCGGGCCAGAACCCGGTCACCTCGAACCCGATGTCGGCCGCCTCGGCGATCGCGTCGGTCAGCAGCAGCATGCCGGCATTGATGACCAGCAGGAACAGCCCCAGCGTGAGCAGGATCAGCGGGAAGGACAGCACCTTCAGCACCGGCTTCACGAACGCGGTGACCGCACCGAGGATCAGCGCCACCAGCAGCAGCGGCACGATCTTCTCCGAGGTCGGCGCGTTGCCGGGGGTGAACGTGATGCCGTCGATCAGCCACGCGGCGGCAGCCAGCGCGACGGCGTTGGTGAAGAGCCAGGTCACGATGCGCACCCCTCGATCATGGCAGGTGGACGCAGGTCCCCGCAGGGGCGCGGGTCCACACCCGGCCGGGGTTGCGCCACTACCCTCGGGGCGGTGTTCCCGGTCGGTGGTGTGGGCGTGATGCTGCTCGGCATCGCGGTGGCCGGCGTGCCGTGCCTGGCCCTGGTCGCGGTGCTGCGTCGTCGTACGGGCGCTGCGTGGGCGTGGTCCCTGGGCCTGCTGCTCTGGTCGCTGGCCACGATCGGCGTGCTCACGCTGATCCCCACCGACGGTGCGCCAGGCGTGGTCTACGCCGACGAGCGCTTCTACAACTCCTGCTCCTTCGACTACGGCGGGCCGGCGCCCGATGGCTTCTGGATCGTCAGCGGCGGGCAACGGCTGCTCAACGCCGTGATCTTCGTGCCGTCGGGCGCCCTGCTCGTGCTGGTGCTCGCCCGGTGGCGCAGCGCCCGGTGGACGATCCCGGTCGGGCTGCTCGGCCTGGGCCTGGTCTCGGTGGGGATCGAGGCCACCCAGCAGGTGCTCTCGCGCCTGGACCGCTCCTGCGACGTCACCGACGTCGTCGACAACCTCACCGGCGCCGCGATCGGGGTCCTGGTCGGGCTGGCGCTGCTGCCGCTCGTCCGTCCGTGGCGTCGGGACGTCGACGCCTAGGGTGGTCGTCATGACCACCCCGTCGACCCCGCAGCCGCGCTCGCACATCCGCGAGATCCCGGCCTACGTCCCCGGGAAGCCGCCCACCCCGCGGCCGGACCTGGTGACCTACAAGCTCTCCAGCAACGAGAACCCCTACCCGCCGCTGCCCGGCGTCATCGAGGCAGCCCGTGGCGCGGTGGACCTGATGAACCGCTACCCCGACATGGGCAACGCGACGTTGTACGCCGGCCTGGCCGCGCGCCTCGGCGTGCCGGTCGAGGACCTTGCCGCCGGCACCGGCTCGGTGGCGCTGATCTACCAGCTGCTGGCCGCCTTCTGCGACCCCGGCGACGAGGTCGTCTACGCGTGGCGCTCCTTCGAGGCCTACCCCATCGCCGTGACGTCCGCGGGGGCCGTCTCGGTGCAGGTGCCGCTGACCGACGAGGCCCGCCACGACCTCGACGCGATGGCCGCGGCGATCACCGACCGCACCAAGGTCGTCATCGTCTGCACCCCCAACAACCCCACCGGCCCGTCGGTGACCCAGACCGAGCTCGACGCGTTCCTCGCGAAGGTGCCGTCGCACGTCGTGGTCGTCGTCGACGAGGCCTACCTTGAGTTCGTCCGGATGCCCGACGCCGTCGACGGCCTCGCGACCTACCGCGCGCACCCCAACGTGGTGCTCTTCCGCACCTTCTCCAAGGCCTACGGCCTGGCGGGATTCCGCGTCGGCTACGCCGTCGCGCACTCCGAGATCGCCGCCGCGCTGCGCGCGGTCTCGCTGCCCTTCGGCGTCTCGGCCGTCGCCCAGGTGGCCGCGGTCGCCTCGCTGGAGGCAGAGTCGGCGCTGCTCGAGCGGGTCGACGCGCTGGTCGCCGAGCGCGACCGGGTCGGCGCGGCCCTGCGTGAGGTCGGTTGGGACGTGCCCGAGGCCCGAATCCCCGACAGCCAGGGGAACTTCTTCTGGTTCGCCCTCGGCGAGCGCACCGCCGACTTCGCCGCCGCCTGCGACCAGGCCGGCATCGTGGTCCGGCCCTTCGCCGGCGAGGGCTGCCGGGTCTCGGTCGGCGAGCCCGAGGCGAACGACCGGCTGGTGGAGGTCGCAGCCCGGTTCGCGTGAGTCGGCCGCGTGAGTCGGGCCGCGTGAGGCTGGTCGGGGTGCTGTGAGGTTCATCGGCGCCCCGATGGACCTCACGGACCCCCCGACGCAGCTGCATCGGCGTACCGAGAGGTTCAGCGGCCCCCCGCTGAACCTCACGGGCCGTTCCCCGCAGCGACCCCGGTGGTCCCCCCTCGGGCGTTACCGCGGCGCAACCCTCGTCCGGCAGGCTTGCGCCATGTCGATCAAGGTCGCGCTGGAGCACCGCACCACCTACGACTTCGCCGAGCCCGTGTCGGTGGCACCGCACGTGGTGCGGCTGCGGCCGGCGCCGCACTGCCGCACGCCGATCGAGGCCTACAGCCTGGACGTGAAGCCGGCCAACCACTTCGTGAACTGGCAGCAGGATCCCTTCGGCAACTGGCTGGCCCGTCTGGTCTTCCCCGAGAAGGTCGAGACCCTCGACATCACCGTCGGGCTGGTCGCGGACCTGATGACGATCAACCCGTTCGACTTCTTCATCGAGGAGTACGCCGAGCGGTTCCCCTTCACCTACGAAGACTCGCTCGCCGCCGACCTCGCGCCGTACCTGCGCCCCGTCGACGCCAGCGACGACCTGGCCGCCTGGCGGGAGAGGCTGCCCGACCTGCCCGAGGACGGCGTCCCCACGGTCACGTTCCTCGCCGAGCTCAACTCCGCGGTCCACCGCGACGTCGCCTACAGCGTGCGCATGGAGCCGGGCGTGCAGGACCCCGACGAGACGCTGCGCCTGGGCATCGGGTCCTGCCGCGACTCCGCGTGGCTGCTGGTCAGCCTGCTGCGGATGTACGGCCTGGCCGCCCGCTTCGTCTCCGGCTACCTCGTCCAGCTCGCCGCCGACCAGGAGAGCCTCGACGGCCCCAGCGGCCCGGCCGAGGACTTCACCGACCTGCACGCCTGGACCGAGGTGTTCGTCCCGGGCGCCGGCTGGGTCGGCATGGACCCCACCTCCGCGCTCTTCGCCGGCGAGGGCCACATCCCGCTCTCGGCGACCCCGCACCCCAGCAGCGCCGCGCCCATCGAGGGCGCCACCGACCCGGTCGAGGTCACCTTCTCCTTCCACAACCAGGTCACCCGCGTCCACGAGGACCCCCGGGTCACCAAGCCCTACACCGATGCCCAGTGGGCCCGCATCGACGCGCTCGGCGAGGCCGTCGACGAGCGCCTCCAGAAGGGCGACGTGCGCCTGACGATGGGTGGTGAGCCCACGTTCGTCTCCCTCGACGACGCCACCACGCCGCAGTGGAACACCGACGCCGACGGCCCCGAGAAGCGAGCGCTGGCCCGCGACCTCGCCGACCGCCTCCGGCAGGTGTACGCCGGTGGAGGGGTCGTGCACCGGGGCCAGGGCAAGTGGTACCCGGGCGAGCCGCTGCCCCGCTGGAACATCGGTCTCCAGTGGCGCACCGACGGGGTGCCGCTGTGGCAGGACCCCGCGCTGTTCGCCGAGCCCTGGGTGGAGGCCCCCGACGGGCAGAGCGCCACCGACGAGGACGCTCGCGCACTGGCCGAGCGGGTCACCGCCGTGCTGGGCCTGCCCGCGGAGCAGCTGCGGGCGGCGTACGAGGACCCGTTCGCGGCGCTGGCCGACCACGTGCGCCAGCCGCACGGCGAGCGCCCGAGCGAGGAGGAGGGCCTCGAGGGGCTGGACCAGCAGGCGCTGGACCTGGTCGCCCGGCTCGACGCCGACGTCACCGAGCCCACCGGCTGGGTGCTGCCGCTGGCCACCGGCGAGGAGTGGACCAGCCCGCAGTGGCGCTTCCGCCGCGGCCGGCTGGTGCTGACCCCGGGCACGAGTGCCGTGGGGCTGCGCCTGCCGCTGGACTCGATCTCGTGGACCGACCCCGAGGCGACCGACCAGCCGTCGTACCTCGAGGCCGGCCCGCCGCTGGAGCCGAAGGTGCCGAGCGTGGAGGTCGTCGACCCCGAGGGCGCGCCCACCACGGCGCTGGCCTTCGAGGCCCGGGACGGGCACGTGCACGTCTTCCTGCCGCCGACCGAGCGGCTGGAGGACTACGCCGACCTGCTGCGGCTGGTCGAGGTGTCTGCCCGCAAGGTGGGCCGACCGGTGGTGCTCGAGGGCTACGGCCCGCCGCCGGACCCGCGCCTGACCAGCCTCACCGTCACCCCCGACCCCGGCGTCATCGAGGTCAACGTGCAGCCGACCCGGTCCTGGGCCGAGCAGCGCGACCTGACCGAGACGCTCTACGAGCACGCCCGGCAGGCGCGGCTGACGACCGAGAAGTTCGACCTCGACGGGCTGCACACCGGCACCGGCGGCGGCAACCACCTCACCCTCGGCGGCCACCAGCCCGTCGACAGCCCGCTGCTGCGGCGCCCCGACCTGCTGGTCAGCCTGCTGACCTACTGGCAGCGGCACCCCTCGCTGTCCTACCTCTTCTCCGGGCGCTTCATCGGCCCGACCAGCCAGGCGCCGCGCTTCGACGAGGGCCGGCCCGAGGCGGTCTACGAGATGGAGATCGCGATCCAGGAGATCGGCCGGATCGTCGAGCACCTGGCGACCGAGACCGACGAGGACGGCGAGCCGCTCGAGCCGCGCCCGTGGCTGGTCGACCGCGCCCTGCGACACCTGCTGACCGACCTGACCGGCAACACCCACCGCGCGGAGTTCTGCATCGACAAGCTCTACAGCCCCGACTCCTCGCGGGGACGCCTCGGGCTGCTGGAGCTGCGCGGCTTCGAGATGCCGCCGCACCCGCAGATGGCGTTGGTGCAGGCCCTGCTGGTGCGCAGCCTGGTCGCGATGTTCTGGGACGAGCCGTGCACCGACCCGCTGATCCGCTGGGGCGCCGCGCTGCACGAGGACTTCCTGCTCCCGCAGGGCTGCATCCGCGACATCGCCGCCGTCGCGGCCGACCTGAGGGCAGCGGGCATCGGTTTCGAGGAGTCCTGGCTCGACCCGTTCACCGAGTTCCGCTTCCCGCGGATCGGGCAGACCGAGGTGCCGCTGGGCGCCGGCCGGCCGCCGGCAGAGCTCGAGCTGCGCCAGGCGATCGAGCCGTGGATGGTGCTGGGCGAGGAGGCCACCAGCGGCGGCACCGCCCGCTACGTCGACTCCTCCGTCGAGCGTCTCCAGGTCACGGTTCGGGGGATCGACCCCCGCCGGCACCTGGTGACGTGTCAGGGTGTCCCGGTGCCCCTGACCCCGACAGGACGCCCCGGCGAGCTGTACGCCGGTGTGCGCTACCGCGCCTGGCAGCCGTGGTCGGCCCTGCACCCCTCGATCGCGGTGCACGCCCCGCTGCACGTCGAGGTCGTCGACACCGCCGCCGAGGTCAGCCTGGGCGGCGCGACCTACCACGTGTCCCACCCGGGCGGTCGCAACTACGCCACCCCGCCGGTCAACGCCCAGGAGGCCGAGGCCCGCCGTGCGGTGCGCTTCGAGCCGCGCGGGCACACCGCCGGCACGCTCGACGTCGGCGGGATGCGCGAGGCCGCGGCCCGCGCCACCGCGCCGGAGACCCCGCACACCCTCGACCTGCGTCGCGTCCCGGGGCGGCTCCTGACGTGAGCGCGGTGCGAGGGAGGGCCGGATGACGGTCCTCCGCGACTACGCCGCCGCCACGTCCCAGCCCACGCTGGGCGACCCCGACGGCCCCGGTCGCTTCGACGAGGTGGTCGGCCCCGACGGGTCGCTGCGACCGGCGTGGAAGGGCCTGGCCGAGCTGGCGGTCTCGCTGACCCCCGGGGACATGTACCGCGCCGACAGCGACATCGCCCGCTTCCTCGCCGACGACGGCGTCACCTACGCGCGTCCCGGTGACCGGCAGGGACCGTGGCGCCTCGACCCGGTCCCGCTCGTGATCGACGCCCGCACCTGGGCGCCCCTGGAGAAGGGCCTCGCCCAGCGCGCGGAGCTCTTCAACGCCCTGCTCGTCGACCTGTACGGCGACCAGCGGCTGCTCGCCGAGGGCGTCGTCCCGCCCGCGGTCGTGCTCGGCCACGGTGGCTTCACCCGTGCGGTCGCGCGGCGCTCGCTGGGCGAGCAGCCGATCGACCCGCGGCCGCTGGTCTTCTCCGCCACCGACCTGGCGCGCGACGCCGCGGGCGAGTGGCGGGTCATCGGCGACCGGGCCCAGGCCCCGTCGGGCCTGGGCTACGCGATGGAGAACCGCCGCGTCATCTCCCGCGTCGTCCCCGAGCTCTACCGCCAGGCCGGCCTGCACCGGATGGAGCCCTACTTCTGGGCGCTGCGCTCGGCGCTGATCCAGTCCGCCAACGGCGACCTCGCCGACCCCCGGGTCGTGGTGCTCTCGCCGGGCACGCACTCCGAGACCGCCTACGACCAGGCCTTCGTCGCCTCCACGCTCGGCTTCCCGTTGGTCCAGGGCAGCGACCTGCTGATCCGCGACGGGTGGGTGTACCTCCGCCAGGGGCGGGGCCGCATGGAGCGGGTCGACGTGATCCTGCGGCGCGTCGACGCCGCGTGGTCCGACCCGCTGGAGCTGCGCGGGGAGTCCCAGCTGGGCGTCGCCGGGCTCGTGGAGGCGGTGCGTCGCGGGCGCGTCCGGGTCGTCAACGGGCTCGGGTCCGGCGTGCTCGAGAACCCCGGCCTGGCGCCGTACCTCCCTGCCGCCTGCGAGACGCTGCTCGGTGAGCCGCTGCTGCTGCCGGGCCTCACCACCCACTGGTGCGGCGCGCCCGACGGCCTGCGCGCGGTGCTCGACTCCCTGGAGCAGCCCAGCCGTCCCCTGCACGTGCGACCCATCGACGGCCCCTCGGCGGAGCTGGAGCGCCTGCCCACGGCCAAGGTCATCGAGCGGATCCTCGACGAGCCGCACCGCTACGTCGGCCAGGAGCGACTGCCGTTCTCCCAGGTGCCGACCTGGCGCAGCGGCGCGGCGCGGCCGCGGCCGGTGACGCTGCGGACCTTCGCGCTGCGCTACGGCGGCTCCTACCGCCCGCTGGTCGGCGGGCTGGCCAACGTCTACGACGACGGCGGCTTCCGCTCCTCGGCCAGCAAGGACGTCTGGGTGCTCAAGGCCGACCCGGCCGACGCCGACCAGGGCCTGGCCGAGGTGATGTCGATGACCGCCGCGCGCGCCGTCGCGGTCACCGTCCCCCGTGTCCTCGAGGACCTCTTCTGGGTCGGCCGGTACGCCGAGCGCGCCGAG
Source organism: Nocardioides sp. REDSEA-S33_B3 (assembly GCA_001627335.1). Lineage (GTDB taxonomy): Bacteria > Actinomycetota > Actinomycetes > Propionibacteriales > Nocardioidaceae > Nocardioides. The sequence goes on along the minus strand of LUPK01000008.1, from coordinate 38,169 downwards.
GACATGCTGCGGCTGCTCATCGTCACCCACACCATCTCCGAGGACTTCCGCACCAGCCCCGGCTCGGTGGGTGGCGCCAGCCTGGCGGTCCTGCTGGGCACCATCGGGCGTCTCGCGGGCCGGCAGTTCGACGACCTCGACGCGGAGTTCCGCTCGCTGCTCACCGATGCCGACCGCGTCGGCTCGGTCGCCCACTCGATCGAGAACCTCCGCACCGCCCTCACCGACGTCCGCGACCAGCTCTCCGCCGACACCTGGCGTGCGTTCGGCGTCGTCGAGCGCGCGCACGAGGCGTTGGCCGCGAACCCGCACAGCCACCAGGTCGCCGACACCGCCGGTCGCATCCTCACCGGCGTGCTGTCCCTGCAGGGCGTCTTCGCGAGCATGATGCGCGACGACGGCTGGCACATGATCGGCGCGGGCCGCTCGCTGGAGCGTTCCCTGCAGCTGGTCCACCTGCTGCGTTCCTCGACCACGGTGCGGCGCGGCATCGACGTCGACCGGACGGTCCTCAACGCGGTGCTGGAGTCCGCGGAGTCCTCGGTGACCCACCGCCGTCGCTACCGCGGCTACGTGCGCCCCGCCGGGGTGCTCGAGCTGCTGGTCGTCGACCCCGACAACCCGCGCTCCCTGGCCTTCAGCCTCGCCGAGGTGCGCGACCACGTCGCGGCGCTGCCGGCCTCGACCGGGTCCACCCGACCCGAGCGGCTGGTCGAGAACCTGCTGGCGGAGGTCGAGGACCAGTCGGTGGCCGAGCTGGTGGCGATCGGCGGGGTCAACCGGCCCAACCTCGAGTCCTTCCTCGACGACACCCTGGACCGGCTGGCGCGGCTCGGTGAGTCGGTCGAGGACCTGCACCTGCGCTCCGGCCCGCCGCCGCGCTCCTTCGGCGCGCTCGCGATCGTCGACTCGCTGCCGGCCGAGCCGGCCACCGGCACCATCCCGGCCATCACCGAGCCGCTGGCCGACGACGCCCCGGGCACGCGGGAGGGCGCGTGAGGTACCGCGTCTCCCACCGCACCGTCTACTCCTACGACGAGCCGGTCACCGACTCCTTCGGCCTGGCCTATCTGACCCCCAGGTCGCTGCCGTGGCAGGAGGTCGCCAGCCACGAGGTCGCGGTCGACCCGGAGGCGTCCGACCTGGCGCAGGAGACCGACTACTACGGCAACCTGGCGACGTACTTCCAGGTGACCGAGCGGCACACGACGCTGATCGTCGACGCGCTCTCCGAGGTCACCGTCACCACGCCCATCCACTCCGACGCCGCACTCGGCGGCGCGTGGGAGCGGGCCCGGCCGCTGCTCGACCCGACGCTCCCCGGGGCCTGGCAGGCCACCGACTTCGCGCTCGCGTCCGGCTCGGCAGAGCAGACCGCCGAGGCCAAGGAGTACGCCGCGGAGTCGCTGACCCGCGGTCGCCCGATCGGCGAGGCGGCATCGGACCTGATGACCCGCATCCACCGCGACTTCGCCTACGACAAGACCGCGACGACCGTGACGTCCACGATCGACGACATCTTCGGCAAGCGCGCGGGCGTCTGCCAGGACTTCGCCCACCTCACGCTGGCCTGCCTGCGCGGCCACGGCCTGGCCGCCCGCTACGTCTCGGGCTACCTCGCCACCGAGCCGCCCCCGGGCAAGGAGCGGATCGTCGGCGCCGACGCCTCGCACGCGTGGGTGGAGGTGTGGCTGCCCGACCACGACGGCGGCGGGCCGGGGGAGTGGCTGGCCATCGACCCGACCAACGACCAGTGGGCCGGCGACCGCTACGTCACCGTCGCCTGGGGCCGCGACTACGGGGACGTGCCGCCGGTCAAGGGTGTGATCTTCACCGAGGCCAAAAGATCCACCCTGCGGGTGGAGGTCGACGTCGCACCCCTCTGACACCATCTCGACGTGAAGTCCTACCGCTGCCGGGTGTGCGACAACCCGCTCTACTTCGAGAACTCGGTGTGCGTCTCCTGCGGGACGGCCCTGGGCTACTCCCGCGCCGAGCGCGCGATCGTCCCCGTCGACGAGCAGGGGCGCTACGTCGACGCCGAGGGGTTGGTCTGGCACGTCTGCTGCAACCTCAACCTGTCCGGCTGCACCTGGCTGGCCACCACCGAGGGCGGGCAGTGCTCGGCCTGTGACCTGACCCGCACCCGCCCCGCTGACGACGACGAGGTCGGGCTGACCAACTACCCCGCGGCGGAGAAGGCCAAGCGACACCTCGTCGCCGAGCTCGACACCCTCGGCTTCCGGGTCGTCGGCAAGGATCCGGCCCAGGGCGGGGACCCCGACGAGGGCCTGGCCTTCGACCTCCTCTCCTCGGTGGAGGAGAACGTCGTCATCGGCCACGAGGACGGCGTCATCACCATCGACCTGGCCGAGTCCGACGCGGCGTACCGCGAGAAGGTCCGCGCCCAGCTCGACGAGCCCTACCGCACCATGCTCGGGCACTTCCGGCACGAGGTCGGCCACTACTACGAGTGGCAGCTGGTCCGCGGCGAGGAGCGGATGGCGCGCTGTCGCGAGCTGTTCGGCGACGAGTCGATCGACTACCAGGCCGAGATCGACCGGCACTACTCCGAGGGCCCGCCGGCCGGCTGGGAGCAGCGGTTCATCTCGACGTACGCCACGATGCACCCCTTCGAGGACTTCGCCGAGACCTTCGCGCACTACCTGCACATCTGCGACACCATCGAGACCGCCGGTGAGTACGGCCTGACCTCGGTCGCGCCGGTCTCGGCGTTCTCGAGCTTCCGCGACGTCGTCAGCGGGATCTGGGTGCCGCTGTCGGTCGCGCTGAACATGATCAACCGCTCGATGGGCAAGGACGACCTCTACCCGTTCGTCATCCCAGACCCGGTCCTCGACAAGCTCGACTTCGTCGCCTCGCTGCCGCAGTAGCCACCGGGGTGAACGGACTGGTTGAAGCCTCACCTAGTCTCGAGCCATGAGTGACGACCAGACCCCGTCGTACGTCGAGAAGGGCGGCTTCGAGCGGGACATGAACTACGTCCTGGACCGGATCACCCGCGGTGGGGAGAAGCCCGAGCACGGCCCGGTCAACGGGGAGCTGTGGCCGGTCGAGCCGGGGCGCTACCGCCTCGTCGCGGCCCGCGCCTGCCCCTGGGCCAACCGCGCGATCATCGTGCGCGAGCTGCTCGGCCTGCAGGACGTCATCTCGCTCGGGACGCCCGGGCCCACCCACGACAAGCGCTCGTGGACCTTCGACCTCGACGAGGGCGACAAGGACCCGGTGCTCGGCATCCACTGGCTGCGCGAGGCCTACGACAAGCGCTTCCCCGACTACCCGCGCGGCATCACCGTGCCGGCGATCGTAGACGTCCCGACCGGGGAGATCGTCACCAACGACTTCCCGTGGATCACCCACGACTTCTTCTTCGAGTGGCGCGACCACCACAAGCCCGACGCGCCCGACCTGTGGCCCGACGACCTCCGCGAGGAGATGGAGGAGGTCATGCAGCGGGTCTTCACCGAGGTCAACAATGGTGTCTACCGCTGCGGCTTCGCCGGCGACCAGGACAGCTACGAGGCGGCGTACGACCGGCTCTTCGACGCGCTGGACTGGCTCGAGTCACGGCTGGAGGACCGGCGCTACCTGATGGGGGACTCGATCACCGAGGCCGACGTCCGCCTCTTCACGACCCTCGTGCGCTTCGACGCCGTCTACCACGGCCACTTCAAGTGCAACCGCAACAAGCTGGCCGAGATGCCCAACCTCTGGGGCTACGCGCGCGACCTGTTCCAGACGCCCGGCTTCGGCGACACCATCGCCTTCGACCAGATCAAGGCGCACTACTACGTGGTCCACAAGGACATCAATCCGACCGGGATCGTCCCCAAGGGGCCCGACGAGACTCTCTGGCACACGCCGCACGGGCGCGAGCGGCTCTGACGCGCAGGCCGCCGGGCGCACCGTCGAGCGGGCTCAGGCCCGCTCGACCTCGCTCTTCAGCTTCAGGACCGTCGTGCCGTCGGACTGCTCGATGACGTACGCCGGGTCGTCCTTGCTGCCCTTGCGCTTGATCTTCTCGCCCTTGACCTGACGCTCGACGGTGTCGTGGTGCACCTCGGTGACGGTGCCGCTCGCCGACCCGTTGCCCCACGACCAGCTGACCTCGGTGCCCTTGCGGATGCTCATGCCCTCGACGGTAGGCACGCGCGGGGCCGCGTCCGCTCACCCGACAGGCTTCCTGACCGCCCTGGGTCTCGAGGCTCGCTCCGCTCGCACCTCGACCGGAGGAAGGGCCGGCTGCGCTCGCACCTCGACCGCCGGGCGGACAGCGGTGCCCGGTTGGCGGACGTCCGGTGCGTCCCGGTACGGTGTCGACACAGTGTGTCCCGGGTCACAGGCCACACCACCCCGTGACCACGACCCGGCACCACAGGCAGCAGACGAGCGGAGACCCCGCACCGTCTCGTGACCGCAAAGGAGCGCGCGCGTGCCCGACAGCAACCCGAGTCCCGGATTCGGCCCGGACCTCGCCGAGGTCTTCGGCCCGGCCCACTCCGACGGCGGTCCCGAGCTGGTGCAGCTCCTGACGCCCGAGGGCGAGCGGGTCCACCACCCCGAGTTCGACCTGGACTTCTCCGCCGAGCAGATCCGCGGCTTCTACCGCGACATGGTGCTGACCCGGCGCATCGACACCGAGGCCACCGCGCTCCAGCGCCACGGCGAGCTCGGCATCTGGGCCCAGCTGCTGGGCCAGGAGGCCGCCCAGATCGGCGCCGGCCGCGCGCTGCGCCCGCAGGACTACGTCTTCCCGACCTACCGCGAGCACGGCGTCGCCTGGTGCAAGGGCATCGACCCGCTCAAGCTGCTCGGGCTCTTCCGCGGCGTCGACCACGGCTCGTGGGACCCGCACGAGTTCAACTTCGGTCTCTACACGATCGTCATCGGCGCCCAGTGCCTGCACGCGACCGGCTACGCCATGGGCATGCAGCGCGACGGTGTCGTCGGCACCGGCGACCCCGACCGCGACGCCGCGGTCATCGCGCACTTCGGTGACGGTGCCTCGAGCCAGGGCGACGTCAACGAGTCCTTCATCTTCGCCGCCTCCTACAACGCCCCGGTCGTGTTCTTCTGCCAGAACAACCAGTGGGCGATCTCCGAGCCGATCGAGCGCCAGACCCGCATCCCGCTCTACCAGCGCGCGCTGGGCTTCGGCTTCCCGGGCATCCGCGTCGACGGCAACGACGTGCTGGCGACGTACGCCGTCACGCAGGCCGCCCTGCAGCGGGCCCGGGACGGCCAGGGCCCGACGTTCGTGGAGGCCTACACCTACCGGATGGGTGCCCACACGACCACCGACGACCCGACCCGCTACCGGCTGTCGGCCGACGTGGAGTCGTGGAAGCTCAAGGACCCGATCGCCCGCCTGGAGGTCTACCTGCGCCGCAACGGCCTGGTCGACGACGGCCTGGTGGAGGACGTGAAGGCCGAGGCCGACGAGCTCGGCGCCCACCTGCGCGAGGGCTGCAAGGCGATGCCCGACCCGCGGCCGATGGACATGTTCGACCACGTCTACGCCGAGGTGCCCGAGGAGCTCGCGGCCCAGCGCGACGGCTTCGCCGACTACCTCGCGTCGTTCGAGGGGAGCCACTGATGAGCGAGCAGAAGACTAGCCAGAAGATCACCCTGGCCAAGGGTCTCAACATGGGCCTGCGCAAGGCCATGGAGGGCGACCCCAAGGTCCTGCTCATGGGCGAGGACGTCGGCAAGCTCGGCGGAGTCTTCCGCATCACCGACGGCCTGCAGAAGGACTTCGGCGAGGACCGCGTCATCGACTCCCCGCTCGCGGAGTCCGGCATCGTCGGCACCGCGGTGGGCCTGGCGCTGCGCGGCTTCCGCCCGGTGGTGGAGATCCAGTTCGACGGGTTCGTCTACCCCGCCTACGACCAGATCGTGTGCCAGGTGGCGAAGATGCGCTACCGCTCCAAGGGCCACAGCCCGATGCCGATGGTCATCCGCATCCCCTTCGGCGGCGGCATCGGCGCGGTCGAGCACCACAGCGAGTCGCCCGAGGCGCAGTTCGCGCACACCCCGGGCCTGAAGGTCGTCGCCTGCTCCAACCCCGTCGACGGCTACTGGATGATCCAGCAGGTGATCGCCTCCGACGACCCGGTGATCTTCCTCGAGCCCAAGCGGCAGTACCACGCCGACAAGATGGAGCTCGACACCGCGATCACCCCGCCGCCGCTGTTCACCTCCCGCGTCGCGCGCCCCGGCACCGACGTGACGGTGCTGGCCTACGGCCCGACGGTGCGCACCGCGTTGACGGCCGCCGAGGCCGCCGCGGGCGAGGGCCGCTCGATCGAAGTGATCGACCTGCGCACGCTCAGCCCGCTCGACATGGGTCCGGTCCTGGACTCCGTGCGCCGCACCGGTCGCTGCGTGGTCGTGCACGAGGCGCACGTCAACCTCGGCATGGGCGCCGAGCTGGCCGCCCGGGTGACCGAGGAGTGCTTCTACTCCCTGGAGGCGCCGGTGCTGCGCGTGGGCGGGTTCGACACGCCGTACCCCGCCTCCCGCATCGAGGAGGACTTCCTCCCCGACCTGGACCGCCTGCTCGACGCCGTCGACCGCACCTTCGCGTTCTGATGCCCGCCGCTGGTCGAGGTGCGAGGGCGGCCACGCCCGAGCCTCGAGACCCGGTGACCCGAACCGTCGGTCGAGGTGCGAGGGCGGCCACGCCCGAGCCTCGAGACCCGGTGACCTGAGAGGAAACCTGATGCCTGAGTACAAGCTGCCCGACGTCGGCGAGGGACTGACCGAGGCCGAGGTCGTCGCCTGGCGGGTCAAGGTCGGCGACGTCATCGAGGTCAACGAGATCGTCTGCGACATCGAGACCGCGAAGTCGATCGTGGAGCTGCCCTCGCCGTACGCCGGCGAGGTCACCGCGCTGCTGGTCCCCGAGGGCGAGACCGTCGCCGTCGGCACCCCGATCATCCGCATCGGCGCCGACTCGGCGGTCGAGGAGGTTGCGCAGCAACCGTCTCGAGACCCCGACGCCGACATGGAGATCGACCTCTCCAACCCCGCGGCCTCCGGTGGCGGTGAGGGCGAGAGCCTGGTGGGGCGCAACAAGGCCGACCGTGGACCGACCCGTCGAGCCCGGCGCGCCCCGGGCGCCGAGGCCGCCAACAAGCAGGCCCAGGCCGCCTTCGACCCGGGCACCAGCCCGGCGCCGGAGCTCGAGGAGCTGCCCGAGGTCTCCCCGCCGTCCTACTCGGCGGTCGAGGAGGGTGCGCAGCGGCCGTCTCGAGACCCCGCGCCGGCTGACGCCCGCGTGCTGGCCAAGCCGCCGGTGCGCAAGCTGGCCAAGGACCTCGGCGTCGACCTCACCACGCTGACCGGCGAGGGCCCCCAGGGCTCGGTGACCCGCGAGCAGGTCCAGGCCGCGGCAGCCTCCGCGCCGGAGGGTGGTCGAGCAGCGGCGAGCCCCAGCGAGCCGCGGGCGTCGAGACCACTGGCCACCGGCGCCCGCGAGACCCGCGAGCCGATCAAGGGCGTGCGCAAGATGATGGGCCAGGCGATGGTCGACTCGGCCTTCACCGCCCCGCACGTGACCGAGTGGGTCACCCTCGACGCGACCCGCACGATGGAGCTGGTGGAGCGGCTGAAGTCTCACCGGGAGTTCCGCGACGTCAAGGTCAGCCCGCTGCTGGTGCTGGCCAAGGCGTGCCTGCTGGCCATCCGGCGTACGCCGGAGATCAACTCCTTCTGGGACGAGGCGGCCCAGGAGGTCGTCTACAAGCACTACGTCAACCTCGGGATCGCCGCGGCGACCCCGCGTGGCCTGGTGGTGCCCAACGTCAAGGACGCCGACGCGATGACCCTGCGCGAGCTGGCCGAGGCGCTGGGCGACCTCACCGCCACTGCGCGCGAGGGGAAGACGCAGCCGGCCGACATGAGCGGTGGGTCGTTCACGATCACCAACGTGGGCGTCTTCGGCGTCGACGCCGGCACGCCGATCATCAACCCCGGCGAGTCGGCGATCCTGTGCTTCGGCTCGATCACCCGCAAGCCGTGGGTGGTCGTCGAGGACGGCGAGGAGCGCATCGTGCCGCGCCACGTCACGACGCTGGCGCTCTCCTTCGACCACCGCCACGTCGACGGTGAGAAGGGCTCGCGCTTCCTGGCCGACGTCGCCGCGATCCTGGAGGACCCCGCCTCCGCGCTGCTGTTCTGAGCTGAGGTCCCGACCGGGGTCGTGCCCCTGAGCGGGCGCCATGGCGCCCGCTCAGGGGCACGACTCACTCCGCAGGTCTGGACCGCTCGTCCAGACGTGTTCCTCCACCTCCGCAGGTCGCCGATGGGACACCGGAGGGGCCTGCCCGTGCCGGGGCGGCCCCCGAGGGAGGACACCATGCGCAACTCGATCAAGGCCGCGCTCGCGGCGACCACCGGCGCCGCACTGCTGCTCGGGGGTGCCGGGTCGCTGGCGTACTGGTCCGACGAGGAGGTCATTCCTGGCGGGACCATCAACGGCGGGTCCTTGGACCTCACGTCTGGCGACTGCGGCGTGGGCTGGGAGCTCAACGGCGAGGATGTGACCTTCAACTTCTCCCGCCCTCTGGTGCCGGGCGACGTCCTGACCAAGACCTGCCGCTACGTCCTCGACGCCACGGGCGACAACCTGCAGGCCGACGTAGCGGCGAGCGCCCCCGACTTCGGCGCTGTCACGGCACTCACTGCCGAGCTGGACTTCAGCAGCAGCTTCACGCTCGACGCCGTGGGGGACCCCGCGCCGGCAGGCTTCACGCCGACGGCGCAGATCACCGAGGCCGACGACGGCAAGGAGCTGATCGCCTCGCTCATCGTGGACTTCGACTTCGCCAGCGCGACGAACGCGAGCAACAGCGGCGTGGAGTACAACGCGGCGCCGCTCCAGGCCGCGCTCGAGGACATCACGATCACCGTGACCCAGACGAACGCCACTCCCTGAACCGATGGCGCGCCACCTCGTGCGCGCCGTCTCCTGGGTGGTGCTGCTGGGGGCGACGGCGCTGGTGACAGTCGCGGTGGTCGTGCCGCGGGTGGCCGGCGCCACGCCGTACACGGTGCTCACCGGCTCGATGAGCCCTGCCTACCCGGCCGGCACCCTGGTGGTGGTGCGACCCGTCGACCTCGCCGACGTGCGGGTCGGGGACGTGGTGACCTACCAGCTGCGCAGCGGCGAGCCGGCCGTCGCTACCCACCGCGTCGTCGGGGTCGGATGGACCGCCGACGGCGAGAAGGTCCTGACCACCCGCGGCGACGCCAACGCCGCGGTCGACGCCGCACCGGTGCGCGAGGTGCAGCTGCGGGGCGAGGTCTGGTACTCCGTGCCCTGGGTGGGCCGGCTCAACGTCCTGCTTTCGCCTGAACAGCACCAGTTGCTGGTGCAGCTCGCCGCAGGGGCGCTCTTCCTGTACGCCGCGGTGCTGCTGCTGCGCGGGTGGCGGTCGGACCGAGGGCACATGCCGGCACGGCACGCGGCCGAGCACGGGATGCCGCTCGTGTCGTCGCGCCGGGCTCGGGGCGTGCTGGTCACGCCGCCTGGCCGTCACGCCGGGTCGCAGCACGACGAGAGTGACACGGCCCCGGCAGCGGCCGCGGCGTCGGAAGAGGTGTCGGCATGAGCGGCCGGCACGCGGCGCCGCGACGTGTTGAGCCGCGGCGGCCCGCCCGCCGACGCGCTGCGTCCCGTACCGCACCTCGGCCGACGCGACCGTGGACGCCGGTCGTCGTCGCCCTCGTCGGGGCGCTGGGGCTGGTGGGTGGCCTCGGGACGCAGGCGTACTGGAACGACGTCGAGACCGTGTCGGGGGCCACCGTCACGTCGGGGTCGCTGGACCTGCTGGTGGAGGGGCAGCAGAGCTACACCTGGACGGCGCTCGACCTGGCCAACATCGCGCCGGGGGAGAGCACGGCCAAGGTGCTCACCCTCAACAACGCCGGCACGACTCCCTTCACGGTCTCCATCACCGCTTCCGCGACGGCCTCCGATGTGGCCCTCCGCGATGCCATGCGGGTCACGGTGGTGCCGGCAGGGACCGTCAACCAGACCAGCGCGGTCTACCCGCGCGCGCAGAGCTGCACGGGCACGGCATCGTTTGGCCCGGCAGCCCTGACCAGTTCTGCGACCACCGTGCTGAGCCAGAGCGTGACCGTCGACCCGTGGGGGTCGCTGACGATCTGCGTGCGACTCCAGCTCGACCTCTCAGCTGCCAACGAGACGCAGTCCGACACCTACACCCCGACGTTCACTCTCACCGCCACGCAGGTGACGCCATGAGGCGCGCGGTGACGGTGGGAGTCATCGCGACGGTGATGCTGGCAGGCACCTCACCGGCGGCAGGAACCTGGAGTGACAGCGCGACGGTGACCGGCAAGAGCGTGACCGCCGGCATGCTGGAAGCGCCTGTGCTGGGCTGCGAGCCGAGCGGCCTGGGGTCGAAGGTGAGCTGGACGCCGTCGACGGTCCCCACCGCGCTCACCTACACCGCGCAGCTGCTGTCCCCCAGCTCGCCGCTGAGCATCACCTCGAGCTCGGTGACCGTCACGCCGACGCTGCTCGACGGCCTGCTCGGGGGCCTGCTCGGGTCGACGGTCACGGTGCGGGTGACTGCCAGCCTGCCCGGCACGTCGTGGACGGTGTCCAGCGACCGGGTCCTCCACTACCGCCTGATCCTGGTGGTCCCGACCGTCTCCTGCACCTGAACAGCCCTCGAGGGGCTCAGCCCAGGTCGACCGGCCCGACCTCCCAGCCCTGGGGCGCCATCGGGTGCAGCATCGCGTCGGTGCCGCCGTCGACGAACAGGCACGCCCCGACGATGTTGGTGGCGCCCTCCGAGAGCAGGAAGCAGACGGGCGCCGCGACCTCCTCGGGTCGGCCGGTGCGCCCGATCGCGGTCGGGTAGGCGTCGATCGCGCTGCCCAGCAGCGGGTCCGCGCGCATCTGCTCGACCATCGCGGTCTCGGTCGCGCCGGGGGCGACCGAGTTCAGGCGGATGCCGGCGCCGGCCCACTCCGGCTTCACGCCTTCGCGCCGCGCCCACCACGCCAGCCCGGCCTTCGAGGACGGGTAGACCATGACGGAGTCGACCTTCGCCGCCTCCGCCCGCGCGGCCCCCTCGTCGTCGCGCAGGCACGCCTCGACCGTCGGCACGTTCCACCCGGGCATCCCGGTGATGGAGTTGCTGGCCAGGAAGACCACGCCCGCGTCGCCGTCGCGCTCGGCCGCCGCGGTGAGCTGCGGGTGCAGGCCCCGGGCCAGCGCCACGGCGCCGAAGAAGTTCACGGAGACGACCAGGTCACCGGGTACGCCGGTCCGCCCGGCCAGCCCCGCGGCCGGCACGAGCCCGTGGACCACGTCGGTCAGCCCCTGCACACCGGTGACCGCGGCCGACCGGCCCTCCGGCGTACCCAGGTCGGCGGCGACGTCCACGCCCTCGCCAGGGTGCAGGTCGATCCCGATCACCCGGTGCCCCTGCCCGCGCAGCATCGCCGCCGTGGCGGCCCCGATCCCCGACGCGGCCCCGCTGACGACGTACGTGCGACTCATGCGCCGGACTGTAACGCGTTCTAGTTCTGGGGTCTGCGCCTTCCGACTCGCCGGCTGCCCCCACCCGCCGACCCGCGTCACGCCGCCCGAGCGCCCTCAGCCGCCGAGGTACCGCGCCGCCCGGTCAGCAGGCGCGCCCGGGCCGCGGGTGAGCAGCCCGGCCAGCTCGGCGGCGAGGACGGCGCCGACCCGGCGGCAGAACTCCTCGGGCTCGGCGGCGGCGTCCGGCTTCTCGGCGACGACGCGGTCCACGACACCGAGGGCGTGCAGGTCCAGCGCGCGGACCCGCTGGGCGCGGGCCATCTCGGGGGCGTGGTCGATGTCGCGGTGCACGATCGCCGAGGCGCCCTCGGGCGGGAGCGGGGAGAGCCACGCGTGCTGCGCGGCGACGACCCGGTCGGCCGGGAGCAGGGCGAGCGCGCCTCCGCCGTTGCCCTCGCCGAGCATCAGCGACAGCGTCGGGGCGTCCAGGGTGACCAGGTCGCCGAGGCAGCGGGCGATCTCACCGGCGAGCCCGCCGTTCTCGGCGTTGACCGACAGGGCGGCGCCGGCGGTGTCGATGACGGTGAGCAGCGGCAGATCCAGCTCGGAGGCCAGCCGCATCCCGCGGCGCGCCTCGCGCAGCGCCTCCGGCCCGAGCGGGTGCGCGGCGGTCTGGCCGCGGCGGTCCTGCCCGAGGAACACGCACGGCACGTCGCCGAAGCGCACCAGCGCGATCAGCAGGCCGGGGTCGGACTCGCCCTGCCCCGTCCCGTTGAGGGGTACGACGTCAGCGGCCGCGTACTTCAGCAGGCGACGGACCCCGGGGCGCTCGGGGTCCCGGGAACGCGTGACCGCCTCCCAGGTGTCGACGTCCGGCACGGGGTCGTCGGCCGGGTCCTCGACGGCCGACAGGGCGGCGCGGTCGGGCAGCATGCAGGTCAGCGCGCGGTCGAGGATGTCGGGGATGTCCTCGGGCGCGACGACGGCGTCGATGATGCCGCGGGCGTAGAGGTTCTCCGAGGTCTGGACGTCCTCGGGGAACGCCTCGCCGTACAACGCCTGGTAGACCCGCGGACCGAGGAAGCCCACCAGCGCCCCGGGCTCGGCGACCGTCACGTGGCCGAGCGAGCCCCACGAGGCCATCACGCCGCCGGTCGTGGGGTGGCGCAGGTAGACGAGGTAGGGCAGCCCCGCGCGCCGGTGCGCCATCACGGCCTCGGCGATCCGCACCATCTGCACGAACGCCGGCGTGCCCTCCTGCATCCGGGTGCCGCCGGAGATCGGCGCGGCGAGCAGCGGCAGCCCCTCCTCGGTGGCCCGCGTGATCGCGGCGACCAGCCGGTCGGCGGTGGCCCGGCCGATCGATCCGGCCAGGAACCCGAACTCGCCCACCAGCACCGCCACGCGGCGCCCGCGCATCAGTCCCTCGCCGGTCAGCACCGACTCGTCGGTGCCGGCCTTCTCGCGCGCGGCGGCCAGCTCGGCGGCGTAGGAGTCGCTGATGTCGCCGTAGACCGGCGGGGTGTCCCAGCTGCTCCACGACTCGGCGTCGAGGACGAGGTCGATCAGGTCGTGGGCCGTGAGACGGGTCGGCATGGGTGGAGGTTAGGCCAGTGAGTCCAGCACCTGGCGCTCCTGCTCACGGGTCAGTCCGGTCACGACGGCGTCGGGCGTCGCGCGCAGCCACTCGAGCGTGTCGCGCGCGGTCTCCGCGATCGGGCGGGCGGTCAGGCCCGCGTCGCGTGACGGGCTCCAGTCGTGCGCCAGCATCCCGTCGTACGCCGGACGCGGCAGCCACAGCGGCAACGACCGCGGCCCCATCCAGGGCGCGACGTCGTGCACCTCGAGGACCGTGTCGGACGCCCAGGTCCAGCGCGGCTCGACCCCCAGCCCCGCGGCCACCTCGGCCAGCAGGTCGCCGAGCGCCGTCGCCGGACCGACACCGTCGAGGTCGCCGGTCAGCCCGGCCTCCGCGGCGGTGACGATCCACGCGGCGAGGTCGCGCACGTCGATCACCTGCACCGTGTCACTCGGGTCCCCCCCGACCAGCACGGGCTCACCGGGCTCGACGTCGGCCAGTCGCGCCGGCCAGTACGTGAAGCGCCCCGTCGGGTCGCCCGGCCCCACGATCAGCCCCGGCCGCACCACGAACGCGCGCTCCGCGCCCTCGCGCACCAGCTGCTCGCAGGCGACCTTCATGGGGCCGTAGGCCTCCGGGTGGGCGCGCAGGTCGACGTCCTCGGGCTGCGCGTCGACCAGGGGGAGCGAGGCGGGCGTGCCGCCGGGGGTGGTCTCGTCGGCGTACACGTTGATCGTCGACACGAACGTCCAGTGCGCCCGCGGCCACGCCGTCACCGCTCGCCCCACCCACGACGGGGTGCGGGCGACGTCGACGACCGCGTCGAACTCCTCGGCCGCCAGGTCGGCCGGGATTCCCTCGGTGCGGTCCAGCACGACGTGGCGTACGCCGTCCGGCACCGAGCCCGACGCCCCGCGGGCCGCCACGCTCACCTCGTGCCCGCGCGCAGCCGCCTCGACCGCCACCGCCCGCGACAGGAAGACCGTCCCGCCCAGCACCAGGAACCTCATGCGCACGACCTCATGGGCCGAGTGTGCCCTGCCGCACCGACAGGGTCTCGTGGCTCGTCGCTGGCGCTCCTCGCACCTCGACCAGCGGAGGGCTCGTCGCTGGCGCTCCTCGCACCTGACCAGCGAGGCGGTGGTCGAGGTGCGAGCGGAGCGAGCCTCGAGACCCCCCGCACCTGACCAGCGGTGGGCTCACCGCTGCGGCGAGGTCTCCCCGAGCAGCCACGCGTCGAAGACGGGCGCCAGGTCACGGCCGGACTCCCGCGACCACCAGCCGACGATGCCGTCGTAGTCCGAGGAGCCGTAGGGCATCGACTGCGGCCACTCCCGCACCAGCCGCCAGAACTCCCGGTCACCGAGCAGCCCGCGGATCTCGTGCCACATCAGCGCGCCGGAGTAGTAGGCGTTGCCCTCGCCGAAGGTGGCCGGGTCGTAGTCGGCGGCCGGGCCGGCCTCGGCGCGCATCTGCGGCTCGTCCTGTGCCCAGTAGTCCATCAGCTGCTGCAGCGTGTACGCCTCCTCCGAGGCCATCCAGGCGCCCTGGAGGTACATCGCCATGCCCTCGTTCATCCACAGGTCGCGCCACGTGGTCGGGCCGATCAGGTCGCCCCACCAGTGGTGCGCGATCTCGTGGACCAGCACGGGGGTGGAGGTGGTGTACTCCGTCATCCCCAGCGTGATCATCGTCTGGGTCTCCATGCCCGACTCCGAGTCGACGAAGAGGAAGCCGAGCGCGTCGAACGGGTAGGGGCCCAGCTTCTCCTCCAGCCAGGTCAGCCCGCGGTCGGCCTCGGCGAGCCCGGCGTCGGCGTCGACGCGGTCCTCCTCGCCGACCGGCACCCAGTACGACAGCGGCACCCCCGAGGAGGACACGGCCTCGCTGAGGGCGTACTCGCCGGTCGCGACGGTGACGAGGTACGACGACGCCGGCTGCTCCATCGACCAGCGCGTGGTCGTCACCCCGTCGGACTCGGTGCGCGAGATCATCTGGCCGTTGGCCACGCCGACCCGGGGGGACGGCACGGAGATCGTGATGTCGTAGGTGGCCTTGTCGGCGGGCTGGTCGTCCACGGCGTACCAGCTGTAGGCACCGGTCGGCTCCTGCATCGTCCAGGTGTCGCCGTCGTCGGTGACGGTCCAGCCGTTGGTGCTGAAGTCGCCGCGGGTCGTGGGCGCGGCGACCGGCTCGGGGGAGCCGGCATAGTCGATCTCCAGCACGTGCCGGTCGTCCGTGCTGACCTCGGCGTCGACGCGCAGGTCCTGGCCGCGGCGGTCGAAGGGTCGCTGCTCGCCGTCGAGGCGCACGCCGGAGACCTCCAGTGCGGGGCTCAGGTCGAGCACCAGCCGCTCGCTGTCGCGGGCGACCCGCAGCAGCAGCGTCTCGCGGCCGGTCAGCAGCCGCTCCTCGGGGTCCCAGGCCAGGTCGAGGTCGTAGTGCAGGGCGTCGACCACGGGGTGGCCGACGCCGGGGTAGATCGGGTCGCGCCGCGGTCGGCTGACCGAGGCGTCCAGGGCGGGGTCGTCGAGCGCGGGCAGCTCGCCCAGCGCCACCGGTGCCAGCCCGACCTCCCCCGGCTGCGCCAGCACCTCGACCTCGGCGTCGGGGCCACCGGCGGTGCAGGCGGACAGCCCGAGCGACACCGCGAGGACCAGACCGAGGGGTCTCGAGGCTCGCTCCCCTCGCACCTCGACCACCGAGGGGGCTCGGTGCGCTCGCACCTCGACCGCCTTTCCGCCGGTCGAGGTGCGACGAGCGCCAGCGAGGAGCCTCGAGACCCGCCTCATGCGTCGGCCGCCAGCAGCGGCCGGGTCAGCTTCCGCCCGTGGTGGATCTGCGCCTTGACGGTGCCGAGCGGGAGCTCGAGCAGCTGCGCGATCTCGTCGTACGCCAACCCGTGCACGTCGCGCAGCAGCAGCGGCTGCACGAGCTGGGGGTGGTCGCGCTCGATGACCTCCATCGCCTCGAGCAGGTCGAGCCGGGTGCCGGCGATGACCGAGGTGGTGCGCGGGTCGGGGCGCTCCAGCGGGCCGGCGGCGGTGAGCTCGGTGGGGTCGGCGGGGACGGCCTGGTTCTTCAGGCGGCGGTACGTCGACCGGGCGCTGTTGACGCAGACCGCGTGCAGCCACGTGGTGAACCGGCCGCGGCCATGCCACGAGCCGATCTTGCGGCTGACGTTGAGCAGCGCCTCCTGACAGGCGTCCTCGGCGTCGGGCAGATGCGGCAGCACGCTGCGACAGGCACTCAGCGCGCGGGGTCGGACGGCGCCCAGCAGCACCTCGAGCGCGTCGGCGTCACCGGCCTGGGCGCGCCGCGCCAGGTCGTCGATCTCGTCCGGGTCCCGGGCCCCTGCACTGGTCACGCTTTACCTCCATGCCCCATCATGCCCGGGTGTCGGACACACCTGCTCGCCTGGGACGCTACGTCGTGCGTCGACGGTTGGGATCCGGCGCGTTCGCGACCGTGTGGCTGGCCTACGACGAGCAGCTGGACTCGCCCGTCGCGGTCAAGGTGCTCGCCGAGAACTGGGCCGACGACGGCCAGGTCCACCGCCGCTTCCTCGAGGAGGGCCGCTACCTCCGTCGCGTCGAGTCGCCCCACGTCGTCCCCGTCTACGACGCCGGCGAGCTGCCCGACGGCCGCCCCTACCTGGTGATGGCGTACGCCGACCAGGGGACGCTCGCGGCGCGCTACGACCCCTCGCAACCGGGCGGCGGCACGCCCCCGACGCCGGGCCAGGCGCTGGCGGTGCTGCGCCAGGTCGGCTCGGGGCTGCAGGCGCTGCACGACCGGGGCGTGCTGCACCGCGACGTGAAGCCGGCCAACGTGCTGTTCCGCACCGTCGAGGGCCCGGCCGGTGGCGGGGCGCAGGTGCGGGCGATGCTCGGCGACCTCGGCCTGGGCAAGGCGCTCGACGTCTCCTCGCGGCTGACGATGATCGCCGGCACCCCGTCCTACGTCGCGCCCGAGCAGGCGCAGGCGGAGTCGCCCGACGCCCGCGCCGACCAGTACTCCCTCGGCGCGCTGGCCTACCTGCTGCTCTCGGGCCGTCCCGCGTTCCGCTTCACCAGCCTCCAGCAGGCCGCCGACCCCGCGCCGCCCGACCCGCTGCCGGGTCAGCCCGCGGAGGTCGACGCGGTGGTGCGGCGCGCGTTGGCGCGCGACCCCGACGACCGGTGGCCCGACGTGACGACCTTCGTGGAGGCGGTGGAGGCTGCCGTCGAGCAGACGGCCGGCCCCCTCGACGAGGGCCCCACGCTGCCGTGGCTGCCATTGGATCCCGACGCCACGCGCGCCGGCGCCGGCCCCACGTCCGGTGGTCGAGGTGTGACGAGCGCCAGCGAGGAGCCTCGAGACCCGGCGGGATCTCGTGGCTCGCTGCGCTCGCACCTCGATCAGCGGAGGACCTGGCCGTACGCCGCCGCCTCGCTGGTCCTCGGCGCGGTCGCGGCGACCGGGGCGTTCCTGGTCGCCCGCGACCTCGCGACCGAGCGGCTGCCGGACCTCGCGGTCGTCGCCGACGCCTCGGGCACCCTGGAGGCGGAGGTCCCGGGCGAGTGGACCGCGGTCTCGGGCGGCGACGGGTGGACGGCCCCGCAGGACGAGGCCGGGTACCCCGCGCTGTCGGTCGGGACCGTGCGCGACTGGACCGCGGAGACCTCGACCGGCCACGGCGTGTTCCTCGCGCTCATGCCGGGCTCGGACCTGCCCGACCGGATGCCGGGTCACCCCGAGTGCGACACCCGCCAAGCGCCGTACTCCGAGAGCGGGAGCCAGCCCTCGCGCACTGTCGTCCACTCCGGCTGCCCCGGCGGCGTGACGGTCGAGCGCGTCGTCCAGGTCGCCGCCGACCGGCTGCTGTGGGTGCAGGTGCGCAGCCTCGACACCGCCACCGCCAACCGGGTCCTGGACTCCGTCACCACCCGCGGCATCTGACGCCGAGCCGGCCCGTCCTTCCGGAAGGTTGCGCCGGTTCGGCCCGCCAGTACGTCGAGCTGGCCCGTCCTTCCGGAAGGTTGCGCCGGTTCGGCGGGCCTTGGACTGCGCGGGAGGTCAGAGGTCGGAGTGCACATGACGGCCGGCGACCCACGTGCCGGAGACGGTGACCTGGCGCAGGTGCGCGGCGGCGTCGGCGGGGGAGTCGGCCGCCTGGAGCGGGTCGTGGTCGAGCAGCGCCAGGTCGGCGAGCGAGCCGACGCCCACGGTGCCGGCGCCGTCGACCGAGGCGCGCAGCACCTCCAGCGGCGTCAGCGCGTGCTCGCCGTGCCAGGCCTCGCGCTCGTCGCCGCTGCGGTGGACGGCCGCGGCCATCGCCAGCCACGGGTCGAGCGGGCTGACCGGCGCGTCCGAGCCGAGCACCAACTCCACGCCGTCGTCGAGCATCCAGCGGAACGCGAAGCACCGTGCCGACCGCTCGCCCCAGATCCGCTCGGTCAGGTCGCGGTCGTCGAGCAGGTGCGCGGGCTGGACGCTGGCGCGGATGCCGAGCCGGGCCATCTCCTTGACGTCGCCGCGGTTGACCATCTGGGCGTGCTCGATCGAGCCGCGCGCGCCGGTGTCGGCGTACGACGCCAGCGCCTCGGCCACGGCCGCGTCACCGATCGCGTGGGTGGCGACCTCCAGCCCGCTGGTGTGGGCGATGCGCAGCAGCTCGCGCAGCTCGGCGCCCGAGAGGTTGGGCTGGCCGGAGGGGTACTCCAGCTTGTAGGCGTCGCCGTAGGGCTCGCAGCACCACGCGGTGCGGGTGTTGAGCGAGCCGTCGCTGATGATCTTCAGCGGCCCCATGGTGAGCCGGTCGTCGCCGGGGATGATCGGGTCGCCGGTGCGCAGGCCGCGCCCGAGGACGTCGTCGAGCCCCTCGGCGTACGTCGCCATCCGGATCCGCAGCAGGTCGCAGCCCTCGGCCCACTTCTCCTGCCACTCCGGCACGCCGCCGGAGAACTCGAAGTCGACCAGGCCCACCACTCCCATCGACGCGGCGTGGTCGAGGGTGCGGCGGTAGGCCTCGGAGCTGGTGCCGTCGTTGCCGACGAGCGAGGAGAGTCGGGAGTACGCCGCGAACCACTCGGCCTCGCGCACGACCGAGTCACGCACCGGCATCGCCAGGTGCAGCAGGGCGACCGTGTTGAGCCAGGCGTGGTGGCCGTCGCCGGAGATCAGCACGACGGGGGTCTCGCCGGAGACCGCGTCGAGCTCGGAGACGGTGACCTCACGCTCCCAGCCGGCGGAGCGGTGACCCCAGCCGATGACGGGGAGGTCGGGGTACTCCGCGACCCGCACCCGCACCTCCTGCAGCGCGTCCTCGGGGCTGCGTGCGGCGGCCAGGTCGAGGCGTCCCGACGTCAGCGTCCACTGGGCCAGGTGCACGTGCTGGTCCCACAGTCCGGGGATCAGCCAGCGGCCGTCCGCGCGGACCTCCTCCACGCCCTCGGGCCGGTGCAGCGTCGGCCCGACCTCGACCACCCGGCCGCCCTCGACGAGGACGTCCACGGGCTCGGTCGGGGCGGCCGAGTCCACCGGGACCAGGCGCGCGTCGCGCAGGATCAGGCTGTGCATGGCGCCGAGCGTAGGCAGAGACCGCACGGGGGCGTGAACCACGGTGGCACGCGGCTACGGTGCTGCCCGTGGACGGACGACGGCTCGGGCTCGCGGCGTTGACGGTGGTGGCCATGGCCGCGGCCGGCGCCGGGCTCGGGTACGCCGTCGCCGAGGACGCCCCCGAGCCGCTGCTGGTCGTCGCGGGGCCGGTGGCCGCCGACGACCCGGCGTACCCCCAGGACCGCGAGGTGGAGGTCCTCGAGGACAAGGAGTACCCCACGCTCGAGCCGGGCCTGCCGGCCAGCCGGCGGGTGGTCGGCACCAGCCCGTTCGCGGTCAGCCTGCCGGTCCCGCGCGGCTGGGTGAGCTCGGACTCGACGGCGGGGGAGACGCGCTTCTACCCGGCGCCCTACGACGACACGATCAAGAACACCTACTTCGTCCGGGTGCGGCTGGTGGCCAACCAGTACCTCTCGGTGGCCGCGCAGCTCGACACCCGCATCCGGGCGCTGTCGACAGCATCGGGCATCGAGGACTTCACGCTCGAGTCGCGCTCCTTCGACGCGTTGGTCGCCAACTACGTCTCCGAGGGCTACCGCCGGGTGGCGATGGAGCAGTACGTCGCCAAGCCCGGCCAGGACACCGCGTTCGCCTACGTCGCGGTGATCGGCCGCGAGCAGGACCGCGACGGTCTCGCGGACCTGCTGGACCGGCTGGTCAGCGGGCTGGAGTACGAGTAGGCCCCACCCGTGCGCGAGCGACCTCTCGGGCGTGCGTGAGTGACGGCTCGGCCGTGCGTGAGTGACCTTTCGGCGACGCGGGTCAGCCGCGCAGGATGCGCACGATCTCCTCGGCCACGGCCTGTTGCTCGGCGGCGAAGGGGTGGAAGGCCAGCGCCTGGCCCGGGACGGTGTCGCGGCCGGCGATCCACGGGTCGTCACTGCAGATGTCGTGGCCCTCGGTGAGGGCGTAGACGTCGACGTACTCCGCCTTCGCCTTGCGGGCGCCGCCGGCCACGGCGTCGGCGAGGCCCTCGTTGACGGTGCGGGCGAAGGGCAGGTCGCCCGCGGCCAGCGGCAGCGCGTCGCAGGACTCGTCACCCTGCGGGACGATCTGGGGGTAGCCCACGACCAGGATGCGCGCGTCGGGTGCTCGGTCGCGGATGCCCTCGACGGCTGAGGCGACCCGCTGCTCGATCTTGGCCAGCACCTCGGTCGACTCGCCCACGCCGACGTCGGTGCAGGGGCTGCCGTCGGGGTCGGTCTGGGCGAGCTGGGCGCAGCCGCCGACGAGGGCGGAGAACAGCCCGAAGTCGTTGCCGCCGATCGAGAGCGTGACCAGCGAGGTGTCCTCGGTGACGGCGTCGAGCTGGGCGGGCTGGGCGGCCCCGTCGAAGGTGCGCTGCACGCCGATCAGGGAGGTGGTGTCGGCGCCGGAGCAGCTGACGTCGACCAGCGCCGTGCCCTCGAACGCCTCGGCCACCAGTGAGGGGTAGTTGCCGCTGGAGCGCAGGCAGCCGTCGCTCGGGTCGGTCTCGGGCACCAGCGGCGCCGCGGTGTAGGAGTCGCCGAGGGCGACGTAGCGGGGGTACTCGCCGGCGCCGACCGACGGCTCCGCGGAGGGGGACGTCGGTGCCTCGGACGTGCTCTCGGCGGCCGGCTCGGCGCGCCCGTCGTCGGCGCAGCCGGCCAGGACGGGCGCGGTCAGCGCGAGCAGCAGCGCCGGCGCGAGGGAGCGGGCCCGGATCGGGGCTGGGAGCAGGGGGCTGCGCATGTGGCGACTATGCCAGCGCCACGGTGAGGGCCAGCACGGTCTCGGGGTCCTCCAGCCCGTCGCCGTACAGCTCGCGCAGCTGGCCCATGCGGTAGCGCACGGTCTGCGGGTGCACGAAGAGCGCGGCGGCGACCTCCTCGCGCCGGCCGTGGTGGAGCAGCCAGGCGCGCAGCGTCTCGGTGAGCTTCTCGGCCTGGGCCGGCCTCAGGTCGGCGAGCGGGGCCAGCACCTGGGCACGCAGGTCGGCGCGCGCCTCGGCGTCCGCGCCGAGCACGAGCGCCGGCAGGTGGGCCTCGGTGTCCGGGCCGAGCCCGGCGGCGTGCGCACGCAGCACCCGGTCGTACGACGCCCGCACCTCCAGCCACGGTCGCGCCGGTCCCACGACCGCCTCGCGGCCCTCCACGGCGCGCAGCAGCGCACCGCGACCCCGACCGTGCGCATCGGGCACGAGCAGCAGCCCGGCCTCCTCGACCCCCGGCGCCTCGGGCAGGGCCAGGGTCGCTCCGCTGACGGCGGTGAGCACCGGGCGCAGCTGCGCCTGTGGGACCAGGACGGCGGTGAGGGTGGTCGGCGGTGCCCACTCGGCGACCTGCGCGGCGTCACGCGCCGCCTCCTCGGAGACGCCGTCGAGCAGCTGGCCGGCCAGCCGCTCGAGCAGCCGCTGCCGCACGCGGCCTGTCGTGGCCAGCTCGTCGGTGTGCCCGGCCGCCGAGGAGGCCGAGAGCTCGTCGATGAAGGCGAAGACCAGCTCGGCGAAGCGGGCCAGCGTCTCGGCGTCCATGCCGCTCTCGACCGCCCCGCGGGAGAGCTCGCGCCAGGAGACCCGGGCGCCGATCCGGTAGGCCGAGAGCAGCGCGTCGGTACTGCGCCCGCTGCGGGCCTCGCCACGGCCGAGCTGGTAGGCGCCCTCGACGGCCGGCGCCGTGGGTGTGCGTGGGTCGGCGCCGCGACGACCGCCGGCCAGGGACAGGAACCCGCCGAGGGCCAGTTGCACCGCGTTGCGGATGGTGTCGCCCATCGAGCCGGCCATGGCGGTCTCGTAGGCCGGCACCTCCTCGATGATCGCCGCGACCACCTGCTCGGCGACCGAGGGCAGGTCCTCGCGCAGCCGTGCGGCGGTGCGCGCAGGGAGCACCAGCCCGTGGTCCGCGGTGCGACGGCCGGGCATGCGGGGCAGTGAGCGCGGCATTTTGTCCCTTCCGAACAAGAACCACTCATCGGTTCACGTCGTCGGCACAGGACTTTATCGCCATGAGCCAGCACCATGGAGGACATGACGACGCTCCCCCTGCCCGCCCCGCGCCAGCGCGGTGCCGGCCGGCTGCTGCGCCAGCGCGCCCGCTCGCTCGCCCAGGCCGCGGTCACGCCGCTGGACCTCGACGACCTGCTCGACCACTTCCACCCGCTGCGCCGTGGCGCGGAGCTCTCCGGCCGCGTGGTCGAGGTCCGCCCCGAGACCGCTGCCTCCGCGACGCTGGTCGTCAAGCCCGGTCGCGACTGGGCCGGTCACGTGCCCGGCCAGTACGTCCGCGTCGGTGTCGACGTCGACGGCGTCCGCCTCTGGCGCACCTACTCCCTGACCCACGGCCCGCGCCCTGACGGCTGCATCTCCATCACCGTCAAGGCGATCGACGGTGGCGTGGTCTCCGGCCACCTCGTGCGCTGCACCCGCCCCGGCACGATGCTGCGCCTGGCCCAGGCCGCCGGCGACTTCGTGCTCCCTGACCCGCTCCCGGGCAAGCTGCTGCTGGTCACCGCCGGCTCCGGCATCACCCCGGTCATCGGGATGCTGCGCAACCTGTTCTCCCGCGCCGAGGTGCCGGCCACCGACATCGTGCTGATCCACTCGGCGCTCTCGCAGGCCGAGGTCATCTTCGCCGACGAGATCCGCTCGTACGCCGACCGCGGGCTGCTCCGGCTGGTCGAGCTGCACACCGACACCCACGGCCTGCTCGACGTCGACTCGCTCGACGAGCTGGTCCCCGACCTCGCCGAGCGCCCGACGTACGCCTGCGGGCCGGCCGGGCTGCTCGACGCCCTCGAGGCGCACCACGAGGCCCACGGTCTGGTGCTGCACACCGAGCGGTTCCGACCGGTCGTGCTGGCCGCCCCCGGCGAGGGCGGCACCGTCACCTTCGCCTCCGGCACGACCGTCGAGGCCGACGGCGCCACCCCGATCCTCGACGCCGCCGAGGACGCCGGCGTCCTCATGCCCAGCGGCTGCCGGATGGGCATCTGCATGGGCTGCGTGCTGCCGATGAAGGAGGGAGCCGTCCGCGACCTGCGCAACGGCGCCCTCACCGTCGCCGTCCCGGGCGAGACCGACCCGGCCGGCGTCCCGATCCAGACCTGCGTGAGCGCCCCCGCCGGCGCCTGCTCCGTCGACCACTCCTGACCCGACCCGCCGCTGGTCGAGGAGCGAGGGCGGCCACGCCCGAGCCTCGAGACCCGGTGACCCGAAAGGTGACCTGATGACCACCATCACCCGCAAGCCCGAGAACCCCACCGCCCACCTCACCGAGGCCGACATCGAGCAGATCGGCATCGAGCTCGACGCCATCCGCCAGGACGTCATCGACTCCCGCGGCGAGAAGGACGCGGCGTACATCCGTCGCATCGTCGACGTGCAGCGCAAGCTCGAGCTCGGCTCGCGCGCCGTGCTGCTCGGCTCCGCGCTGCCGCCGCTGTGGGTGCTCGGCACCGTCGGCCTGTCGGTCGCGAAGATCCTCGAGAACATGGAGATCGGGCACAACGTCATGCACGGCCAGTGGGACTGGATGCGTGACCCGAAGATCCACTCCACCACCTGGGAGTGGGACAACGCCTCGACCGCGGAGGGCTGGAAGCACAGCCACAACCAGGTCCACCACACGTACACGAACATCGTCGGCAAGGACAACGACCTCGGCTACGGCATCATGCGCGTCGACGAGGACCAGCGCTGGGTGCCCTTCTACCTCGCCCAGCCGATGTGGAACTTCATCAACGCCTGCTTCTTCGAGTACGGCATCGCCGCCTACGACCTCGAGCTCGGCAAGAACCTCCGGGTGCCGAAGGAGAAGCGCAGCGAGGAGTTCAAGGCGAACCTGTCGAAGACGCTGAAGAAGATCCGCAAGCAGGCCACCAAGGACTACGTCGTGCACCCGCTCGTCGCGCTGCCCCTCGGCGGCGCGGTGGGCGCGCTGACGGCGAACT
The DNA here is from genome assembly GCA_001627335.1 of Nocardioides sp. REDSEA-S33_B3. GTDB lineage: Bacteria > Actinomycetota > Actinomycetes > Propionibacteriales > Nocardioidaceae > Nocardioides. Next base: position 13,537 of record LUPK01000008.1, on the reverse strand, counting down.
TCGTGGCCAACGTCGTGCGCAACGTCTGGTCGCACTCGGTGATCATGTGCGGCCACTTCCCCGAGGGCGTGGAGACCTTCGAGAAGAAGTCGATCCCCGACGACGAGACCCGCGGCCAGTGGTACGTCCGCCAGATGCTCGGCTCGGCCAACATCTCCGGCGGCAAGGTCACGCACCTGATGACCGGCAACCTCTCCCACCAGATCGAGCACCACCTCTTCCCCGACCTGCCGTCCAACCGGTACGCCGAGGTCGCCCCCAAGGTGCAGGCGCTCTTCGAGAAGTACGACCTGAACTATCACCAGGCGCCGCTGCCGCAGCAGGTCTACTCCGCGTGGCACAAGGTCGTGCGGCTCTCGCTGCCCAACGACTGGCTGGCCACCACCACCCCGAAGAACCTGCCCAGCCAGCTCAAGACGCTGTGGGCGATGTCGACCAAGGGCCCCAAGGTCCGTCGTGCGGCCCAGGCCCGGCTCACGCAGCTGGCCCGTCGCCAGGCGGCCGAGCGTGCCGAGGTGTCGGCCGCGGCCTGAGTCCACGAGCCGACGCTGGTCCCCCGTGGATCCCGATCAGGCCGGGACCAGCTCCCGCTCCCCGCGCTTCTCGCTCACCAGGCGGTGCTGCGAGAGCGCGAGCAGCACTGTCGCGACGACGGTCGTGGTGACGGTGACCGCGAACGCACCCGTGTGGCTGCCGGTGGCATCGGCGACGCGGCCGGCGACGGAGGCACCCAGCGCGTAGCCGACGCCGGTCGCGCTCGCAAGGACGGTCATGGCCGCCCCCACCCGCGCCGGCGGCACGACCCGCTCGCCGAGGGTGAAGACCGCGATCATGTACGGCGCGACCGCGCAGCCCAGCGCGAGCACCGCCAGCGTGACTGTGAGCAGCGAGCCCACGAGCAGCAGCGGGGTCGAGAGAACGACGAGCGCGACGGCGGCACCGAGTGCGCGCCGCTCGTACCCGATCCGGGCGGGGAGGTACGCCGTCGCCAGCCCGGCCACGGCGCTCCCGACGCCCAGCGTGGCGTGGACGAACCCGGCCGCGCCCGGGTTGCCGGCCGCGGTGGCCAGCACCGTCGCCCCGGTCTGGGTGGCGCCGAACAGCACCCCGATGCACAGCTGGGCCAGAGCGAGGACGACCAGCGCGGCGCTCAGCAGCCGCCCGGCACCACCGAGGTGCGCGTGCGTGAGGGCGTAGGCGTGGGTGCGGACCGCCGACTGGTCGAGCGCGAAGGCGGTGCCGAAGACCGCGAGCAGGGCCGCCCCCGCGAGCAGCGCGCCGCTGGGGTCGATGGCCACGGCCAGCAGGCCGACGAGGGCCGGGCCCAGGGCGAAGGAGGCCTCGTCGGCCGCGCCCTCGTAGGCGAACGCGGCGTCGACCAGGCGAGGCTGGTCGGCGCGGCCGTGCGTCAGCGGCCGCCAGCGCACCCGCGCCAGCGGACCGACCTGCGGCATCGCGAGGCCGGCGAGCGCGGCGATGACGACGGTCGTGGTGGTCGAGCCGCCGACCTGCGCGACCAGCGCGACCAGGCCGGCCGCGCCGAGCAGCGACTGGACGAGCACGACGGGGCGCTGCCCCACGCGGTCGGCGAGGCCGCCCGCGACGGGTGCGCCGAGCGCGTTGGCGACGGCGAGGGCGCCGGCGGCGAGGCCGCCGAGGCCGTAGCTGCCGGTGGCGGTGGAGACGAGCAGCAGGGTGCCGAGCTGGCTCATGGCCAGTGGCAGCCGGCCGAGGAAGGCGACGAGGACGTAGCCGGGGCCGGCGAGGTCGAAGAGTCGCTTGTAGGAGGCGAGGGGGCTCACAAGGGTCCTTGGGTGCGGTCGAGTCCGCGCCGTACCCACCACCAAGTGCGCGTGTGACCCTGTGCTTCTTCGATTGTGTCGATCATGTTACGCGGCAGTCCGTGGGGTCAGCACATCCGCGCGGGTGGCTCACGACCCTCGCGCCCGGCGACCGGAGGGTCTGTCGTGAACCCCATTCACGTCACGCCCTCCGGTCCCCTCAGCCCAGCGCCGCCGAGACCACCGCGCGTGCCTCCTCCTGCACCTGCGCGAGGTGGTCGGGGCCGCGGAAGGACTCGGCGTAGATCTTGTAGACGTCCTCGGTGCCCGACGGCCGGGCGGCGAACCACGCCGACTCCGTGGTCACCTTCAGCCCGCCGATCGCTGCGCCGTTGCCGGGCGCCTCGGTCAGCCGGCCGGTGATCTCCTCTCCGGCCAGCGTCGTCGCGGTGACGGCCGAGGGGGAGAGCGCCGACAACGCGGCCTTCTGCTCGCGGGTGGCGGGCGCGTCGACCCGGGCGTACGCCGGCTCCCCGTGCGCGGCGACCAGGTCGGCGTAGTGCTCCGAGGGCGAGCGGCCGGTCCGGGCGATGATCTCCGAGGCCAGCAGGCACAGCAGCAGGCCGTCCTTGTCGGTGGTCCACGCGGTGCCGTCCATCCGCAGGAACGACGCCCCCGCGGACTCCTCGCCGCCGAAGCCGAACGAGCCGTCGATCAGCCCCGGCACGAACCACTTGAAGCCCACCGGCACCTCGACCAGCGGCTTGTCCAGCCCCGCGGCGACCCGGTCGATCATCGCGCTCGAGACCAGCGTCTTGCCGATCCGTGCGCTGTCCGGCCAGTCCGGGCGGGCGCCGCCGAACAGGTGCTGGATGGCGACGGCCAGGAAGTGGTTGGGGTTCATCAGGCCGGCGTCGGGGGTGACGATGCCGTGCCGGTCGGCGTCGGCGTCGTTGCCGGTCGCGACGTCGTAGGACGACCCCCCGTCGATCATGGGCGCGATCAGCGAGGCCATCGCCGAGGGGGAGGAGCAGTCCATCCGGATCTTCCCGTCCCAGTCCAGCGTCATGAAGCGCCAGGTCGGGTCGACGAGCGGGTTGACGACGGTGAGGTCCAGCCCGTGCCGGTCGGCGATCTCGCCCCAGTAGTGCACCGCCGCTCCGCCCATCGGGTCCGCACCGATGCGCACCCCGGCCTCGCGGATCGCGGCCACGTCGACCACCGAGGGCAGGTCGTCGACGTACGCCCCGAGGAAGTCGTACGCCGAGGCAGCCGCCCGCGCCCGCGCGAACGGGACGCGCCGCACCCCGTCGAGGCCCGCGCGCAGCAGCTCGTTGGCGCGCGCGGCGATGACCTTGGTCGCGTCGGAGTCCGCGGGCCCGCCGTGCGGCGGGTTGTACTTGAAGCCGCCGTCGGACGGCGGGTTGTGCGAGGGGGTGACGACGATGCCGTCGGCGAGGCCGGCGCCGGCCGTCCGGCCGCCGTTGGCCCGCAGGATCGCGTGGGAGACCGCGGGGGTCGGCGTGTAGCCGTCCCGGGAGTCGACGAGCACGGTGACGTCGTTGGCGGCGAGCACCTCGAGCGCGGACACCCAGGCCGGCTCGGAGAGCGCGTGGGTGTCGCGGCCGAGGAAGAGCGGGCCGTCGATGCCCTGGGTGGCGCGGTACTCGCAGATCGCCTGGGTCGTGGCCAGGATGTGGGCCTCGTTGAACGACCGGCTCAGGGCCGACCCGCGGTGGCCGCTGGTGCCGAAGGCGACCTGCTGGTCGACCTCGGCCGGGTCGGGCTCGTCGGCGAAGTAGGCCGTCACCAGGTGGGCGACGTCGACGAGGTCCCCGGGCTCCGCGGGCTGTCCGGCACGTGGGTGGCTCATGGGTCGATCATGCCGTCTGCGCGAGGCCTGTGGGGGTGGGAGAATGCACCGCATGTCCTCACCGCTCGAGAGCCGAGACAACTCCCACGTGACCTGCACCGTGATCGACGGCGTCGCCCACGTGCGGCTGGCCCGCCCCGAGAAGCTCAACGCGCTGACGCTGCAGATCCTCGACGACCTGGCCGCCACCGCGCGCACGCTGCGCCGCGACCGGACCCTGCGGGCCGTCGTCCTCTCCGGTGAGGGCGACGCGTTCTGCGCCGGTCTCGACTTCGCCCACGTCCTGAAGCAGCCGGCCCGCGTGGTGACCTCGTTCGTCCCGCGGCCCTGGCGCGGCACCAACACTTTCCAGGAGGCCTGCTGGGCCTGGCGCCGGCTGCCCGTCCCGGTGATCGCCGCGGTCCACGGCCACTGCCTCGGCGGCGGCCTCCAGGTCGCGCTGGCCGCCGACTTCCGGGTCGCCACCCCCGACTCGCAGTGGTCGGTGCTCGAGGGCAAGTGGGGGATCATCCCCGACATGTCGGGCGTCCGCTCGCTCAAGGAGCTCGTCGGCATCGATGTCGCCAAGAAGCTCACGATGACCGCCGAGGTCGTCTCCGGCAAGGAGGCCCGCGACCTGGGCCTGGTCACCAGCCTCGACTCCGACCCCGTCGCCGCCGCGCTCGAGATGGCCGAGCACCTCAAGGGCCGCTCGCCCGACCAGCTCGCCGCCGCCAAGCGGCTCTTCGACGACACCTGGACCGCCGGGCCGCGCTACACCTTCTTCCGCGAGCGGGTCGAGCAGGCCTGGCTGCTGGCCGCCCGCAACACTGCGGTCGCCCGCAAGGCCGCCTTCGCCCGCGTGGTGCCCGAGTTCGGTCCGCGGGGGCGCTGACGCCCGTGCGCTGGACCCGAGCGGCCGCCTGGGCGGTGGTCGCGGCGCTGTGGCTCGCCATCGGGCCGCTCGTGCTGCTCGCGGCGGTCCTCACGCTGGCGCACCCCCGGACCCGTGGCCTGCTGCGGGTCGGCCGACCGGGCCGGGTCCCGGACGGCCGGCTGCCGGTGCCGCCGGGCGGTGGCGCCTGGGTGACCCCGGGCTACACCGGCCGGCCGTTCAGCCCGCAGCCCCTGCCTGCGACGGCCGACGTGCCCGACCGGCCGGGCCCGCTGGGGCTGTCGGTCGAGGTCGACTCCGGCTGGTACGGCGCCGAGCACTGCGGCCACCTCCTGCCCGACACCCACGAGCGGCTGCTCGCGCTGTGCACCAGCCGCTCCGGGGCCCGGCTGAAGGTGCTGGACCCGCGCACCCTCCGGCCCGTCGCCACCGCCTCGCTGCCCGAGCCGTGCGCCGACGTGCCTCCCGCGGCGGGGACCGACGAGGAGTTCGTGGTCGCCACCGGTGACCGTCGGCTGCTGCACGTCACCACCACCGACGGCGCCGACGAGCCAGCCGTGGTCACCCAGCGGGCGGTCGACCTGGCCCGGGTCCTGCCCGCGGGCGCCTGCGTGGTGTCGGTGGCCGTGGACCCGGTCGGAAGGACGTGGTTCGTCACCGGGGCCGGCGACGTCGGGGTCGTCGCCGAGGAGGGCGAGCCGGCCGTGCTCGCGCTCGAGGAACCGGTGAGCCAGCCGCTCGCGGTCGACCGGGACGGTGCCTACGTGACCACGGTCGAGGCGGTCCACCGGGTCGTCACCCGCGCGGGTGCACCCCTGGAGACCTGGCGGGCGGCGTACGAGACGGGGAGCGGGCGCAAGCCCGGCCAGCTCGATGCCGGCAGCGGCAGCGGCGTGACCCTGCTCGAGGGCGGGCTGCTGGCGCTGACCGACAACGCCAACCCGCGGATGCACGTCGTGGTGCTGCGCGCCGTCGACGGGTCGCAGGTGTGCCGGCAGGAGGTGTTCGGCGACGACGCGTCGGCGACCGAGGCGGCGCTGACCGCGGTCGGTGGCACGGGGGTGGTCGTGACCAACGGGCACGGCTGGACCGGCCCGTGGCGGGGCGTCCTCGGCCGGCGTCCGCCCGGGGGCATCACGCGGGTCGACGTCGTCGACGGCGCGTGCGCCACGGCGTGGACCTCCGAGGAGGTCGCCCCCACCTCTGGCACGACGGTGTCGCGCGCGACCGGGCTGCTCTACGCCTGGACCAAGCGCCGCAGCTGGCTCGGTGTGGACGCGTGGTACCTCACCGCCCTCGACGCCCGCACCGGCCGCACCGCCTTCGCCGCCCGCGGCGGCACGGGTCCGTGGGCCGGGAACGCCGGCTCGCCGGTCACCATCGGCCCCGCCGGCACCGCCTTCGTCGGCACCCGCGCCGGGCTGGTCCGCGTCGTCGACGGCACCCGCGGCCTGCGCGACTGAGCTGCGTGGCGGGACGCGTGGGTCAAGGCCCCGGACACCTCACCGGGTCTCGTCACGCCGGTCGCGACCTCGTCCCTCGGTCGCGGCTCGCTCGACCACCAACAGCGAGTCCGCTGACGCGTCCTCGCTAGGGGTAGCGGATGCCGGTCGTCTGCTCGGAGAGCTCCCAGAGCCGGGCGGCGGCGTCCTCGTCGCGGGCCAGGCTGGTCATCAGGGTGACCTGGGGGCGGCCGGCGAACTCGCCGAGACCGCCGGGCCCGCAGTAGGTGCCGCCGGGCAGCTCGGCGGTGGCCGCCATCAGGGACGGCTGGGCCCCGGCCGCCGCGGACTGCGAGACCGCGCGGATCGTGGCGTCGAGGATCGAAGCGACGCCGCCGGAGGAGCGGCCGTACTGACCGTTCGCGGCCAGGTGCGTCCCCGCGAAGCCGGGGTGTGCGGCCAGGGCCTTCACCGGTACCTCGGCGCGGCGGCAGCGGCGGTCGAGCTCGAGGGTGAAGAGCAGGTTGGCGAGCTTGGAACGCGCGTACGCCGCCCACGGCCGGTGCCGACCGCCCTCGGCGCGCGGGTCCTCCAGCGGGGCCCGGCGGGCCACCCGGTGGAAGTGCGAGGAGACGGTGACGACCCGGCCCGCGCCGCTCTCGACGAGCTGGGGCATCAGCAGCCCGGTGAGAAGGAACGGGCCGAAGTGGTTGGTGGCCATGGTGAGCTCGAGGCCGTCGAAGGTGCGCTGCTCGGCCACGCCCATGACGCCGGCGTTGTTGACCAGCACGTGGACCGGGCCGATCGCCTCGGCTCCCTCGCCCGCCGAGCGGACCGAGGCCAGGTCGGAGAGGTCCACGACCAGCGGCGAGACGTCGGCTCCCGGCACCTCGCCCGCGATGGCGACCGCGGTCTCGTCGAGCTTGCGCGGGGTGCGCCCGGCCAGCACCACCCGGGCCCCGCGCCGGGCGAGCTCCAGCGCCGTGTGGTGGCCGAGGCCACCCAGGGTGGGGCCGGTCACGACGACCGTGCGGCCGGACTGGTCGGGGATGTCGGCGGGCTGCCAGGTGTCCACGGCGTGCTCCTGGGAGGGGTGGGGGCGGGCCGGGTGCGGGTGACTAGGGGGTGGTCGCCATCGAGTCGACGACCCGCTGACCGAGGGCCTCGTCGCCCTCGATCCGCACGGCGCCGGGTGCGGGGCGACGGCCGCCGGCGAGGCAGACGAAGCTCTCGCGGTCCATCGCCAGGCGTACGTCGGGCTCGGCCGGGACCTCGGGCAGGGCCTTGCCGCGGCGGTCCTCGCCGACCTCGAAGGCGAACGGCTCGCTGCCGGCCATCTCCAGCACCAGCGTGGTGCCGGGCTCGGCACCGACCTTCTTGGCCAGCACGAAGCCGAGGGACTCGGCGAGGTACTCGGCGGTGTGCTTGGCGGGCACGGTGTCCATGCCGCCGGGGCGGCCGACCGCGCGGCGGACGTCCTGCTCGTGCATCCACACGTCCAGCGGCCGGTTGCGCAGCAGCACCCGCCAGCTCCAGGGGACGCCGCCGAAGATCCGCTCGGGCTGGGCGTCGGCGTCGGTGGGCGGGTCGGCGAGCAGGGCGGTGCGGCGCGCCGTCGCCGCCTCGCGGATCTCGTTGATGAGCGCGTCGGGGGCGGCGTCGCGGCGGTTGACGACGCCGATCTCGGTGTAGTGGCCCATCAGGGAGGTGATGTGGTCGGGCACGGGGTCGCCGAGGTCGGCGGTCTCCTCCTGACCGGTGGCCAGCACCTTCTCCAGGTGGGCGATGTGCGCGGCCACGGCCCGGACGTCCCACCCCGGGAGGTCGGTGGGCCGGTCCCAGTCCTCGGGCTCGAGGGTCTCCAGCAGCCCGGTGAAGTCGTCGATGGCCTGCCACCACACGTCGGCGTACCCCGCCAGCAGCTCCTGGTCGCTCATGGCCGGGACTCTAGCGAGGCCGGCCGAGAGGTCGCTCACGCACGGCCGAGAGGTCGCTCACGCACGGTCGAGAGGTCGCTCACGCACGGTCTGAGCCGAAGCGGACCGCCAGGACCGCCACGTCGTCGGCCAGGTCGCCGTCGTGGAGGTCGTGCAGCACCTCGTCCAGGAAACCCTCGGGCGGCAGCCCGGCGTGGGTGACGGCGCTGTCGCGCAGCCGCATCAGGCCCTGGTCGAGGTCCTCCCCACGGCGCTCGACGAGACCGTCGGTGTAGAGCATGAGCAACGAGCCACGGGGGATGTCGGCGCGGTTGTCGGTGCGGTGCGCGTCCGGCAGCACCCCGAGCATCAGGTCGCCGGCGTGGTCCTCGAGGTAGCGCACCTCACCGGAGGGGCAGACCAGCAGCGGCGGCGGGTGACCGGCGTTGGTCCACCGCAGCACCCGGGTGCCCGTCGCGTCGGGCTCCTCGATCCGTCCGTAGACGAGCGTGGCCATCCCCTCGACCCCCAGGTCGAGCATGGCCTCCTCCAGCCGCAGCACCTGGCGAGACGGCGGGTCGTCGACCGCCCACGCCAGGGCGCGCAGGGTGGTGCGCATCTGGCCCATCGTCGCGGCGGCGCCGATGTCGTGGCCCACGACGTCGCCGATCATCAGGCTGGTGGCGCCCGAGGGCATCACGACGGCGTCGTACCAGTCGCCGCCGACCTGCCCGCGGGCCGTCGCCGGCCGGTAGCGGGCGGCCATCTCGAGGTCGCCGGTGTCGGGCAGTCGCGGCAGCAGCGCGCTCTGCAGGATGACCAGGGCGTCGGACTGCTCCTGGAGGAGCAGGGCGCGGCTCAGGGCCTGGGAGGTGTACGACGCCAGGGCCGTCATGGTCGCCAGCTCGTCGCCGGTCAGCTCCTTGGCGTGGTCCCAGATGATGGCCATCGCGCCGAGGGTCTGGCCCGCGTAGACCAACGGGAGGAACGCCCGGGCCTCGCCGATCTGGGCGCGCAGGTCGAGGTGGCCGTAGATCTCGTTCTGCTCCTCCCGGTCGCGGAACCACACCGGGCGCTGGCTCAGCAGGGCCTCGCCGAGCGGGTTGGACTCGTCGGCCGTCAGCACGCGGTTGAGCTGGGCGGAGTGCCAGGTGTCGGTGACCTGGGGGATGTAGTTGAGCCGGCCCGCCTCGAAGGCGCGGATCGGCAGGTCGGCGGCCCGGCTGGGGGAGCCGTCGTCGGTGAGCCACAGGCCGGCGCGCAGGCAGCCGAGGTGCTCGACGGCGACGGACTCGACGGCCACCGCGACCTCCACCAGGCTGCGCGCGTTGGAGAGGCTCTGGGAGAGCGCCAGCAGCAGGGCCGAGCGACGGCTGAGCGCCTCGGCCTCCACGGCGGAGCGGTCGGCCAGGGTGCGCATGGTGCGCTGGGAGATCTCGGTCGAGCAGGCTGCCGCGAGGTCGCCGAGCACCTGCAGCGAGGCCTCGTCCCACTCGCGGGGCTCGGAGTCGATCGCGCACAACGAGCCGATGATGCGGCCGGTGTGGTCGCGCAGCGGGTGACCGGCGTACGCGACGACGCCGAGGTCGGGGATCGCGAGGTTGTCGCGCAGCCGCTCGTCGAGGCGGGCGTCGGCGGTGACGACCGGGGCCTGGTCGTGGACGACCCACTGGCAGAAGGAGTGGGTCAGCGGCGTCTGGCGTGCCTCCTGGAGCTCGGGCTCGAGGCCCACCGCGCCCACGAAGACCTGCCGGTCGCGCTCGACCAGGCTCACCAGCGCGACGGGGACGTCGAGGGCGCGTCGCACGATGCGGGCGTAGCGGTCGAAGGACTCGTCGACGCCGACGTCACCGGATCCGAGGTCCACCCTCAGCATGTCTGCGGCCCTCCGTCCGTCAGGCGCACGGTAACCCGCCGACGGTCACCCCAAGCACGCTTCGCTGATTGTCTGTCCACTGGGGTGAGCGGGGAGAATCCGCGGGTGAGCACCACCCCTTCGTCCGGCCTTCCCACCGGCTTCTCCTCTGGCCCCGGTGCACCCCGGCGTCAGCCCGTCCGCGCCCCCGAGCTCGTCGGTCGCGGCTGGCTCAACACCGACGGCCCGCTGAGCATGGCGGGCCTGCGCGGACGCTTCGTGCTGCTGGACTTCTGGACCTTCTGCTGCGTCAACTGCCTGCACGTGCTCGACGAGCTGCGGCCGGTGGAGGCGGAGCACGCCGAGGAGCTGGTCGTCGTCGGGGTGCACTCCCCGAAGTTCGTCCACGAGGCCGACCCGGTGGCCCTCGCCGCGGCCGTGGAGCGCTACGGCGTGCACCACCCCGTGCTCGACGACCCCGACCTGGTGACCTGGCAGGCCTACACCGCGCGCGCCTGGCCGACGCTGGTCCTGGTCGACCCCGAGGGCTACGTCGTCGCGCAGTACGCCGGCGAGGGGCACGCCCACGCGATCGCCGCCCTGCTCGCCGAGCTGGTGCCGGTCCACCGCGAGCGCGGCACCCTGCAGCCGGGCGATTCGCCGTACGTGCCGCCCGTCGTCGAGCCGACCGACCTGCGCTTCCCGGCCTCGGCGGTGCCGCTGCCCGGGTCGGTGGCCGGGTCCGGTGGGGTGCTGGTCGCCGACGCCGGGCACGACGAGGTCGTCGAGCTCTCGGCCGACGGTGACGTGGTGCGCCGCATCGGCGGGTTCAAGGAGCCCAACGGGCTGTGCCTGCTGCCGGCCGACGTCGCCGTCGCGGTGGGGTACGACGTCGTGGTGGCCGACACCGCGGGCCACCGGGTCTCGGGGCTCCGCCTCGAGGACGGCTCGGTCCGCACGCTGGCCGGCGACGGGACCCAGTGGATGCCCGGTGACGACACCTCCCGCCTGTCCTCGCCCTGGGACGTGGCCTGGTGGGGCGACCGGGTCTGGATCGCGATGGCCGGCACCCACCAGCTGTGGACCCTCGACCCGCTGACCGGGGCGGTCGAGGTGGCCGGCGGCACCACCAACGAGGGGCTCCTCGACGGCCCGCTCGAGCAGGCGTGGTTCGCCCAGACCTCCCGGCTCGCGCCCGCGGGGGACCGACTGTGGCTGGCCGACTCCGAGACCTCGGCGCTGCGCTACGTGCAGGACGGCGCGGTCACGACCGTCGTCGGCACGGGGCTCTTCGACTTCGGGTTCCGCGACGGTCCGGCCGACGAGGCGCTGATGCAGCACCCGCTCGGGGTCACCGCGCTGCCGGACGGCTCGGTGGCGGTCTGCGACACCTACAACGGCGCCGTGCGCCGCTACGACCCGGCGACCGGCCACGTGTCCACGATCGCGCAGGGTCTGTCCGAGCCGTCGTCGGCGTACCTCGAGGTGGGGGAGGACGACGAGCCGTTGCTCGTCGTCGTGGAGTCCACGGCGCACCGGCTGACCCGGGTGCCGCTGGCGGGCGTCGTGGCCGTGGACGGGTTCGCGCACTCCACGCAGCGGCCGGTCACGCCGGTGGCGGCGTCGGTGTCGCTGGTGGTCACCTTCACCCCGCCGCCGGGGCAGAAGGTCGACGACCGGTTCGGCCCGCCCTCGCAGCTGGTCGTCGAGTCCACCCCGCCCGGCCTGATCCGCTCCGGCGGCGGCCGCGACACCGCGCTGACCCGGGTGCTCGAGCTCGACCCGCACGTGGGCGACGGGGTGCTCCACGTCGCCGCCCGGGCCGCGTCCTGCGACGCCGACGGCGGTGAGGGCGCTGCGTGCCGGATGCACCAGCAGGACTGGGGCATCCCGGTGCGGATCGAGGAGGGCGCGCCCGGGGAGCTGCGGCTGCCGCTGGGGGGTGTGTGAGGTTCAGCGGGGCGCCGCCGTCCCTCACGGACCGACGCTGAGGCTGCGCCCCCTTGCCGTGAGGTTCAGCGGGGCGCCGCTGGATCTTTTCGCGACAGGTGCCGGCCTCACCCCCGCGCCAGCTTCACCGCGATCAGCAGCATCGTCACGCCGATCAGCGCGTCGAGCACCTGCCACGCGCGGGGACGGGCGAAGAGCGGGGAGGCCAGGCGGGCGCCGTACCCGAGCCCGGTGAACCACACGATCGACCCGAGCACCGCGCCGACGGCGAACCACCACGGCCGTCCCGAGCCGTTGGCCAGCGAGCCGAGCAGCAGGACCGTGTCGAGGTAGACGTGCGGGTTGAGCCAGGTGAGCGCCACGGCCGTGCTCACCGCGGCGGCCGCCGACCCGACCGGCCCGCCGCCCGCCGAGAGCTTCTCCCCGCCCTGCCAGGCGCGGCGGAACGACAGCAGCGCGTACGCCGCCAGGAACACCACTCCGGCCCAGCGCACCACGTCCAGGACGACCGGAGCGCGGGTCACGATGGTGCCGATCCCGGCGACGCCGGCGCTGATCAGCACCGCGTCCGAGAGCGCGCACACCAGCACCACCGGCCCGACGTGGTGGCGGGCGAGCCCGCAGCGCAGGACGAACGCGTTCTGGCTGCCGATGGCGACGATGAGCGTGAGGCCGGCGGCGAAGCCGGTCAGGGCGGTGGTGAGCACGCGACGACGCTAGGCAGCGCAGCGCCACAAGGGAAGCGAAAGAATCTGCAGGTCCCTTAGCATCGCTTCATGGACCTTCCCGCCCCGCAGCTCGCCGCCCTGGTGGCCGTGGTCGATCACGGCACCTTCGAGGCGGCCGCCCGGGAGCTGCACGTCACCGCCAGCGCGGTCAGCCAGCGCATCCGGGCGCTGGAGTCGGCCGTCGGACAGGTGCTGGTCCGCCGCGCCAGCCCCTGCACCGCGACGCCGGCCGGCGCGACCCTGGTCCGGCTGGGCCGGGCCCAGGCACTGCTGCAGGCCGAGGCGCGCACCGCGCTGGAGCCCGACGAGGGCCGGCGGACCGAGCTGGGACTGGCGGTCAACGCCGACTCGTTGGCCACCTGGTTCCGCGACGTCCTCGCCGAGGCCGCGACCTGGGACGACACGGTGCTCCGGCTCGAGGTCGAGGACCAGGCGCACTCCCACGAGCTGCTGCGTCGCGGGGAGACGCTCGCCGCGGTCACCAGCGACCCCGAGCCGGTGCAGGGCTGCTCGGTCGAGCCGTTGGGGACGATGCGCTACCTGGCGGCTGCCGCGCCCGCGCTGCTCGAGCGGCACCTCTCCCGCGGCGCGCCTGACTGGGGCCGGATGCCGGTGGTCGCCTTCAACGCCAAGGACACCCTCCAGCACGACCTGCTGGCCGAGGTCGGCGTGGTCACCGGACGCGAGCCGCCCACCCACCGCGTGCCCACGTCCACGGACTTCCTGGAGGCGGTCACCCTCAGCCTGGGGTGGGGGATGGTGCCCGAGACCCAGCTGCTGCCCCTCGAAGCCGCCGGGCGACTGGTGCGGCTGCGACCCGACCGGCCCGTCGACGTACCCCTGCACTGGCAGCGCTGGCGTGTGGACTCCCTCCTCCTGGGCAGGGTCACCGAGGTGGTGCGACGGGCGGCCTCCACCCACCTGCGTCGCTGATCCACGGCCCTCTCGTCCACGGCTTGGCGACAAGATTCATCGGCCGGCCGATGAACCTTGCCACGAGACGATGGAACTTCGTCGTCCCCCCTGTCTGCCAGTCTGCGTGTGAGTCAGTCGCTCTGATCTAGGAGTGATCGACTTGCCCATCGAAGGTGTCTACAGCGTCGAGGAACGACGCGCGT
>LUPK01000007.1 GCA_001627335.1 Nocardioides sp. REDSEA-S33_B3 | reverse complement strand
CAACCTCAACACCGGCTCTTCGGATCGGCCACTCCGGGGCCCGTCACGCCCCAGCCTAGAACGCCCCTGCCAGCCGTGTCTTGACACAGAGGGGAGCCAAGTGAGGTCAAAGGATCCAGCGGCGGAACGCACACGCGCTGGGGGTCCAGAGGTCGCAGGTTCAAATCCTGCCCCCGCTACGAATTTCAGGCTCGGAATCTACGGATTCCGAGCCTGAAAGCATTTAGAGACTTGATCGAGTGTCCACTTAGTGACGGGTTTCCAGGACAGCAGGCTCAGCCGCGACCCCGGGTGACTCACACGACGACGCCCCCGACACCGGGGGCAGACAGCGCATGGCTATGCGGGTCCGACATGACCCATCTGACAACCATGACCGCCAGCCGCGCCCTCGACAGGATCGCCGACTGGCAGACCGCCCTACGCGCCGAGAACAAGAGCCCCGGCACGATCTGTCTTTACGCCGACGGTGCCACCCGGTACCTGCGCTGGTGCGCCGACGGCAACCTTCTGCCGATGAGCCGCGCCGTGCTCAACTCCTGGATCGCCGGGTTACTTGACGGCGGATCGTCGCCTGGCACCGCCCGCATCCGCCAACTCGCCGTACGCCGCTTCGCATCCTGGCTCACAGCCGGCGGCGAGATCCACGCCGACCCGTTTCCCGGCGTCAAGGCACCCCGATACGAACCGCCGCTGGTCGAGCCACTCACCGATGGCGAGCTCCGTGCACTCCTCGCCACCTGCGCCGTTCACGACGACCGTGCCGGTAAAGGGGCTCGGCCCGAGGACACACTCAACGACCGCCGCGACGAGGCCATCATCCGGATCATGTTCGAGACCGCCATCCGCTCCGGTGAGCTCGTCGACCTGCAACTCGACGACCTCGACCTCATCGGTCGGCTCGCCACCATCCGGCGCGGCAAGGGCGGGCGGGGGAGAGTGATCCCGATCGGCCAGGCCACCGCCCAAGCGCTCTTGGTCTACCTCGCCCACCGCGAGCAGCATCCGCTCGCTGCGAGTCCCGACCTATGGCTCGGCAACCGCGGTCAGAAGTTTGGCCGCGAAGGCCTCAGCCGTGCCCTGCGCCGCCGCGCCAAGCGTGCCGGAGTCCAGGGCTTCAGGCCGCACCGGCTACGCCACACCGCCGCCCATCGCTGGCTGGCCGCCGGCGGCTCCGAATCCGGCCTCATGGCCATCGCCGGCTGGACGCGCTCCGACATGCTCGTCCGTTACACCCGCGCCGGCGCCTCCGAGCGCGCCGCCGACGAAGCCCGTCGGCTCAACCTGGGAGACCTCTGACCCGGGTCGTGCCGATCGCTCAGTCCGCCGTCGCCCAGCGAGCGGAGGACGCCCGGCACGAGTCCTACAACATGGAGCCCAGGTCGGACCCTACGGTGGGGTAGGCGGCTGTCGCCGATTTCAGCTGGCGGGTGGTGAGGCCGACCTTGATGGCCAGGCCCAGAGTGTTGATCAGCTCGCCGTACTCATGTCCTAGCAGGTGGGCTCCGACGATCTGGTCGGTCGACTGGTCGATGAGGATCTTCGCCGCCCCGGTGGTTGCCCCGATCCGGTAGTTGGAGTACCAGCCGCTGGTGTCGGAGTAACGGACGGCGAGGTCGATGCCCTCCTCGCGCGCTTCGGACTCCAGCACGCCGACTCGGGTGAGCTCGGGGATGGTGAAGACCGCCGTTGGCACACCGGCGTAGTCCGGGGTCGTGGTGGCGCCCTTGATCATGTTGGACGCAGCGACCTTCGCCTCCGAAACCGCGACCGGTGTGAGCGGCATCCCGGCGGTGTCGGCGGAGTCGCCGGCGGCCCAGACGGCCGGGTTGGTCGTGCTCTGGAGGTGGTCGGCGACGTGGATGCCGTGCTCTCCCCAGCCGACCCCGGCGGCGTCGAGGCCAAGGTCTGCCAGGTCCGCGACTCGGCCGGCGCCGTGGACGACGAGGTCGGTCTCGATGGTCTCCTGGGCGCCGCCGTGCTCCAGTGTGACCTGGTAGCCGGTATCGGACTGATGCAGGTTCACGATGCTTGTGCGTCGGCGTAGGTCGATGCCGACTTCGCGGCCGTGGTCGACCAAAAGCTCGACGAGGTCGGGGTCGAAGCCCTTCAACGGACGCTCGCCCCGGTCGATGATGATTGCCGCGCTGCCGGCGCGCACGGCGATGTGGGCGAACTCAAAAGAGATGAAGCCGCCCCCGACGAACAGGATCCGAGAAGGCACCTCCTCGAGATCCAGGAAGTCGGTGCTGTCGATCAGGTGCTCGTGGCCGGGAAACTCCAGGGGACGTGGTCGCGCGCCGGTGGCGACCAGGAAGCGGTCGGCGTCGTAGGCGGTGCCGCCGATCTCGAGCTGGCGAGCCCCGGTGAACTTCGCCCGGCCGTGCAGGGTGGTGACGCCGCTGCGGCTCAGGCCCTCCTCCATGCTCTGGGGGACCGGGTCGGTGAAGCCGTGCTTGTGCTTCATCAAGTCCGCCCAGTTGATCGACAACCCGTCGCTGTCGATGCCCTTGCCGCTCAGCAACCGGGCACTGTCGATGATCTCGGCGCCGCGACGCAGGATCTTCTTCGGGTCGCATCCCCGCAACGCGCACGTGCCGCCGTAGGGGAGTGAGTCGACGATGGCCACTTCCCATCCTTGGGCTGCGCACTTGTTCGCGGCGGCGACCCCGGCCATGCCGGCGCCGATCACGATCAGGTCGAAGTGCTGGTTCATGCGGTGTTCTCCTTGACTGTCAGGTCGGTGGAGTTGTCAGCGTTCTGTACGGGTGAGGTGTCCGCCTGCGCGGTCGGTCTCGGGTGATGGGTCGGACGATCGCGTCCCCGGCCTCGGACCCACCGTGCCCATCCGGCAGCGGCGAGCGCGAGCCCTAGCCCGATCAGCGCCCAGCTCTGCAGGGACCAGCCAGCGATGGCGCCGGCGATCCCCAGCGACAACAGGACCGGCAGGCCGCAACAGAGACCGATGGCGCCGGCCATTGCCGCGATGGGGCCGATGTAGTGATGCGG
Source organism: Nocardioides sp. REDSEA-S33_B3 (assembly GCA_001627335.1). Taxonomy (GTDB): domain Bacteria; phylum Actinomycetota; class Actinomycetes; order Propionibacteriales; family Nocardioidaceae; genus Nocardioides. The sequence continues at coordinate 22,448 of LUPK01000007.1, read as the reverse complement.
TCACGCATCGGCCAGGACCGCCCGCAGTTGCTCGAGGGTCGGTGCGCCTTGGAATCCGTCCGGCGTGCGGTAGCGGCGGCAGGTCAGGCCGACCTCGGAGTCCGGCTCGGCGAAGACGTCCACGCCGTTGACCTGGATGCTCGGTGAGCCGTGGAAGCTGGTGCGCTCGGCCTCCGCCGGAGTCTCGACGAGGTGGCGGGTCAAGCGGATGTCGCCGCGCTCCGACGCAACGACGCGGAGTCGTTCGTCCGCGATCTTCCAGTTCGGGCAGTCCTCGAAGTAGAGCAGCGTGATGTCCATGGCCGTCACGCTAAACCTTGATCCATGGTGCAAGGTCAAGGCGTAGAATGAGAGCATGCGCATCGGAGAGGCTGCCGAGGCGGCGGGCGTAGCGGCACAGACCATCCGCTTCTACGAGCGGCGTGGCCTGCTTCCCCAGCCACCGCGGGGTCCCAACGGATACCGCGACTACGACGCCTCGGTCCTCGCCCAACTCGCGTTCATCCGCAGCGGACAGTCAGCTGGGCTCACCCTGGTCGAGCTGGCCAGCATCCTCGACCAGCGCCGCGAGGGCGCCGTCCCATGCGCCCACGTCCACTCCCTGCTCATGACCAAGCTGAACGACATCAGGACCCGGCAAGAGGAACTCGCCGCCCTGGAAAGGGACCTCGAAGGCCTCATCAGCCGCAGTCACCGCCTCGATCCAGCGGACTGCACCGACTCGAAGATCTGTCACATCATCGCCCCAGACACGTGATGCGGGGTCGACGTTCGTCCGGCCGCCAGCTCGCCGGTTCCCACGACATCGTCGGCAACCCCGCATCCAACTGGGAACCGACCGTCGCTTGCGTTCCAGCGGCCTATCCAGTTGAGTCCTGGTCGCGCTTCCACTGCGCCGTCGCCTCGCTCTGGTGGTGCACTCCAAAGAGCCTGGCCGGGAACCACCACTTGACCGCGCGACCAACCGCCGTACGGCGGCACCAGCAGGCGGCGTCGCAGCCACACTCGCCGTTGCGGGGATTATGCACGCGCTGGATCAAGCTCCGGCTCACAGTGCTGAGTCTAGGTCGCCGCAGAGTGGGGCGAAGGGCTCCCCAGGCACGCACCAACGGACATGCGGGGGATTGGACCTGTGGCCATTTACTGTCCACATTGGGTCCGTTCCGCTCCGCACCAAACCGGTATCCTGAGACCGGAAGCGAGGGGGAATCCCTCACCACACCACGTGAATCGGTAGCTTCCGGCCCGAAACCGTAGTCCTCGCGATGCCCCTGATGGCGTCCAGAGGTCGCAGGTTCAAATCCTGCCCCCGCTACCAGTCACAGAAGGCCCGGACCATCAGGTCCGGGCCTTCTGTCATTTCGGATGCGACTGTCGCCGTTCGGCGTGAGCTGCTGGTCCCCGGTGATCCCGGTCGGAAGCCGATCGACGACCGGCCACACGGGTCACGCCTCGCACGGAGACACCATGTAGGAAAACCTGTACACTAGAGGCAGATCTGTTGAGGATTTCCTACGGAGGTGAGCAGGGTGACGTCTACCGCTTCAGTGCTGCTCGCCATGCTCCCGGACACCTTTCGATACTCCGATGCACGCGAACGGCTCAACGAGCGCCAGTTCCGCTCGCTGATCGAAAGCGGCCAGATCACCGCGATCTCGCGAGGCCTGTATCGCAAGGCTGACTCAATCGGCGACGACGACCTGCTGGAGATCGCCGCGAAGGCCCCCATGGCGACGATCTGCCTGAGGTCAGCGCTGTCCAGGCACGGACTGATCGATGACATCCCGGCCGAGTTCGACATCGCGATCCCGCGGGGGAGGTGGATGCCGGGGACGAACGTGCCCGTCAGGTGGCGCCACTTCGACAAGGCGACGTTCGAGCTCGGTCGCGACCAGTTGGCACTCGATGACCATCACTCGATCGGCATCTACTCGGCCGAGCGCAGCATCATCGACGCCTTCCGCCTCCGGCATCTCGTGGGCGAGGATCTCGCCAACGATGCCCTCAAGCGATGGCTTCGCCAGGGCGGGCAGCCGTCTGAGGTGCTCCGGCTGTCGAGGTCGTTCCCGCGGGCTGCGAGCGCCATGCGCAAGACCCTGGAAATCCTGTTGTGAGCCGAATATCTCGGGGAACGCCTGAGGCTGACGCCTATCTTGATCTGAGGAATCGTGCGCAGCGCGAGAAGCGCCCGACCCAGGAGCTGCTGCAGCTCTACGTCCTGGAGGCGTTCCTGAGCCGGCTGGCCGCGACTGACCTTCGGGATCGGTTCGTGCTCAAGGGCGGCGTACTACTGGCCGCCTTCGACGAGCGCCGGCCGACGCGGGACGTGGACCTCGCTGGGCTCGACCTGGCGAACGATGCCGAGACCGTGCTCGAGCTCGTCCGCTCGATCGTCGAGGCGTCGTCGCCGTTGGAGGACGGCGTCGTGTTCCTTCCCGAGGCGGCCAAGTCGGAGGTGATTCGGGAGGAGGACGCGTACTCCGGCATTCGCGTCAGCATGGGCGCCCGCCTGGCGTCGGCAAGCCTGCCGTTCCACGTCGACATCAATGTCGGCGACCCCATCTGGCCGGCGCCGAGCACGGTCGAGGTTCCGCGCCTGCGCGGCGGCGAACCGATCCTGTTGCCGGGCTATCCGATCCACATGGTGCACGCCGAGAAGATCGTGACCGCGATCCAGCGGGGCGTCGCCAACACTCGGTGGCGCGACTTCGGAGACATCTGGACGCTCTCGCGGCGGCACTCCGTGTCGGCCTCGGACCTTCGGATGGCGATCGATGCCGTCGCGGCTCACCGTGGTGCGGACTTGTCGCCGCTGGCTGAAGTCCTCGACGGGTACGCCGACCTCGGTCAGGCGCGTTGGATTGCCTGGCGCCGGCGCAGCAACTCCGATCACCTACCTGAGTCACTCGCCGGAGTCCTCGAGGGCGTCTTCGCCTTCGCAGATCCTGTGGTGGGCTCCGGCGAGACGATCCGCAATTGGGATCCACAGGCAGGCCACTGGCGTTAGTAGAGGGAACGAACGATGAGCATGTCACTTGAGCAGATCATGGAGTTCGCCCGCCAGCAGTGGGGAGAGGGGCTCGAGCCATCGCAGGGCAACATCCATGAGGCCGCAGTCGGGCTGGTCAGCAACTGGTATCGCAACACGAATGCGGTGGAGACCCTGGCACACGCCGAAGGGCCCTGGTCGGACGAGGACATGCTGCGCAAGAACGCATGGGCAACCGAGCTGGCGCGACTGGCGATCACTGCCGTTGCAGAGCGTGTCGACGATCTCGCTGCGGTCCAGGCTCTTCTCGAGAGCCTGCTGGACGACCTCAGAGCCATGCTGCCGACCGACGAGTCGAAGTCCGACCTTCGGTCCGAGAAGCAAGGGGCTCCTGCCCTCGCGACTGATTGGATCGCCACCAATGGCCTCGGCAACTGGCTGGCGTTTCTCACGAAAGGGCCTCTGTATCCGTCCTCCTGGTGGGGCACGCCCCGGTATCCCGAGATCGTCGACCAGTACTGCGCTCATGACCCCGGCCCTCCCGAGCCTGAGTCCTTCCGGGAACGGATGCTCTCCGAGCCGTGGCAACTCTCTGACGAGCAGGCGGCGTTCGTGTGCCGCCACCGGTACGACGTTCGGTGAACGGCATTCCTCGTGGTGTCCGACGGAGCGCACCATCGATCGACCATGTTGAGCCCGAGGCAACTGGCAGCGTCCAGTTCGGTGCGGCGTCATGGGGCAGTCGCAAGACACCGTTTGCCCACGTCAACCAGGACCTCCGCTGCTGACCACGATCGATGGAAGCTGACGGAAATCGGACTCGATCCAACCCGAGATCGCAGGTTCAAGTCCAGTCCCCGCTACCACCGACTCCAGGGGCGGACCATCGGCACGGGCCTTGTGTCATCCCCACGACACCTTGCGCCCTTAACCTGACCGAGTGACCACGCTGGACGAGCGGCTGCTCGACGTGATCGAGCACGACGTCGTACCTCTCACGCGTGCCGGCGTGGCGCTGGGCAACAAGCTGTTCGGGGCGGCGATCCTGCTGCGCGAGGACCTGTCGGTGGTCGTGACGGCCACCAACAACGAGGTCGAGAACCCGCTGTGGCACGGGGAGATCCATGCGATCAAGCTCTTCCACGAGCTCGAGGGGATCCCGGACCCGGCCGACTGCGTCTTCCTCGCCACTCACGAGCCGTGCTCGCTGTGCCTCTCGGGCATCGCGTGGGGCGGCTTCCCCGAGGTGCACTACCTGTTCAGCCACCAGGACTCCGCGGACTCCTTCGCGATCCCGCACGACCTGCGCATCCTGAAGGCCGTGTACGCCGTCCCCGACCCGGACCGGTCCGAGCCTGCGCCCGGGCGGGATCTCTACAACCGCAGCAACGACTTCTTCACCAGCCGACCGATCGCGGCCGACCCGGAGCGGCTCACTCGGCTGCAGGCGACGTACGCCGAGCTGTCGGCGACCTACCAGGCCGGCAAGGGCGGTGCCGGCATCCCGCACGCGTGAGCGCCGGCGTCAGCTCGACGGTGGCGGGAGCTCCAGCACGGTGGAGTGCCGCAACCGGTGGCTGAGGAACGCGATGCCCAGGCGGGCGCGACCCAGCCCGTCGAGCGGGTCGAAGCCGAGCGTGGAGGACACGACGTCGACGCGCGACTGCAGCGTCGAGTGGTGCACGCCGGCGTGCCGTGCAGCCTCGCGGATCGACTGCGTCGCCACGAGCGCGGCGACTGTCGGCAGCCCCCACGGGTGCGCCGCGACCTCGGCCATCCGCTCGACGTCCGGCTGATGGCTGTCCTCGGGCGTGTCCGCGAGCATCGTCAGCAGTCCGCCGTACGCGTGCGCGTCGACCAGCGGTTCGTCCGGCGGCGAGCACAGTCGCAGCGCGACCACGGCGACGCGGAACGACTCGTGCAGCCGGTCGACGGGCGTCACGGTGCCCAACCCGCACGGGCTTGCGACGACCGTGTCGTGGTCGGCCGGCAGCACCACCACGTGCAGCGGGCCGTGGCGGGTGGGGATGACGTCCTCCGGCCCGCCGGGGTGCTGCTGCCACTGGGCGAAGAGCGGGGCGGCGGCGATGCGGTACTCGCCCTGCACGGTCAGCCCGAGGGCCTCGGCCGCGGCCACCCGTTCCTCGGCGGAGGACTGGCGATCGAGCATGATCGCCGCGTGACGCCGGATGTCGTCGCGGCGCACCAGCCCGTGCCGCGCACGCACCGCGAGGGACAGTCGCTCGAGGGTGATGCCGTCGTTGGCCGCGGGCTCGCCGTCGCGCTCCAGCCAGACCTCCAACCCGTCGGCGGTGGTGAGGCGAAGGGCGGCGGGTACCTCCGGAGCAGGACCGTCCAGCAGGTCCCCCTTGGGACCGACGCGCACGCAGGCCGCCTCGGAGATCCGTCGGAAGCCGGCCGGGCAGCCTGCGAGGGACGCGGCGGCGGCCAGCAGCCCACGGGTGTTGACGTGACCCACCACGAGCTCGTCGAAGCAGGCGATCACGCGCAGCCCCAGGCTGGCGCTCGGGTCGAGCCGGGCGATGCGCCCCAACAGCTCCTGCACCTCACCACCTCCTCGTGGCGTCGCGGTCAGTCGGCAAGGATCTTCTCCACCCAGGAGTTCCGCACGTGGATCATCCGTCGCCCCACCGCGGTGTGCGGCGCGAAGAGGTCGCAGCCGTGGAAGGCGCCGGCGAACACATGCAGCTCCGCGTCCCCGCCGGCGCGCCAGATCCGGTCGGCGTAGGCCATCGCCTCGTCGCGGAAGATCTCCGCGGCACCGACGTCGATGAAGGCCGGCGGGAGACCGGTGAGGTCCTCGGCGCGTGACGGAGCGGCGTACGGCGACACCCCGGTGCCTCCGCGAGCGGGCCCCAGCAGGGCGTCCCAGCCGGTCTCGTTGCTGACCCGGTCCCACACCCCGACGCCGTCGAACTGGTGGGTGGAGTGGGTCAGCCCGCGGTCGTCGAGCATCGGGTAGTCGAGCACCTGCCCGCACAACCTCGGCCCGCTACGGTCCCGGGCCTGCAGCGCGACGCCGGCGGCCAGTCCGCCGCCCGCGCTGGCCCCGGCCACCAGCAGACGGTCGAGGCGGATCTGCAGGTCGGTGTGGTGCGAGGCGACCCACTCCAGGGCGGCGTAGACGTCCTCGCGCGGGTAGGGGTCGGGGTGCTCGGGCGCCAAGCGGTACTCCACCGTCACCAGCACGACGCCGAGCACGTCGACCCAGTCCAGGACCAGGTCGATCCCGCTGAACCGGTCGCCGAACATCATCCCGCCGGAGTGGGCGTAGACGACCCCGGGGCGCGGGCCGGACAGGCCGACGGGGCGCAGGACGCTCACGACGATCTCGTCCCCGAGGTGTCCGGGGACCGGCAGGTCGAGCCGCTCGATGCGGCGCTGCGCGAGCAGGTCGTCGATGGGTGCGGAGGCGTAGGAGGTGCGCATGAAGTCGAGCAGCGCAGGCGTGATCGTCGGCGGGAACATGCCGCCGACCACCGCCAGACCGGCCTTGAGCTCGGCGTCGAACTCCGGCCGAGGAGCTGCTGTCACGGAGGAACCGTAGCCGACCGCCATGTGTCGGGCATCACATCCGGATCTGCGCTGCCGTGGCGGTACCGCGCGAGCGCGGCACCCACGACGGTGAGGACACCCGCCGGACGGTCCGGGCGGGCGGAGGAGGAGAACGATGACCAAGTCGATCGACGCGGGCGGCATCGACGCCGTCCTGACGCGCGGTGTCGAGTCCGGTGCGGTGCCGCACGTGGCCGCGATCGTGGCGGACGCCGATGGTGTGCTCTACGAGGGTGGAGCCGGCGTACGCATCAACGGGGAGTCCGACGACCCGGTCGGTGCCTCGACCCAGTTCCGCATCATGTCGATGACCAAGATGGTCGCCACCACCGCCGCGCTGCAGCAACGCGAGCGCGGTCAGCTTGACTTCGACGCCCCCGTCTCGGAGTACTGCCCCGAGTTCGCGGACGTGAAGGTCCTCGAGGGGTGGGACGGCGACACCCCCATCCTGGTCGATCCGCGGACCCCCGCCACCGTGCGCCACCTCGTCACCCACACCAGCGGCCTGGGCTACTGGTTCTGGAACGACGACCTCGTGAAGTACGAGTCCGCCACCGGCATCCCCAACGTGGTGCCCGGGTCGGTCGAGGCGTTCAAGGCGCCGATGACCTCGCACCCCGGTGAGCGGTTCGAGTACGGCATCAACACCGACTGGCTCGGCAAGGTCGTGGAGTCCGTCGCCGGGACGACCCTCGACGTGGTGATCCGCGACAACATCACCACGCCGCTGGGCATGAGCGACACGATGTTCGCCCTCGACGAGGCCCGCCGGGACAACGTCGTCATGGTCCACGTGCAGGGCGAGGACGGCGCCTGGGGCTCGGCCGGCGGCATCCTCAACGACTCCCCGGACTGGTGGGCCGGGGGGCACGGTCTCTACTCCACGCCGCGCGACTACATCCGCTTCCAGCAGGCGCTGCTGCGCGGCGGCGAGCTCGACGGCGTGCGCATCCTCGAGCAGTCGACGGTCGACGAGGCCTTCTCCCACCAGCTCGGCGACCTGACGTTCCCGGCCGAGATCCCGACCGCGGACCCGCCGATCACCGACACGCTGCGCGTCGGTCCGGGTTGGACCTGGGGCTACGGGCTGCTCATCAACAACGAGGACGTCCCCGGCGGCCGCCGAGCCGGCACCGGTGCGTGGGCTGGGCTGTTCAACACGCACTTCTTCATCGACCGGACCACGGGTGTCTGCGCCTCGATCTACACCAACTCGCTGCCGTTCATCGCGCCCGGTGCCTGGGGCCTGTACGGCGAGTTCGAGCGGGCGGTGTACGCCGGGCTCTGAGTGGGCCGCCCTCGGAGGGTGGGCTCTGGCTCCGCGCCCACCCTCCGATGCGTGCCTCAGGCGCCGCCGCAGCCGTTGTAGTAGCTCTCCGTGGGGGTGAACTTCGTCTGGCTCTTGCGCTTCCATCCGCCGTTGAAGGAGCTGACCTGCTTGCTCTCGGTGATGGAGTAACCGAAGTTCTTGCCGTTCAGCATCGCCGATCGCTTCCAGGTCACCGTGAACTTCCCGTTCTCCTTGGACTCGACCTCGCGGTAGGGGCAGCCCTTCCACAGTCCGATGACCTCAACCGCCCTGCCGGGCGCCACCCAGGCATAGCCGTCCTCTGTCGCCGACCAGAGGAGGACCTGAGAGCTGATGCGGAACTTCTTGCCCTTCTTCTTGGCCCGCTGAGGCTCGATCACCGGGATCTGGAGCGGCGTGATGAGACGGGTGGCCTCAGTGGTGTCGAGGACCTTGCGCCCGCCATCGAACTCAGCCGATGTGACGGTCAGACGGATCTCCTCGCCCGCGCCGTACCCCAGGTCCATCAGTGCGCTCGCCGCCTTGCACTCCAGGCGGACGTTCAGAGACTTCTCGCCCCCGTAGGTCGAGGCATAGACATCGTCGGTCGAGACGGTGCCTCGCGGCTCCACGCCTTCGTCCGCGTCCGCCACCTCGAAGACGACCTCCCAGCCGTCTGCGTACTCCGTGTCCGCGAAGGCCTTGCCCGTGCCCGGCAGCACCATCGAGATGCTCGCGTAGGTGTCTTTGCCGCATCCCCGGCTCGTGGATCCGAGGTTGTAGTCGTACTCGATAGTGATGCCGGTGATCGCACCGTCGTCGGCTGCGTGGGCCGGGCTGGCCATCAACGGGACGAGAGTGCTGGTCAGGGTGGTCAGGGCGAGAGCGGCTGTGGCTCGTGAGAGGTAGCGAGTCATGTCCGAGAAGGTAAAGACCGGCGCAGGAATCGGTGGGCCTTCGGCTCAGTCCGAACAAGTCCGAACAGCGCGCACGTCGGGGGCCTACGCGTCGTAGCTGACGCGCAGCTCCTCGCTCACCGGGTGCGCCTGGCAGGTGAGCACGTAGCCGGCGGCGCGCTCGTCGTCGTCGAGGGCGTGGTCCTGGTCCATGACGGCGCGGCCGAGCAGCACCTTGGCGCGGCAGGTGCCGCAGGCGCCGCCGGCGCAGGAGTACGGCGCGTCGACGCCCTCGCGGAGCGCGGCGTCGAGGACGGTGTCGCCGCTGGAGCGCAGCGCGAACGAGGTCTCCTGGCCGGCGAGGGTGACGGTCACCCGGCTCTCGACGTCGAGCGCGAGGTCGGCGTGCGCCTGCTCGGTGTGGAACACCTCGGTCAGCACCTGCCCGCCACGCGCGGGGAGCGCTGCCGAGAGGTCCTCGACCAGCTGCTCGGGGCCGCAGAGGAACCAGCGGTCGACGTCACCGGACACCAGCTCGTCGAGCAGCGTGGCGTCGATGCGCCCGGCCCGAGCGGTCCGCGCGGCGGCACCGAGCTCGCGCGACAGCACGTGGTGGACGACCAGCCGGCCGGCGTACCGCTCGACGAGCGCGTCGATCTCGGCGCGCAGCATCGTGGAGGCGGTGGTGCGGTTGCCGTAGACCAGCGTGGCCGTCGAGCGCGGCTCGGCCTCGAGGGTCTCGGCGAGGATCGCGAGCACCGGGGTGATGCCGGAGCCGGCGGCGACGCCGACGTAGCGACGCGCGTCCGCGGGCTCGGCGTCGTGGCCGAAGCGTCCGGCGGGCGTCATCACGTCGAGGATGTCGTCGGCGCGCAGTCGCCCGTGGACGTAGCCGGAGAAGACGCCGCCCTCGATCCGCTTCACCGCGACCCGCAGCGTGCCCGCGGGTGAGGGGAGCAGGGAGTAAGAGCGGCGCAGGTCCTCGCCGTCGACCACGGCGCGCAGCGTGACGTGCTGCCCCGCCCGGTGCTCGTACGCCGCCGCCAAGTCGGCCGGGACCGTGAACGTCACCACCGTCGACTCGGCCGTGTCCGCCTCGACCGAGGCCACGCGCAGCGGGTGGAACCGGGGGACCGGCCGCCCGTCGCCGCCCGGCTCGGCCGCGGGGGAGGTGGTCGTGAGGTCGTCGGTCAGCCGCCGCCAGGTGCGGTACTCCGACGGGGTCAGCGACCGCCCGAAGACCGTCGAGATCGCGGCGTTGCGGTCGAGGTAGGCCTGCTCGTTGCGACGCCAGGCGCGCAGGTAGCGGTAGAACGGCACGCTCGGGTGCAGGTGATGCACCAGGTGGTAGTTCTGGTAGACGAACAGCGGCGTCATCCAGCCCTCGCCGCCCACGCGGATGCGCGTCGCGCGGTACTTGTCCTGCCGGCCGGTGAACGGCAGCCCGTGGTGCGGCAGGTAGTCGAACCACCACGCCAGCACGCCCAGGCCGAGCCGCTGCGGGATGAGGAACGCGACCGCCAGCGTGGCGCCGTGCCCGGCCGCGACCAGCCAGCCGAAGGCGCCGAGGACCGCCACGAACATCAGCGACGTCGCGACGACCTCGCCGCGGGGCCGCTGGGGGATGCGGCGCAGGTAGAAGACGACGTACCAGAGGTCGATCGTCATCCAGCGGAACGGCAGCTGCCACCACGGGCCCTCGCTGGTCCACGCGTCGGGGTCGACCGACTTCTCCTCGTTGGTGTTGCGGTGGTGCTCGATGTGGATGAAGCCGATCATGCCGAAGGTGCCGTACGGCGCCACGAACGGCACCGACAGGTGGCCCATCAGGTTGTTCAGCCGGTCGCTGGTGCTCACCGCGTGGTGCGTCGCCTCGTGCAGGACGCTGAACATCAGGAACGTGACCGCCGTGCCCATCGGCACCGTGACCCAGGGCGACCACCCCGCGGCCAGCACGCCGTACAGCTCGACCGCGAAGAGCGCCAGCGTGCCGACGTACAACGCGAGCGTCGGCCAGGCGACCGGCGGCACCCGCTCGCCGGGGTCGGGCAGCCCGGAGACGGGCAGCGGCTGCGCGGCGGCGGGGGAGAGGGGCGGTCGACATGGGGCTCCAGATCGTCGAGGGTCACGCCATGGTTGACAAATAGGCTCGATCTGTCAAGCACCCGTCCGGTGCAGCCGGTGGTGTCAGCGGCGGAGCAGGGCGGCGTACCCCTCGCGATAGGTGGGGTACGCCGGGGTCCAGCCGCTCGCGCGCAGCCGGGCGTTCGAGATGCGCTTGCCGTGGGGTGCGACCTGGGCAGCGTCGGCGGCGGGCGGCGGGTCCTCGCCGAGGAGGCGGGCGATCTCGCGAGCCACGTCCCCCAGCAGGGCCGGCTCGTCGTCGTTGCCGAGGTAGACCGGGTCCGGTGCCTCGGCCCGGGTGAGCAGGTGCACGACGGCCGCGGCCGCGTCGTCACGGTGGATCCGGTTGGTCCAGCGCCCGGGGTCGGGGTCCGTCCCCTCGCGCACCCGGTCGACCAGGCGGGTGCTGTCCCCGGCGTACAGGCCCGAGCAGCGCAGCACGGTGCCGCGGGGAAGTCGCTCGTGGAACAGCTGCTCGGCCTCCAGCAGCACCGCCGCGGGGCCGTCGGCCGGCGCCGGAGGCGTGTCCTCGGTGACCGGCGACCCGTCCTCCGGCTCGCCGTGCACCCCGGTGGAGGACACCAGGACCGCTCGCTCGGGCACCTGGCCAGCGGCGGCGACGGCGTCCAGGGCGCGGCGCATCCCGTCGACGTACGTCGCGCGGTAGGCGTCCTCGGTCCGCGGCCGCGCGGTGAGCGCCACGACCAGGTACCGCAGGGAGAGTGCGGGCAGGGCGGGCACGTCGGTGGCGAGGTCCACCGAGAGCCCGGTCAGCGGCGACGGCACCTTCGCGGCGTCGCGGCGCAGGGCCAGCACACGGTGGCCGCGCTCGGCCAACCTCAGCCCGATGCGGGACCCGAGGTCCCCGCAGCCGACCATCAGTACGTCGTGGGTCGCGTCCTCGGTCATGGTGGCGAGCCTAGGCCCGGTGGGGTCAACGGTGGGGTCAGCGGTTCGGGTCAGCGGGACGGGTCGATGATGGTCATCCCCGCGAGCGTCGCGGTGTCGAAGCGGGGCAGCAGGTCGGCGGCCTCCTCGAGCCCGATCGTGCGCTCGACCAGGTCCTGGGGCCGCAGCGAGCCGTCGGCGACGAGCGCGAGCATCCCGGGGTAGTCGACCGCCGCCATCCCGTGGCTGCCGAGCAGGTCGAGCTCCCACGCGATGGCACGCTCCATCGGCACCCGCGGGTGCCCGGAGATGGAGGGCAGCAGGCCGACCTGCACGTGCCGGCCGCGACGGCGCAGGCCCAGCACCGCGTCCGAGGCCGTCTGCTCGCTGCCCACGGCGTCGACGCTCAGGTGGCTGCCGCCGCCGGTCAGCTCAGCGATGGTGGCGGGGACGTCGCGACCGTCGGCGAGCACCACGTGCTCGGCGCCCACGGCACTCGCCGCCTCCAGGGCCCCGGGGTTGCGGTCCACGGCCACCACGCGGGCGCCGAGGGCCTTCGCGATCATCACGCTGCTCAGCCCGACCCCACCGGCACCGATGACGGTGACCCACTCCTGCGGCTGCACGCGGGCGCGCGCGACCAGGGCGCGGTAGGCCGTCGCGAAGCGGCAGCCCAGGGAGGCCGCGGTGGCCATGTCGACCCCGTCCGGCACCGCCACGAGGTTCGTGTCGGCCGCGTGCAGCGCGACCTGCTCGGCGAAGGAGCCCCAGTGCGTGAAGCCCGGCTGCTCCTGGTCCGGGCAGACCTGCGCGTCCCCGGCGGCGCACCACGAGCACCGCCCGCAGCCGCACACGAACGGCACCGTGACCCGGTCCCCGGCCGCCCAGCGGCGTACGCCGGAGCCGACCGCGACCACCTCGCCCGCCAGCTCGTGGCCGGGCACGTGCGGGAAGGCGATGTCGTCGTGGCCGGCCCACGCGTGCCAGTCGCTATGGCACAACCCGGTGGCGAGGACCCGGACCACCACCCCTCCGGGCGGCGCCTCGGGGGCGGGCACGTCCCGGACCTCGGGCTGGGCGCGGACGTCGTCGACCACCATCGCTCGCATCCGCACAGTCTCCTCGCACAGGTCAGGGTTCGCCGGGACGGGTGCGACCTTCGTACCCTGGGCGCAGAGGCCCGGATGCCCTGATCCGGGCCTTCGGCACGTCTGGACGGAGAACGTGGTGAGCGTCACCCCCACCGAGAACACCCCGGGGCACACCCCTGAGCCCTCGCAGCAGCACCTGCACCCCACGGAGCACACCGTGCGGGCGGCGCTGCGCTCGCCGCGGCTGCTGCGCACCGAGGTCCTCGCCGGCCTCGTCGTCGCGCTGGCGCTGATCCCCGAGGCGATCTCGTTCTCGATCATCGCCGGGGTCGACCCGCAGGTCGGGCTCTTCGCGTCCTTCACCATGGCGGTGGCGATCTCGTTCCTGGGCGGTCGCCCGGCGATGATCTCGGCCGCGACCGGCGCCATCGCGCTGGTCATCGCGCCGGTGATGCGCGACTACGGCTACGACTACCTCATCGCCACCGTGCTGCTCGGCGGCGTCCTGCAGCTGCTGCTCTCGCTGGTGGGCGTCGCCCGGCTGATGCGGTTCATCCCGCGCTCGGTGATGGTCGGCTTCGTCAACGCCCTGGCGATCCTCATCTTCGGTGCCCAGCTCGAGCACCTCGTCGACGTCCCGTGGGCGGTCTACCCGCTGGTGGCCGTCGGCATCGCGGTCATCGTCGGGTTCCCCCGGGTCAACTCCGTCATCCCGGCCCCGCTGGTCGCGATCGTGGCGCTCACCGCCTTCACCCTCGTCGCCGCCGTGGCCGTGCCCGAGGTCGGCGACCAGGGCGAGCTGCCCGACAGCCTGCCCGCGTGGTTCGTCCCCGACGTGCCGTTCTCGGTGGCGACGCTGGAGATCATCGCGCCGTACGCGCTGGCGATGGCCCTCGTCGGCATCCTGGAGTCGCTGCTGACCGCGAAGCTCGTCGACGACATCACCGACACCCACTCCGACAAGACCCGCGAGGCGATGGGCCAGGGCGCCGCCAACGTCATCACCGGCTTCTTCGGCGGGATGGGCGGCTGCGCGATGATCGGCCAGACGATGATCAACGTGAAGGTCTCCGGCGCGCGCACCCGGATCTCGACCTTCCTGGCCGGTGTCTTCCTGCTCGTCCTGGTCGTCGGCTTCGGCGACGTCGTCGCGCTCATCCCGATGGCCGCGCTGGTCGCGGTCATGATCATGGTCTCGGTCGCCACCTTCGACTGGCACTCCATCCAGCCCAGCACCCTGCGCCGGATGCCCAAGTCCGAGACCACCGTGATGGTGTCGACCGTCGTGGTCACCGTGCTGACCCACAACCTCGCGATCGGCGTCGGGGTCGGCGTGCTCGTGGCGATGACCCTCTTCGCCCGTCGGGTCGCCCACATGACCGACACCCACCGCGAGCTCGTCGAGGACGAGCACGGGGTCAAGGCGGTCTACCGCGTGACCGGCGAGCTGTTCTTCGCCTCCAGCAACGACCTCTACACCCAGTTCGAGTACGCCGAGGACCCCGACCGCGTCGTCGTGGACCTGTCGGACTCCCACATCTGGGACGCCTCCACCGTCGCGGCGCTCGACGCGATCGTCACCAAGTACGAGCGGCGCGGCATCGCGGTCGAGATCACCGGGCTCAACGAGGCCAGCGCCGAGCGGCACGCCCGGCTGACGGGGGAGCTGCCGTAGCCCGGCGCCCGCGCCTTTTTGCAACCTCTTCGCAGAAGCAAGTTGGTCTCGTCTAGGGTTCGGGGCATGAGCCCCTCCCGGACCCCCCGTGCCCTCCGTGCCGCCCTCGCGGCCGCTGCCGTCCTCGCCCTGTCCCTCACCGCCTGTGGCACCGACTCGGACGTGGCCGAGGACGGCGAGCTGAGCATCGTCACGACCGTCGCGCCGATCACCTCGATCACCGCGGCCGTGGCCGGCGACCGCGCCACGATCGAGGGCCTGGTGCCGGAGGGCACCAACTCCCACACCTTCGAGCCGCCGCCGAGCGCCTCCGCGCTGCTGGAGCGGGCCGACCTGGTGCTGGTCAACGGGCTGCGGCTCGAGGAGCCGACGGTGGAGCTGGCCGAGGCCACGATGAGCGAGGACGGGCGGCTGGTCGAGCTCGGCACCGAGGTGCTCCCGGAGTCGGACTACCTCTACGACTTCTCCTTCCCCGAGGAGGACGGCAAGCCCAACCCCCACCTGTGGACCGACCCGACCTGGGCGATCCGCTACGCCGAGCTGGTTCACGAGAACCTCGTGGACCTCGACCCCGAGGGCGAGGCGACGTACGACGCCAACCTGGCCTCCTTCGAGGAGCAGGCCACCGAGCTCTCCGACGCGCTGCGCGCCGACCAGGAGTCGGTGCCCGCCGACGAGCGGGTGCTGCTGACCTACCACGACGCCTACGCCTACTTCGCCGAGACCTACGACTGGCAGGTGATCGGCGCCATCCAGCCCGAGGACTTCGCCGAGCCGACGCCGAAGGAGGTTGCGCGGCTCATCGACCAGGTCCGTGAGCAGGAGGTGCCGACGATCTTCGGCTCGGAGGTCTTCCCCTCCGACGCGCTGGAGGAGATCGGCCGCGCCACCGGTGCGCGCTACGAGGACACGCTGCGTGATGACGACCTGCCCGGTGCTCCCGGCGACCCCGAGCACTCGTGGCTGGGCCTGATGCGTTCCAACTACGTCACCATGCTCACCGGTCTCGGCGGCAGCGCCCCGACCCTCGAGGCGCTCGACGTCACCCCGGCGGTCCCGGACGAGGCGACCTACCCCCAGTGAGCCCCGGTGAGCCAGTGAGCCCCGGTGAGTCTGTGACCCCCGTGAGCCGTGCTGTTGGATGGGCACCGTGAACGAGCCCCTGGTCCGCCTCGACTCCGTCGAGCTGTCGTACGACGGTGCGCCGGTGCTCGCGGGGGTCGACCTGACCCTGCGGGCCGGTGACTTCGTCGGCGTGGTCGGTCCGTCCGGGGCCGGCAAGACCACCCTGCTGCGCCTGGCGCTCGGCACGCTGTGCCCGACCGCGGGGCGGATCGAGCGGGCCCGCGGGCTGCGGGTGGGCTACGTCCCGCAGCTGGAGACGGTCAGCTGGTCCTTCCCGGTGACGGTGGCCGAGTGCGTGCTGATGGTCCGCAGCGACCGGTGGCTGCCGTGGGCCACCCGCGCCGAGCGGCGGGCGGTCACCGAGGTGCTGGACCGGCTGGGCATCGCCCACCTCGCCGACCGGCACATCCGTGAGCTCTCGGGGGGCCAGCAGCAGCGGATGTTCCTGGCCCGCGCGCTGCTGCGCGACCCGCAGCTGCTGCTCCTCGACGAGCCCACCAGCGGCGTCGACGTCGCCACGCGGCACGAGATGCTGCACCTGCTCGGGCACCTGCACGACGACGGGATGACCATCCTGCTGACCACCCACGACCTCAACGGCGTTGCGGCGCACGTGCCGGACCTGGTCGCGATGAACGGCACCGTGCTGCGTCGGGGCGCCCCGGCCGACGTGATGACCCCGACCGTCCTCGAGCAGACCTTCGGGGCGCCGATGGACGTGCTGGAGCACCTCGGCATGCCGGTGGTGCTCGACCGCAAGCGCCACCCCCGCCGGCCGGTGGTGGAGGCCCCGTGATCGAGACCGTGATCGAGACCCTGCTGGAGCCCTTCGGCTACGCCTTCTTCGTCAAGGGCGTCGTCGTGGCGACCCTGGCCGGCGCGCTGTGCGGGCTGGTCGGCGTCTACGTCGTGCTGCGCGGCATGAGCTACATCGGCCACGGGCTCTCGCACGCGATCTTCGGCGGCTTCGCCGCGAGCAGCGTGATCGGCCTCAACTACGTCCTCGGCGCGGGCATCTGGGGCTTCGCCTCGGCGCTGGCGATCAACCGGGTCTCGCGGGCGCACCGGATCGGCGCGGACGCCGCGATCGGCGTCATCACCACCGCCTCCTTCGCCCTGGGTGTCGCGCTGCTGACCGTCTTCGGCAACCGCGGACCGAGCTTCGACGCGGCTCTCTTCGGCAGCATCATCGGCATCTCGACCGCCGACGTGTGGACGCTCGTGGCCGTCAGCGCGCTGACCGTCGCCGTGGTGCTGACCCGCTACCGGGCGCTGCTCTTCGCCACCTTCGACCCCGAGGTCGCCGACGTCAGCGGCGTGCGCGTCGCGCGCACCGACGCCCTGCTCATGCTGGTGCTGTCCCTGGCCATCCTCGCCACGCTGTCGATCATCGGCGTGACCCTGGTGGCGGCCACCCTGGTGATCCCGGCGGTCGTCGCGCGGATGCTCACGCACCGGTTCGCCACGATGCTGTGCCTCTCCAGCGCGATCGGCGCGCTGTGCGGCCTGGTCGGCATGAACCTCAGCTACCACCTCGACGTGCCCTCGGGCACCACCATCGTGCTGACCGGGGCGACGGTGTTCGCGCTGGTGCTGATGGCGACCGGTGGTCGCGGCCTGCAGCGCGCTCCGCGGGCGGCGGTCCTGTGAGCGGGGACGCCGTGGACGCCGTCGAGGCGGTGCTGGCGACACTGCGCGAGCGCGGGCACCGGATCACCATGCCGCGCCGTGCGGTCATCGACGCGCTGTCGCGGGCCGAGGGCCACCCCACGGTCGAGCAGATCACCGCCGACATCGCCGAGCGCTGGCCGGGCATCCACCTCACCACCGTCTACCGCACCCTCGAGACCCTCGCCGAGGTCGGCGTCGTCACCCACGTCCACCTCGCGTCGGGCACCGCCTACCACCTCGCCGACACCGCGGGCGGGATGCCGGCGCACGTGCACGCGCAGTGCCGCACCTGCCACCGGGTCATCGACCTGCCCGACGACGTCCTCGACGACGTACGCCGCCGGCTCGACGCCTCCGCCGGCTTCCGCCTCGACCCGCACCACGTGGCGCTGTCCGGGCTCTGCCGCGACTGCGCCGACGACTGAGGGCTGGTCAGCGGCGGGGGAGCACCACGCTCAGCCCGTCCTCGGCGACGACCGAGCCGCCGATCCGGCCACCCACGGTCTCGGCGACCGCCCGGGCCCGCCGCAGGGCACGCTCGGCCTCGGGCGTCGGGTCGTGGACCGACGATGCGAGGACCTGCACCGTCACCCGGACGTGCCGCTCCTCGCCGTCGAGCGCCAGGCGCACCGCACGTCCGCGGTGGGCCAGCACGGCGGCCAGCACCTCGTCGAGAAGCTGCTCCAGCGGCCCCGGGGTGACGACCAGGGAGCCGTCGCCGAGCAGCTCGGCCTCGATCTCGACGTCGGCCACCGACAGGGTGTCGGCCCAGCGCTGCGCCAGTGCGGGCGCCACCAGCGACAGCGGCAGCTGCGCACCGGCGACGACGGGGTGGTTGCGGGTGTCCTCGAGGACCTCGCCGACGGCGCGGTCGAGCCGGTCCACGTGCCGGGCCGCGACCCCCGCGGCCTCCACGAGGTCCGGTGGCGCGTCGTCGCGGTCGGTGAGCTCGTGCAGCGCCAGGCGCAGCCCGGTCAGCGGGGTCCGCAGCTCGTGGGAGGCCCGCAGCGCCAGGGCCCGCTCGCGCTCCAGGGAGCCGCGCAGCTGCTCGGCGCCGCCCTGCAGCGCCGTGCCGATCGCTCGCGCCTCGGAGATGCGGGTGCGGGGGATGCGCAGGTCGGAGCGACCGCGGGCCAGGGCGTTCGCGGCACCGGCGAGCTGCTGGAAGGGGCGCGACAGGCCGGCGGCGACCAGGGCGCCGAGCACCACCGCGAGCACGACCAGGGCCGAGCCGAGGGCCAGCAGCGACGGCAGGGCGGCCGAGACCAGTCGGTCCACCTCCCGCATCGGGGCGGCGACCTCCACCGTCACGGCCTCGACGGTGGCAGAGGCGGTGATCGCGTCGCCGCGGTCCTCCTCGCGCCACTGCGGCCCGGTCGCCACGGTGCTGCCCTGTCCCTCGATGCTCACCGCGACCGAGCGGTCGGGCAGCGCGAACGGCGCCAGCGCCTCCGCGGACGGCGGCGGCTGGTCGGCGGACAGGCCCTGCCCGAGGAGCGTGGCGGTCACCAGCGCCTCGCGCTGCACCTGACGACGGACGTCGTCCTCGGCGAGGTCGGTGATGGTCACCGCGCGGAAGAGGATGAAGGTGGCGACGACGATGACGCCCAGGAGCCCGAAGGCGAGGGTCAGTCGGGAGCGCACGTGTCGTCCTCGAGCCGGAACCCGACGCCGCGGACGGTGACGACCTCGACGTCCGCGCCGGCGTCCTCGAGCTTGGCGCGCAGCCGGCCCATCGTGACGTCGAGGGTCTTGGTGGAGCCGAACCAGTTCTCGTCCCACACGGTGGCCATCAGCGTCTCGCGGGTCACGACCGACCCGCGCTCGGCGTCGAGGAGGGCCAGCACGCCGAACTCCTTGGTGGTCAGGGTCAGCTCCTGCTCGCCGACCCAGACCCGGCGAGCGGCGGTGTTGACGCGCAGGGCGCGGGCGGCGGGGGCCCCGGTGGCTCCGGGGGCGGCGTGTCCGGTCGACGGGCTGCTCGGTGCTGGAGTCGCCGGGGGCGGGGGTGCGTCCGCCTCGTCGGCACCGGTCGGCGCGGGCGTGCCGCCCAGGGTGCGCGCCGCCCGGCGGGCCAGCGCCCGGACGCGGGCCTGCATCTCCGCGATCGGGAACGGCTTGGGCAGGTAGTCGTCGGCCCCGTAGTCCAGCCCCACGACCCGGTCGAGCTCGTCGGAGCGGGCGGTGAGGATCATGATCCCGCCGTCGTACCCCTCCTCGCGGGCCTGGCGGCACACGTCGAGCCCGTCCATGTCGGGCAGGCCGAGGTCGAGCAGCACCACGTGCGGGACCGCGCGGATCGCGTCGAGGGCCTCGGCCCCCGTGGTCACCCAGGTCACGGCGTACCCCTGCCGCTCGAGCATCCGCTTCAGCGTCAGCGCGATGTCCTCGTCGTCCTCGACGATGAGGACGGTCGTGGGGGTCCCGGGAGTGGCGGTGGTCACGGGTGCAGCCTAGGTGTCACAGGTCCCGGTCGCTGGCGCCGGACTCGGTCGCCGGCGTGGTCGAGCAGGCCACTCCACCGGTGTTGCGCACGCTCGCCGAGGGGGTCCACCGCATGGCCCCGGCCGTGGTGCTGGAGCGCAGGTCGGTGGAGGTGCTGGTGCCGAGCGTGACCGTGATGACGGTGAGGGCGACACCCCCTGACGCCGAGGTCTCGGCGGTCATCGTGGCCGGGATCGCGACCGACTTGTTCTTCTTGACGTAGTTCTGGACGAAGACCACCGAGCCCAGCGGGACGCTGAAGCCGGCCCGGTCGCCGCTCGTGGACGGCGAGACCGCCTTGTCGGCGAAGGTGACCGTGAGCGGGGTGCTCTCGCCGGTCCACCCGGCCTTGACGGTCGTGAGGTCCACGACGCCCTGGTAGGTGAGCACGATCGTGTCGCCGGCGCCGGGGACGTTCGCCACGCCTCCGTTGGCCGCCTGGACGTCCAGCGCCTTGAGCGGGTTGTTGTCGACGGTCACGGTGACGACCGGGGAGGTGACGGTCAGGGCGCCGCCATAGGTCATCGTGGCGCGCAGCTCCCAGGTCCCCGAGGCCAGGCTCGCGGTCGCCCAGGTGCAGGAGTACGGCGCGGTGGTGTCGGTGCAGATCGTGGCGTAGCTGCCGCCGGCGAGGCGGGCCTCGATCCGGACGCTGCTCGCCGACGTGCCCAGCGGGGTGGAGTGGTCGGTGGTGATCGTCCGGGTGCCGGTCACCAGGTCGCCGGTCAGCGGCGAGGTGATGGTGATGGTCGCGAGGCCGTTGTTGACCTGGCGTCGCACGACAGCGGCGGTGCTGACGTTGCCGGCCTCGTCGTAGGCGATCGCGCGGAGGTCGTAGCTGGCCAGGTTGGTCAGGCTCGTGGTGTTGAGCGCGCAGCGATAGGGGTCGGTCGAGATCGTGCACAGCGGCGTGTAGGTGGAGGCCGTGGCCAGCTTGTAGGACAGCTCGACACGCTCGACGCCGGAGTCCTCGTCCAGCGGGACGGCGACCACCTGCACGGTGCCGCTCATGGTCCCCGACGGCGAGGTGATGCTCACCGTCGGCGCCAGGTTGTCGACCACGACGTCGAGCTGCTCGGCGCTGACGGTCTGCGCGGACGCGCCGGTGCCGACGGTGCTGACCACGCGCACGTCGTAGAGGTCGGCGAGGGTGCCGGTGGCCCAGGAGCAGGACGGGGTGGTCCCCGCGACGGCGGAGCAGCCGATGATCGTGGTCCAGGTGGTGGCGCCGTCGACCCGGTGCTGGAAGGCGCTGGAGACGCTGCGGTTCCCGGCGCCGGTGATGGTGGCCGACAGCGGGACCGTGCCCCGGACGATGTCGGGGACGGTCGTGAGGGTGACGCTCGCGGGGTTGGCCACGCGCGTGGTGACCTCGGCGGAGGTGGCGCTGAAGCCGGCCACGTCGGTGGCCAGGGCGCGCAGGCGGTGGTCGCCGTCCGCGACGAGCGTGGTGTTCCACGAGCAGGAGTACGGCGCGGTCGTGTCGGTGCAGAGCGTGGTCCAGGAGCCCGAGCCGGCGGGGGCGTGCTCGAGGCGGACGCTCGCCACACCGCTGGCGGAGTCGCTCGCGGTGGCCTGCACGGTGACGGTGCCGGAGACCGTGGCGCCGGGGCTCGTGACGGTGACCGTCGGCGGGTGGTAGTCCGCGGCGGCGCCGACGGTGGCCCAGGTGAAGGAGGAGGAGGTGAAGCTCGCACCGGAGAACCAGCTGGTGCCGGCGGTGACCAGCACGACCAGCAGCACCGTCAGCAGGCGCCGCGAGGGGCGGCCGACGACGCTCGCCCGACGGGCGGCACGGTGCTGGGCACGGGTCTTCACGGGAGCTCGATTCCTGGGGGAGGGACTGATCGGAACTCTGTCGCAGCGCGGGTCACACGGACCCCACACGCAGGTCACGTCCGGGTCATGTCCCGGGCACGGGTCGACACCCGCGGTCCTGCTGGGGGTGGGGTGTGGGGATCAGACGAGGGCGGGGGTGCGGGGCTCGGCGCTCGTCGCGGGAGTGGCGGCGACGGCGGGCTCGACGGGCCGCTCCGGGCGCAGCGCGCGGCCCAGCTCGACCAGGCTCCACAGCGCGATGAGGGCGGCCGGCAGGCCGATGAGCGCCATCCGGGTGCCGCGGTCGGCCAGCGCCATGAAGACGTAGCCGGCGTACGGCACGTGGGCGACGACCCGCGGCTGGGTCGCGGCGGTGAGCTGGAAGGTCCACGGGTCGACGGCCGGGTTGGCGTCGCCCTGGGTGCGGAGGTCCTCGCCGTCGATCGAGACGATGCGGTGGGTGACGAGGGTGGTGATGCCGGACTCGGCGGGCGGGACGTAGGTGATCACGTCGCCGACCTCGAGCTCGGAGACGGGGACGACCTCGGAGAGCACGACCGACCCGAGGTCGTAGGTGCCCTCCATGGAGCCGCCCATGATCACGTAGCGCTGCAGCCCCATCAGGCTGGGCAGCAGGAACGCGAGCGCCACGAGCATCGTGAGCGTGAGCCCCAGGTTGACCAGGAAGCCGCGGGCGCGGGCCGAGCGGGAGCGGTCCCGGTGGCTCGGTGCCGCGGTGGTGGCGAGGATCGTCATGGCTGGTCTCCGGGGGTCAGGCGAGCGTCGTGCGCGGTCTGGTGGGGGACGGGCAGGTGACCGGGGG
>LUPK01000061.1 GCA_001627335.1 Nocardioides sp. REDSEA-S33_B3 | reverse complement strand
GCTCGCCGGCCCGGGTGCACCGGAGATCTCGGAGTTCGCGGTCATCGAGCTCGCCGCCGCCCTGGGCAGGTCCACCGACTCGGGCCGGATGCTGCTCTCAGACGCCGTCGAAGCCCGCTACCGGCTCCCGAAGATCTGGCAGCGCCTGCTGGACGGCCAGGTCCAGGTCTGGCGGATACGCCGCGTCACCGACCTCACCCGCGCACTCACTCAGGAGGCAGCGGCGTTCGTCGACGCCCACCTCGCCCACGTCATCCACACCGCGTCCTTCAGCACCGTGAAGCGACTCGTGGCCGAAGCAGCCGCACGGTTCGACCCCGAGGGATGCGAGATGGAAGAGGCCGACACCGCCGCCACGCTGCACGTCACCCTCGACCTGACCACCGCCTGGTCCATCGGCACCGCCAACGGCGTCCACCTCTCGGGTCTACTCGACCGGGCCGACGCCGAAGAGCTCGAGCACGCCATCCGCACCATCGCCGACCAACTCCTCGCAGCCGGCTCCACCGACTCTCTCGACGTCCGCCGCGCCAAAGCCCTGGGCTACCTCTCCCGCGGCGACCTCACCCTCGACCTCACCACCGAGGCTTCGTCGGTCGAGGAGGCGCGCCAGCACCGTCTCGAGACCACGAAGCCCACCAGCCGCACCCGCCAGGTCGTCCTCCACATCCACCTCTCCGACGCCGCCCTCCGTGGCAACGAAGGACCCGGCACCCCGCAGATCGACCCCGACACCGGGATGCTCGGCCTCCACCTCGCCCGCGTGGACAACCACCACCAGACCCTCACCGCCGACGCGGTCCGCGAGTGGCTGTCGGTGCCCGGCACCCAGGTCACCGTGAAGCCGGTCATCGACCTCGCCGACCAGATCGCCGTGGACTCCTACGAGATCCCCGACCGCATCAGCCAGCGGGTCAAGCTCAAGCGCCCCACCTGCGTCTTCCCCCACTGCACCCGCACCTCAGCCCGGACCGACCTCGACCACATCGACGAGTACGTCCCACCCGACCAGGGCGGACCACCCGGCCAAACCGACACCGACCGACTCGCCCCGTTGTGCAGACGACACCACCGAGCCAAGACCCACCCATCCCCCGACGGACGATGGGACTACCAGCAGCTCACCCCCACCACCTGGCTCTGGACCAGCCCCTACGGCCTCCGGTTCCTCGTCCACCCCGACGGCACCACGGAAGTCTGACGGCGCGCTCCGAGCGCCCTGCGTGCTGCCTACTGCGGCTCGGTGAAGTCGACGCGCTTGCCTGCTGCCCGGGCGTAGGCGATCTCAGCCGCCGTCGACTCACCGACGTAGCCGCCCGGGTTCACGACCACCACCCGGTCCGCGAGGTCGATCTTGTGCCGGTGCAACGCGTCGAGCGTCTCCTTCTGCTCCGGCGTCGGCGCGTCCTCCGCGTCGACGGGGGTCAGGACGACGACTCCCGCCATGCCCAGCTCGCGAGCCAGGTCGTGCATCTGCGCCATGAACCGGGCGGAGCCGCACAGGCACACGACCTCGGGGCGCTCAGTCACGGGCGGCCGCGCTCAGAACCAGAAGCTGACGACGAACAGCAGGCTGGTGCCGACCACGAGGCCGACCTCGGGCCACGCCCACTCCCGTCGTACGTCGCTGGGCGCATCGGGGACCCGCTGGGCGGCCTTGGCGGCGTCGCGGATCCGGTCCTCGACGAAGTCGGCGTAGTCAGCCCCCTCGTCGGGGGTCCAGCCCTCACCAGGCACCGGGGTCATCGTCAGGTCGCGCGTGGAGCGCGGCTTGCGCATCGCACGGAACCGCGACCGGCCGACGCCGGGGTTGGCGTGCCGCTTGTCGTCGACGGTGGCGACGAGGACCTGCTGCACGACGACCGACTGGAGGCGGGCAAGCGGGAGGTGCAGCGTGGAGAGCATGCCGCGCAGCACCAGCCGGTGCCCCTCGAGCCAGACGCGGGGACGGAGCATCGCCGACCAGGCCAGCGCGATCGCCAGCAGCCCGCCGGTGGCGACCTGCGGCGGGTAGTCCCCGGGGAACGCCAGCGTGACGAGGACGCCGACCGCACCGAGGACGGCGGTGAGCGCGCCCATGAACCGACCGCTGGTGGGGTCGAAGTCCAGGCGTTCGCCGTGCGGGTCGTGCTCCATCGAAGCGGGCTCCTCCAGGGATCGGCAGGCGGGTGGCCAGGCGGGTGGGCGGCCGGATCGAGGGTTGGGGCCAGACCCGTCGACAAGCCTATGCTGATCCAATGCCCACGACCTCCACGCCCGGAGTCGGCTGGGACCTCTCGGACGTCACCCGGTCCGACGCTGCGCTGCGCCGCTTCCTGCACGGCCTGCCCGGCGTCGACCAGGTGGGTGCTGAGGCCCGTGCCGCTGCCCTCGGGACCCGCTCGATCAAGACCACCGCCAAGGAGCAGGCCCTCGACCTGGCCATCCGGATGGTCGACCTGACGACCCTGGAGGGCCAGGACACCCCCGGCAAGGTCCGGGCCCTGGCCAGCAAGGCGATGCGCCCCGACCCGACCGACCCCACGTGCCCCGCCACCGCGGCCGTCTGCGTCTACCCCGACCTCGTCGGCGTCGCCAAGGACACCCTGGGTGACTCCGGCGTGAACATCGCGGCCGTCGCCACCGCGTTCCCGTCCGGGCGCGCGGCCCGCGACATCAAGCTGGCCGACACCCGCGACGCGGTCGAGGCCGGCGCCGACGAGATCGACATGGTCATCGACCGCGGCGCCTTCCTCTCCGGCCGCTACCTCGAGGTCTTCGAGGAGATCGTCGCGGTCAAGGAGGCCTGCACCCAGGGTGAGCGCAGCGCCCACCTGAAGGTCATCTTCGAGACCGGCGAGCTGCAGACCTACGACAACGTCCGGCGCGCCAGCTGGCTGGCGATGATGGCCGGCGGTCACTTCATCAAGACCTCCACCGGCAAGGTCCAGCCGGCAGCGACGCTGCCGGTCACGATGATCATGCTCGAGGCCGTCCGCGACTACCGCCTCGCGACCGGCCAGATGGTCGGCGTGAAGCCGGCCGGCGGCATCCGCACCGCCAAGGACGCCATCAAGTACCTCGTGATGGTCAACGAGGTCGCCGGCCCCGACTGGCTCGACCCCGACTGGTTCCGCTTCGGCGCCTCCACGCTGCTCAACGACCTGCTGATGCAGCGGACCAAGATGCGCACCGGCCGCTACAGCGGCCCCGACTACGTCACCCTCGACTGAGACCGGCAGGAGAAGAGATGAGCATCTTCGAGTACGCGCCGGCCCCCGAGTCGCGCGCGGTCGTCGACATCAAGGAGTCCTACGGACTCTTCGTGAACGGCGAGTTCACCAGCGGCGCGGGCACCGCGTTCAAGACCGTCAACCCCGCCACCGAGGAGGTCCTCGCCGAGGTCGCGGAGGCCGACGCCTCCGACGTCGACCGTGCGGTGAAGGCCGCCCGCAAGGCCTACGACAAGGTCTGGGGCCCGATGCCGGGCCGCGAGCGCGCCAAGTACCTCTATCGCATCGCCCGGATCATCCAGGAGCGCAGCCGCGAGCTGGCCGTCCTGGAGACCCTCGACAACGGCAAGCCGATCAAGGAGGCCCGCGACGTCGACGTCCCGACCGTCGCCGCGCACTTCTTCTACTACGCCGGCTGGGCCGACAAGCTCGAGCACAGTGGCTACGGCACCACCCCGCTCGGCGTGGCCGGCCAGGTCATCCCGTGGAACTTCCCGCTGCTGATGCTGGCGTGGAAGGTCGCCCCCGCCCTGGCCTGCGGCAACACCGTGGTCCTCAAGCCCGCCGAGACCACCCCGCTGACCGCCCTGCTCTTCGCCGAGATCTGCCAGCAGGCCGACCTCCCGCCGGGTGTCGTCAACATCCTCACCGGCGCCGGCGAGACCGGCCGCGCGATCGTCGAGCACCCCGGCGTCGACAAGGTCGCCTTCACCGGCTCCACCGACGTCGGCAAGGCCATCGCCCGGGCCGTCGCCGGGACCGACAAGAAGGTGACGCTGGAGCTCGGCGGCAAGGCCGCCAACATCGTCTTCGACGACGCCCCCATGGACCAGGCGGTCGAGGGCATCGTCAACGGCATCTTCTTCAACCAGGGTCACGTCTGCTGCGCCGGCTCGCGCCTGCTGGTCCAGGAGTCGGTGGCCGACGAGGTGCTCGAGCGCCTCAAGCGCCGGATGGCCACGCTGCGCCTCGGCGACCCGCTGGACAAGAACACCGACGTGGGCGCGATCAACTCCGCCGCCCAGCTGGCCCGCATCCGCGAGCTCTCCGTGGCCGGCGAGGCCGAGGGCGCCGAGCGCTGGTCCGCCCCGTGCGAGCTGCCCACCAGCGGCTACTGGTTCGCCCCGACGCTGTTCACCGGCGTCTCCCAGGCCCACCGGATCGCCCGCGAGGAGATCTTCGGCCCCGTGCTCTCCGTGCTGACCTTCCGCACGCCCTCGGAGGCCGTGGAGAAGGCCAACAACACGCCGTACGGCCTCTCCGCCGGCATCTGGACCGAGAAGGGCTCGCGCATCCTCGACGTCGCGGGCAAGCTGCGCGCCGGCGTCGTGTGGGCCAACACGTTCAACAAGTTCGACCCCACCAGCCCGTTCGGTGGCTACAAGGAGTCCGGCTACGGCCGCGAGGGCGGCCGCCACGGCCTGGCCGCCTACCTGAAGGGAGGCCAGGCGTGAGCAACCGCATCGACGTCCGCAAGACCTACAAGCTCTTCATCGGCGGGGCCTTCCCCCGCTCGGAGTCGGGCTACTCCTACGTCGTGACCGACCACAAGGGGGCCTTCGTGGCCAACGCCGCCCTCGCCTCGCGCAAGGACGCCCGCGACGCCGTCGTCGCCGCCCGCAAGGCCTTCGGCGGTTGGTCCGGTCGCACCGCCTACAACCGGGCGCAGATCCTCTACCGCGTCGCCGAGGTCATGGAGGACCGCCGCCCGCAGTTCGTCCAGGCCGTGCAGCAGTCCGAGGGGCTCTCGGCGAGCAGGGCCGACAAGGTCGTCGACGCCGCCGTGGACCGCCTGGTCTGGTACGCCGGTTGGGCCGACAAGCTCGCCCAGGTCGTCGGCAACGCCAACCCCGTGGCCGGCCCGTTCTTCAACCTATCCACCCCCGAGCCGACCGGCGTCGTGGCGGTCCTCGCCCCCGAGGAGTCCTCGCTGCTCGGGCTGGTCTCGGTCATCGCGCCGGTGATCGTCAGCGGCAACACCGCCGTCGTGGTGTCGTCGTACTCCCGCCCGCTGCCCGCGGTCAACCTCGCCGAGGTGCTCGCGACCAGCGACCTGCCCGGCGGCGTGGTCAACATCCTCACCGGCCGAGCGGCCACGGTCGCCCCGTGGCTGGCCTCGCACATGGACGTCAACGCCATCGACCTGACCGGCATCGCCGGTGACGCGGCGCTCGCCGCGGACCTCGAGGTCGCGGCCGCCGACAACCTCAAGCGGGTACGCCGGGCGCCGGCCGCCGAGCCGGACTGGTCCGAGGACCCCGGCCTGGAGCCGATGACGTCGTTCCTGGAGATCAAGACGGTCTGGCACCCGATGGGGGTGTGACCCCCGACCTGCGGGGTAGGAGCAGGCCGTGCATCACCTGAGGCCCGGCCTGCTCCTCCTCCCCGCCCTGGCGGCCCTCGCGGGCTGCTCGCTGCTCGGCAGCGACCTCGAGCCCGGCGGTGACGCGGTCCGCGCGGACACGCTGTCTCCCCCGGCGGCCCTCGACGGCGCCACCAGCACCTGGGACGGCGAGCTCCAGCTCCCCGACGGGCTGCTCACCGTGAGCACCGTGACCCTGGACCGCTCCGAGGTCCCCGCGATCGACACCTTCCAGGGCGAGGACGTCGGCGTCGCCGACGGCTCGCTCACCGCGGTCTCGTGGCAGCTCGAGCTCGGTGCCGGCCTGCCCGCTGCCGCGCGTCAGGTCGTGCAGCTGCCCGACCTCGACACCGAGCTCTGGCTCGACGACGGCACCGACCGCACCCGCCTCGACGTCGAGGGCCTCGACCGCACCGAGGGCTTCGTGTGGGCCGCGGTGGCCGACCCCGACGCCCTCTCCTTCGTCGTGGAGTACGACGGCAGCGAGCTGGTCCTCGCCCACGACGGCTCCGCAGCAGGCGACGGCCGGGTGCGGCTCATGGCCGACGCCGAGCCAGGCGACCCGACCGCCACCTGCCTCGACGAGCCCAGGACCGAGCTCGTGGTCTCCTGCCGTGCCGGGCTGACCCGGTGGCCGTGGCTGCCCGACCTGGGCTGGGCCGAGGGCGATGGCTGGCGACTGGTCGACGTCGAGAGCAGCCTCGGCCCCGCGGACGGCTCGGGGCTCAGCGACCCGGAGCTGGCGGTGACCCTGGGCGGCCAGGAGGCGCTGCGCACCGTCGACCTCACCGACGACCCGCTCGTGGTGCGACGTGTGCTCGTCTTCACGCCCGGCGACGACGACACCCTCGAGGTGCGCCGCTCGGCGGGCATCGACGGCGAGCCGGTCGAGCTCACCGGCCGTGCGGACCTGTGAGCCTCAGACGGGGGTCCAGGGGTCGTTGAGGTAGCCGCGGTCCTGGGCGACGAGGTCGGGCCAGCGGTCGCCCTGGAGACCGCGGTCGCCGAGGCGGGAGACCAGGCTCTGCCAGTCCCCCGCCTTGCCGATGTTCAGGTCCGCCCAGTAGGTGACGGCCTCGCCGAGGATGGCCGACGCGGACTCGCCGGCGGTGGCGATGATGGACACGACCACTCCGGCACCCCCGGTGAACCAGTTGCCGACGTCGCCGAGCTCGGCGGTCTTGCCCACGATGTCGGTGAAGAGCCCGACGAGGTTCTCCAGCTGGCGGGTCCAGTAGGTCACCAGCGCCAGCTGGTGGTCGTCGAGCAGCTGGGCGGCTCCCTCGAAGGACTCGATCATCCCGTGCAGGGCCTCGAGCTGGTTGCGGCTGGTGTTCTCGTAGGCGGTGTGCGCGAGGCCGGTCCACGTGGCGGCGAGGTAGTGGTCGGCCGACTCGATCTGCTGCTGCACCTGGCCGAGCTCGTCGACGCACTCGCGGTAGCGGCTGGCGATGCTCGACATCCGCAGCGGGTCGCCGAGCATGCCGCCGATCGACTGGCGGATGGTCTCCGAGACGACCTCCCAGGTCTCGTTGATCCGGTCGACGCCCTCCTCGAACTGCTCCTCCAGCTCGTGGCCGAGGTAACCGCCGACGAGCCCGCCCAGAGGGCCGGCCACCAGCGTGCCGAGGATGCCGCCGGCCTCGGCCAGGTGGCTGTTGATCAGGTTGGCCGAGCGCTCGACGAACTCCCCGATCGCTGAGTTGACGTCCTCGATCGCGTCGTTGACCTGCGTCAGGAAGACCTCCGGGTCCCGGCTGGCCTCGGTCATGACCCGGCCCGGGTGCGCAGGGCGCGGAAGTTGTCGCCGGCGGTGCGGTCGGTGCCGCTGACGTCGTTGGCGGTCTCGACCAGGCCGTGGGCCAGGGAACGGGTCACCGCGGTGCCGTCGGCCGCGGCGTCGACGAGCACGCGGTTGAGCTCGAGGTGCAGCGCGCCGGCGACGCCGAGGGTGTCGGCGAAGCCGAACAGCCCGGGGTACCCCCAGCCCTCGGCGGCGAGCGACCAGACCCGCCCCAACGCGTCGGAGAGCCCCTCCCAGGCGGCGCCGGCCTCGACCAGCAGCCGCGCGTCGGCGGAGAAGCGGCCACCGGGGCCGCCCGGCGGGTGCGGTACGCCGTAGCCCGGCGAGGTGTCGGCCTCGGCCGGCTGCGGGGGCACGAACGGGCCGTGGACGATCGGCTCGGGGTCGGTCACGTGCGGGGTCCTTCCTGGGCGGCGGTGAACGCCTCGGTCAGGGCGTAGCGGAGCAGGTCGGGCGAGGTGGAGCGCAGGAAGCCCTCGTCGGCGTGCAGCTCGCGCAGCCCGCCGACCCACCCGAGGACCACGACGACCTCGCCCTCGCGTGACCGGCCGGTGGCGGTGCGGCCCCACCGCTCGTCGGCCCGCCACGCCCGCGGGTGCACGGGGCCGCGCGGCGGCGCGAGCCGCGGGGACCGGTAGGTGGGCGGTGGCGTGAGCCGTCGGCGACCGGCCACCAGCTCCTCACCGCGGGCGACCCGGTCCGGCGGCAGGCCGCGCCCGTGCGCGACGGCGGCCAGGTGGGCCAGCGCGGCCCCACCGACCGCGCGGCGTACGGCCCGGAGCAGGCCCTCCTCCTCGCGCAGCGCGTCGACGACGGCGTCCAGTCGCGCGACCCGGGTCGGCCAGCCGGTGACGTCGACCTCCAGCTCCAGGCCGGACTCCGGGTCGCGGCCCAGGGTCGGAGCGAGGTCGCTGAACCACGAGGCGCCGCGCAGCTCGCGCTGCGCCGCCACCCGGTCCCCGAGATCGGTGGGCTGCATGGGTGCATGCTTGCCCCGCAGCGCCCGGTCCAATCCTGCGGAGCCGGGGTTTCTAGACTGTGCGCCGTGCGTGCGCGGGTGATCGTCCTGGCCGGTCCGTCGGGATCCGGCAAGTCCCGCCTCGCGGCTCGACTGGGGCTCCCGGTGCTGCGCCTCGACGACTTCTACAAGGACGGCGACGACCCGACGCTGCCGCGAATCGAGCACGGCGCCAACGCCGGCATGGTCGACTGGGACCACCCGGACTCCTGGCTCCCCGACGACGCGCTCGCGACGATGGTCGAGCTGGCCAACACGGGCACCGCCGAGGTGCCGGTCTACGAGATCTCCGAGAACGGCCGCTGCGGCGCCCGCACCCTCGACCTGGGCGGCTCCCGGCTCTTCGTGGCCGAGGGGATCTTCGCCCCCGACGTGGTCGGGCCGGCCCGTGAGGCCGGTGTGCTGGCCGCGGCGTACTGCGTGCGCCGCTCGGCCGCCACCACGTTCGTCCTGCGGCTCGTGCGCGACCTCAAGGAGCGCCGGAAGCCGCCGTTGGTCCTGGTGCGCCGCGGGCTCGTCCTGGCCCGTGCGCAGCGCGGTGTCGTCGCCGACGCCGTCGCCAAGGGCTGCGAGCCGCTCTCCCCCGATCGCACCGTCGAGGCGGTCGCCGCGCTGTGATCGCCCCCGACGGACTGCCCTGGGGCCGGCTCAAGCAGCCGGACCGGCTCAGCTGCGGCGCCGCGGTCCTGGTGGTCGCCCGCATGCTCTCCGATGAGGTGTACGCCGGTCGCGTGCTGCCCCGGTTCGCCGAGGAGGTCCTCGCGACCCACCGGCAGGTCGTCGGCTGGTGGCCGCGGGCGCTCGGCACCCCGCCGTGGGCGCTGCTGCGCCACCTGCCCGGCAGGCACCGGCTGGCCCGCGCCGACTTCGCCGAGGTCCTGGACGCGGCCGGGCGCGACCCGGTGCCGGTCTACGTCGGCAACCGGGTGCTCCCCCGCCACGTCGTCCTGGTGGTGGCGGCGGCGCACGGCACCTGGGTCGTCTACGACCCGGCCCGCGGCGGGCTGGTCACCGTCGACGCCGAGCAGGCCGCGCAGGACCGGCTGCCGTTCGGCCGCTGGCACCGTGCGTGGTTCGCGCTCCTCCCGCGGGCCACCCCGGGGGCCACCCCGGGAGCTACACCGCGAACTCGGTGATCAGCACGATCAGCGCCCACGCCACGGGCAGCGACACGGCGACGCCGAGCATCACCCGGGCCAGCCCGAGCGCCGTGGCGCCCGCCCCCATCCGCTGGTCGACCTGGTCGAGCACGACCCGGCGCGGGTGCGCGGAGTCGTAGCGGACCTCGACCCGCTCCCCGACGTGCGGGATGGGTGGCTCCATGCCCGACATCGTCTCCGCGGTGACCGGCTCACCGTCGACGTCGTAGCGCACGAGGTGGAAGTAGATGGTGACCGGCTCCCCGGACATCGCGACGTCCTTGGGCCGGGTCTCGAGCACGTCGGCGGTGGTGACGACGGCGCGCTCGGTGAAGGAGTCGGCCGCCTTGCGCTCGCGGACGCCGCGCAGGGCGAGCACGACCGAGAGGACCAGGGCGACACCGGCCGCACCCAGCATGACCACGCTCAGGATCATCGGACCCTCCTTCGGGGACGATCATGGCGGAGGACCCAGCGCGCCGCGAGCAGGCCCACCGCGGCGACGACGACCTCCTGGGGCAGCCGGTCGGTGTGCTCGCGCTGGATCGACACGTGCCACTCGTCAAGCGCGGACGGGAACGGCGAGCGCCCGAAGAAGAGGTTCGAGGGCTTGTCCGCGTCGGGCAGGCACGCCCCGAGCATCCCGGCGAGGACGCTCGCGCGCCGGTCACCCCGGGCCGTGCGGGCCAGCGCCCCCAGGGCGGCCAGCCCGACGAGCCCGTCCGGGACCGCCACCTCCATGAAGATCGAGTCGTCGCCCCAGTGCGGCACCTGGTCGAGGACGAAGTGCGAGACGACCCCCGCGGCGAAGGCCGACACCGGCCCCGGCGCCACGGCGCCGATCACCGCGCCGGTCCACACGTGGTTGGTGATGATCACGACGTGGCGGCGTCCGTGAGCGCGGCGTACCCGGGCTTGATGACCTCGTCGATGAGGGCGAGCCGCTCGTCGAAGGGCAGGAAGGCCGACTTCATCGCGTTGATGGTGAACCAGCGCAGCGTCGAGGCGTCGTGCCCGAAGGCCTGCACCAGCGACCACATCTCGTCGGTCATCGAGGTGCCGCTCATCAGCCGGTTGTCGGTGTTGACGGTGACCCGGAAGCGCAGGTCGGTCAGCAACCCGATCGGGTGCTCGGCGACCGAGGACGCCGCGCCGGTCTGGACGTTGCTGGCCGGGCAGAGCTCCAGCGGGATCCGCTTGTCGCGGACGTACGCCGCGAGCCGGCCCAGCTCGACGGAGCCGTCCTCGGCGACCGTGATGTCGTCGACGATGCGTACGCCGTGGCCGAGCCGGTCCGCGCCGCACCACTGCAGCGCCTCCCAGATCGACGGGGTGCCGAAGGCCTCGCCGGCGTGGATGGTGAAGTG
The DNA here is from genome assembly GCA_001627335.1 of Nocardioides sp. REDSEA-S33_B3. Taxonomy (GTDB): domain Bacteria; phylum Actinomycetota; class Actinomycetes; order Propionibacteriales; family Nocardioidaceae; genus Nocardioides. The sequence continues at coordinate 30,012 of LUPK01000061.1, read as the reverse complement.
GAAGTTCTCGCGCTGGAGGTACTCGAAGGCGTCGAGGTGACGGGTCGGGGGGTAGCCGGCCTCGGCGCCGGCGATGTCGAAGCCGGCCACGCCGCGGTCGCGCCACTGCACGGCCAGCTCGGCGATCTCCATCGAGCGGGCGGCGTGCCGCATGGCGGTCAGCAGCTGGCGCACCACGATGCGCCCGTCGGCGGCCGCCACGCCCTCGTCGAAGCCGCGCTGCACCGCCTCGACCACCTCATCGAGGGACAGGCCCTGCTCGAGGTGCTGCTCGGGGGCGTAGCGGACCTCGGCGTAGACCACGCCGTCGGTCACCAGGTCCTCGACGCACTCGCGCGCGACCCGGGTCAGCGCGTCGGCGGTCTGCATCACCGCGACGGTGTGGGTGAAGGTCTCCAGGTAGCGCTCCAGCGAGCCCGAGTCGGCCGCCTCGGCGAACCAGCGACCCAGCGCGGCGGCGTCGCCGTCGGGGTCGGTGGGCAGCTCGTGCCCGACCTCGCGCGCGAGCTCGAGCACCGTGGCCGGCCGCAGCCCGCCGTCGAGGTGGTCGTGCAGGAGCACCTTCGGCGCCCGCAGCACGTCGTCACGGGTCAGGGCGGTAGGTTGCGGGACGGCGTCGACCATGGCGCCATCCTTCCACCCGAGACCCGTCCACCGGGCACGACCTCCAGGAGCAGGCGATGCGCACGTTCACCACGTTCGACGAGGTCGCGGCCGCGGCCGGCCAGGAGCTCGGCACCTCCGCGTGGGTCGAGATCACCCAGGAGCGCGTCGACACCTTCGCCGACGCCACCGGCGACCACCAGTGGATCCACGTCGACACCGAGCGCAGCGCCGAGGGCCCGTTCGGCGGCACCATCGCCCACGGCTACCTCACGCTCTCGATGGTCCCCTGGTTGGGCAGCGAGGTCTTCGCGCTCGACACCCCCGGCGCCAAGCTCAACTACGGCGTCAATAAGGTCCGCTTCCCCCACCCCGTCCGCGTCGGCAAGCGCGTGCGCGCCCACGTCGCGATGGGCGAGGTGACCGACCTGCCGGCCGGCAAGCAGATCACCCTGCGCTACACGATCGAGATCGAGGACGAGGCCAAGCCGGCCTGCGTCGCCGAGACGGTGGTCCTGCTGCTGGCGTGAGGGTCAGCTGATCCGGTCGAGCAGGATCGGACCGGGCTCGTACGCCGACCCGGCCGGCTCCACGTCGTACCCGCCCTCGAGGCTGGCCAGGGCGCGGTCGAAGCGCTCGGGCTCGTCGGTGAGCAGCGTCATCAGCGGCTGCCCCTCGGTGACCTCGTCGCCGGGGCGCGCGTGCCAGACCACGCCGGCACCGGCCTGCACGGGGTCCTCCTTGCGGGCGCGACCGGCGCCGAGGCGCCAGGCGGCCATGCCGACCGCCATCGCGTCGAGGCGGGTCAGCACGCCGGTGCTCGGCGCAGTGACCACGTGCGACTCCTTCGCGGTGGGCAGCTCGGCGTCCGGGTCGCCGTCCTGGGCGCGGATCATCGCCTTCCAGACGTCCATCGCGGAGCCGTCGGCGAGCTTGTCGGCGGGGTCGACGCCGTCGCGACCGGCGCCGGCGAGCATCTCGCGCGCCAGCGCCACGGTGAGCTCGACGACGTCGGCCGGGCCGCCGCCGGCCAGCACCTCGACCGACTCGGCCACCTCCACGGCGTTGCCGGCGGTCAGGCCCAACGGCGTGGACATGTCGGTGAGGAGCGCGGTGGTGCGCACGCCGGCGTCCTTGCCGAGCGCCACCATCGTCTCGGCGAGCTCGCGGGCCCGCTCGAGGTCCTTCATGAAGGCGCCGGTGCCGACCTTGACGTCGAGCACGAGCGTGCCGGTGCCCTCGGCGATCTTCTTGCTCATGATCGACGACGCGATCAGCGGGATCGCCTCGACGGTGCCGGTGACGTCGCGGAGCGCGTAGAGCTTCTTGTCGGCCGGCGCGAGCCCGTCGCCGGCGGCGCAGATGACCGCGCCGACCTCCTCGAGCTGGCGCATCATCTCGTCGTTGGACAGCGCCGCGCGCCAGCCGGGGATCGACTCGAGCTTGTCGAGGGTGCCGCCGGTGTGGCCCAGGCCGCGCCCGGAGAGCTGGGGCACCGCGACGCCGCAGGCGGCGACCAGCGGCGCCAGGGGCAGGGTGATCTTGTCGCCCACGCCGCCGGTGGAGTGCTTGTCGGCGGTGGGGCGCGACAGCGAGGAGAAGTCCATCCGCTCGCCGGAGGCGATCATCGCCGCGGTCCACCGCGAGATCTCCTCGCGCTCCATGCCGTTGAGCAGGATCGCCATCGCCAGCGCCGACATCTGCTCGTCGGCGACGTCGCCACGGGTGTAGGCGTCGACCACCCAGTCGATCTGGCTGGCGCTCAGGGCCCCGCCGTCCCGCTTGTCGGTGATCACCTCCACGGCGTCGTGCTGGCTCATGCGTGCCTCTCCTCCCGGCGACCGCCCGATGCGGTCACCTCCACTCGTCGGTGCCCCCGCAGCACGAAGGTGCCCCGGCTCTCCGGCTCGCCCGCGAGGGCCAGGCCCGGCATCCGCTCGAAGAGCAGTGCCACCGACTCGGTCAGCTCCATGCGCGCCAGCGGCGCGCCCAGGCAGAAGTGCACCCCGACCCCGAACGCCAGGTGCGGGTTCGTCGCTCGTGCGACGTCGAACTCGTCGGGCCGCTCGAAGACGGCCGGGTCGCGGTTGGCGGCGCCCAGCAGGGCGCTGACCTTCTGGCCGGGCTCGACCACGACCCCGCCGGGCAGCTCGACCTCGGCGGTCGCGGTGCGCTCGAAGAGCTGCAGCGCGGAGTCGAAGCGCAGCATCTCCTCCACGCACGCGGCCACGTCGGGGCCGGGGCGCAGCCCGCGGCGCAGCATCGCCACCAGGCCGTTGCCGAAGACGTTGACCGAGGCCTCGTGACCGGCGTTGAGCAGCAGCACGACGGCGGCGACGACCTCGTCCTCGCTGAGCTCGGTGGCGGCGAGGTCGGTGATGAGGTCCTCGTGGGTGCCCGCGGGCTGCCGACGGCGTACGGCGACGAGGTCGCGCACCAGGGCCGCGAAGTCCTCGGCGGCGCCCACCGCGGCGGAGACGACCGCCTCGTCGGGCGCCGGCTCGTACATCCGCACGATCGCCTGCGACCAGTCGCGCAGGTCGTCGGCGTGGCTGCGCGGCACGCCGAGCAGCTCGGCGATCACCAGGACCGGCAGCGGCTCGGCGTAGGCCTCCACCACGTCGAAGGGGCGTGAGGTGTCGACCTCGTCGAGCAGCTCGGCGGCCAGCGCCCGCACGCGGGGCCGCAGCCGCTCGACGTGGCCGCGGCTGAACGCCGAGGCGACGGGCCGCCGCAGCCGGGTGTGCTCGGGCGGCTCGTTCTCCATCATCTGGTTGCGGTGCAGCAGGTTGAACGGCTCCAGCCGCTCGGCCGGCTCCCGGTCGGTCCACAGCCGCCCCAACCGACGGTCGCGCTGGACCGCAGAGACCGCGGCGTGGCTGAAGGTGAACCACGAGCCCGACGGCTCGTGCCAGGCCACCGCGTGCCGGGCCCGTTCCCGCGCGAAGTGGGGGTAGGGGTCGGCGACGACGGCGGGGTCGGTCAGGTCAATCGAGGTCGTCGGGGCCGAAGGCATCCGGCAGCACCTCGCTCATCCGACGCAGCCCCGAGACGGTGAGGATCTCCATCTCCGGACCGCCGTTCTCCCACAGCAGCTGGCGGCAGCGACCGCACGGCATCACCACGACCGGCTCGGTGCCGACGGCACCGCCGACGCACACGAAGTGCGTGAGGCGTCCGCCGCCCTCGAGGTGCAGCCGGCTGACCAGCCCGCACTCGGCGCAGAGACCGACACCGTAGGCGGCGTTCTCCACGTTGCAGCCGGTCACCAGTCGCCCGTCGTCGACGAGCGCGGCGGCACCCACCGCGAAGGAGGAGTACGGCGCGTAGGCGTGCCGCGAGGCGGCGACCGCCTCTGCCTGCAGGGCGTCCCAGTCGACGCCCGTCCCTTCGGTCGACATCGCTAGCCCGCGCTCCCTCGTCGATAGACCTGCCCGTCGGCCGCCGGCATGCGTAGTCGTTGCGAGGCGAAGGCCAGGACCAGCAGCGTGACGACGTACGGCGTGATGTTGACGAAGTCGCCGGGCACGACGTCGATCGCGGCGTAGACGGTGATCAGCGCCGCTGCGGCGACCAGGATGCCGACCGCGAGCCGGACCTGCTTGCGCCACAGCTGGTAGCCGGCGAGCCCGATGGCCAGCACCGCGACCGCCAGCAGCAGCGCGTGCACCGAGGTGCCGCCCTGGCGCAGGCCGAGGGTCTGGGTGTAGCCGAAGAGGCCGGACCCGGCGAGCAGCCCGCCGGGTCGCCAGTTGCCGAAGATCATCGCCGCGAGGCCGATGTAGCCGCGACCACCGGTCTGGCCGTCGCGGTAGTTCGAGGAGGCCACCATCGCCAGGAAGCCGCCGGCCAGGCCCGCGAGGGCACCGGAGATGAGCACCGCGACGAACTTGTAGCGCAGCACCGCCACGCCCAGCGACTCCGCCGCCGAGGGGCTCTCGCCCGTCGAGCGCAGGCGCAGGCCGAAGGAGGTGCGCCACAGCACCCAGTAGGTGACGAAGAGCAGCACGAAGGCCAGCACGACCAGCAGCGAGAGGTTGGTGACCATCGCGCGGGCCACGGCGGCCAGCTCGGAGACGAAGAAGATGTTCTGGTCCTCGACCTCGCCCAGGGCATCACTGAGCGGTCCGATGGTGATCGACCCGACGTTGTCGAGCTTCGGTGACTGCGTCTGGCCGCCGCCGGGGAGCCCCACGAACGTCAGCGAGGCGAGGTACTGCACCGCACCGACGGCGATGATGTTGATGGCGACACCGGAGATGATGTGGTCGACGCCGAACACGACGGTCGCGGTGGCGTGGATCAGGCCGCCGATGGCGCCCATCAGCAGCGCGCCGGCTACACCGGCCCAGGCGCCGTAGTGGTAACCGAAGTAGCCCGCACCGTAGGTGCCGAGCACCATCATCCCCTCGAGTCCGATGTTGACCACGCCGGCCCGCTCGGACCACAGGCCGCCCAGACCGGCGAGCATGATCGGCACCAGCGCGATGAGGGTGGCGCGGACGGTGCCGGAGGACGCGAGGTCCTCGGCGCCGGTGACGACCCGGAGCACCGAGATCGCCAGCAGGACCAGCACGGCGGCACCGAGCCACCACAGCCGGGGCAGACGACGGGTGACGGCGCTCATGCGCGGGCCTCCTCTTCCTTGTCCCCCGCCGTCGGGCGGCCGGCCTCGAGGGCGCGGGCCACGGCGTGCTGCTCGAGGCGCACGCCGTAGCGGCGCACCACCTCGTAGGAGATGACGACGGTCAGGACGATGACGCCCTGGGTGATGGCGACGATGTCGGGCGAGACGCCGACGAGGATCTGCAGCGGGTTGGACTGCTCGTCGAGGTAGGCGAAGAGCAACGCACCGATGGCGATCCCGATCGGGTGGTTGCGACCCAGCAGCGCGATGGCGATGCCGGCGAAGCCGAGGCCGGACTGGAAGGTCGAGCCGTAGCTGTAGGAGTCACCGAAGAGCAGCGGCAGGCCGACCAGGCCGGCGACCGCACCCGAGAGCAGCATCGCCACGATCGTCATCCGGGTCACCGAGATGCCGCTGGCCACGGCCGCGGTCGTGGACTTGCCGGTCGCCCGCAGGTCGAACCCGAAGCGCGTGCGGTTGAGCAGGAACCAGTAGGTGAACCCGGCCAGCGCGGCCAGGAAGATGAAGCCGTAGACCTCGGTCGTGGACCCCTCGCCGATCTGGAAGCCGGGGATGCGCGAGCCCTCGGGGATCTCCTTGGTGCCGATGTCGTTGCTGCCCTCCTCCCGGACCGCGACGCGGCGCAGGAAGTAGGCGACCAGGCCGGTGGCGATGAAGTTGAGCATGATCGTGGAGATCACCTCGCTCACGCCCCGCTTCGCGCGCAGCACACCGGCGATGCCGGCCCAGGCAGCGCCCGCGAGCATCGCGGCGAGGATCGCCAGCACGGTGTTGGCCGCACCCGGCAGCCAGGCCTCGCCCGCGACGACCGCGGCCACGAAGGCCGCGACACGGTACTGGCCGTCGACACCGATGTTGAACAGGTTCATCCGGAAGCCGACGGCGACGGCGAGGCCGGAGAGGTAGAGCACCGTGGCGTTGTTGAGGATGTTGGCGACGTTGCGCTCGGCGGGCACGCCGAGCAGCGTCGACCACACCTCGCCGACGGGGTCGCCGGCCAGCACCAGCACCAGGCTGGTGATGAGGAAGGCGAGCACCAGGGCCAGGACGGGGGCCAGCAGGCCCAGGCCGATCTTCTGCAGTCGTGGGTCGAGGTTGGTCACGCGGCACCTCCCGCACCGGTCATGGCCGAGCCGAGCTGCTCGGGGGTCACCTGACCCGGGTCGAAGGAGCCGACCAGGCGGCCCCGCAGGATGACCTCGATGCGGTCGGAGAGCCCGATCAGCTCGTCGAGGTCCGCAGAGATCAGCAGCACGGCCAGGCCCTGGCGACGGGCCTCCTTGATGTGCCCCCAGATCGCCGCCTGGGCGCCGACGTCGACGCCGCGGGTCGGGTGGGCGGCGATGAGCAGGATCGGGTCGCCGCTCATCTCGCGGCCCACGATCAGCTTCTGCTGGTTGCCGCCGGACAGGGCTCGGGCCAAGGTGTCGACCCCCGGGGTGCGGACGTCGTAGTCCTCGACGATGCGCTGGGTGTCGGTGCGCGAGGCACCCCGGTCGATCAGGCCGCGACGCACCCAGGGCTTGCGCGTCTGGTGGCCCAGGACGCGGTTCTCCCACAGCGGGGCGTCGAGCAGCAGGCCGTGGCGGTGGCGGTCCTCGGGGATGTAGCCGATGCCGGCCTCGCGACGCTTGCGCGTGGAGAGCTCGGTGAGGTCCTGGCCGGCGAGGCGGACGGTGCCGGTCGCACCCGGGCGCATGCCCATGATCGCCTCGACGAGCTCGGCCTGGCCGTTGCCCTCGACGCCGGCGATGCCGAGGACCTCGCCGGCGTGGATGTCGAAGGAGACCGCCTCGAGCAGCGGGCGGTTCTCACCGGGCAGTCCGAGGTCGGCCACGTGCAGCGTGACGCGCTCGGTGACGGTCGAGGCCTCGGTGGAGGGGCTGGGGAGCTCCGAGCCGACCATCAGCTCGGCGAGCTCGCGCGAGGTGGTGCCGGCCGGGTCGACGGTCGCGACCGTCGTACCCCGGCGGATCACGGTGATCTCGTCGGCGATCGAGAGGACCTCGTCGAGCTTGTGGGAGATGAAGATGACCGAGAGGCCCTCGGCCTTGAGCTCGCGCAGGTTGCCGAACAGCTCGTCGACCTCCTGCGGCACCAGGACCGCGGTGGGCTCGTCGAGGATGATCACCTTCGCGCCGCGGTAGAGGACCTTGAGGATCTCCACGCGCTGACGGGCGCCGACGCCGAGGTCCTCGACCAGCTGGTCCGGCTCGACGCCGAGGCCGTAGGCGTCGGAGATCCGCACGATCTCCTCGCGGGCGGCCGAGCCGATGCCGTGCAGCTTCTCGGCGCCGAGCACGACGTTCTCCAGGACGGTGAAGTTGTCGGCGAGCTGGAAGTGCTGGAAGACCATGCCGACGCCGTGCTTGATCGCGTCGGCGGGCGAGCCGAGGCTGACCTGGGTGCCCGCGATGTCGATGGTCCCGGAGTCGGGCGCCTGGACGCCGTACAGGATCTTCATCAGCGTCGACTTGCCGGCGCCGTTCTCACCCACGATCGCGTGGATCGTGCCGCGAGCCACGTCGATGTTGATGTCGTCGTTCGCGATCACGCCCGGGAACCGCTTGCCGATCCCCCGCAGGCGCACCGCAGGTGCGACGTCGGACACGAGAACCCCTTCCGGTCCCGAAAAGCTCACTGGGAAAATCTCACTGGATGGCGCGCAGACGGTCCGCGCCGACGAGCACGCTATCCGACGGTGGCGCGTGCGCGGGAAGCCGCAGGCCACGCCCGCCGGAGCGGACGTGGCCTGCGAGGTGGAGCCTGACGGGTCAGGTCACGGTGCGGTCGGCACCGAGATCTCGCCGTCGATGATCTGCTGCTTCAGCTCGTCGAGCTGCTCGACGATGTCGTCGACGAAGCCGCCGCTGGTGGAGTAGCCCACACCGTCGACCTCGAGGTCGTAGGTGGTGACACCGGACGGGAAGTCACCGTCGTTGACCTGGGAGAGGTACTCGTAGACCGCGACGTTCACGTTCTTGAGCATCGAGGTCAGGATCGAGTCCTGCACCGACGGGTCGGCGGTGTTGTACTGGTCGGAGTCGACACCGATGGCCCAGTTGCCGGACTCCGAGGCAGCCTCGAAGACGCCGCCGCCCGAGCCGCCGGCGGCGTGGTAGACGATGTCGGCACCGTTGTCGAACATGCCCTCGGCCGCGGTCTTGCCCTTGGCCGGGTCGGCGAAGCCGGAGAAGTCCGGGACCTGGGTGAGGTAGGTGACGTCGACCTCGATGTCGGGGTTCACCGACTCGGCGCCGGCGACGTAGCCCGCCTCGAACTTCTGGATCAGCGGGGTCTCGACGCCGCCGACGAAGCCGATCTGGTCGGTCTCGGTCTTCAGCGCGGCGGCCGCGCCGACCAGGAAGGAACCCTGCTCCTCGGCGAAGACCAGGCTGGCGACGTTGTCGGCCTCGACGCTGGAGTCGTCGATGATCGCGAAGTGGACGTCGGGGTACTCCTCGGCGACCTTGCCGATCGAGGCGGCGTAGGCGAAGCCCACCGCGATGATCGGGTCGTAGCCGGCGTCGGCGAAGGTGCGCAGGCGCTCCTCGCGAGCGGACTCGGCCTCGCCGTCCTCGGCCTCGGACTCCTGGGACTCCATGCCGAACTCGTCGATGGCCTGGTCCAGACCCGCGGCGGCGGAGTCGTTGAACGACTGGTCACCACGGCCGCCGACGTCGTAGGCCATGCCGACCTTGATGTCGCTGGTGGGGGCGTCCCCGTTGTCGGTGCCCTCGTCGGTGCCCTCGTCGGAGCCACATGCCGACAGGGTGAGCGCGGCGGCCATGGCCACCGCTGCAAATCGAGCCGTCTTCCTCACGGCAACCCTCCTGGTGATCGGTAGCGCCCCGTGGTGCGGGACACAACGGGTCACCCTAGGGCCGCACCCGGCCCGCGGCGTACGCCACGAGCCGAAATTCCCACGGTTGTTACCTGTCAGTGACCTGCCGCGCAGAGCAGTCGGTCCCGACTCAGGCGCGCAGGGCCCGCCAGGCGGCCTCGGCCATCAGCCGCGCACCGATGGTGATGGCCCGCTCGTCGATGTGCAGGTTGCCCTGGTGCAGGTCGTAGGTGACGCCGCCGGGGGTCCGGGTGCCGAGCCGCATCATCGCGCCGGGCACCTGGTCGAGGTACCAGCCGAAGTCCTCGCCGCCCAGGCTCTGCGGGGCCATCACCTGGCCGTCGGGGCCGAGGACCTCGGTGACCGCCTCGGCGAGGATCCGGTTGGACAGCGACTCGTTGACCACCGGGGGCACGCCGCGCTGGTAGTCCAGGTGGGCGGTGACGCCGTAGGGCCGCACGATCTCGTGGACCAGCTCGCGCACGAGCTTCTCGCACTCGGCCCAGGCGACGGCGTCGAGGATGCGCACGGTGCCGGCCAGCACGCCGTGGTCGGGGATGACGTTGGGGGCGGACCCGGCCTGGACCATCCCCCACACGACGCTGACGCCCGAGCGGGGGTCCAGGCGGCGCGACAGGATCGCCGGCAGCTCGGTCGTCATCTTGGCCAGCGCGAAGGTGAGGTCGCCGGTGAGGTGGGGGCGCGAGGTGTGCCCGCCGGTGCCCTCGAGGCGGATCTCGATGCGGTCGGCGGCGCTGGTGAGGGGTCCGAGCCGCAGCCCCACCTGGCCGACGTCGACCCCGGGGTCGCAGTGCAGGGCGAAGACCCGCTCCACGCCGTCGAGGACGCCCATGCCCATCAGGTGCACGGCGCCGCCGGGCATGACCTCCTCGGCGGGCTGGAAGAACAGCCGCACCCGGCCGCCGAGCTCACCGATGGCGTGCAGTCGGGCCAGCGCGTGAGCCGCGCCCACGAGGGCGGTGGTGTGCACGTCGTGCCCGCAGGCGTGGGCCACCCCGGGCACCGTCGAGCGCCAGGGATCGTGGGAGACCTCCTGGACCGGGAGCGCGTCGAGGTCGGCGCGCAGGCCGACGGTCCGCTCCCCCGTGCCGAGGTCGGCGACGAGCCCGGCGGGGCTCAGCCGCTGCAGCCGCCACCCGATGGCCTCCAGGTGCCCGGCGACCACGTCGGTGGTGCGGTGCTCGGTCCAGGACAGCTCGGGGTGGGCGTGGAGGTCGCGCCGCAGGCCGACCAGCTCGGCCTCGTGGTCGGCCACGACCTGCGCGATGAGGGCGGAGGCGGTCAGGGGGCCCGGTGAAGGGGCGATCGGGTTCGACATGTCCCGCCCAGGGTAGAGGGGCGGGACATGTCGACGGGTCCTCCCGACGTCAGCCGGCGTCGGGCGTGAGACGCAGCACCCGGCCGGCTGGGGCGGCGGGGTCGCCCATCAGGTCGGTCTCGGTGACGTAGACCTCGCCGTCGACCAGCTCCACGTCACCCGGGAACGGGACCTCGGCGAAGACGGTCGGCTCCTGCAGGAACTTCTGCTCCATGACCACCGAGGCGAACAGCATCGAGACGTAGGCCGTGCCATCAGGGCCGATCGCCAGCCCGACCGGGGACACCAGGCCACCGGCGTACCGCGTCACGTCGCCCGTGGCGAGCTCGATCCGGTAGACGCCGCCGTTGGCGCCCATCCGCGGGTCCTCCGGACCGCCGGGGAGCGAGGTGACGTAGAGGTTCCCGTCCGGGCCCATCTCCACGTCGGTGGGCACGCCCTCGGCCTTGTACGTCGAGCCCTTCGCGCACCCGGGCAGACCCATCACCTTGGCGCGACGCTTCGTGATGTCGATGCGCACCGGCGGCAGGGTCGCCACGGTCGACACCTCTCCGTCGGTCACGGCAAGGATCGAGTTGCCCGCTGCGTCGGCGACGTAGGTGGTGCCACCCGCGACATGGGTGGCGTAGGGGTGGGACTCGACCACCCCGGTGTACTTCAGGAGCGGTCTCAGCTCGCGGTCGACCTTGCGGCGGCACGGGCGGGTCATCCCCTTCACGCCGTAGCGGGTGCTGCCGTCGGGGTTCGCCTCCTGCTCGTAGCCCCAGAGGTCGGCGACCTGCACCGGGTCGCCGCCGTTCTCCACGGTCCACAGGGCCGCGGCCGGTTCAGGACCCATGGCGGTGGTGACGTAGGTGACCACGCCGTCGGAGACCGAGACGCCGCCGACCTCCTGGCCCTCGGCGGTGACCAGGTCCTTGCGGGAGCTGCCCGGTCCGAGCTGGGTGAGGATGCCGGCGAAGTTCTGGGCGACGAAGACGGTCCCGTCGTCGTCGACCGCCAGGCTCAGCGGCGCGACGAGTCCGTCGCCGACCTCCTCGGCGGTGGCTCCCGACGCGGGGGCGGCCAGGCCGGAGAGGGTGACGGCACCGGCGGCCAGGGCGAGCACAGCGGGGCGGGTGCGACGTTGCACGATGCCTCCAAGGTGAAGAAGTAAAGGGTGACGGCATCCTGCTCCCCGCCACCGCGCCCCGGAATAGCCCGGACGACCCCCAAGGCATCACCCGGACGGGTCACCCCGCGTCGTACGCCTCCAGGATCCGGTCGGCCGCGACCGTCGCGGGCAGCTCGCCGGCGAGCACCGCGTCGCGGATCTGTTCGCGGACCTCGCGCACCCCGGCCGAGAGCCGCAGCCGCTGGTCGAGCTCGTCGCGGACCATCGCCCAGGTGAACTCCAGCTGCTGCTCGGCCCGCTTGGCCCTCAGCCCGTCGAGGCCGAGGTGCTCGCGGTGGGCGAGCACGCGCGACCAGACGTCGTCGACGTCGACGTCGTGCAGGCCCGAGCAGGTGACCACGGGCGGCGCCCACTCGGACTTGCCTCGCACCAGGCGCAGGGCGCCGGCGAGGTCGCGTGCGGCGGCGCGGGCCTCCTGCTCGCGGTCGCCGTCGGCCTTGTTGACCGCGATGACGTCGGCGATCTCGAGGATGCCCTTCTTGATGCCCTGCAGCTGGTCGCCGGTGCGGGCCAGCGTCAGGAACAAGAAGGTGTCGACCATCCCGGCCACCGTCACCTCCGACTGACCGACACCGACGGTCTCCACCAGGATCACGTCGTAGCCGGCCGCCTCGAGGACGCCCATGGCCTGCACGGTCGCCCGGGCGACGCCGCCGAGCGTGCCGGCCGACGGCGAGGGCCGGATGAAGGCGTCCGGCTCGACCGAGAGCCGGCCCATCCGGGTCTTGTCACCCAGGACCGAGCCGCCGGTGCGCACGCTGGAGGGGTCGACGGCCAGCACGCCCACCTTGTGGCCCTCGGCGACCAGCCGGGTGCCGAGCGCCTCGATGAACGTCGACTTACCGACCCCCGGCACGCCGGAGATCCCGACCCGGACCACGTCGGACCCTCCGGACTCCTCGGCCAGCTCGGTCAGCAGCGCCCGCGCCTGGGCACGGTGCTGCGGACGGGAGGACTCGACCAGCGTGATCGCCTGCGAGACCGCCGCGCGTCGCTGCGCGCGGATGCCCTCGACGAGCCGGTCGACCTTCTCCTGGTCCCTGTCCCGGTCGGGAGCCGCCATCAGTGACCGAGCTGCTCGCGCAGCGTGGCCAGCAGCGAGAGCGCCGACTGTGCGATGACCGTGCCGGGCAGGAACACCTCGGCGGCACCCATCTCCAGCAGGGTCGGCACGTCGTCGGGCGGGATGACGCCCCCGATGACGACCATGATGTCGTCACGGCCCTGCTCGGCCAGCGCGCTGCGCAGCGCCGGGAGCAGGGTGAGGTGGCCCGCGGCCAGCGAGCTGACACCGACGATGTGCACGTCGTTGTCGACCGCCTGCTGCGCGACCTCCTCGGGCGTCGAGAACAGCGGCCCCACGTCGACGTCGAAGCCCATGTCGGCGAAGGCGGAGACGATGACCTTCTGGCCGCGGTCGTGGCCGTCCTGGCCCATCTTGGCGACCAGGATGCGCGGGCGGCGGCCCTCGGCTTCCTCGAACTCCGCGGTCTCGGCGAGCACCTGCTTGACCTGGGTGGCACCCTCGCCGTCGCCGGACTCGTCGCGGAACACGCCGCTGATCGTACGGATCACGGCCTGGTGGCGGCCGTAGACCTTCTCCAGCGCGCCGGAGATCTCACCGACGGTGGCCTTGTTGCGGGCGGCGGCGACGGCCAGGGCGAGCAGGTTGCCGTCCATGCCGGTGCTGCCCTGCTCCGCGGAGCGGGTGAGCGCCTCGAGCGAGGACCGGACGGCGTCGTCGTCGCGCTCGGCGCGCAGCCGCTCGAGCTTGGCGACCTGGCGGCGGTAGACGTCGTCGTTGTCGACGCGCAGGACGTCGAGCTTGTCCTCGGCGGCGAGCCGGTAGGTGTTGACGCCGATCAGCTTCTGGGCGCCGGAGTCCAGGCGGGCCTGGGTGCGCGCGGCGGCCTCCTCGATGCGCATCTTGGGGATGCCCTGCTCGATGGCCTTGGCCATGCCGCCGGCCCGCTCGGCCTCCTGGATGTGGCCCCAGGCGCGCTCGGCGAGGTCGTGGGTCAGGCGCTCGACGTAGTAGGAGCCGGCCCACGGGTCGATGGTGCGGGTGGTGCCGGACTCCTGCTGCAGCAACAGCTGGGTGTTGCGCGCGATGCGGGCCGAGAAGTCGGTCGGCAGCGCGATCGCCTCGTCCAGCGCGTTGGTGTGCAGCGACTGGGTGTGGCCCTGGGTGGCGGCCATCGCCTCGATGCAGGTGCGGCCGACGTTGTTGAAGACGTCCTGGGCGGTCAGGGACCAGCCGGAGGTCTGGGAGTGAGTGCGCAGCGAGAGCGACTTGGGGTTCTTCGGGTCGAACTCGCGCACCAGGCGCGACCACAGCGCGCGGGCGGCGCGCATCTTCGCGACCTCCATGAAGAAGTTCATGCCGATCGCCCAGAAGAAGCTCAGCCGGGGCGCGAAGGCGTCGATGTCGAGGCCGGCCTCGAGGCCGGCGCGGATGTACTCGACGCCGTCGGCGAGGGTGTAGGCGAGCTCGAGGTCGTTGGTCGCCCCGGCCTCCTGCATGTGGTAGCCGGAGATCGAGATCGAGTTGAACCGCGGCATCCGCTCGGCGGTGAAGGCGAAGATGTCGGAGATGATCCGCATCGACGGCGCCGGCGGGTAGATGTAGGTGTTGCGGACCATGAACTCCTTGAGGATGTCGTTCTGGATGGTCCCGGCGAGCTGCTCGGGCTTGACGCCCTGCTCCTCCGCGGCGGCGATGTAGAGCGCCATCACCGGCAGCACGGCGCCGTTCATGGTCATCGAGACCGACATCTGGTCCAGCGGAATGCCCTCGAAGAGGGTGCGGGCGTCGTAGATCGAGTCGATCGCGACACCGGCCATGCCGACGTCACCGCGCACGCGCGGGTGGTCGGAGTCGTAGCCACGGTGGGTGGCGAGGTCGAAGGCGACCGACAGGCCCTTCTGACCGGCCGCGAGGTTGCGGCGGTAGAACGCGTTGGACTCCTCGGCGGTGGAGAAGCCGGCGTACTGACGGATGGTCCACGGCTGGGTGGTGTACATCGTCGGGTAGGGCCCGCGCAGGAACGGGCTGAGGCCGGGGTAGGTGTCGAGGGCGTCGAGGCCCTCGAGGTCGTCGGGCCCGTAGGACGTCTTGATCGCGATGCCCTCCGGCGCGGTCCACAGGTCGTGGGCCGGGGTGCCGGTCGACGGGGCCGCGCCCTCGCCCACGAGGGGCAGGCCGGCGAAGCTGGACGGGACACTCATCGGAGGGCCTCCCTGGTGCGGGTGAGGAACGCGAGGGCGTCCACGCCCATCGCGCAGGAGTCGTCGGTCCACTCGGTCGACCTGCCGGCGATGATCACGCGGGAGGCGCCGGCTTCACGCAGCGCGGTCGCCGCGGCCTCGCCCCACTCGGCGTACGTCGGGTCGGCGCCGGCCAGGCAGACGACCGGCTGCCCGTCGTAGGCCGCCACCAGGGCCTGGGGACCGTCGGTCGCGCCCGCCACGTCGACGGCGACGCCACCGGCGGCCAACAGGTTGGTGGCGAAGGTGGCGCGGGCGGTGTGCTGGGCGATCGGGCCCATCGTCGCCAGGAAAACCCTGGCGGCGGGCGGCTCGGCGCGCATCGCCTCGAAGGCGGCGCCGTAGGAGCGCACGCCCTCCCAGCCGGAGTAGGGCTCGCGGACCGGCAGCTCCTCGCCGAGGTTGGGGAACTCGGTCAGGCCGGTGAGCGGGCGCTGGCGCGTGGCGACCTCGCGGTCGCGCTGCTCCACGGTCGCGGCCACCATCTCCTCGAGCGCGGCGGCGTCAGGACCCTCGGCACCGTCGAGGCGACCGAGCGCCTCCCAGGCGGCCACGGCCATCGAGTCGGTGAGCTCCTCGACGGCGTACGCACCGCCGGCGGGGTCGGCCACGTGCGCGACGTGGGACTCGTCGATGAGCAGGTGGTGGGTGTTGCGCGCGATCCGGCGCCCGAAGACGTCGGGGCGGCCCAGCGGCGCGTCGAAGGGCAGCACCGTGACGCTGTCCGCGCCGCCGACGCCCGCGGCGAACGCGGCGACGGTGGTGCGCAGCATGTTCACGTAGGGGTCGTAGGTGCTCATCATCGGGCGGCTGGTGACGGCGTGGACGCGGGCGTCCACGCCGCTCACGCCGGAGAGCTCCAGCACCCGCGCCCAGAGGCGGCGCACGGCGCGGAGCTTGGCGATCGAGGCGAACTGCTCGTCGGTGACGGCCAACCGCAGCTCGATGAGCCCGGCGGCGTCGGCGGCGCTGATGCCGGCGGCCTCGAGGACGCGCAGCACGCGGGCTCCGGCCGCGAGGACCCAGCCGAGCTCGGTGACGTCGGAGGCGCCGCGGTCGTGGATCTTCGTGCCGTCGACCACGACACCCAGCAGCCCGCGCTCGCGGGCGAGCCGGGCGACAGCGGTGAGGGTCTCGTCGTCGGCGGTGGCCGGGGCGCCGAGGTTGGTGCCGGTGGCCAGGTCGGTGTCGCCGGCGTGCTCAAGGAAGGCCTGCGCCGCCGCGAGGGGGTCGGCGGCGTCGAGCGCGACCGGGGCCAGGTCGAGGAGCACGCCCTCGAGCAGGGTGGCCAGGTCGGCGCCGGCGTCGAGCTGCAGCCACAGCGAGGTGACCCCGCCGTCGAGGTCGACCAGCGCCGCCTCGTTGAGCTGCTTCTCCGGGCCGGCCTCGACCAGCGAGCGCACGTCCCAGTCGCCCGCGCGCGCCGGGCGGCCGGCGGTCGCCAGGCCCTCCAGCGAGCTCGGGGTGCCGAGCGGGGTGATGTCGAGTCCGTCCAACGTGCGGCGGGTCAGCTTGTCCCACACCAGGGAGTCGGCGTCCTCCTCGCTCATCCGGCGCGACTTGCGCAGCACGGCGGCGGTGGCCTTCTCCCAGTCCGCCCGGGTCCAGGCGTCTTCGGCGTGGGCGAGCTCCAGCGCGCCCTCGGGTCCAGTCATGGTGCGAACCATAGGAGCGCGGAGTGACGTCGGCTACAGAGTGTGATGTTTTCGACCGAGCACCTGCTCGGGCGTCTCGTCACCGACCTGGCGCCCCCGCGACGACCAGCGGCCTGGTAGGCAACTCCCATGGCTACCACTCACCTCGGCGGCAACCCCGTCACGACCGCCGGCGAGCTCCCGGCCGTCGGCTCCGCTGCTCCCGCGTTCTCCCTGCTGGCCCCGGACTTCTCCGAGGTGAGCCTGGAGGAGGGCACCCGCACGGTGCTCAACATCTTCCCCAGCGTCGACACCGGCGTGTGCGCCGCGAGCGTGCGGAAGTTCAACGAGCTCGCCGCCGGCCTGGACAACACCACGGTGGTCTGCGTCAGCAACGACCTGCCGATGGCCCAGGCCCGCTTCTGCGGCGCCGAGGGCATCGAGTCGGTCGCGACCGGCTCGGCGTTCCGCTCCGACTTCGGCGACGCCTACGGCGTGCGCCTGCTCGACGGCAAGTTCGAGGGCCTGCTCGCCCGCTCGGTCGTCGTCATCGACACCGACGGCACCGTCCTGCACAGCCAGCTGGTCGAGGAGATCGCCCAGGAGCCCGACTACGACGCCGCGGTCGCCGCACTGGGCTGATCCCTGCTGGGCTGACTCCTGATGGGCTGATCCGTCACGGAGGGTTCACCCTCTGTCCGACGCACAGCAACCGCCGTGCCCCTGTCGTGCCCCACGACAGGGGCACGGTGGCGTCATGACCCGAATCCTCCTCGTCACCGAGTCGGCCTTCCCCGCGCCCGACGGCACCTCCGGCACCCTCAAGGCCCTCGTCGACCGGCTGGTCGACACCGGCCGCGAGGTGCGCGTCGTCGCCCCCGCGCCCGGCCTGCGGGACTACCGCGGCGCCGAGGTCGTGCGGGTCAGCCCCCTGGCCGCGACCGGCGGCCAGGTGCGTGCCGCGGTCGACTCCTTCTCCCCCGACGTGGTCCTGGCCGTCGACCCCTTCCCGGGCCCCGGCGGCCTGGGGCGCAAGGCACTCTCGCAGGCCGGCCGCACCGGCGTGCGCACGGTGGTGCTCCAGCGCAGCGCGGTCCCCACCGCGGCGTGGGCGCTGTGGCGCAGCCGGGTGGCCGACCGGGCCGACCTGCTGCTGACCACCTCGCGGTGGCTGCAGACTCGATTCGCGGCCGGCGGCGTGCGTGCCGAGGTCTGGTCGCCCGGCGTGGACTCCTGCGCCTTCACCCCGGCGCTGCGCGACGACTGGCTGCACCGGCACTGGTCACGGGCCTCGTCGCGGCCCGAGCCGCTGGTGGTCGTCGGGTACGCCGGTGAGCTCCGCAAGCGCCACGGCGTACGACGGTTGGCGGCGCTGGCCGACGTGCCGGGCGTGCGCCCGGTGCTGCTCGGCGACGGGCAGCAGCGCGAGTGGCTGGCGCAGCGGCTCCCCCAGGCCAAGATCACCGGCGCCCTGGGGACCGGCGACCTCGCCGTGGCGCTGGCGAGCCTCGACGTCCTGGTCCACCCCGGCGAGGAGGAGGGCTGCTGCCACGTGCTGCGTGCGGCGGCCGCCTCCGGCGTACCGGTGGTGGCACCCCGGGCCGGCGGCGCGCCCGAGGTGGTGCGTCACTTGGAGACCGGGCTGCTGCACGCGCCGGGCAGCGGGAGCGACCTGCGTCGGGCGGTGGCGTCGCTGGTGGCCGACAGCCGGCGGGCGCCGATGGGCGCTCGTGCCCGCGCGCTCGCCGAGCAGCGGTCGTGGACGCTCGCGGTGGACGAGCTGGTGGAGCGCGTCGGGCGGCAGGTGAGGGTACCCTCATTTGCCTCCGGGTAGGCGACGAAGGGGGATATGTCACACCTCCGGGGGGCAAAGGCGCGCGCTCCTCGCGCTACCGTGCTCCCTTGTGGCAACCCCGACTCTCGTCCGAGGAGCGCGCGCCTCGCGCTCGACGATCACCCTGAAGATCACGATGGCCGTCAGCGGCCTGATCTTCATCGGCTTCGTCCTCACGCACATGTACGGCAACCTCAAGGCCTTCGCCGGTGAGGAGTCGTTCAACGAGTACGCGCACCACCTGCGCACGATCGGCGAGCCCATGCTCCCCGAGAGCGGCCTGCTCTGGGTGATCCGACTCGTCCTGATCGTCTCCCTGGTGGTGCACGTGTCGTCCGCGCTGATCCTGGCGCGTCGCGCCGGCGCCGCGCGCACCGTGAAGTACGCGGTCAAGAAGAACAAGCACTCGTCGATCTCCTCGCGCACGATGCGCTGGGGCGGCCTGACGATCCTGGTCTTCCTGGTCTGGCACCTGCTGAACTTCACCATCGTCAAGGTGAACCCGTCCGGCGGCGAGACCGACAACCCCTACCAGCTCATGGTCGACACCTTCGACCTGTGGTGGATGACACTGATCTACCTCGCCGCGATGGCCGCCCTGGCGCTGCACCTGCACCACGGCACCTTCAGCGCGATGCAGACCCTCGGCTGGACCAACTCGGCGGCTGCCCGCACGCGGGCCCGCACCGCCGGCTGGGTGCTGGCGATCGTGATCGCGGGCGGCTTCTCGCTGGTCCCGATCTTCGTCCTCCTCGGCGTCATCGACTGACCGCGGCCCCACGACAGCACCGAACCGGAGAGACCGACACATGGCATCCACCGTCGACGTCAGCGGCAACACCGTCCTGACCACGCCGCCGAACCAGCAGTCCGACGACGCGCACGGCTACTACACGCTGGGCGAGAAGATCGCGGACACCAAGGCCCCGGCCGGTCCGATCAAGGACCGCTGGACCACCCACAAGATGAACAACCGGCTGGTCAACCCGGCCAACCGCCGCAAGCTCGACGTGATCATCGTCGGCACCGGCCTGGCCGGCGGCGCTGCCGCGGCCACGCTGGGCGAGGCCGGCTACAACGTGAAGTCCTTCTGCTACCAGGACTCCCCGCGCCGGGCGCACTCGATCGCCGCGCAGGGCGGCATCAACGCGGCGAAGAACTACAAGGAGGACGGCGACTCGACGTACCGCCTCTTCTACGACACCGTGAAGGGCGGCGACTACCGCTCGCGCGAGTCCAACGTCTACCGCCTCGCCGAGGTCTCGGCGAACATCATCGACCAGTGCGTCGCGCAGGGTGTCCCCTTCGCGCGTGAGTACGGCGGTCTGCTGGACAACCGCTCGTTCGGTGGTGTGCAGGTCTCCCGCACGTTCTACGCCCGTGGCCAGACCGGTCAGCAGCTGCTGATCGGCGCATACCAGGCGATGGAGCGTCAGGTCGCGGCCGGCACGGTCACGCAGTACACCCGCCACGAGATGCTCGAGCTGATCATCGTCGACGGCAAGGCCCGCGGGATCATCGCCCGCGACATGGTCACCGGCGCGATCGAGACCCACCTCGCCGACGTCGTGGTGCTGGCCTCGGGCGGCTACGGCAACGTCTTCTTCCTCTCGACCAACGCGATGGGGTCCAACGTCACCGCCGCGTGGCGTGCGCACCGCAAGGGCGCCTACATGGCCAACCCCTGCTACACGCAGATCCACCCGACCTGCATCCCGGTCTCCGGCGACCACCAGTCGAAGCTGACGCTGATGTCGGAGTCGCTGCGCAACGACGGTCGCATCTGGGTGCCGAAGAAGGCCGAGGACTGCACCAAGGACCCGCGCGACATCCCCGAGGAGGACCGCGACTACTACCTGGAGCGGATCTACCCCTCCTTCGGCAACCTGGTCCCCCGCGACATCGCCTCCCGCCAGGCCAAGAACGTCTGCGACGAGGGTCGCGGCGTGGGCCCGATGGTCGGCGACTTCCGCCGCGGCGTCTACCTCGACTTCGCCGACGCGATCAAGCGTCTGGGCGAGGACGCGGTGCGCGAGAAGTACGACAACCTCTTCGACATGTACGAGCGGATCACGGGCGAGAACCCCTACGAGGTGCCGATGCGCATCTACCCCGCCGTGCACTACGTCATGGGTGGCCTGTGGGTCGACTACGACCTGCAGTCCAACATCGATGGCCTCTTCGTCACCGGCGAGGCGAACTTCTCCGACCACGGCGCCAACCGCCTCGGTGCCTCGGCGCTGATGCAGGGTCTGGCCGACGGCTACTTCGTGCTGCCGAACACCATCCGCGAGTACCTCGCCGACGGCCCGTTCGACGCGATCGACGAGTCGCACCCCGAGGTCGTCGCAGCCCGCACCGAGGTCGAGGACCGGATCCAGAAGTTCCTCTCGATCAACGGCACCCGCACGGTGGACAGCTACCACAAGGAGCTGGGCAACATCATGTGGGAGTACTGCGGGATGGAGCGCACCGAGGACGGCCTGCGCAAGGCGATCGACATGATCCGCGAGCTCAAGGCCGACTTCTGGAGCAACGTCAAGGTGCTCGGCACCGCGGACTCGCTCAACCAGAGCCTGGAGAAGGCCGGCCGCGTCGCCGACTTCCTCGAGCTGGGCGAGCTCATGTGCATCGACGCCCTCAACCGCCGTGAGTCCTGCGGCGGTCACTTCCGGGCCGAGTCCCAGACCGAGGACGGCGAGGCGCTGCGTCACGACGACGAGTTCGCCTACGTCGCGGCCTGGGAGTTCGGCGGCGAGGGCGGCCAGCCCGTCCTGCACAAGGAAGACCTCGTCTACACGGCCATCGAGATGAAGCAGCGGAGCTACAAGTGAGACTCACCCTCAAGATCTGGCGCCAGGAGAACGCGAGCGCCCAGGGCGCCCTGCAGACCTACGACCTCGACGGCATCTCGGCCGACATGAGCTTCCTGGAGATGCTCGACGTCCTCAACGAGAAGCTGCAGGGCGAGGGTCAGGAGCCGGTCGCCTTCGACCACGACTGCCGTGAGGGCATCTGCGGCACCTGCTCGCTGATGATCAACGGCGAGGCGCACGGCCCGGAGGTCACCACGACCTGCCAGCTGCACATGCGCTCGTTCAACGACGGCGACACCATCACCATCGAGCCGTGGCGCGCGGACGCGTTCCCGGTCGTGCGTGACCTGATCGTGGACCGCTCGGCCTTCGACCGGATCATCCAGTCCGGCGGCTTCATCTCGGCGAACACCGGCTCGGCCCCCGAGGCCAACTCGGTGCCCGCGCCGCGTGACAAGGCCATGCGCGCCTTCAACGTCGCCACCTGCATCGGCTGCGGCGCCTGCGTCGCCGCCTGCCCCAACGGCTCGGCGTCGCTGTTCATGGGTGCCAAGATCACCCACCTCGGCGAGCTCCCCCAGGGTCAGCCCGAGCGCTACTCGCGCGTGGTCGACATGGTCGCCCAGCACGACCACGAGGGCTTCGGTGGCTGCACCAACATCGGCGAGTGCGCCAGCGCCTGCCCCAAGGAGATCCCGCTCGACGTGATCTCCCAGCTCAACAAGGACCTGCGCGACGCCATGCGCATGGGTCTCTGAGCCTCAGCTCCACCGGAGAGCCGGGTCGTCCCTTCGTTCGGGGCGGCCCGGCTCTCTGCATCTGGTACATCGGCCCTACGGAGTCGGCTGGTCGCACGTGCACGCCGCATCTGGAGGTCGTCGTCCGCACCAGGTGCCGACCAGGCCCTCCAGTTGGCCCTGTCGGGTCACAGCACCGATGTAGCGCATCCGTAGCCAGACGGACCGAACCGCTGCCGAGACCCTGGTCCGACGTTGAACGGCGGCCTTTCTGACCCCTTTCGGTCCGTCTGGCTACGAGCGGGACCTCCTGTCGTGACCGTCCGGAGCACCCTTGCGAGCCGAGCCCGTCGCTCAACCCCTCGGCCGCAGCGACCGCCAGGAGATGCCAGCCAGCACAGCGGTGATCACCAGGTTCACGATGATCAGCCCCGTGTGCGCGATCCAGTACCCCTGAGGCCGGTCCTCGCCGGCGGCGTGGGCCTCGGCGAGGTTGCGGGCGAACATCGTCCAGGTCAGCAGGTTCCAGCCGGCGATGCCGGCGAGCAGCCAGGCGAGGGGGCGGTTGGCGCGCATCAGTCGTCGTCCTTGCGTCGTCGGGCGGCCAGGAGGACGCCGGCTCCGGCGGCGACTCCGGCCAGGAAGGGTTTGGCGAACGAGCGTCCACCAGCGGAGGCGTCGGTCAGCGATGTGTCCTCACCCGACGGCAGCGGCGGCCCCTGCACCGGCTCCGCGGGCTCGGCCAGCGCGGCCGCCTCCCGGGCGGCCCGGGCCTCCGGCGCCGTGTAGGACCACGCCGCGGCGTACAGGACGAGGCGCGAGAAGTAGTTGATCCACACCAGCATCACCAGGGCGATCCCGAAGGCCTGGAACGCCGGCTGGCCCTGGGTCTGGGCGATGATCAGCCCCGCCAGCCGCTTGAGCAGCTCGAAGAGGACCGCGCCGAGGATCGCGCCGGACCACAGCGAGCGGTTCGGCACCTCCGCCCGGCCCAGCAGCTTGAAGATCGTGAAGAACAGCAGCGCGTTGGCCGCCAGGCCCAGCACGACGGTGATCAGCTTGACCAGCCAGGAGAGCTCCTGGTCGAGCCCGACGAAGTCGAGCAGGTCCGCCGAGAAGCCGGAGACCAGCCCGCTCACGCCGACCGCCACCAGCAGCGTCAGGCCGATCGAGGCGAGCACCACCAGGTCGCGCAGCTTGCCGGCCACGAAGCCCAGCAGCTCGTCCTCCGGCAGCTCGAAGACCGTCACCAGCGCCTGCCGCAGCGCCGAGATCCAGCCGAGCCCGGAGTAGAGGACACCGGCCAGACCGATGACACCGGCCAGGCCGGTGAAGGTGCGGAAGTCGGAGAGCTGCAGCTGCCCCTCGCCCTGGCCGATCATCCCGGGGAACAGCGACTCGATGGCGCTGCGCAGCGCGTCGTTGGCTCCGTCGACGACCGTCGAGACGACACCGACGGTGAAGAAGGCCAGCGCCAGGATCGGGAAGAACGACAGGAACGCGAAGTAGGTGATCGCGCCGGCCTGCTGCCCGGCCTTCACCGACCCGAAGTGCTCCTGCATCCGCACCACGTGGTCGATCCAGCCGTAGCGCTCGCGCAGACCAGCGATCCGCTCCTTGATCGACGCCATCTCAGCGCTCCCTCTCCGGCGCCCCCTCCAGGGCGTAGTCGCGGTAGGGCCGCCAGCCGGCGACCTCGTCGTGCACGTAGAGGTGGAACTCCTCCACGTCGAAGGCGCACTCGAACCCCTCGAGCTCGTGCTGCGCCCGGTCCAACAAGTCGTCCTGCACGTCGTGGGCGACCGTCACGTGCGGGTGGTAGGGGAAGTCGAGGTCCACGTCCAGCGGCCCCCGGCGTACGGCGTCGGCCAGCCGTGCGCAGTGCTCGGCCCCCTCCGCGAGGCTCACGAAGACCACCGGGGAGACCGGTCGGAAGGTGTCGGTACCCCGCAGGTGCACCCGGAAGGCCGGCCGTTCCCCCGCCACGTCGGCCAGGTGCGACTCGACCTCGGCGAGCCCGTCCTCGGCCAGCACCGTCGGCGGGACCAACGTGATGTGCGTGGGGATGAGCGAGGCCGAGGGGTCCCCGAGCGACTCCCGGTAGGCCTGGAGCTGCTCGCCCCAGGGGTCCGGGATCGCGACGGCGACTCCGATCGTGGGCACGCCCTCGACCCTAGCCGGAGCTCCGGGCGACGAATCCCACCCTCTGGTACACGTCGCGCAGGGTCGCCTCCGCGACCGCGCGCGCCTGCTCGGCACCCTGGTGCAGCACCTGGGAGAGATGTGTCTGGTCGTCGAGCAGCTCCAGGGTCCGCTCCCGGAACGGCGTCACGAAGTTGACCACGACCTCGGCGAGGTCCTTCTTCAGGTCGCCGTAGCCCTGGCCGGCGTACTCCTCGACCAGGTCGCTCACCGAGCGCGCGGTGAGCGCGCTGTAGATCGTCAGCAGGTTGGAGATGCCCGGCTTGCCCTCGGGGTCGAAGCGGATGTCGCCGTCGGAGTCGGTCACCGCCGAGCGGATCTTCTTCGCGCTGCGCGACGGCTCGTCGAGCATCTCGATGATGCCGGCCGGCGAGGACGCCGACTTCGACATCTTCGAGGTCGGGTCCTGTAGGTCGGCGATCTTCGCGGTGGCCTTGAGGATGTAGGGCTCGGGCAGCCGGAAGGTCTTCTTGTAGCGGTGGTTGAACCGCTGCGCGAGGTCGCGGGTCAGCTCGAGGTGCTGGCGCTGGTCCTCACCGACCGGCACGTAGTGCGGGCGGTAGAGCAGGATGTCGGCGGCCTGCAGGATCGGGTA
Organism: Nocardioides sp. REDSEA-S33_B3; assembly: GCA_001627335.1. Taxonomy (GTDB): domain Bacteria; phylum Actinomycetota; class Actinomycetes; order Propionibacteriales; family Nocardioidaceae; genus Nocardioides. The sequence goes on along the minus strand of LUPK01000061.1, from coordinate 5,319 downwards.
GGTGAACAGGCCGACGCTCGCGGCCCCCTCCCCCTGCTTGGCCGACTTGTCCTTGAACTGCGTCATCCGTCGGGCCTCGCCGAAGCCGGTCAGGCACTGCAGCACCCACGACAGCTGCGCGTGCTCGGGCACCTGGCTCTGCACGAAGATCGCGCTGCGCGTCGGGTCGATGCCCATCGCCAGCAGCTGCGCCGCGGCCCGCAGCGTCCGCTCGCGCAGGACCTTGGGGTCCTGCTCGACGGTGATCGCGTGCTGGTCGGCGATGAAGAAGAAGGGCTGGTGGTCCCGCTGCAGGTCCACCCACTGGCGCAGAGCGCCGAGGTAGTTCCCGAAGTGGAACGAGTCGGCGGTCGGCTGGATGCCGGACAGGACACGGGGACGGGCTCCGCCGGTGGGTGCGCTGGGCACGGCCACCTCGGGCTCGGTCGTCGCTGACATGCGCGTCATTCTCCCTGACGCGCGCTCCGCTCCGCTCGCCGGGCCAGCGCCAGGACGACCAGGCCCGCCAGCGCCAGGCCGACACCGACCAGCAGCGGCGCCCGCAGGCCCCATCCGGCGGCGATCACGGCACCGCCGAGGAAGGCGCCCAGGCTGTTGCCGATGTTGAGGCTGGCGTGGCTCAACGCCGCGCCCAGGGTCTGCGCGTGCTCGGCGGCGTCGATCAGCCGTACCTGGAAACCGAGCGCCAGCACGGAGCCGACGACGGTCACCATGAAGCCCGCGACCAGCGCCCACCAGCCGTACGGCGCCAGCACCCAGTACGCGAGCAGTGCCGCGGCCAGGCCGACCGAGCCGATCTGCAGGCTGTGCTGCACCGACCAGTCGACCATCCGGCCCGCGACCATGTTGCCCACGACCATGCCCAGCCCGATGACGAGCAGGAAGACCGCCACGGTGGACTCGGCGAGCCCGCCGACGTCGGTCGTGATCGGGGCGATGTAGGAGACCAGCGCGAAGAGGCCGCCGAAGCCGATGCCCGAGGCGCCGACGGCGTACCAGAGCTGGGGGTGGCGCAGGGCGGTGAGCTCGCGCCGGGTCGAGGCCGTGCGGTCGCCGGGCGTGCTCGGCACGAACGCCAGGATCAGCACGACCGTCACCGCGCTGATGACACCGACGGCCACGAAGGCCGCGCGCCAGCCGAGCTGCTGACCCAGCAGCGTCGCCGCGGGGACGCCGAGGACGTTGGCGACGGGGATGCCCATCATCACCAGCGCCAGGGCCCTCCCCCGGCGCTCCGGGGCGACCATGCCGGCCGCGGTGAGCGCCGCCACACCGAAGTAGGCACCGTGCGGCAGCCCGTCGAGGAACCGGACGAACGCCAGCAGGCCGTAGTGCGACATCGCTGCGCTCAGCAGGTTGAGCAGGCCGAAGCTGGCGATCAGCCCGACCAGCAGCCCGCGGCGCGGCAGCTTGGCGCCCAGCGCGGCCAGCAGCGGCGCACCGACGACGACCCCCAGCGCGTACGCCGAGATCAGGTGCCCGGCCTGCGGGATGCTCACGCCCACGCCGTCGGCGATCTGGGGCAGCAGCCCCATCGTGACGAACTCGGTGGTGCCGATCGCGAACCCGCCCGTGGCCAACGCGGTCACGGCGACGGCGAACCGCAGTCGCGAGACCGGGTGCACGGCGGTGCCGACGGCGATCGGCGCATCGGGCTCGGCGAGGCTGGTCATCGTGCTCCTGGGGGGCAGAGGAGGGGCGGTGCGGAGGAGGCTGGGTTTACCGGTCAAGCATGGCGTTCCTCAGCGGCAACGACAAAGCCCCGGGAGTTGTTCCCGGGGCTATGCCGTGGTGGAGCCGTGTGCTCGTCGTGCGAGCGGTGCGTCAGAAGGCGGCGAGCGCCTCGTTCAGCGTGGCCGAGGGACGCATGACCTCGTCGGCCTTCTCGTCGACCGGGCGGTAGTAGCCGCCCACGTCGGCCGGGCTGCCCTGGACGCCGTTGAGCTCGGAGACGATGGTCTCCTCGGCGGCGGTCAGCTTCTCCGCGAGCGGCTTGAAGACCTCGGCCAGCTCGGGGTTCGCCGTCTGCTTCGCGAGCTCCTGGGCCCAGTACATCGCGAGGTAGAAGTGCGAGCCGCGGTTGTCGATGCCGCCGATCTTGCGCGTCGGCGACTTGTCGTTCTCCAGGAACGTCGCGGTCGCAGCGTCGAGGGTGTCGGCCAGCACCTGGGCGCCGGCGTTGTCGGCGTACCCGGCGAGGTGCTCGAAGGAGGCCGCCAGCGCGAAGAACTCACCCAGGGAGTCCCAGCGCAGGTAGTTCTCCTCCAGCAGCTGCTGGACGTGCTTGGGGGCCGAGCCGCCCGCGCCGGTCTCGAAGAGGCCGCCGCCGTTCATCAGCGGGACGATCGAGAGCATCTTCGCCGACGTGCCGACCTCGAGGATCGGGAACAGGTCGGTGTTGTAGTCGCGCAGCACGTTGCCGGTCACCGAGATGGTGTCCTCGCCCCGGCGGATGCGCTCGACGGAGTACGTCGTGGCCTCGGCCGGCGCCATGATCTCGATGGTCAGCCCGTCGGTGTCGTGCTCGGGCAGGTAGGCCTTGACCTTCTCGATGAGGTTGGCGTCGTGCGCGCGGGTCTCGTCGAGCCAGAACACGGCCGGCGTCTGCGAGGCGCGGGCGCGGGTGACGGCCAGCTTCACCCAGTCGCGGATCGGCTCGTCCTTGGTCTGGCAGGCGCGCCAGATGTCACCGGGCTCCACGTCGTGGGAGGTGAGGACCTCACCGGCGCTGTTGCGGATCTCCACGGTCCCGGCGGCCGGGATCTCGAAGGTCTTGTCGTGCGAGCCGTACTCCTCGGCCTTGCGGGCCATCAGGCCGACGTTGGGCACCGAGCCCATCGTGGCCGGGTCGTAGGCGCCGTTGGCCTTGCAGTCCTCGATGACCGCGGCGTAGACGCCGGCGTAGGAGGAGTCGGGGATGACCGCCAGACAGTCGTCCTCGTTGCCGTCGGGACCCCACATGTGGCCGCCGATGCGGATCATCGCCGGCATCGAGGCGTCGATGATCACGTCGGAGGGGACGTGCAGGTTGGTGATGCCCTTGCGGTCGTCGACCATCGCCATCCGCGGGCCGTCGGCCAGGCCCTGCTTGACGGCGGCCTCGATGGCCTCGCCCTCGGGGAGGTCCTTGACCGCGGAGAGCAGACCGCCGAGGCCGTCGTTGGGCGAGACGCCCGCGGCGGCGAGCTGCTCGCCGTACTGCTCGAAGAGGGTCGGGAAGAACGCCTGCACGGCGTGACCGAAGATGATCGGGTCGGAGACCTTCATCATCGTGGCCTTCATGTGCAGCGAGAAGAGCACGTCGTCGGCCTTGGCGCGGGCGATCTGCTCGGTGAGGAAGCGGCGCAGCGCGGCGACGTTCATGAACGTCGAGTCCACGACCTCGCCGGCCTCGACGGCCAGGCCGTCCTTGAGGACGGTCTCGGTGCCGTCAGCGCCCTTGAGCACGATCGAGAGGGTGTCGGCGGCCGGCATGACGACCGACTGCTCGTTGGAGCGGAAGTCGTCCTTGCCCATGGTCGCGACCGCGGTCTTGGAGTCCTTGCTCCAGGCACCCATGCGGTGGGGGTACTTCTTGGCGTAGCCCTTGACCGCGGCCGGGGCGCGACGGTCGGAGTTGCCCTCACGCAGGACCGGGTTGACCGCGGAGCCCTTGACCTTGTCGTACTTGGCGCGGATCTCCTCCTGCTCCGGGGTGGAGGGGGACTCGGGGTAGTCGGGCAGCTCGAAGCCCTTTTCCTGCAGCTCCTTGATCGCGGCCTTCAGCTGCGGCACGGAGGCGGAGATGTTGGGCAGCTTGATGATGTTCGCCTCGGGCTTGGTCGCGAGCTCACCGAGCTCGGCCAGCGCGTCGTCGGCGAGGTCGAAGGCGGCCAGGATGCGGCCGGAGAGGGAGATGTCGCGGGTCTCGACCTCGACACCGGCCTTGGCGGCGTACGCCTGGATGATCGGCAGGAAGGAGTACGTCGCGAGCAGCGGCGCCTCGTCGGTGTGGGTGTAGATGATGGTGGCCATGGTTTCCGGCGGCTCCTGGACGATCGTCGGCTCGATGCTGGCAGTGTTTCTTGACGTCAAGATACCTGACGCCTGCAGGGCCAGCCTGACAGGACCGTCCCACCCGCTGCTAGCGTCACCGGGAGCCAATGTTCGTGATCCGTTCGTGATCGTCTCGGACCCTCTTCCTAGGAGACCTGCGTGACCACCACCCCGCTGAAGGTGGCCGTGACCGGCGCCGCCGGCCAGATCGGCTACAGCCTGCTCTTCCGCCTCGCCAGCGGTGCGCTCACCTCCGAGCGCCCCATCGAGCTGCGCCTGCTCGAGATCACCCCCGCGCTCAAGGCGCTCGAGGGTGTCGTCATGGAGCTGGACGACTGCGCGTTCCCCGGCCTGGCCGGCGTCGAGATCGGCGACGACCCGGAGAAGATCTTCGACGGCGTCAACCTCGCCCTGCTCGTCGGCGCCCGCCCGCGCGGCCCGGGCATGGAGCGCGGTGACCTCCTCGAGGCCAACGGCGCGATCTTCACCGCCCAGGGCAAGGCGCTCAACGCCGTCGCCGCCGACGACGTCCGCGTCGGCGTCACGGGCAACCCGGCCAACACCAACGCGCTCATCGCGATGAAGAACGCCCCGGACATCCCGGCCGAGCGGTTCTCCGCGCTGACCCGCCTCGACCACAACCGCGCGATCTCGCAGCTGGCCGCGAAGACCGGCGCCTCGGTCACCGACATCACCAAGATGACGATCTGGGGCAACCACTCCGCCACGCAGTACCCCGACCTGTTCCACGCCGAGGTCGCCGGCAAGAACGCCGCCGAGACGGTGAACGACCAGGAGTGGCTGGAGAACACCTTCATCCCGACCGTCGCCAAGCGCGGCGCCGCGATCATCGAGGCCCGGGGCTCCTCCTCGGCCGCCTCCGCCGCATCGGCCACCATCGACGCCGCCCGCGACTGGCTCTACGGCTCCGCCGAGAACGACTGGGTCTCCATGGCCGTCGCCTCCAACGGTGAGTACGGCGTCCCCGAGGGCCTCATCTCCTCCTTCCCCGTCACCACCAAGGACGGCGACTGGAAGATCGTGGAGGGCCTCGAGATCGACGACTTCTCCCGCGGCAAGATCGACGCCTCCACCGCCGAGCTCGCCGAGGAGCGCGACGCGGTGACCGAGCTCGGGCTCATCTGACCGCCGAGAGGTCGCTCGCGCACCGCCGAGAGGTCACTCGCGCACGGCCGAGAGGTCTGCGGGGTCAGAGGAATGTCGCAACACCCCCTGCCCCGAGGGGGATGTTGTGCCGACTCCACCGATGCCTGCTGACCAGCT
>LUPK01000060.1 GCA_001627335.1 Nocardioides sp. REDSEA-S33_B3 | reverse complement strand
TTCCTCCAGCCCGGCGAGCTGGTCGCCGCCACCGACGACGGGCGGCTGCGGCTGCGGCTGCGCCGCGAGGACCGCGACGCCCGCCCCGAGCGGCTGCAGGCGATGGCCTACCACGCGGTCGAGGCCCTCGAGGCGCTCGACCGGCGCGAGGACGACGCACCGGCCGTGCTCGACCTCGGCGTCGGGTGGGCACCCGTGACCCGCAGCCAGGACGCGCACCAGGCGCTCGAGCACGCCGCGTCGGCGGCTGCGGAGTCGGTCCGCCAGCGCGACCTCCAGCCTCGGCAGGAGGGCCACCACCTGCGGGTGCGCCGGCCCCGGATCGACCGGTGGTCCACCGGCAGCCAGGTGCTGGTCGCGACCGTCGGCGCCGTCGTGGTGCCCTACTTCGCGCTGGTCGCGCTCTCGCTGGTCGGGCTCGACCTGTCCGGTGTCCTCTACTGGGCGATCGTCGGCTCCCTCGCGCTGACCGCGGGGATGATCTGGGCCGAGACCTCCCACGCCCTGGACCCGCCCCGGCCCACCGGCCGCGCGGGCGAGCGGCCCCGGGCCACGGCCGTCATCGCGGCGTACCTCCCCAACGAGGCCGACACCATCCTCGAGACCGTCAAGCACTTCCTCTCCCTGCCCGACCGCGAGCGGGGCCCGGGCGGACGGGGCGGTCTGCAGGTCGTGCTGGCCTACAACACCCCCTTCCACCTCGACGTCGAGGAGGAGCTCGCGAGGCTCGGCGAGCAGCACGAGGACCTGGTCGTGCTCAAGGTCCCCGACTCCACCTCCAAGGCGCAGAACGTCAACGCGGCGCTGCACGTCGCCGACGGCGAGCTGATCGGCATCTTCGACGCCGACCACCACCCGATGCCCGGCGCCTTCGACCGCGCGTGGGAGTGGATCGGCGACCCCGAGGACCCCGCGGACGTCGTGCAGGGGCACTGCGTCATCCGCAACGGCGACACCGGGTGGCTGGCCCGCCTGGTCGCGGTGGAGTTCGAGCAGATCTACGCCGTGGCCCACCCCGGCCGTGCAGCGCTGGCCGGCTTCGGCATCTTCGGCGGCTCCAACGGCTTCTGGCGCGCCTCCGCCCTGGAGCGCATCCGGCTGCGCGGCTCGTTCCTCACCGAGGACATCGAGGCGTCCATGCGCGTGCTCGGCGCCGGCGGCCGGATCGTCAACGACCCCGGTCTGCTCAGCCGCGAGCTGGCCCCCGAGACCCCCGAGGCGCTGTGGAAGCAGCGGATGCGGTGGGCCCAGGGGTGGTTCCAGGTCTCGCTACGCCACCTCGGCCCGATCCTGCGCTCCCCCGAGCTGACCCTGCGACAGAAGATCGGCGCGACCTACCTGCTGGGCTGGCGCGAGGTCTACCCGTGGATGTCGATCCTCACCTGGCCGCTGCTGGGCTTCCTGGCCTGGCGCGACGGCGGGCTCGACCTCAGCTCCCCGCTGTTCCTGCTCATCACCCTGCTGGTCACGGTCTCGGGACCGCTGCAGACGCTGGCGGCGTACCGCCTCGCGACGCCGGAGGTCCGGCGGCACCGACGCTGGTTCGTCCAGGCCGCGCTGCTCAACCTGGTCTTCTACACCGAGGCCAAGAACCTCGTGAACCGCGTGGCGCAGCTCAAGCAGCTGCGCGGCGAGCACCAGTGGGTGGTCACCCCGCGCACGGCCGGAGGTGACGCATGAGCACCACCCAGGCCCGCACGGACGCACCCCCCGTCCCGACATCGACGACCGGCACCCCGGTCCGTCGCTACCCGCTCGGCTGGCTGCGCGGCGTCGCGGCGCTGGTCGTGGTGGTCTTCCACGGCTACCAGCACCAGCGGTACGGCGACACCTACCAGTGGCCGCTGACCGGCACCGTCCACGAGCTGTTCATGAGCGCCGACCTGTTCGTCGACCTCTTCTTCGTGCTGTCCGGGCTCGTGCTCTGGCTGCCGATCGCGCAGGCCGTCATCGACGGCGTGAGCATCCGCTCCGGCCGGGTGCTGCTCTACCGCCGGATGGCCCGGCTGCTGCCGCTCTACCTCGCCGTCGTGCTGCTGGTGTGGTCCCTGACCAACCCGACCGCACCAGGGCACTGGGTCGACCTGGTCACCCACCTGACCTTCACCCACGTCTACTCCGACACCTACATCTTCTGGACCAACGGGCCGGCGTGGACGCTGGCGATCGAGTTCCACTTCTACGTCCTGGTCGCGCTGTCCGTGCCGGTGCTCAACCGGGTGGCCGCGCGCGCCGCCACCCGTGGGCAGCGGCTGGGGGTCGCCTCAGCGCTGCCGGTGGCGCTGGTCACCGCCGGTGCGGCGTACCTCGTCTGGGCGACACTGCTCTCCGGTGCCGCGGCCGACAACTGGTCGGTGTGGTTCTCCCCGCTGGCCAAGGCACCCGACTTCGGCGTCGGCATGCTGCTGGCCGTCGTGGCCGCCGCCGGGGTGCGGCTCGGGACGGCGCCCCGTGCCGCCCTGCTCCTCGCCGGCCTGGGCCTCACCGTCGGGCTCGTGCTCAGCCGCCCGGTGGGCTCGCCGCTCGCCGAGTGGTGGCACCCGATGTACGCCGCCGCGCTCACCCTCGCCCTCGCGCACGTGGTCCTGCACGACGGCCCCTGGGCGCGCTGGATGTCGTGGGCGCCGCTGGTGTGGCTGGGCGGCCTGGGCTACGGGATCTACCTCATCCACGAGCCGGTGCTGCGCTTCCTCGGCTCACTGGGCCTCTACGCCGAGCCCGGCCCGGGGTGGTCGTGGCTGGTCGTCTCGGCGCTGGTCGCCGTGCCCTCGGTGCTGCTGGCCTGGGTCAGCGCCCGCACCGTCGAGGCCGCGGGCCTGCGCCTGCTGGCCACCATGCGCCCCGACGGCTCGCCCCGCGACTACTACGACCACCTCGACCCGCGGGACCCCGCCCGCCGCTGACCCTCCGCTGGCAGGGACCGGGGTCTCGTGGCTCGGCCGTGGCCGGCCTCGCACCTCGACCATCGGGATCGCCGGTTGAGGTGCGAGGAGCGCCAGCGACGAGCCTCGAAACCCCGCACGCCGACAGACGACCTCGGGGACGGACGCCGGCCCCGGCGCCTGCTCAGGCGCGGACGGCCAGGACCAGCGGCGAGACGGAGGCGGCGCCCGCGCGCAGGACGGCACGGGCGGCGAGCGTCGTGCTCCAGCCGGTGTCGACGAGGTCGTCGACGAGCAGCACCCGACGCCCCTCGAGCGCGCCCGGCTCCGTCTCCAGGCCGCACCGCCGCGACACCGCCGCGACCCGCTGCGCGGAGTTGGCCGCACCACGCCCCGGCGGCACGTCGGGGTCGAGGACGGCCCAGCGGCCGAGCAGCGGGACCTGGAGGTAGCGCGAGAGCCCGTCGGCCAGCGACCCCACGAGCTCGGGCCGGGACACCGACTCGATCTCGACGATCGCGTCGACGTCGGGTCGCCAGTCGCCGAGCACCTCGATGACCGCCTGGACCAGCGGGACGGGCACCGGGCCGTCCTCGGTGTCCTCGCGGAACAGCTCTCGCAGCGCCTGGCCGTAGCCGAGGTCGGTGAGCCGGGCGACCGCCCGCCCCTCCTGGGCCTGCTCGGAGACCCGCCCGCGCAGGTCGATGCCGAGCCGGTCGAGACCGGTCGGCCACATCTTGCGCGGCGGGAGGGGCACGCCGGGGCGCGCCAGCCGCTCCTGGGCCTGGCTCACGGCCTCGGCGGAGACGTGCGTGGGCAGGTCGAGCCCGCCGCAGTTGTCGCACCGGCCGCACTCGGTCGCCTCGGGGTCGTCGAGCTGGTCGCGCAGGAACCACATCCGGCACCGGTCGGTGCGCAGGTAGTCGAGCATCGCCTGCTGCTCGCGCTCGCGCGCCGCCCGCACCCGTTCGTAGCGCTCGGCGTCGTAGCTCCACGGGCGACCGGTGGACTCCCAGCCGCCCTTGACCCGGCGTACGGCGCCGTCGACGTCGAGGACCTTCAGCATCGTCTCGAGCCGGGTGCGGCTGAGCTCGACCCGGGTCTCCAGCGCGGCGGTGCTGAGCGGGCGGCCCTCCTCGGCGAGGACGGCGAGGGTCTCGCGGACCTGCTCCTCGCGGGGGAAGCCGAGGGAGGCGAAGTAGGCCCAGATGTCGCGGTCCTCCGGCGCGGGCAGCAGCACCACCGTGGCCGACTCGCTGCGGGCGTCGAGGCCGCGGCCGGCACGGCCGACCTGCTGGTAGTAGGCCACCGGCGAGCTGGGGGAGCCCAGGTTGACCACGAACCCGAGGCTGGCGTCGAAGCCCATGCCCAACGCGCTGGTCGCGACGAGCGCCTTGATGCGTCCCGCGGCGAGGTCGGCCTCGAGGGCCTGCCGCTCGGTGGTCTCGGTCTGACCGGAGTAGGCCGCGACGTCGTGGCCGCGGGAGCGGAGGTAGTCGGCGACCTCCTGGGTCGCGGCGACGGTCAGGCAGTAGACGATGCCGGAGCCCGGCTGCTCGGCGAGGTGGTCGGCGAGCCAGGCCAGCCGCTGGTCGGGGGTCTTGAGGTGGACCACGCCCAGGCGCAGCGACTCGCGGTCCAGCGTGCCGCGGAGGGTCAGCACGTCGCCACGCTCGATGGAGCCGAGCTGCTGGGCGACGTCGTCGGTCACGCGTGCGTTGGCGGTGGCGGTCGTGGCCAGGACGGGGATGCCGTCGGGCAGGTCGTCGAGAAGGGTGCGGATGCGGCGGTAGTCGGGGCGGAAGTCATGACCCCAGTCGGAGATGCAGTGCGCCTCGTCGACCACCAGCAGGCCGCAGGTGGCCGCCAGGCGGGGCAGCACCTCGTCGCGGAAGCCGGGGTTGTTGAGCCGCTCGGGGCTGACCAGCAGCACGTCGACCTCGCCGGCCGCGATCTGCTCGTGGATCGGCTCCCAGTCCTCGGCGTTGGTGGAGTTGATGGTCACCGCGCGGATGCCGGCGCGCTCGGCGGCGGCGATCTGGTTGCGCATGAGGGCCAGGAGCGGGCTGACGATGACCGTCGGGCCCGCGCCGGCGCCGCGCAGGAGCAGGGTGGCCACGAAGTAGACCGCCGACTTGCCCCAGCCGGTGCGCTGGACGACCAGGGCACGGCGGCGGTCGACGGCCAGCGCCTCGATCGCGCTCCACTGGTCCTCGCGCAGCCGCGCCTCCGGCTGCCCGTCGCGAGGCCCCACGAGGGCGCGCAGGTGGGCCTCTGCCGCCTCGCGAGCGGCGGCACGGTCGGTCAGCGCGGCGGTGGGACTCATGACCACGGTGTCTACCAGCCGCCCCCGACGCTGCGGTGATCTCCTCCACAGGGTGTTGATCTTTCACATACCCCGAGTACGGTCGGTGACGTACCGACGGTATGTCTTCCCTCCCCCACCTCGTCCGACCCAGGAGTCCCCATGGCACGCACCACCGAGCACCTCCTGCGCAGCGTCCCCGCCCTCGCCGACTGCTCCCCGCGGGAGCTGCGCCGGATGGCCGCGCTGATGGACGTCGTGTCGCTGCGCTCGGGCGCGACGCTGACCAGCGAGGGCGAGCTCGAGAACCAGGCCTTCCTGCTGGTCGAGGGCCAGGTCGCCGTCACCGTCGGCGAGGACCTCGTCGCCGTCCTCGGCCCCGGCGAGCTGGTCGGCGAGCTCGGCGTCATCGACCGGCGCCTCCCGCGCACCGCCACGGTCACCGCGATGACCCCGGTCACCGCCTGCGTGCTGACCCCGCGCGGGTTCGACTCCCTGCGTCGCGGCTTCCCCGCCGTCGCGGCACTCGTCGACCGCACGGTCGCGGCGCGCCAGGAGCGCCTCGCCGGCTGAGTCGCCCGCGCCGGGACGTCATACGTCCAGCGGAAGCGGACCTCCCGTCCGCATGACCTCCCGCCGCAGTCGCCTCACCAGATCCGGACGCGGTCCTCGGGGTCCAGCCACAGCCCGTCGCCGGGCGCGGTCTCGAAGACCTCGTGGAACTCGTCGAGGTTGCGCACGATGTTGGCGCGGAACTCCGCCGGGCTGTGCGGGTCGATCGTGAGGAACTGACGCGCCTGCTCCGCGCGGCGCTTGGTGCGCCACACGTGGCCCCAGTTGAGGAAGAGCCGGCGCCGCTCCTCGACGCTCGCCTCGCCACCGGTGGAGATCACGTACGCCTTGTGCGCGATGGTCAGGCCGCCGAGGTCGCCGATGTTCTCGCCGACCGTGAGCTGGCCGTTGACCCGCTCACCGGGCAGGTCGCGCGGCTCGAGGGCGTCGTACTGGGCGACGAGCTTCTTCGACTTCTCCTCGAAGGCCGCCTTGTCGTCGGGGGTCCACCAGTCGCGCAGGTTGCCCAGCGGGTCGAACTGCGCGCCCTGGTCGTCGAAGCCGTGGCCGATCTCGTGGCCGATGACCGCGCCGATGCCGCCGTAGTTCTCCGCCGGGTGGGCGTCGGGGGAGAAGAACGGCGGCTGCAGGATGCCGGCGGGGAAGCAGATCTCGTTGGTGCCGGGGTTGTAGTAGGCGTTCACGGTCTGCGGGAGCATGTGCCACTCGTCGCGGTCGACCGGCGAGCCGATCTTGCCCAGCTGGCGGTCGGTCTCGAACGCCGCCGACGCCGCGACGTTGCCCATCAGGTCGTCGGGGCGCACCTGGAGGCCGGAGTAGTCGCGAAAGGTGTCGGGGTAGCCGATCTTGGGGTTGAAGGTCTCGAGCTTCTCGTACGCCTTGGCCTTGGTGTCCTCGGTCATCCAGTCCAGGGCGCCGATCGACTCGCGGTAGGCGGCCAGCAGGTTGGCGACCAGCTCCTCCATCATCGCCTTGGACTGCGGCGGGAAGTGGCGGGCGACGTACTGCTTGCCGACGGCCTCGCCCAGCGCCCCCTCGACCAGGGCCACGCCGCGCTTCCATCGCGCGCGCAGCTCGGGGGTGCCGTTGAGGGTGCGGCCGTAGAAGTCGAAGTTGGTCTCGACGAGCTCGTCGGTGAGGTACGGCGCCGCCGACCGCAGCACGCGGACCAGCAGCCAGGGGCGCCACTGCTCGAGCGGCACCTCGGCGAGCACGCCGGCCAGGCCCTCGAAGAACGACGGCTGGCGGACGTTGACCTCGGCCAGCAGCTCCTCGGCGGACTTCGCGCCGCCGGAGAGGTTGGTGACGTAGACGTCGAGGTCGAAGGGGCCCACGAGCGTGCGCAGCTGCTCGAGGGTGTGCAGGTTGTAGGTCCGCTGGACGTCGCGGGTCTCCGCGCGCTCCCAGTGCCCCTTCGCGATCCGGGTGTCGATGTCGAGCACCGTGCGCGCGGCCGCGGCGGGGTCGCCGAGCCAGTCGGCGCCGGTGCCGCCGAGCTCGAGCAGCCGGGTGAGGTAGGCGAGGTACTTCTCGCGGGTCTCGGCGTGCTTGTCCTCGCGGTAGTAGGACTCGTCGGGCAGGCCGAGTCCGCCCTGGACGAAGTTCACGAGGTAGCGCTCGGAGTCCTTGTCGTCGTTGTCGACGTAGGAGCCGAAGACGCCGTGACTGCCGATGCGCTCGGACTCCCCGAGGAAGGCGGCCAGGTCGCGCAGGTCGCGCAGTCCACCGATCGCCTCGACCAGCGGCTGCACCGGAGTCAGGCCCAGGGCCGCGATCCGCTCGGTGTCCATGAAGGAGGTGTAGAGGTCGCCGATCTTGCGCGCCTCGTCGGCGGCGGAGGGATCGGCGGCGTCGGTGGGTCCGCCGGCGGCCAGCTCCTCGATGATCTCGCGCACGTGCTGCTCGGCGGCGTCGCTCAGCGCGACGAAGGGGCCCCAGCTCGAGCGGTCCGAGGGGATCTCGGTCTCCGCGAGCCAGCGGCCGTTGACGTGGCCGAAGAGGTCGTCCTGCGGCCGGACGGACAGGTCCATGCCCTCGCGGGCGTCGTCGAGGATGCTCACGTCCGCGACCCTAGCCGGGACTACCCCGCCGCAGCGTCCAGGGCCGCGCGCACCGACATCACGATCGTCTCCTCGTCGACACCGTCGCGGGCGGCGAGCTCGGCCACCAGTCGGCGTACGACGAGCATGACGCCGCCGATGAGCGGGCTGATGTCGAGCTCGAGCTCCTCGCTCTCCTCGTCCAGCAACAGCTCGATCGCGTCGATCTCCAGCAGGTGCTCGAAGACCAGCTCCATCGCCGCCTGCGCCCGGTCGGGGTCGTCGCCGCCGACGTCGGCCGCGACCACGGCGTCGAGCACGACGTGTCCGGCGCGGCGGACCTTCTCCTCCTCGGGGAGATCGGAGTCGTGCCCGTGGTCGTGGTCGTGCCCGTGGTGCTCGGCGTGCGGGTCGTTCATCGCACCCGCACCACGGACTTGCCGAGGGTGCGCCGCTCGTCCATGTCGACCAGTGCCCTGCCCAGCTCGTCGAAGGAGTACGTCGCGCCGATCGGCGGCTTCACGGCGCCGGCCTCGATCATCGGCAGCAGCGCCTCCCACTGCTGGTGGAGATAGCCCGGGCGCATCATCCCGTAGCCGCCCCAGCCCACGCCGCGCACGTCGATGTTGTTGAGCAGCAGCCGGTTGACCTTGACCTCGGGGATGCCCTCGCCGGCGGCGAAGCCGACCACGAGCAGCCGTCCGAGCGTGGCCAGGCAGCGCAGCGAGTCGGTGAAGACCGAGCCGCCGACCACGTCGACCACGACGTCGACGCCGCGGCCCTCGGTCAGGGCCATGACGGAGTCCTTGAAGCCGTCGAGCAGCACGGCCTCGTCGGCACCGGCGGCCTTGGCGTAGTCGCCCTTCTTCTGCGTCGAGCAGACCGCGATGACCGTGGCGCCCATGCCCTTGGCGACCTGGATGGTCGCGGTCCCCACCCCGCCGGCCGCACCGTGGACCAGGACCGTCTCGCCCTCGCGCAGCCCGGCGCGCGCGTTGAGCGCGAACTCGGCGGTGAGGTAGTTCATCGGCAGCGCGGCGCCCTCGTCGAAGGTCAGCGCGTCGGGGAGCCGGAACACCGAGTCGGTGCCGAACACCGCGAGCTCCGACGCCCCGCCGTACGGCGCCACGGCGGCGACCCGGTCACCGGCCGCCAGCCCGGACGACTCCGGCGCCGAGACGACGACGCCCGCGACGTCGACACCGAGGCTGAACGGCGGCTCGGGCTTGAGCTGGTACTCCCCCCGGGTCAGCAGCAGGTCGGGGAAGGACACCCCGATGCTGTGCACCTCGACCAGGACCTGGTCGGGACCGGGCTGGGGCTCGGGGACCTCACGCACCTGCAGGTGCTCGGGTCCGGTGGTCTCGACGACCTGCACGGCTCGCATGCGGCCCAACCTATCCCCCAGCGATCCGCGCGCCGGCTCCGAACGGCCGCGGCGTTCGTTCACGGTCAGCCCGGTCGGACGATCCGCGCCATCTCGAAGTGCATCGGGTCGGTGTAGCGCCAGTCGCCGCCCCAGGCGAAGCCCCACTTCTTGAAGATGGAGACCACCACGCGGTCCATCTCACCGACCGTCCCGCGCAGGTTCCCGGGCACATTGAGGTCCAGCGCGGTGCCGAAGGAGTGGTTGGACAGGCTGGTCGTGCCGGCGATGAAGCGGGGGTAGTAGCAACCGGCGTACTGCTCGCGCTTGATCTCGGCGGCCAGCCCGGCGGTCACGATCTCCTCCAGCGCGGCACGCAGCTGCGGGAAGATCGCGTTGTTGCACGTGACGCTGCCGAGGATCGGCACCGACTGGGTGCTGATGTGGGTGCGGACCCAGGCGGGGTCCGGGGCGATCCGCCCGCCGCCGATCGGGCGGTAGGTGAACACGCCGATCGCGTCGGACAGCGAGCCCACGACCTGCGCGGTCTGCACCGCGTCGGGGTCCAGGCCGTAGCGGGCGACGGCGTCGAGACGCTCGATCGAGGTGTCCTCGGGCAGCAGCTTCGCCAGCGGCTTCACCACCGCGTCGGGGGCGGTGAGGCCGGTCGAGATCAGCAGCGCGTTCCCGGGTGTCGCGCCCAGCGCCTCGCCCCACTTCTCGTTGACGACGGCGTCGACGGCGTTGGTGATCTGCGGTGCCTTCACCCCGAGGTGGATGGGCGGCACCTCACTGGTCAGCGCGACGAAGTCGTCGTCGTCGAGCGGCAGCCGCTTGGCCACGGCCTTGCCGACCGCCAGCTCGCCGGCGGCGACGCGGTCCCAGATCTCCTGGTTCTGCGGGAGCTCGCGGGGCGCGTAGCGGCGGTAGGTCGCCGGGTCGACGGCCGCGACGTCGAGGACACGGTTCTCGATGCTGACCTGGAGCAGGCTGAGCCGCTCGATCGCGGCCACGCCGTCGAGCGCCTCGATGGCAGCGATGGTGTCCTCGTCGATCGTCTCCTGGGTCTGCACCACGATGTCGGCGGTGCGGGGCAGGCTCTTGAAGCGGCCCGGCGCGTCGACGGCGTACGCCGGGTCCAGCCCGGGCTGGGCCGACTCCCCGGGGTCGGTGGCGGTGCCAGTCGCGCTGCTGCTGGTGCCCGAGGGCTCGGGCTCCTCAGCGACGGTGGTGTCGGCGCTGCAGCCGGCGAGCGCAGCGAGCATCGCTCCGGTCGTCAGGGCAGCGCAGAGCGCCGCCGCCGGCCTCGGTGCCGTCGCGGCGGTGGATCGCGGTCGCCGCAGTCGCACGTCCCCTCCTGCCATCCAGAGTAGGGCCCGGCGACGAACCTCACAGGTGATCCCAGCACCTGCCCTCCCCCGCACACCCAGCCACGCGCCTAGGCTGGCCCGGTGAGCGCCACGACGACGACCCGCCTGGTCGAGCACGTCCAGCGCCTCGGCGAGGAGCACCCGCCGCTGCGGCTGGAGGACGTGGACTTCACCGTGCGGGACCCGCGGACCCTCGAGCAGCGCTTCGGCCACGTCCTGGACTACATGGCGCGCGTCGAGCTCGAGGTCGACCGCAACGTCCTGGAGCTGACCACGATGCTGCCCGACCCGCCCGAGGTCGACGTGTTCTTCTACCGCGACGTCTGGCAGCCGCAGGAGACCCAGCACGGCCGCATCCTCGACGAGCTCCAGGTGCGGCTCGGTCGCGCGCACGCCGACGCCGACCTCGACTCGATCGGCACCAAGCTCAAGGTCCTCGGGGCCCTGGCGCACATCGGCGCCTTCCAGGACGTCGTCCGGATGCTCTACTACGTCACCGGCATGGCCACCGAGCGCTCGGCGGTGCTGGCCTACAACCTGCTGCACGACGGTGTCCGCGAGCTGGGCGAGACCGCCGTCGCCGACACCGTCATCGCCCCCATCAAGCGCCAGGAGCCGGGCCACTACGCCTTCTACCAGCTCTCCGCGCGCGGCCTGTGGGGCGAGCTGGCGCCCTGGCAGAAGTGGCTGGTGCGCCTGATGCGCCGCCTCTCCTTCTCCCCCGTCGGCGCCAACAACCCCGAGCAGCTCGCCGACTTCGGCGACGTCATGCGCACCCTGCACATCGACGAGGACTCCGACTTCGCCGCCCAGATCGCCCGGGTCGAGATGGAGCTGCTCTGGGCCCGCGACAGGGGGCTGCCGGTCCCGCCGTACGTCACCGCCGCCTTCCGCGAGGCGCTCGAGCTCGCACGGGCCCGGTCCGCGGCCTGAGGTAGGAAAGGTTCATCGGCCGGCCGACAGACCCTGCCACTGGCCGATGGGACTTCATCGTCCCCCTGTCTGCCAGTCTGCGTGTGAGTCAGTCGCTCTGATCTAGGAGTGATCGACTTGCCCATCGAAGGTGTCTACAGCGTCGAGGAACGACGCGCGT
>LUPK01000006.1 GCA_001627335.1 Nocardioides sp. REDSEA-S33_B3 | reverse complement strand
TGCCCGCGGCTTCCGCAACTACGACAACTACCGGCTACGCATGCTCCTCATCGGCGGAGGACTCGACACCCTCATCCCCACCTGAAGTACGAAGAGCCGGCATACCGCTCCGCGATCACCGGGCGGTACGTGACGAAGGGGACCGCCCAGCGATCGCCGAACACCACCGTCACCGAGAACGGCTGACGTGTCGTCGCTGCGGCGGGCACCTGCTGGGGAGGCGGTGTCCGCCGTTGCCGCGACTCCAGCATCAGCATCGAATCGTCAGACCGCTTTTTGTCGGGGGAGGCAGTCATGCTGCTAATCCGGAAAGGAGTCCAAAATGCCCAACTACTGCGTTAACAAGGTCGCCCAGTCGAACGGCGATCACGAGGTGCACGACACCACCGCCGCCAAGTGGTGTCTGCCTAACCCCGCGAATCGCCAGGACTTGGGGTTTCACGCCGGCTGCGTCTCCGCGGTTCAGAGCGCGAAGAACTACTACTCGCAGGTCAACGGCTGCCGCTGGTGCGCACCCAACTGCCACACCGGGTAGGCGTCGACCGCGGCTGACTGCCGGTCGATGCGGGCAAATCCCTCAGTCCTCGCTCGAGAGGGCGGTCCTCGCTAGCAGCATCGCCATAGGAGTCAGTGTCCGACGGTCAATCCGTGGCAGGCCGTGGTCGCGCTGCTCGGACGCGATGTTGGCCAGCGCGTGCGTCGCCTCGCGGAGCGCCCAACCCGACTGGTCGGTGCTGACGGGTCGTCCATCGCGCTGTCGCCAGCCGAGGTAGGTCAGGGCTTCGGCCAATCGCTTTTCGTGCCGTCCCTCCGGTTCAGACACGAGGCACAGCAGGGCCAGCAGGCGAGCCTGGAACGTGAAGGTGTCCTCGTCGCCGTCGACGAGACGGTCGGCGAGGTGGCGCCACAAGGCGGCCGGGTCGGCCCGAGCGGCCTTCCCGAGCTTGGTGAGCAGGAGCTTGCCCTTGGACTTCCGAAGCAGCCCGATCTGCTGGAGCGACTGGCGGAACTCGAGCAGTGGGACCGTGAGGTCTTCACGATTGCGCTTCCCGATCCAATCCCCGACCACAGGAACGACCTCCGAGGCGGCCTCGACGTCGGCGGGTTTGAGATAGCCGGCTGCAGTCAGCGCGATGCCGTCGCGGGCTGCGCGATCGAGGAACCACTGGTACGCGCGAAGGTTGGCAGTCAGAGTCGGCACATCGGGTTGCTCGGGAGTCCCGATGGCGAGGGTGCGGGCGATGAAGTTGTCGCCGACCGGCGTCCGCTGGAGATGGTTCAGCAGGCGGACCAGGTCCGGGCGCACTCCCCATTCAGCGAGTCCACCGGCAGGTGAGACGAGGCGTTCGTTGAGCTCGGCGATATCGAAGGCAGCGGGCGCGTCGACGATCTCGGTGAGGTCTTCGGCATCGCGCAGTCCGCCGCAGTCGTCCGGCGGTGCGGCCCGTGCACCATCGACACACCTCGCCTGCGGCGCGTCGTCCGTCAGCGGGAGGACCTCTTCGAGGCGAATCGTCAGATCCCAGTTGTCGCCGTAGTCGTAGACGTAGTGCAAGACGTCGCCCGGCTCGACCAATGTTTCGTCGAGGGTCACCTCAGCATCGGGCGTTCCTTCGTCCTCGCCCTCCTCGACGTCGTACTCGCAGAGGAACCACTCAGCACCCATGTCGAACGTGTCGCCGCCGATGGAGAAGCGATGCAGGTGCGAATCCGTCCAGTCGTACGCCGCCTGCAAGACCTGGTGGACCGCGGCGAGCGTGAGATCCGAGCGCAGGTCAAGCCGTCGCCAGATCGGCGGATGTGCATCGTTGAGGTCGACCCGCACTCGGAAGATCGCCGGCTCGTCGCGCTTGGGGTGGCGCAGGTGCGGGTTGTTCGTCCGCTTCGCGAAGCCACCGCCTGAGACCACCGACATCTGGTCGGCGAGCGTCCGCAGGTCGCCGAGGTCAGTCCCTGAGATCAGCGCGTCGAACTGGCGGAGGAGGTCATCGTCGTCACCTGCGGGCACGGCCCGATCGTAGGCGTCGGCGGGTGAGGGCGCGGGGACACGAGGGATGTCCGACGCTTCTGGAAGGATCCGAGTCGAGACGGTATGAGGAGGTGGAGGCGTGGCACGTCCGATTCCAACCCCGCTGTACCACTTCACTCGCGTCGAGCACTTGCCGACGGTCATCGGCTCGGGTATCCAATGCGATGTCGTTGCTCAGACGCAGGGACTGCTTCTCAAGGAGATCGGCGAGCCTGGCATCAAGCAGTCGCGCCGCAGCCGTGACGTGCCGGTGCGGCCAGGAGGAGTGGTCGCGGACTACGTCCCGTTCTACTTCGCGCCAAGAAGCCCGATGCTCTATCGGATCGTCCACGGTGGCGTCGCGAGCTACACGGACGGAGACGCGCGAATCGTGTACCTCTGCACGACGCTCGAGCGGCTTGCGGGGCTGGGCCTGGACCCGATCCTTACCGATCGGAACGCCGCCAAGCGCTACGCAGAGTTCCACCGCTTCACCGACGGAGAGCCGGAGGAGGACTTCGTCGACTGGCCGCTGATGAAGGCGAAGATGTGGAACAACGACGGCGAGCACCCCGACCGGCTGGAACGACGGATGGCGGAGTGTCTCGTGCGCGGTGCGGTGCCCTGGGACGCGATCGAATATGTCGGAACCAAGAGTCAGACTGTCGTGGAAGAGGTGCAGTCGATGCTGGCTAGCGCCGATTGGATTCCCCGCGTGGAGATCCGTCGTGAGTGGTACTTCTGAGGCATGCTGGAGGTGAGATGATCAAGGAAACGGCTGGGAATCTGCTGAGCGCAGATGCCGAGGCACTCATCAACACGGTGAACACCGAGGGCGTGATGGGCAAGGGCATCGCGCTCCAGTTCAAGAAGGCCTACCCCGCGATGTACGACGCGTACCGGAAGGCAGCGAAGGCCGGCAAGGTCCGTCTCGGGCACATGCATGTCTGGCCGACGGGACAGATGACCGGCCCGAAGTACATCATCAACTTCCCGACCAAGGGCCATTGGAAGTCCAACTCCAAGCTCAAGGACATTGAGAGCGGTCTCGCGGATCTGATCGCCGTCATCCGCCGGCTCGGCATCGAGTCCATTGCTGTTCCGCCCCTCGGCTGCGGAAACGGCGGCCTCGACTGGGTCGAGGTGGAGCCAAGGATCATCGCTGCATTCGACGAGGTCCCGAACGTCGACGTGCTCTTGTTCCCTCCCGCCGGCGCACCGAGCGCGGCGGAGATGGTGACGGCGAGCCCGAGGCCGACGATGAATCCGAACCGCGCTGCGCTGGTGGAGATCCTGAACCGATATACGGGTCAGGCAATGCTGGCACCTGGCCAGATCGAGGCGCAGAAGCTCCTCTACTTCCTGCAGGTTGCGGGTCAGCCGCTGAGCCTCAACTTCGCCAAGCATCACTACGGTCCGTATGCCGACAACCTCCGGCACGTCCTGAACCTTCTCGAAGGCCACTTCATCCGAGGCTTCGGTGATGGCAGCGCACGCGTTGCCGACGCGGAGCCTCTCATCGTCCTGCCGGATGCCGCCGAGGAAGCGCAGCAGGTGCTCGCTGACGACACGGAGGCGCAGCGTCGGATCGACCAGGTACTTGAACTTGCCGAGGGTTTCGAATCCGCCTACGGACTCGAACTGCTGTCAACGGTGCACTTCGTGGCGCAGTCGATGCCGGATGCGACCGACGATGACCGCCTGCAGGCGATCTGGGCGTGGTCTCCGCGCAAGGCGCGAATGTTCACTGAGGACCACGTGCGGATCGCGCTGGAGACGCTTCGTGGTCAAGGCTGGCTGGCCCACCAGCTCGTCTCTGCCTGACGCTTGACGGTCGGGTGCTCCTTTCTTCTTCGCGCGCGCTGGGTCGGGTCGACAGCCTCCGCCAAGGAGGCATCAGTCAGGGTCGCCGGGATGCCTGCCAGGCGTCGTACGCATCACCGATCCGATCGGCCAGAGCCTTGTCGCGGTCGAGGGTGGCGTGTTGGTAGATGGCCATCGCTGCCTGGGAGGCGTGGCCGGCGCGGGCCTGAAGCTCGGCGCCCGTGGCGCCGTGCTGGCCGGCAAGCGTGAGTGCCGTGTGGCGAAGGTGGTGAATCGTCAGGTCCGGCCGGCCGGCCTTCGCGCGCGCCGGGCGGTAGCGATCCATCAAGTGGCGGACGCTCATGTGGTCGGTTCGGTCACCAGGGAACAGCAGACCCGAGGGACCCTCGGCGGTGTGCTCGAGCAGATGCTTCTGGAGCATCGAGAGGAACGGCGGCGGGGCGTGGACGGTCCGGATGCCCTTGGCCGTCTTGGGTGAGCTGATCGGTCGACCGCACTCAGGGCACGCGCCGCGGGCGGACGGGTCGGCGTCCTTGTCGACCTTGCGGGTGACGTCGATCCGCCCGGTCACACCGTCGACATCCGAGCGCCGCAGCTCCAACAGCTCGCCCTCGCGCAGGCCCACGAAGGCGGCGAGGACGATCAGCAGCTTCAGCCGGTCGGGCATTGCGTCGATGATCACCGCCAACTCATCGAAGGTCGCGGGGATGGCGACGTTCTTGACCGGCGCACTACTCGCGCCGCGGATCTTAGGTGGCGCCCGGTCGATCAGCTCCTCTTCCTCGGCCGCTTGGAGGATTGATCGCAGCAGCCGGTAGGAGGCCGCGTTCGTCGACTCCTTCGCCGGGTCGAGGGATGCGCGCCAGGCCTTGATCTGCGCGAGGGTCACCTCGTGGAGGGGCGCGTCTCCGAAGAACGGGAGGATCTGGCCCTTCAGTAGCGCGCGGTAGCCGCGGACCGTGTTCGGCCGAAGGCCGCGCTCAGCCAAGTAGCGCTCGGCGAAGCTCTGCAGGGTGTTGGACTCTGCCTCGCGAAGACGTCGTTCGGCCGCCTCCTTCCTGGCCTGCGGGGATGTCCATTGGTCCCGGTCGATCAGTGCCCGCTCGGCCGCAAGCCACGCCTCGGCGTCCATCTTGGTCGCCAGTGTGCGGGAGTGGCGTACGCCATCCGACATGGCGTAGCGAGCCCGGTAGGTGACCTGCCCGGACCTGCTGACTCGTCGCTCGACCTCACCGAACCCGCGTCGCCGTGCCATCCCGAGACCTCCCTGACCCCATGCTGCGTTGGCACACTACGGTACGTGTGGGGGACCGGTGGGGGAAGAGGTGTCAACAGATGGCCTCTGATGACCGCGCCTGACCTGCGCATTTATGCTCGATCGCTGCCAAAGGACAGCCGATGATCTTGCTTTGCAAGCAGGGGGTTAGGGGTTCGAGTCCCCTAGGCTCCACCGACCGATCTCGAACGTCCCGTCCTACGCGGCCTGCGCACCGACTCCCTTAGGGTCGCGCTGCGACTCTTCCCAAGATCCCGCGCGATCCCGCCGACGACTACTCCGCCGCAGCGATCGCGGCGCGCGGTGAGTACGCCGAGGAGCAGACGGGCGCGCGGGTCGAGCACGTGTCGTCGTACTCGCTGGGGCCGGGCACGCTGCCGGGCAACATCGAGAACTTCGTCGGCGTCGCCCAGGTGCCGATCGGGTTGGCCGGGCCGCTGCTGGTGGACGGTGAGCACGCGCAGGGCGAGTTCGTGGTGCCGATGGCGACCACCGAGGGAACGCTGGTCGCGTCGTACAGCCGCGGCATGAAGCTGTGCCGGGCGGCCGGCGGCATCACGACCACCGTGCTCGACGACCGGATGCAGCGGGCGCCGGTGTTCTGCTTCGCCAGCGCGCGCGAGGCTCGGGACTTCAAGGTCTGGCTCGACGCGCACGTCGACGAGATCGCCGCCGCTGCGCACAGCACGACGAGCACCGGCCGGCTGCTCGACATCCAGACCTTCGCCGCGTCCAAGCACCTCTACACGCGCTTCAGCTACTCCCCCGGCGACGCAGCGGGGCAGAACCTCACCGGCAAGGCGACGTTCGCGGCGTGCGCGTGGATCAAGCAGCACTACCCCGGCGAGCTGCACTTCCTGCTCGAGGGCCAGTTCGCCACCGACAAGAAGACCTCGGTGGTCAACATGCTGCACACCCGCGGCAAGCGCGTGGTCGCCGAGGTCACGCTGCCCGCGGCGCTGGTCGAGGAGCAGATGCACGTCTCGACCGACAAGCTCTACGCCGCTCGTATGAAGGGCCAGCTCGGCTCGATCATGAGCGTCACCAACAACAACGGCAACCACTCGGCCAACGGCATCACCGCGGTGTTCATCGCCACCGGGCAGGACGTTGCCAACGTGGCGGAGTCCTCGGCGTTGTACGGCTTCTCCGAGCTGCTGCCGAACGGGGACCTCTACGCCTCGGTCACGCTGCCCTCCCTCATCGTCGCGACGTACGGCGGTGGCACGGGTCTGGCCACGCAGCGCGAGTGCCTGGAGCTGCTCGGCTGCTACGGCAGCGGCGGGGTCCTCAAGCTGGCCGAGATCATCGCGGCGACCGTGCTGGCCGGCGAGCTGTCGCTGGGCTCGGCCGTCGTGGCGGAGGAGTGGGTCCAGGCGCACGACGACCTGGGGCGCAACCGGCCCTGACCGTGCGTGAGTGACGTCTCGGCCGTGCGCGAGTGACGGGTGGGCCGTGCGTGAGTGACGGGTGGGCCGGGCGTGAGTGACGGGTGGGCCGTGCGTGAGTGACGGGTGGGCCGTGCGTGAGTGACGCTTCGGCCACCTGGGGCGGTCGGGAATGGCACACTCTGCGGGTGCGCGCCTCACGACCCGGAGCTGACCGGTCCCGTCGGTCACGGAGGGGAGCAGGGACCGCCGCCCGGCCCGCGGCCGCGATGGCGGGGGTGCTGGTCGCAGCGGTCGCTCTGACCGGCTGCACGTCCTCCAGCCCGCCGCCGCAGGGGCAGGAGCCAGCCGCGCCGCAGGCGACCCTGACCGTCAGCCCGGTCGACATCACCCCGGCGCAGCGGGCGTTGGCGCACGTGCCGGCCGACGTCACCGCGGTGACCATCACCGACTTCGACCGGGCCGCCCTGCAGCTCGGGCTCGACGAGGTGAGCAGCGACCTCCCGCAGCGCGAGCGCAACGCCTTCTGGGACCGCGCCCAGCGCGAGACCGCCATCCTCAGCGACGGCCTGCTGCGCCCGGTCGGCCCGCAGCTGCTCCGCGACCACTCCTTCTCCCAGGAGGACGTCGGCTGGGAGGCCCGGCTCTTCGACGCCGAGGGCCAGGAGGTCGGCTGGATCCTCGGGCTGCACACGATCATCGACCCCCGCGCGGTCGAGAAGGCCGTCGACGCCGGGGTCGGGCCGCTGGCCGACGCGGTCGTGGACGTCGACGCCGGCCTGGTGCTGTCGGGCGCCGCCGTGGACGTGGACGACCCGTGGGGCGACGACGACGCCACGGGGATGCTCGTGACCGGCACCGCGGTCGGCACCTACGTGGAACGGGGATGCGTCCCCGCACCGGTTGGGGCCACCGGCCTCGAGCCGCTGTCGGCGTACTCCGTCGCGCTGGAGGGGACCCTGGCCACCGTGCGCCTGGGCACCGATCGGCAGGACCTCTTCGAGCGGATCGCCCTGGCCGCCGATGACAAGGACGTCGCCCGAGTGCTCGAGGGCGGGGTCGCCGACCCGGCCTCGGGCCGCATCGGCTACCGCCTCGTCGACCCGGTCGGCGCGGCGGAGCTGACGCTGCGCCGGGCGCTGCCGTTCGCGGCCTGCGCGGACTGACGCACCCCCGCCCGCGGCCGGGGCCGGACCTCAGGCCAGCGCGGCGTGCTCCGAGGCGTCGTGGGCGGAGAAGACCGTGACCTCGCCGGCGTGCGCGGCGTACATCTCCCGCAGCCGAGCCTGGTTGTCGCGTCGCAGCCGGTCGTCGGCGGCGAGGAGGCGCTGGTAGACCTTCAGCCCGACCGGGGGTGCGGGCGGGGTCTGCTTCTCGGAGGTGTGGAAGTAGGAGTCACCGGCGTGCAGCAGCCACCCCTCGGCGGTGCGGACCGCGACGCCGCAGTGGCCGCGGGTGTGGCCGTGCAGCGGCACCAGCAGCACCTCGCCCGCCGAGCCACCGTTCGCGCCGGGCAGCGCGGACACCGCCGACAGCCCCATCCACGACTCGCCGGCCGTGGTGTGGGTGACCCACTGCGGTCCGTGCGCCCACTGCACCGGGAGGTAGCGCGCCTTCTCACGGAGGGTCGGCGCCGTGGCGGCGGCGAGCTCGGCCTCGTGCACGTGCACCCGCGCGGTCGGGAAGTCCGCGAGTCCACCGGCGTGGTCGAGGTCGAGGTGGGTCAGCACGACGTCGGTGACGTCGGCGGGGTCCAGCCCGCGGGCGAGCAGCTGGGCGTGCACCGTCTCGGCCGGGTCGAGCGTCGGACGCACCATGGCCCGGAACGGCTGTCCCAGCCGCTTCGGGTCGGCCACGTCCCCGCGGCCGAAGCCGGTGTCGACCAGCAGCAGGCCCTCGGGCCGCTCGACGACCAGGGTGTGGGCGACCATCTCGGTCGGCGACAGGCGGCCGCCGAAGGTCCCGGCGGGGCGCATGGTGGCGGCGTTGAGGTGGTGGACTCGCACGAGGCCCGAGTCTGTCAGTCGCGACCGGTCGCGTGCAGCGCCTTGACCGTCGGGCTGGACGCGACGCTGCTCGGCTCGGGGTAGGTCCCCAGCACGCGGTCGGCGGTGCCGGCGGTGACCACGGCGAACCAGTAGTGCTCGTTCTTGTAGTGGTGCAGGCGGTGGTTGCGCCACACCGAGCGGTACCACCGCGAGCGCGGCTTGTAGTCGCTGTGCACGAGGTAGTGGGTCCACTCGTAGCCGAGCATGATCGCGTACGCCGACACCAGGAAGGTCCACGCCCACGAGGACCCCACGGCGAGCAGCGGACCGTCGGTGACCAGCCCGGTCACCGCGAAGCCCGCCACTGCGAAGACCGCCAGCAGCCACAGCAGGGCCCGCCACGGGATGAACACCAGCGGCAGGTCGCGCGGGTCGGCGTGGTGGGCGCGATGCTCCTGGGCGAGGTGGGAGTCGATGGTGATCGGTCCGACCCGGCGCGGCTTCCAGTGCAGCACGGCCACGTGGACGACCCACTCGATGAGCGGGAAGAGCGCGAGCAGGGTGGCGGGGACCAGCAGCTCCCAGGCCGAGCCGGCACCCACCAGCACCCGGCCGAGCACCGCCACCGCGAGCGCGGTGGTGATCATCGGCGGGCTGGGGTGCCGCCAGAACTCCCGCCAAGCGGCACGCAGGGACAGCGTCTCGCGGCGCCTGGCCTGGCCGGTGATGCGCTCCTCGTCGGCGGCCAGACGCTGGGCGGCGGCGGCCTCGATCTGCGGGTCCACGCGGGTCACCTCAGTCCTCCGGCCTGGAGACGGTCGAGGTGGCAGTGGCGTCGGGAAGGGCATCGCCGTCGCCCAGCTCGCTGAGCGCGCCGAGGATCGCGTCGGTGGCCGGGCGCAGCACCCGCTCGGCGGCGGCGCGGGAGACGTCGGGGTCGCCGGAGGCGATCGCCGACACCAGCAGCCGGTAGGCCTCGACCTGCCCGACCTCCAGCGCCATCACCGGGGCCAGCGCCTCCAGGGCGGGCTCGTAGGCCGCCCGCAGGCTGTTGAACATCAGTCGGAAGACCAGCGAGTCGGCGGCGTCGACGACCTGGTCCCACAGCTCAAGGGCGTGCACCTGGCGCTCGACGTCGTCGTCGGTGGTCGAGAGCGCGTCGACCACGTCGGTCAGGGACGCGGCCAGCGTCGGTCCCCCGCGCCGGGCCGCGAGCGCGGCCACGGTCGGGCCGACCGCCAGGCGCGCCTCCAGGACGCTGCGCGCCACGGCGGTGTCCAGTCCACCGGCGCGCACCAGCAGGCGCGGGAGCAGGTCGAGACCGGCGTACCGCTTGAAGTCGCGGACCGTGGTGGCCTCGCCCTGCCGGACCTCCACGAGCCGGGTGGCGGCCATCCGCTGCAGGGCCTCCCGCACGGCCGGCCGGGAGACGCCCAGCACCTCGGCGAGCCGGCGCTCGCTGGGCAGCTGCTCACCCGGCGCGAGGCCCCCGTCGACGACCTCGGCGAGCACCTGGTCGAACACCTCGTCGGGCACGGAGCGGCGGGTCACGGGCTGGAGCGGCATGTCGGGACAGTAGGAGGACCTGAGGTCAGAGGTCAAGTGGTCAGACCAGTGGCCGATCGCAGGACGGTCGGGACCGCTCCGTACCCTGGAGGTGTGCTCGCCGTCCTCGCCCCCCGCTACTGGGGCGCGCACCTGCTCGCCCTGGTCCTGATGGCCGCGGCGGCCGGCCTGGGGTGGTGGCAGTACGACTCATACCAGGCCCGGCGCGCCGCGGAGGCGGTCGACCTGACGCAGGCCGAGCCGCTCGCCCTCACCTCGGTGATGGGCCCCGACGAGCCCTACCCCGGCGACCGCGTCGGCCAGCCGGTGACCGTCGAGGGCACCTGGGTGCCGACCGGGACGGTCCTGGTGTCCGGCCGCGAGCACGAGGGCGAGGACGGCTTCTGGCTCGTCACGCCGCTGGCGGTGGGCGGCGCCGAGGACCCGGCGCTGCCGGTGGTGCTCGGCTGGACCGCCGACCCCGACGCGGCCCCCGCGCCGCCGCAGGGCACCGGCGAGGTGATCGGCTGGCTGCAGCCCACCGACGGCACCGGCGAGACCGACACCGACCGCACCGACGACGTGATCCCCCAGGTCCGCACCGCCGACCTGATCCAGCACGTCGAGCAGGACCTGTACGGCGCCTACGCCGTGCTCGACCACGACCGCTCCCCCGTGGTGCCCGGCGCCGACGCCCTGGAGCCGGCCGACCTCGAGCAGCTCCCCCCGCCGGCCGGCGGCACCGGGCTGCGCAACCTGCTCTACGCCCTGGAGTGGGTCGTCTTCGGAGGCTTCGCCGGCTTCGTGTGGTGGCGCTACGTGCGCGACGTCACCCGGGCGGGACGGGACGAGGGCGCCGAGCAGGAGTCGGCCTCCGGTCCCCCGGTACCGTCGGGCACGTGACGGACGACCTGCCCGAGGACCTGCGCACCCCGCTGCGTGCCTACCGCTTCATGGCGACCGTCGTGGGGCTGCTTCTCGTGGTGCTGTGCCTGGTCGGGCTGCCGCTGCACTACGGCTACCTCGTCTCCGACGCCGCCTGGCTGGCGCAGGGCTCCGGCGAGGGCTACGAGGCCGGCGAGTTCATCTCCGAGTACCTCGGCGTCGCGCACGGCTGGCTCTACATGATCTTCCTCTTCTGCGCGTTCTGGCTCTCCCGGCGCGCCGACTGGGACATCCCCTTCACCGCGGTGACGCTGGTCTGCGGCACCGTCCCCCTGCTGAGCTTCTGGGCCGAGCACCGCGCCACCGAGCGGGTGCGCACCGAGGTCCACGAGTCGCTCCCCGCCTGACCACGCACCTGCGCCGAGACCTGCCGTGACCCAGCCGCGCACCGCCTACGTCCTCGGCGGTGGCGGCGCGCTCGGGGCCGTCGAGGTCGGCATGCTCGGCGCCCTGCTCGAGCGCGGCATCACCCCCGACCTGGTGCTCGGCACCAGTGTCGGTGCCCTCAACGGCGCCTTCGTCGCCCAGGACCCGACCCCCGACGTGGTGGACCGGCTCACCGGGCTGTGGGAGACCGTCGCCGCCTCCTCCCGGGAGGTGTACGGCGACCGCCCGCTGCGCGCGGTGCGACGAGCCGTCGCCACGGGCACCCACGTGTGGTCGGCCAAGCCGCTGGCGACCCGGCTGCGCGAGGAGCTCGGCGAGGTGACCTTCGCCGACCTCGCCGTGCCGCTGCAGGTCTGCGCGGCCCACATCGAGCGGGCCGCGGAGCACTGGTTCGACACCGGGGACGTGGTCGACGCAGTGGTCGCGAGCGCCGCCGTACCCGGGCTGCTGCCGCCCAAGGAGATCGACGGTGAGCACTACCTCGACGGGGGGATCGTGAACTCGGTGCCCGTCGCCCGGGCCCACCAGCTCGGTGCCACCCGGGTCTTCGTGCTGCAGGTGGGCCGGATGGAGCGCCCGCTGTCGGCGCCTCGCCGGCCGTGGGACGTCGCACGGGTGTCCTTCGAGATCGCCCGACGGCACCGCTTCAACCGGGAGATGGCCGAGCTGCCGGAGTCGGTCGAGGCGCACGTGCTGCCGACGGGCGGCACGTCCGAGCGCGACGACTCGGTGTGGGCCACCCGTGACTTCAGCGGGGTCGTGGAGAAGATCCGGCTCAGCCGGGAGGCCGGCGCGGCCTACCTCGACGAGCACCTGGCCTGAGTCGGCGCTCCGCACCCACGTCTCCGCACCCACGTCTCCGCACCCACGTCTCCGCACCCACGTCTCCGCGCCCACGTCTCCGCTTCGGGGGCCGTGCGGTGGTGTGATGGACCCGTGCGGGTCCTGAGACGGCTGGTGAGCGTGCCTGTGGTGCTCGGTCTCACCGTGCTCCTGTGGACCACCCTGCCGCTGTGGGTGCTCGTCGCTGCCGCCGCCTCGCCCTTCCTGCCCGGTCGGTGGCGGGCGCCTCGGGTGCTGTGGATGGTCGTGGTCTACCTGACGATGGAGGCGGTGCTGCTGGCGATCCTGCTGGGGCTGTGGCTGGCCTCGGGCTTCGGGCGGCGGTTGCGCACGTCGTACTTCGAGGGCATCCACTACGACCTCGTGCAGGGCGTGATGGCGGTGCTGTTCTCCGAGGCGCGGCGGGTGCTGCACCTGGAGGTGGTCAGCCAGGGATCCGTGCCCGACGCGCACCCCGGCGTGCCGATCCTGGTCTGCTGCCGGCACGCGGGCCCGGGGGACTCCTTCACGCTGATCCACACCCTGATGGCGTGGTACTCCCGCGAGCCGCGCGTCGTGCTCAAGGCGACGCTGGCGTGGGACCCGGTGATCGACACGCTGCTGCACCGCATCCCGGCGCGCTTCATCACGCCGGGCCGGGGAGTCGACCTCGAGGCCGAGATCGCGGCGCTGGCGACCGGCCTGGACGAGAACGACGCGTTCGTGATCTTCCCCGAGGGCGGCAACTTCACCCAGGCCCGGCGACACCGCGCCATCGAGCGGCTCGACCAGCTCGGCCTGCACGGGATGGCGCGCCGTGCCGAGGAGATGGTCCACGTCCTCGCCCCCCGTCCCGGCGGGTTGTTGGCCGCCCTGGACGCGGCCCCCGAGGCCGACGTCGTGCTGGTCGCCCACACCGGGCTCGACCACGTCGTGACGATGCGGGAGCTGTGGCGCGCGATCCCGATCGACAAGCAGATCACCATGAAGTGGTGGCAGGTGCCGCGCTCGGAGATCCCCGCGGACCGCGAGGAGCGCATCGACTGGCTCTACGGCTGGTGGGAGCGCATCGACGCGTGGGTCGAGCAGCACCGCGTCGTCGTCGGTGGTCGGGCGGCGCCGGTGCCGACCGGCGGGGACGGGACCGTGGACGACGAACGGCCGGAGGAGCCACGCTCCTCCGGCCGTCGCTGACCCGTGCGGCTCCCGGGCTACTTCTTCTCGTCGATCTCCACGACCTCGGCCGGGTCGTCCGGCGTGGTCGCGGCGTGCTTGCCCTCGGCGCTGTCGGCCAGGGCCTCGTCCGGCGAGGAACCACCGGTGTCGTCGGCCTCGCTGCCGGCGGCGGTCGCCGCGCCGGCCATCGGGGCGGCGGGCGAGGGGGCCGGGCTGGCCGGGGGCGGCGGGGACGGCACGTAGGAGGACTGCCAGGACGCGGAGTCCTGACCGCCGCCCTGGACCTTCTTGGCCACCACGGCCACCACACCGGCGAGACCGCCGATGAGCACGAGCTTCTTGAGCTTCGAGCCCTTCTTCTTCGGCTCCTCGCCCCTGAGGTCGGCCACCTTGGCGGCGACGGCGCCACCGGCGGCGGTGCCGGCGAGCGCCGTGTTGGCCTCGCTCAGACCGGCGCTGGCGCGCTCGCCGAGCTCGCTGGCCTTCGTGGAGGCGTAGGCGGCACCGCTGGCGACGTACGGCGCGGCCTTGCGGCGCGCGTCGGCGATCGCCGGACCAGCCTTCTCCCGGGCCTCGCCGCTCAGCTCCACGGCCCGGTCACGGGCGTCGAGGAGGTAGGGCGTGGCCTTCTCGCGCGCATCGGCGATGGCGGGACCGGCCTTCTCGCGGGCCTCGGAGATCGCGGCCTCGACCTGCGGGCGCACCGTCTCCACCACCGACTCCACGTAGTCGCCGGCCTGCTCGATGAGGGACTTCTTCTTCCGCAGACGCATCCGCGTCACTTCCTCTCGTCGGTTCACGTCCATCGAACCACGCCCCGCGCTCACCCGAGAAGGTGCCCGCGGGGGGTCACCTTGCCGCGCGTGCGAGGATCGTCGCTGGACGACGGCTCTTCGTCGTCCTCCGGTGTACCCCGATCGCGTGAAAGGCAGTCATGGCTGACCCGCAGGCCGTCCTCAAGACCAACCGAGGCGACATCGTCCTCAACCTCTTCCCGAACCACGCGCCCGAGACGGTCGCCAACTTCACCGGTCTCGCGACCGGCGAGAAGGACTACGACGCCGGCAACGGCCGCAGCGGCCCGTTCTACGACGGCCTCGGCTTCCACCGCGTCATCTCCGGGTTCATGATCCAGGGCGGCTGCCCGCTCGGCACCGGCACCGGCGGCCCGGGCTACACCTTCAAGGACGAGCCGCACCCCGAGCTGGTCTTCGACAAGCCCTACCTCCTCGCGATGGCGAACGCCGGCCCGGGCACCAACGGCTCGCAGTTCTTCATCACCGTCGGCGCGACCACGTGGCTGAACTTCAAGCACACGATCTTCGGCGAGGTCGCCGACCAGGCCTCGCGCGACGTCGTCGACGCCATCGCCACCACCCAGACCGGCCCCGGCGACCGCCCGGTCGAGCCCGTGGTCATCGAGACCGTGGAGATCCGCGAGGCGTGAGCCAGCCTCCGACCCCCGAGCCGGGCGTGCCGGTCTGCTACCGGCACCCCGGCCGGGAGTCCCACATCCGCTGCCAGCGCTGCGACCGGCCGATCTGCCCGGACTGCATGCGCGACGCGTCGGTGGGCTTCCAGTGCCCCGACTGCGTGGCGGAGGGTGCTCGCACGACCCGCCAGGGCCGCACGACGTACGGCGGCACCCGCCGCCCCGACGCCGCCGCGACCTCCATCGCGCTGATCGCCGTCAACGCCGGCGTGTGGTTGGCGATCACGTTGACCGGCGGCTCGGCCAGCCGGCTGGTCGACCTGCTCGCGCTGCAGCTGCGCGGCGGATGCGCGCTCGACGGCTTCTATCGACCCAACATCGTCGAGCAGGCCTGTACGGGGACCTGGATCCCCAGCTTCGCCGACGGCGCCTTCTGGCAGGTGCTCACCTCGGGCTTCGCCCACGTGCAGCTGCTGCACATCGGCTTCAACATGTTCGCCCTGTGGGTGCTCGGACCGCAGCTCGAGCAGCTCTTCGGCCGGGGCAGGTTCCTGGCGCTGTACTTCCTCTCCCTGCTGGCCGGCTCGGTGGTGGTCCTGTGGGCCGCCCCGGAGTACCAGGCCACCCTCGGTGCCTCGGGTGCCATCTACGGCCTCTTCGCCGCGCTCGTGGTCTGCGTGCGCAAGGTCGGCGGCGACCTGCGCCAGCTCGGCGCGCTGATCGCGGTGAACCTCGTGATCACGTTCATGGTCCCCAACATCTCCTGGCAGGGGCACCTCGGCGGCTTCGCCGGCGGCCTCGCGGTCGCCGCGCTGCTGGTCTACGCGCCCCGCGGCCCGAGCCGCTCGGCGCACCAGCTCACGGGCCTGGCGCTCATCGCCGTGGTCCTCCTGGCCGCGACCGCCCTGCGCCTCGCCGTCTGACGCTGCCGACCGTCCCCTCTCTCTCCCCTCCGCCGAGCCGGCGTATCAATGCGCCGGTTCGGCGTGCCTGGCGACGGGGGATCCGTGCACAGGGTGTGGATCGGTCTGGGGATAACTACACGCGTGTGATTCTCCACAGGGAAATCCCCAGATGTGCAGAACCGCCCGCCGTCCACAGGGGACGACGGGCGGTTCGGAAGGCAGTGCGACGGCCGCTCGGGAGCGGCGCGGCCTCATTCCCAGCGCGTGGCGAAGGTGAAGCCGACGGCCATGAAGCCGATGCCGACGAAGAGGTTGGACTGGCGCAGGTCGTTCATGACCGGCACCGAGTCGAGCTGGTCGTTGGCCAGCACGTAGAACGTGCAGATCCAGAGCAGGCCCAGGATGAAGCAGCCGAGCATGCCGGTGACGACGCCGCGGCCGCGGCCCAACGGGGTGCTGGGGTGGGCGGAGACCGCCAGGCCGAGGAAGAACAGGCCGAAGCCGATCACGTAGTTCCACCGCACCAGGTCGGCCATGAACGCCGGGGAGCCCGGCACCGAGTCGAGCACGGTCGGGTCGGGACGGACCGCCACGTAGTAGTAGACGATCCAGGCGATGCCCAGCACCATCAGGGCCAGCGCGACGATGAAGCGGACGGAGAGGACGGGCCCCCTCTGTCGGTCGTCGAAGGGGTCGATGTCCTTCACGGCAGGTGCTCCTCGAGGTGTCCGGGTGGTGCGGGTGCGGCCGGCCCGAGCGGGCTGGTCCAGGCGCCTACCCTAGTGGTCGTGAGCACGGGTTCCCACGCGAGGCCACCGGCGGGTCACCAGGCCCGCCGGCCCTCGCGCCGCGCCCGCGCCCAGCAGGTCCTGGCACTGGCCCGTCGCCGGGTCCGCACCAGGCGTCGCAGCACCGGCGGCGCCTGGCGGGTCGGTACGCCGGTGATGGTGCTGTTCAGCGGGTCGCTCTTCGCGGTCAGCGCCGTCAACAGCGAGGGCACCGACCTGCGGGCGGGCCGCTACACCGACCTCGCGTCGCTGGTGCAGGCCGAGGCCGACTCCTACGAGGAGCTGCGCTCGCGCGTGGCCGACCTGACCGCGCAGGTCACCGACCTCAGCGCCCAGGTGGGCAGTCGGGACGTGAAGCGGGTCCAAGAGCGCATCGAGGACCTGCGCGACCCCGCCGGCCTCACCCCCCGCGAGGGCGAGGGCCTGCGGATCACGCTCTCGGACTCCCCGTTGCAGGCCGACGACACCGACCAACCCACCAAGTGGTTGATCGTCCACCAGCAGGACATCCAGGCCGTCGTCAACGCCATGTGGCGCGGTGGTGCCAGCGCCGTGACCGTGCAGGGGCAGCGCATCGTGTCGACGACCGGCATCAAGTGCGAGGCCAACTCCGTCACGCTGCAGGGGGTCCCCTACCCCGCGCCGTACGTCATCGAGGCGGTCGGTGACCCGACCGCGCTGGCCGCCTCCGTCCAGACCGACCCCTACCTCGCGTTCTACCGGGCGCAATCGATCCAGGAGGACATCCAGATCGGCTGGGACATGGTCGAGGACGAGGTCGAGGCGCCGGCGTACGACGGCCTGCTCGACCTCTCCTACGCCGAGCCGATCGAGCCGACCGCCTAAAATCGCGGGCTGCGCCGCCCGCGGGTGACCGAGTGGGCTGCCGGGTTTGCCGGCTGGCCGACAGACCCGGGAGTGAGACGACGAACCTTTGTCGTCCAGCTCCCGGGTTCATCGGCTGGCCGACAAACCCGGCCGAGCCGGGCCCGCGACCCTAGGCCCGCGGCGAGCGCCGCCCGCGCGTGACGGAGCGGCCGTTGCCGCCGAGCAGTGCCGACGGCGACTCGGTGGCCGTGGGGCTCTCGGTCGGCTCGGTGGGCGACGGCTCGTCGGTGGGGCTCGGCTCCTCGGTGGGCTCCTCGTAGGTGGAGACGAAGATGTTGACGTCCGTGTCCTGCGGGACCTTCTGGTCGCCCTTGGGGCTCTGGTCGACCACGGTGCCCTTCGGCTCGGTCGAGGAGTTGTCCTCGCGGACGACCGGGTTGAACCCGGCGTCGCGGATGCGCTGCTCGGCCTCCTGCTGCTCCAGGCCGATCACGTCGGGGACCGACTCGGGACCGTCGGAGAGCGTCAGCAGGATCGTGCTGCCCTCGGCGACGGCCATGCCCGCCTCGGGTGACTGCGCGAGCACCTGGTTGCGTGGCTCGTCGGACTCGCCGCGGGTCACGTCGACGTCGAAGCCGGCTGCCTCCAACGTGGCGGTCGCCTGGTCGCGCTGCTGGTTGACCACGTCGGGCACGCTCACCTCGGGCGGGCCGCTGCTGACGGTGATCGTCACCGTCGAGCCGGGGTCGACGAAGGAGTCGCCCGACGGGTCCTGGTCGATGACCTTCCCGGCGGGACGGTCGGAGTTCTCAAGCTCCGTGGTCACCTCGAACCCCGCCTCACCCAGCGTGGTGCGCGCCTGGTTCTCGCCTCGACCGACCACGTCGGGCACCCGCACCTCGTCGGGCGCGGCAGGGAACAGGCGTGGCCACAGGAGAGCCCCCGCGACGACGAGCGCGATCACCAGCAGGCCGAGCAGCACGAGGAACCCCACGGGCGTGCGGCGCTCGTCCTCGGCGTACGGGATGGCGGTCTGGGTGCCGGTGGCGGGTCCGGGCGCGGCGGCGGGCACGGGACGGGCGGCCACCGCGGTGGCGGCGGCCGGCGGCACGGCGACCGGGGGGACGGCGGCGGCCTGGACGGGGCGCCCCGCGAGGTAGCGCTCGATGTCGCTGCGCATCGCGGCCGCGGACTGGTAGCGGTCCTCGACCCGCTTGGCCAGCGCCTTCATCACGATCGCGTCGACCTCCGGGGGGAGATCGGTGTCGTGGTCGCTGGGCGGCTGGGCCTGCTCGCGGACGTGCTGGTAGGCCACCGCGACCGGGGAGTCGCCGACGAACGGCGGACGGCCGGTGAGGAGCTCGTAGAGCAGGCAGCCGGCGGAGTAGACGTCCGAGCGGGAGTCGACGGTCTCGCCACGGGCCTGCTCGGGGGAGAGATACTGGGCGGTGCCGACGACGGCCGCGGTCTGGGTCATCGTGGACGAGGCGTCGGAGATGGCCCGGGCGATGCCGAAGTCCATCACCTTCACGTCGCCGCTCGGGGTGAGCATGACGTTGCCGGGCTTGATGTCGCGGTGGATGATCCCCGCGCGGTGGCTGTAGTCGAGCGCGGAGAGCACGCCGCTGGTGATCTCCAGGGCGCGCTCGGGCAGGATCTTGCGGCCCTCGCGCAGGATGTCGCGCAGCGT
Source organism: Nocardioides sp. REDSEA-S33_B3 (assembly GCA_001627335.1). Lineage (GTDB taxonomy): Bacteria > Actinomycetota > Actinomycetes > Propionibacteriales > Nocardioidaceae > Nocardioides. Next base: position 11,393 of record LUPK01000006.1, on the reverse strand, counting down.
GCGGCCGGCGACGTACTCCATGACGATGTAGGGCTGGGCGACGCCGCTGCCGTCGGCCGAGGGCTCCTCACCGGTGTCGTAGACCGCGACGATCGCAGGGTGGTTGAGCGAGGCCGAGGACTGCGCCTCCCGGCGGAACCTGGCCTGGAACGTCGCGTCGCTGGCCAGGTCGGTGCGCAGCCGCTTGACCGCGACCACGCGTCCCAGCCGGGTGTCGGTGCCCTTGCGCACCTCGGCCATGCCACCGCGGCCGAGGAGCTCGCCGAGCTCGTAGCGTCCGCCGACGGTGCCGCTGCCGCTCACTGGGTGGCCTCCTCGCTGGGTGCGCCCAGGAGCGACGAGGCGCTCTCGCTGGGCGACTCGGACTCGGTCGGGGTGGGCTCGGGCGTGGGCTCGGTCGTCTCGGGGGCCTCGCCCCAGTAGGAGATGGTGATGCTGTCGCCCTCCGAGAGGCTGCCGGTCGGGTTGAGGCCGTCGACGGTGCCGGCCTCGCGGCTGCCGTCGTTGTCGAGCTCGTTGAGCACGGGACGCAGCCCGAGGTCCTCGAGCCGCTCGCGCACCTCGCGGTAGTCGCGCCCGACGAAGTCGGCCTCGTCGACCTCGACGGTCGCGGGAGCGGTCGGGGTGGCCGGCTCGGTGGTGGGCTCGCTGCTCTGGGAGGTGGGGGCGCTGGAGGTCGGCTCGTCGGCCGGCTCCTCGCTGCCGTCGTCGCCGGTCAGCAGCAGCACCACGACGAGCACGACCGCGGCGACCAGCGCGATGGTGAGCAGCAGGGTGGCCCACGGGAACGGGCGACGTCGGTCGTCCTGCGCCGGCGTCGAGGTCGTGGGCGGCGGGACGGGTGCGGGGGTGGGGTCGGCGGGGACCGCACCCATGACGGCGGTGGCCGGCTCGGGCTCGGGCGCCGCGCCGACGGGGGGTACGACGGCGGTGGCCGCGTCGGCGGCGCCCGCCGCTCCCGCAGCGGCTCCGGCGGCACCGGCCGCGCCGCCCGGGGAGCGCAGCGCCCGCGCGAGGTCCGCGGCCCCGGCGTACCGGTCGGCGGGGTCCTTGGCGAGCGCGCGGCGCACGACGGCGGCCAGCGGGCCGGGGACGGTGTCGGGGAGGTCCGGGACCGGCTGGTTGAGGTGCGCCAGCGCGGTGGCGACCGGGGAGCCGGCGTCGAAGGGACGGCGACCCGCGAGGCACTCGAAGGCCACGACGCCCAGGGAGTAGACGTCCGAGGCGGCGGTCGCGGTGGTGCCGCGGGCCTGCTCGGGGGAGAGGTACTGCGGGGTGCCGAGCACCTGGCCGGTCTGGGTGATGCCGACGCTGTCCGCGGCCCGGGCGATGCCGAAGTCGGTGACCTTGACCTTCCGGTCCGGGGTGACGATCAGGTTGGCGGGCTTCACGTCGCGGTGGACGATGCCGGCGGCGTGCGCGGCCGCAATGGCGTCGGCCGCCTGGGCCATCAGGTCGGTGGCGGCGTCGGGGTCCATCGGGGCCCCGGGACGCAGCAGCGCGGAGAGCGGCTCGCCCTCGACGAGCTCCATGACGAGGTAGGGCCGGGGCACGCCGGAGCCGTCCACGGACTCGGCCTCACCGAAGTCGAAGACGGCCGCGATGCCGGGGTGGTGCAGCGAGGCGGCGTGCCGGGCCTCGGTCTCGAAGCGGGACCGGAAGGCCGGGTCGTCGGCGTACTCGCGCTTGAGCACCTTGACCGCGACGGTGCGACCCAGGGTCGTGTCGCGGGCGCGCCAGACCTCGCCCATGCCGCCGGTCGCGATGCGCGACTCCAGCTGGTAGCGGCGGGCGTCGTCGGCGAAGGAGCCGGCGTCGCCCAGGGCGCCGCCGGAGCCACCGCCGGCGTGGTCGCCCGGGGTCTGCGGAGGGGTCACTTGTTGATCACCGCTTCCATGATGGCCTTCGCGATCGGCCCACCCAACAGACCGCCGGCGATCTCGCCGCGGTCCACGCCGGGGGCCTTCTGGATCATCACCGCCACGGCGACCTCGGGATCGTCGGCGGGGGCGAAGGAGACGAACCACGCGTACGGCGGCACATCGGGGTTGCCGCTCTGGGCCGTGCCGGTCTTGCCGGCCACCTGGACGCCGGGGATCGCGGCCGGGCGGGCGGTGCCGTTGTCGACGGTGGAGACCAGCAGGTCGGTCAGCTGGTTGGCCGTCGAGGCGCTCACCGCCTCCGAGAGCGCCTCGGGGTCGGTCTGGTCGATCTGCTCGAACTCCGGGCTCTGCACCTCGTCGACGAGGTAGGGCTTCATCACCGTGCCGCCGTTGGCGATGCCGGCGACGACCATCGCCATCTGCAGCGGCGTGGCGGCGACGTCGAACTGGCCGATGCCGGACTGGCCGGTCTGCGGGTCGTTCATCTCCTCGGGGAACCGGGCGGTGGCCTGGGGGAGGAGGTCCTCGAAGTACTGCTGGTTGAAGCCGAACGCCTCGGCCTGGTCGCGCATCCGGTCCGCGCCGACCTCGATCGCCATCCGGGCGAAGGTGGTGTTGCAGGAGTTCTCCATCGACTGGGCGAAGGGGATGCGGTCCGCGCCGCAGTCGCGCCCCTCGTTGTCGATCAGGCCGGTGTCGCCGGTGGTCTGCGGCAACTGGAAGGACGGGCCGCCCGGCACGTCGTCGCCGGCCTCGTAGAGGCCGTTCTCGATGGCGGCGGCCGCGGTGACGACCTTGAAGGTCGATCCCGGCGGCAGGGTGGTCTGGATGGCGCGGTTGAGCAGCGGCTGGCCCGGGTCGTCCTCGAGCTCGTCGCCGGCGGCGGTGACCTCGCTGAGGTCGTGGCTGGCCAGGCGGTTGGGGTCGAAGGTGGGCAGCGAGACCATCGCCAGCACCTTGCCGGTGCGCGGCTCCAGCGCCACCACGGCGCCCTCGCCGTCGGGGCCGAGGACCTCGCGCAGGCCGTCGAAGGCGGCGCGCTGCGCGTCGGGGTCGAGGGTCAGCGCGACGTTGCCGCCGGCGGACTCCTCGTTGGAGAGCAGGTCGACCAGGCGGGTGACGAAGAGCCGGTCGTCCTCGCCGCTGAGGAGGTCGTCCTGGGTCTGCTCGACGCGGCGCTGGCAGCTGCTGCAGGCGCCGGACTGGGCGTTGAAGTAGTTGTACCAACCGGTGACGTGGGCGTAGGCCAGCGGCTGGGAGTAGGTGCGTTGGTACTCGTAGCGGTCGTCGGAGGGCTCGGAGGACGCGATCGGCTCGCGGCCCACGAGGATCGCCCCGCGAGGCTGGGAGAACGCCGCGTCGACGGCCCGGCGGTTGCGGCCGTCGTCGTTGAGCGAGTCGGCCCGCCAGTACTGCAGGTAGGTCACGTTGGCCATCAGCGCCAGGAACATCAGCAGGCAGAAGACCGAGAGGGTGCGGATCGGCTTGTTCATCGCGCCACCCGGATCACCTGGGTGTCGTCGTCGCCACCGGCCTCCTCGACCGTCGCCAGCTCGGGGACCGGGCGGCGCGCGAGGTCGGAGACCCGCAGCAGCAGCGCGATGATCACCCAGTTGGCCACCAGCGACGAGCCACCGTAGGAGAGGAACGGCGTCGTGAGGCCGGTCAGCGGGATCAGGCCGGTGACGCCGCCGATGACGACGAAGACCTGCAATGCGAAGACCCCGCCCAGACCGGCCGCCAGCAGCTTGCCGAACCCGTCGCGGGAGATCAGCGCCGCCCGCAGCGCGCGCTCGACGATCAGTCCGTAGAGCAGCAGGACGGCCATCATCCCGGTGAGGCCGAGCTCCTCGCCGATGGCGGCCATGATGAAGTCGGACTCCGCGAACGGCACCCGGCCGGGGTCTCCGCCGCCGAAGCCGCGGCCCAGCAGGCCGCCCCAGGCCATGCCGAAGGTCGCCTCGACCGGCTGGAAGGCGGTGTCGTTGGTGCCGGGGCCGTAGTAGGAGAAGGGGTCCAGCCACACGTTGACGCGGGTCTGGACGTGGCTGAACAGCTGCCAGGCCACCAGCGCCCCACCGAGGAAGAGCCCGCCGCCGACGACCAGCCAGCCCGCGCGCTCGGTCGCCACGTAGAGCATGAAGAGGAACAGGCCGAAGAAGAGCAGGCTGGAGCCGAGGTCGCGCTGGAAGACCAGGATGCCGAGGCTGATCAGCCACATCCCGAGGATCGGGCCGAGGTCGCGGCCGCGCGGCAGGTCGACGAACAGCAGCCGGCGACCGGCCAGGGCGAGCGCGTCGCGGTGGAGCACGAGGTAGCCCGCGAAGGCGACGACGAGCAGCACCTTGGCGACCTCGCCGGGCTGGAAGCCCAGGGGGCCGAGGCGGATCCAGATGCGGGCGCCGCGCACCTCGTTGCCGATGAGCGGCAGCATCGGCAGCAGGAGCAGCACGATCGCGCCCAGGCCCGAGGTGTAGGTGAACCGGGTGAGGATGCGGTGGTCGCGCAGGAACAGCAAGGTGGCGACGAAGAGCCCCACGCCGATCGTCATCCAGATCAGCTGCTGGGCCGCGAAGCCGGTGTCCTCGGTCAGGTCCAGGCGGTGGATGACCGCGAGACCCAGCCCGTTGAGGGCCGCCACCACCGGCAGCAGGACCGGGTCGGCGTAGGTCGCGGTGGCCCGGACCACGAGGTGGGCCACGATCACCAGGGCGGCCAGCCACCCGCCGTACCCGACCAGGTCGGCGGGGACGGTGCCCTCCACCCCGATGCCGACGGCGGCGTAGGCGCCGATGCCGACCGCGAGCGCGAGCACGAGCAGGAACAGCTCGGCCCCGCGGCGACGGCGGTGCACGAAGCCGAGGAGCGGGTTGCCGGTGGCCTGGGACACCCCGCTCACCCCTCCTGCCCGTCGGCGCCGTCGGGGGAGCCGGTCATCTGCTCGGCGAGGTTCTCCACGATCGACCGGGCGTCCTCGAGGTCGTCGGCCGCGACGCCGGAGCGGACGCCGTCAGCGACGTAGCCGGGCAGCCGGTCGAGGGTGACGTTGGTGGACTCGTAGGGCTCGGAGAGCTCCACTCCCGGCAGGGAGAAGTCGATGCCGCGGAAGACGTGGACGGTGCCGTCGACCTCGCCGACGTAGTACTGGTCCTGGGTCCACGACCACGCGGCGGCGACGACGATCCAGGTGAGCCCGGCGACGACGAGCATCGCGAGCAGCCGGCGCAGCCACGCGAAGCGGCGCGGGGGCCGTGGGGCGTAGCGGGCGGTCTCGGGGTCGATCGGGTCGCTGGGGATGGCGTGGGCGTCGGCCGGCAGGTCGTCGGGCAGCTCGGCCTCGACGGCCGGCTGCTCGCCGGTGTCGCTGCGCCCGCGGAACAGGCCGGTGGCCAGCGGGGTGCGGTGCGGACGACGGCGTACGTCGGTGGCCGCGCCGACCACCATCGGCTGGAGGTCCGCGAGCGCGTCGGCGCGCTCGGCGGCGCCGGCCTCGTCGAGGACGTCGGCGACCAGGCAGGTGACGTTGTCGGTCGACCCGGCGTCGAGGGCACGACGGACCAGCTCGACCGCGGCGAAGTCGGGGGTGCCCTCGGCGAGGATCGCGCGCAGGTCGTCGTCGTCGAGGGAGGCGGTGGCACCGTCGGAGCAGACGAAGAGGCGGTCGCCGGCCTGCAGGGCGACGACGAACAGGTCGGGCTCGGCCTCGTGGATGCCGTCGACGGCCTTGAGGATGAGGTTGCGGTGGGGGTGGACCCGCGACTCGGCCTCGGTGATGCGGCCCTCGTCGATCAGGCTCTGGACGAAGGTGTGGTCGCTCGTGAGCCGGCTGATCTCGCCCTCGCGCAGGAGGTAGGCGCGGCTGTCGCCGATGTGGCCGACGCCGACCTGCCGGCCGTCGAAGTGCAGCACGGTGGCGGTGGTGCTGGTGCCGTTGAGCGCCGGCTCCTCGTCGACGACCTCGCCGATCCGGTCGTGGGCGCGGTGCAGTGCACCGCCCACCCGGCCGAGCAGCTCGTCGGACTCCATCGCCCCGGGGGGCTCCTCGTCGAGCTTGCGCAGCTGCTGCAGCGCGACGCTGGAGGCGATGTCTCCGCGCATCGCGCCGCCGACGCCGTCGCAGACGGTGAGCAGCCAGGGGCCGGCGTACCCGGAGTCCTGGTTGTCCTTGCGGACGCGCCCCACGTCGGAGATCGCCGACCACTGCAGGCGCAGGGTCGGGGCGGCCGCGCTCGTGGCGCCCGCGGGAGGACTCTGGGGCGCGTCGCTCACTTGCGCAGCTCCAGGATCGTCTTGCCGATCCGGACCTGCGTGCCGAGCGTGATCGTGGTCGGCTGGGTGATCCGCACGGTGCCGATGTAGGTGCCGTTCGTGGAGCCGAGGTCCTCGACGAACCACTGGTCGCCCGCGGCGGCGATGCGCGCGTGGCGGGTCGAGACATAGTCGTCGTCGAGGCGGATCGCGGCGTCGGAACCGCGACCGATGAGGATGGGGGCCTCCGCGAGCTCGGCCCGCTCACCGGCGTTGGAGCCCTCGGTGACCAGCACGTGGGTCGGCGCGCCGCGGCGCTTGGCCGGCTTCTTCGGCTTGGACTCCCGGCCGCGGGGCTCGGGGGAGCGGGCGGTCTCCGGCACGCGGGCGCCGAACATGTCCGAGCGGATCACCGAGATCGCGGAGAGCACGAAGATCCACAGCACCGCGAGGTAGGCGATGCGGATCAGCAGCAGCGTCAGCTCAGACATCCTCGGAGACCACCCTGACCTTGAGCACGGTGTTGCCGATGGTGACCTCGGTGCCGTCGTCGGCCACCGAGCGGCTCATCTTCTGGCCGTCGACGAGCATGCCGTTGGTCGAGCCGAGGTCGCGGACGTCGATGTGCAGCCGGTCGCCGGAGGCCTCGACGCGGAACTCGACGTGCTGGCGGCTCACGCCCGGGTCGTTGATGCGGACGTCGGCGTCGGTGCCGCGGCCCACGATCGCGCCCGGGGGCGCCAGCGGGTGCTGGGTGCCGTTGACCTCGAGCACCGCGCGGGCGCGGCCCACCTGGGTGTGGGTGCTGTTGCTGCTGACCTTGGCCAGCGCGCGGCTGCGCACGCGGAACCGGCCAGTGGTGAGGTCCTCGGAGGCCTCGAAGTCGATGCTGACCGGGCCCGGGAAGGAGTAGCCGTTCTGCTGGGCGTGCTCGGTGACCTGCTTCTCCAGCTCCGCGGCCATCGCCGAGTCGTACGGCGCCAGCCGCTCGAGGTCGGTCTGCGCGAGCTCCACGTGGAAGTCGTTGGGGACCAGGCGCCGCTGCCGCGACAGGATCTGGGCGTTGTTGTCGCACTCGCGCTGCAGGGCGGCGGCAATCTCCACCGGCTGCACGGCGGACCGGAAGGCGCGCGCGAAGGCCCCGGAGATCATCTGCTCGAGTCGTCGCTCGAACCGCTGCAGGCTGCTCACGTCCGCCTCCTTCCCTGTCCGAGCGTCGTGGTGCTGCACGTGGGGGCCGGGCCGACGGGGCAGGCCGACCGCCCGGCACGCAGGCCGGGTGCGCCCGATCGTAACGAAGGCGGTGCGAGGGGGCGCCACCCCGCGGGTCCGTGGACGGTCGCCGGGCGGGTCGTTCGCGGGGTTGCTGGCCGGGGCGCTGGCCGGGTCGTCGGGCGGGTCGGTCGCCGGTTTGGGTGCGGGACCGGGACTGGGATAACCTGCGGACGCTTCACGCGCGAGTGGCGGAATAGGCAGACGCGCACGGTTCAGGTCCGTGTGTCCGAAAGGACGTGGGGGTTCAACTCCCCCCTCGCGCACAGGAGCGAAGGCCCCGGGTCGATGACCCGGGGCCTTCGTCGTGCCCGGGGGTCGCGCGGTGGGTCCCCGACCGGCCGGAGGCGGCGCTCTACGATCGGGGCGTGGGACGAGCGAGCAGCCCGGGGGCGGGCCGGCCGGGGCGTCACCGTGCCGAGCCCGTGCCGGCACCGTCGCGGCGCCCGCTGCTCGTGCTGTCCGCGATCACGGCCGCGCTGGCCGTCGGGATGGTGGTCGGGGGACCGGTCGCCGGAGGTCGGGGGACGACGCAGGCGCTCGACACCGCCGGTGAGCAGGGCTCGGCGCAGCTCGAGGCTGCGGCTGACTCCGGCACTGCGTCCGGGGCCGGGTCCGGTTCCGGTTCCGGTTCCGGTTCCGCGATGACGGTGCTCCCCGGCCGCACGCTGGAACGCGAGCCCGAGCCCGAGCCGGTACCCGTCCCCGAGTCGGCGTCGGGGACCTTCGCGATCGCCGAGGTCGGTGGGTCCTCGGGGACCAGGCCCGACGGCGCGGGGCTGCGCCTGACGTCGTACCGGGTGGAGGTGGAGGAGGGGCTGCCCTTCGACACCGGGGCGGTCGCCGACGAGGTGGAGGCGATCCTGTCCGACGAGCGCGGCTGGGTCACCCGCGGACACCTGCTGGTGCGCGAGGACGGCGACGCCGACCTGCGCATCCTGCTCGCCTCGCCCACCACCGCCGACCGGCTGTGCGCCCCACTGCTCACCCGCGGGCGGCTGTCGTGCCGCAACGGGCAGAACGTCGTGCTCAACGCATGGCGCTGGCAGAACGGCGCGGAGACCTACGGGGACGACCTCGAGGGCTACCGGCAGTACCTCGTCAACCACGAGACCGGGCACGCACTGGGCTACGGCCACCTCGGGTGCCCCGAGACCGGCGCACCCGCGCCGGTGATGGTGCAGCAGACCAAGACGCTGCTGGGCTGCGCGCCCAACCCCTGGCCGGCGCTGGAGCGCTGACGCGCCGGTCAGTACGCCGGTGAGTCACCGGCGCGCGCGCCGTACTGCTCCTGCAGCGTCTCCCGCAGCACCGCGAGGGCGCGGCCGAGGTGCCGCCCCTCGGGGCAGCCCGCGTGCTGCTCGGCCACAGTGTCCAGGCGGCGGAGCGCCGGCAGCAGCGAGAGGCGCGGGTCGCTCTCGCGGAACCAGAAGGTCTCGGTGTTCTGCACCAGGTCGACGTCGACGGCGGCCAGCTGCGTGGCCCAGGCGGCCGCAGTGGCGGTGTCGACGTCCTCGGCCGGCCCGTCGCCCCCGGTGCGCGACCAGACGTCGACTGCGAGGCTGCGGCGGCGGCTGAGCACCGGGTAGATCTGCGTGATCCAGGTGATCGCGGCGGTGATCACGCTGAACCCGAGCAGCGCCTCGAGCGGCGCCAGCCACCGCAGCGCCGGGTCCTGCACGACGACGTCACCGAACCCGAGGGTGGAGATCGCGACCATCGAGACGTAGAGCGCGTCGAGCAGCGGGGGTCCCTGGGGCGAGCCCTGGCCGTAGGTGAGCCCGTCGGGCACCAGCGGCCACAGGACCAGCGTGAAGCCGGCGACGACCAGGCCCAGCCAGACCAGGATCGTCAGCAGCACCGCGCCCGGGCCGGCCAGCTGGGCCACCCGGTCGCTCAGCCGGTGCAGCGCCGACCAGGTGCCGCGGCACAGCAGTGCCGCCAGGCCACCGTGACCGCCGGGGTGGAAGAGCGTGTGGAACACGTCGCGCAGGGTCAGCCCGACCACGAGGACACCGGCCGCCGGCGTGAGGACGTCGAGGGCGAACATGCCCCCACCGTGGCACAGCCGACACCCGCCCGGTCGGGCGACGGCGCCGCACGTGCCGCCGTGGGAGGGGCCTCGTCGCTGCCCGGATGTCACACGGGTCGTGTCCGTCCCGTCCACCCGGTAGGAGCGGCGTCACCGCTCCGGTCGAGGGACTCCAGGAGGATGAGCAGCATGCGGATCGCGGTGGCAGGGGCGACGGGGACCGTCGGCCGGCACGTGGTGGAGGTCGCGCGCGAGCGCGGTCACGAGGTGGTGGGCCTGACCCGGTCCGCCGGGGTCGACCTGACGACCGGTGAGGGGGTGGCCGCTCGACTGGAGGGTGTGGACGTCGTCGTCGACGTGACCAGCACCCGGGCGCAGAGCCGGAAGGGCGCCGAGGCGTTCTTCGGGTCGGTCACCCGCACCCTGACGACCGCCGAGCGCGCCGCGGGGGTCGGCCACCACGTGGCGCTGTCGATCATCGGGATCGACCGGGTGCCGTCGGGGTACTACCGCGGCAAGCAGCTGCAGGAGCGGCTGCTCGCCGAAGGTGACCGGCCCTGGAGCGTGCTGCGGGCGGCGCAGTTCCACGAGTTCGCCGAGCAGGCGCTGGGGTTCGTGCCGCTGGGGCCGGTGTCCCTGGTCCCGGTGATGCGCTCCCAGCCGGTCGCGGCGCGCGAGGTCGCCGAGTCGCTGGTGGACCTGGCCGCCTCCGGTCCCGCCGGCCGCGTCGCCGACCTCGCGGGACCAGAGGAGCACCGGGTCGACCGGATGGCACGCGAGCTGTGCCGGGCCCGGGGGCTCCGGCACAGCGTCGTACCCCTGTGGTTGCCGGGTGCCGCCGGCCGCGCCATGCGCGACGGCTCGCTCACCGCCGCGGGGGACCCGACAGCCGTGCTGGGACGCACGACCTTCGCCGAGTGGCTGTCCGCCGGTGGACGCGCGGGCTGAGGAGCTCGCGGCGGCGCTGGAGGAGCACCGACCGCGGCTGGTCCGGGTGGCCTATGCGATCCTCGGCCGTCGCGGGGAGGCCGAGGACGTGGTCGCCGAGACGTGGTTCCGCCTGGTCGAGGCCGACCGGCGCGAGCCCGTCCGCGACGTGCTGGGTTGGGCCACGGTGGCGGTCTCGCGGGCGGCGGTCGACGTGCTTCGCTCCGCGCGCGTGCGGAGGGAGGCGTACGTCGGCCCCTGGCTGCCCGAGCCCGACGTGCACGTCCCAGACCCGGCCGAGCGGGTCACCGTCGACGACACCGTGCGGTACGCGCTGCTGGTCGCGCTGGAGCAGCTGACCCCCGCCGAACGCATCGCGTGGGTGCTGCACGACCTGTTCCAGGTGCCGTTCGACGACGTGGCCCGGGCCGTGGGCCGGACACCTGCGGCGGTGCGCCAGCTGGCCAGCCGTGCCCGCCGGCACGTCGCGGCCGGGACGCCCCGCGTCGAGGTCGACACCCAGACCCACGACAGCGTCGTGACCGCCTTCCTGTTGGCCGCCGCCGGTGGGGACGTAGCCGGCCTGGTGACGCTGCTCGACCCCGACGCGGTCCTCACCAGTGACGGCGGCGGAGTGGTGAGCGCAGCCCGGCGTCCGGTGGTCGGGCCGGACCGCGTGGCGCGCTTCCTGGTGGGCGTCACCGCCCGGCGCAGCGGGGACACCTTCCTGCCCGCGGTGGTCAACGGTCGGCTCGGACTGGTCGCCCTGGCCCCCGACGCGGACGGCTCCGGCGTACGCCGGCGGCTGGTGATGTCACTGACGGTCGACGGCGGCCTGGTCTCCCGGGTCGACATCGTGATGGCGCCGGACAAGCTCGGCGGGTGAACGACACCGGCCGTGCGTCAGTGACTCCTCGGCCGTGCGTGAGTGACGGTTCGGGGCCATGCGCGAGCGACCTCTCGGCCGTGCGCGAGCGACCTCTCGGCCGTGCGCGAGCGACCTCTCGGCCGTGCGCGAGCGACCTCTCGGC
>LUPK01000059.1 GCA_001627335.1 Nocardioides sp. REDSEA-S33_B3 | reverse complement strand
CGACGGCGTCTGAGAGCAGCATCCGGCCCGAGTCGGTGGACCTGCCCAGGGCGGCGGCGAGCTCGATGACCGCGAACTCGCTGATCTCCGGCGCACCCGGGCCGGCGAGCTCGAGCATCGTGTCGGCCCCGGGCATCCCGAACCGGGACACCCAGGCGTTCTCGGCCTCGGTGTGGGCGTCGTCGTCGGGCAGCCCGAACGTGCCGTACAGGTCGGGGAGCAGCTGCCCGGTGGTGTGGCGGTCGGCCCACTCGGCGATCGCGATGAACCGGTCCCGGTCGGCCTGGTCGGCAGCCTGGTCGAGGTCGCGGATCTCGGTGAGCAGGTCACCGGTCGGGACAGGAGCTGAGTCCTGTGCCGAGTGATCCTGGTGCCCGAGTGCCATGACCAGATTCTACTAGAACACCAGTTCGAAAGGAACCTTGATGTGGGCTTCGAAGTGGATCTATGGAGGACGAAGCAGGCGCAACCCAAGCGAGCACCTCGTCGTGCCGCAAGGCATGAGCGAGCAGCGACCAAGTACCGAAATGGAAGCCCGCCGCAAGCACGGCTTCGAAAGATGTAGGACCTGCTGCAGCGCGAACGTCCAGGCGCGCACGCACGATGACCACGGAGTCCGAGGGGACTGGAGGGTTTGCCGTGAAAGGGGGTCACGAGGAACCCTCCGGTCGCCGCGGGAAGGGGTTGCTTGTCGGCGTACGGGGTTTCGAGGCTCGGCGCTGGCGCTCGCCTGCTCGACCAGCGGTTGGGGGCTCGGCCAGCGGCGGGCAGCGGGTGTCGGCGTCAGCCGAAGGGCAGTGGCTCGGGGGCGAGCGAGACGGCCTTGGCGCGGGCGGCGGTGAGCCGGCGGCGGTGGTGCTGCCGGCAGAGCACCTCGTAGGCGACGTCCACGTCCGCGTCGTGGTGGTCGGGCTGCTCGACGTCGCCGACCACGATGACGTCGCCCTCGACGACCATCACGCCGTTCTCGGTACGGGCGTTGTGGGTGGCGCGCTTGCCGCACCAGCACAGCGCCTCGACCTGCAGGACGTTCATCCGGTCGGCGAGCTCGACGAGACGCGCGGAGCCGGGGAACATCAGCGTGCGGAAGTCGGTGAGGATCCCGAAGGCGAAGACGTCGATCTGCAGCTCGTCGACGATCTTGGCCAGGGCGTCGATCTGTTCGGGGGAGTAGAACTGCGCCTCGTCGCAGATGAGGTAGTCGATCCGGCCGCCCTGGGTCAGGTGGTCGACGACGTGGCGCCAGAAGTCGAACTCGCTGTCGACCTCGATCGCGTCGTGGGTCAGGCCCAGGCGACTCGAGAGGCGGCCGGTGCCGGCACGGTCGCGGGTGACGAAGATCTGCCCCACACGGCCGCGGGCGGCGTGGTTGTGGTTGGTCTGGAGCGCCAGCGTGCTCTTGCCGGAGTCCATGGTGCCGGTGAAGAACTGGAGCTCAGCCACGGGGCGAGATCCTAGGTGTCCGGCAGGATGGGTGCATGTCCGGGCCAGTGCACCCCCTCATCGACACCGCCGAGCTGAGCGCGCTCCTCGACTCCGGGCAGCCGCCGCCCCTGCTGGACGTGCGCTACCGGCTGGGCGGTCCGACCGGTCCGGCCGAGCACGAGGCGGGGCACGTGCCCGGAGCGGCGTACGTCGACCTCGACACGGCGCTCGCCGCACCTCCCGGTGCGGGCGGCCGCCATCCGCTGCCGGACACCGCGACCTTCCTCGGGGCGATGCGGTCGGCCGGTGTGCGGAGCGGTCACCCGGTCGTCGTCTACGACGACTGGTCGGGCCACGCCGCCGCGCGCGCCTGGTGGCTGCTGCGCCACCACGGCGTCGAGGACGTGCGGGTGCTCGACGGCGGGTGGAGCGCGTGGGTCGCCGGCGGCGGGCCGGTGGAGACCGGTCCGGTCGACACGGAGCCGGGCGACCTGGACGGGACGCCGGGATCGATGCCGGTCGTCGAGGCCGACGGGGTGCTCGGGGTCGCGGTGCTGGTCGACGCGCGGGCCGGTGAGCGCTACCGCGGCGAGGTCGAGCCGGTGGATCCCGTGGCCGGGCACGTCCCCGGCGCCGTGAACGTGCCGACGTCGCTCAACCTCACGCCCGAGGGCAGGTTCCGCCCCGTGCCCGAGCTCCGCGAGCTGTACGCCGGTGTCGGGGCCGTGCCCGGGGCGGACGTCGCGGCGTACTGCGGCTCGGGCGTGACCGCCTGCCTCGACGTGCTCGCCCTGGAGCTGGTGGGGGTGCGCGCTGCGCTGTACCCGGGGAGCTGGAGCGGGTGGATCACGGATCCCTCCCGCCCGATCACCAGTGGATCCCCTTGAACACCCGGGCCAGCATGATCTGCTCGGACTCCCGCGAGCCCTGGGTTGCGTCGCCGCGGGCGGCGGCGGAGTCCGGGAACACGTGGTAGGCCATGTTGAGGATGCGGAACGCCACCTTGGGCGCGACCGTGTGCGCGATGGCGCCGGCGTTGCCGAGCGCGGTGTTGATCTCGTGCGGCCGCTCGACCATCGCCCTGATGACCAGGTCCGCGGCCTGTGCCGGTGAGATCGTGGGGAACTTGTCGTAGATCTTGGTCGGCGCGATCATCGGCGTCCGCACCAGCGGCATGTGGATGCCGGTGAAGGTGATGCCGTCGCCGACGAGCTCGGAGGACACGACGTTGGACCAGGAGTCCAGGGCCGCCTTGGACGCCACGTAGGCCGAGAACCGCGGCGGGTTGGTCTGCACGCCGATGGAGCTGATGTTCACGATGTGCCCGCGCCGCTGCTCCCGCATGGCCGGGATCAGGCCCATCACCAGGCGGATCGCGCCGAAGTAGTTCAGCTGCATGGTGCGCTCGAAGTCGTGGAAGCGGTCGTGGCTGAGCTTGAGCGAGCGACGGATCGAGCGCCCGGCGTTGTTGACCACGAAGTCGACCGAGGGGAGCTCGGCCGAGATCTGGGCGCACAGGGCGTCGATCGCGTCGAGGTCGGAGAGATCGCACGGGTAGACGTGGGCCGTGCCGCCGCGGGACTCGATGACCGCCCTGGTCTCCTCCAGCTTGTCCTTGCCGCGGGCGACCAGCACCGGGATGCCGCCGCACTGCGCGACCTTCAGGGCGGTGACCTGGCCGATGCCCGAGGAGGCGCCGGTGATGACGACGTGCTTGCCCTGCAGGGCGGCGCGGTTGTCGGCGTCCCGTCCGCAGGAGTCGTCGAGGTGCTCCTCCCAGTAGCCCCACAGCGTGCGGGCGTAGGACTCCAGGTCCGGCACGCCGATGCCGGAGCCCGCGAGCGCCTTCTCGGTCCGACGTGAGTCGAACACGGGGGCGAAGCCGGTGTGCCCCAGCACCTCCGCGGGGATGCCGAGCTGGCTGGTCAGCGGGTCGAGGACCGATTGCACGATCCCGTTGCGGGCCAGCGCCGCGGCGTACGTCGAGGGGCGCACCGCGCGGGGGAGCAGGGCGAGCGGCCCGGCCCGGGTGACGCCGCGGTCGACGGGGGTGGCGAACCGTGGGGCGCCGGCGGCGGCGCAGAAGGCGTTCACGACGTCGACGACCGGCTGCGGCTCGGGGTTGACGAGGTGAAAGGCCTGGCCGTCGAGGTCGGGACAGTGGGCGATGTGGTCCATCGCCTTCGCGACGTAGTCGACCGGCACCACGTTGGTGTCGCCGAGGTCGACGCCCACGAGCGGCAGCCAGGCGGGCAGCCGGTCGCGCAGCAGCTTCATCAGGGGGAAGAAGTAGTAGGGGCCGTCGACCTTGTCCATCTCGCCGGACTGGGAGTCGCCGACCACGATGGCCGGCCGGTAGACGCGCCAGGGGACCGTCGCCTCCTCGCGCACGATCCGCTCGGACTCGAACTTGGTGCGGTGGTAGGGCGAGGGCAGGTGCTGGCCCTCGTCGAACATCGTCTCGTCGAAGCGGCCGCGGTGCTCGCCGGCGGCGGCCACCGACGACACCTGGTGGAAGCAGCCCACCTCCAGCGCCTCGGCGAGCTCGAGGGCGTGGCGGGTGCCGCCGACGTTCATCGTCTCGTTGGTCGCGTCGTCGGCGGTCATGTCGTAGATCGCCGCGAGGTGGAAGAAGTGCTCGATCGAGCCGCGGTGCTCGGCGACCCAGGCGGGGTCGACACCGAGCCCGTCCTGGGACAGGTCGCCCACGACCGGGGTGACGCGGTCGGTGCCCCAGCGTCGGACGAGGGCGTCCATCCGATGTCGGCTGCCCTCGCGGACGAGGACGAAGACCTCGCCCTCGCGGTGGTCGAGCAGCTCGGTCACGAGGAACCGCCCGATGAAGCCTGTGGCGCCGGTCACGAAGTAGGCCATGGGCGGAGACTAGCCCCGCTCGGCCCTCGTGGGGATGCCCCGAGGGCTACTCCTTGGTGCCGCCGAACATGATCTCGTCCCAGCTCGGGACGGACGCGCGGCCGCGCTTGCGGGCCGGCTTGCGGCCGGCGGGCTCGTCGACGTGCTCGGGCGGGGTCTGCTGCGCAGCCGGCGGCTCGGTCGTCTCCCGCGCGGCCGGAGCGGGCTCGTCGTGCGAGGACGGGGCCGGCTCGGGCTGACCGGGCTCGGCGTCCGCACGCACGGGCTCCGCCGACTCCTGGGCCGGCTCCTGGGCCGGCGCCTCGTCGTGCAGGTCGGGCAGCGACTCGGGCGCGACGAGGTGGATCGCGTCGTCGCCCAGGGGCAGCTGGTCGGGCTCGTCGAGGGCGGCGGCACGACGGCGGCGCACCTGCTCGAGGTCGTCGGGGGCCGGGGGTGCGGTCGGGGTCGCCGACCGGTCGCCGATGAGCCAGCGGGCGTCGTCGTCCTCGGCCACGACGTAGTTGCCGGGCATGTCGTAGGTGTAGGTGCCGGTGCCCGAACGGGTCTGGGTGGCGAAGTCGGCCGTGAGTACCCAGCGCCCGTCCTCGCGGCGCCAGGCGTCCCAGGCGACGGTGTCGACGCCGACGTTGACCGAGCGCAGGTGGGACTCGACGGCCTCGCCGAGGATGCGCGCCCCGTCACCGTTGCGACGGCGTACCGAGCTGCGCTGCGCGCGCTGGGCGACGTGCTCGCGCTCGGCGAGGACGGGGCCGGCGAACGGCATGATCTTCTCGACGCTGGTCTGCGCCGCCTCGGCGACCGCCTCCGGCGTCTCGCCGGCGCGGATGCGGGCCTGGATGTCGCGAGGCCGCAGGACGCTCTCCATGGTGATCTCCAACTGACCGAGTCGTGACGTCTCGCCGCGCAGGGCGCTGCGGAGCCGGGCGTCGACGTCGAGGGTGTGCTCCTCCCCGGCGTCGCTGACCAGGAGCAGGCGCTTCCCGTCCTCGCTCGTGCCCGCGAGGGTCAGGTGCACCATGAGCCGGTCCACCTCCTGCTTCGTAGTCCATCGCCGCCGGAGTGCCCGGGGTGGGGCGAGCCTACGCCAGGAGACGCCCCGGACCAGGGACCCCGGCGCCCGAGGGGCCCGTGGCGCGCTCGCGGTGCGCTCGGGGTGCGGCGGTGCGTCGGACCCGCCGCACATTTGCGTGGCGCACCGCTGCTCGCAGGCTCCACCATCTGCTCATGACCACGACCTGGCTCCCGACGGACTGGGAGCACCCGCTGCGGGTGGACCTGCCCACCGGCCACCACCTGCGTCCCATCACCGCCGACGACACCGAGAAGGACATGCAGGCCGTCATGGGCTCGCGGGAGCGGCTGTGGGCGATCTACGGCGACGCCTGGGGCTGGCCGCCGGCCGACATGAGCGCCGAGGCCGACCGCGAGGACCTGCAGCGGCACTGGGAGGAGATGCAGACCCACGAGTCCTTCAACTACGCGCTCCTCGACGCCGAGGAGACCGAGCTGATCGGCTGCGTCTACGTCGATCCCGGTGACGGCCCCGGGTGCGACGCCGTCATCTCGTGGTGGGTGCGGGACGAGTACGTCGGCAGCGAGCTCGAGTCCACGCTGGACGCCTTCGTCCCCGACTGGATCGCCCGCGACTGGCCGCTGACCTCGCCGTTCTACGGGGTGCGCTGAGGTCGTCCGCGGCCGCTGGGTCCCGGCCCCCGGCTGTGGGTAGCCTGCGCGGGTGCCGACCCCCGAACCCAGCGTGACCCTGGTCGCCCTCGACCTCGTCGGCATCTTCGTCTTCGCGATCTCCGGCGCGCTCGTCGCGGTCCGCAAGGAGCTCGACGTCTTCGGCGTGATGGTCCTGGCCGGTGTCACCGGCCTCGGTGGCGGGTTCCTGCGCGACGTGCTCATCGACGCCACGCCGCCGGCCGCGCTGCAGGACTGGCGCTACCTCCTCGTGCCGGTCGCTGCCGGCCTGGTGACCTTCCTCTACCACCCGGCGCTGGGCCGGATGGAGCGGCTGGTCAACGTCTTCGACTCCTTCGGTCTCTCGTTGTTCTGCGTCGCCGGGGCGCTCAAGGCCGTCGACTACGGCCTGGGGCCGCTGCCGGCAGCGCTGCTGGGGATGGCGACCGGCATCGGCGGCGGCATGATGCGCGACGTGCTGGCCGGCCGCGTACCGGTGATCTTCCGGGGCGAGCTCTACGCGACCCCTGCGCTGGCAGGGGCGCTCGTCGCGGTGCTGCTCGACCGTGCGGACGTGCCGTTCGGCCTGGCCGCCGCGGCCGGGGCCACGGTCTGCCTGGTGTGGCGGCTGCTGTCGATGTGGCGCGGCTGGCAGGCGCCGGTGCCGCGGGGACCCGCCAGCGTCTGAGGTCGGTCAGTCGCCGTCGGACACCGGGGGCCGCGGCAGCGTGAGCGCGGCCAGCGCGGCGAGGAGGCCGGCGGCCAGGGACACGAGGTACGCCGGGTTGGCGCCGTAGTGGTCGACGACGAAGCCGGAGGCAGCGGCACCGGGAGCGACGCCGGCGACCAGGCCGGTCTGCACGAGGGCCATCCCCTCGGTGAGGCGGGCGCGGGGGGTGCTGGACTGCACCAGCGACATCGTGGCGATGAGCGTCGGGGCGATGGCGGCACCCCCGATGAGCAGCACCAGCCCCATCAGCGGCAGCGACCCGACCAGCCACAGCGGCGCCATGGCCAGCGCCATCGCGCTCGCCCCCACCCGCAGTCGCGTGGTGACCGAGGTACGCCAGGTCAGCGCACCGGTGACGACGCCGGAGACCAGGCTGCCCAAGGCCCACAGGGCCAGCAGCGCGCCGGCCCAGGCGGGAGCCCCCTGCTCGTCCGCGAACGCGACCGTGGTCACCTCAGCAGCACCGAAGAGGACGCCCAGGCACGCGGAGACGACCGTGAGCGGAGCCAGCGTGCGCCAGGGCAGCGGCACGCGCCGGTCACCCCCGCGCCGGTGCGGGTGGGCCGGGGGAGCGGTGGAGCGCTGGGCGGCGAACGCCCACGAGCCCAGGGACCCCGCGGCGGCGGCCACCGCCAGCCCGAGCACGGGGTGCACGAGCGTGGCGAGCACCGTCACCAGGATCGGGCCGAGGATGAAGACGACCTCGTCGAAGACGGCCTCGAGGGCGTACGCGGTCTGCACCTGCGCCGGCCGGTCGAGCACCTGCGCCCAGCGGGCACGCACGGCCGAGCCGATCTGGGGCAGCGAGCCCCCCGCCACGGCCGCGGCGACGTACGACGCGGTGCGCGGCCAGTCCGCCTGGACCGACCAGACCAGCAGCGAGGTCGCGATGCCGAAGACCGTGCCCGCCACGGCCAGGACCGGTCCCTGCCCCCAGCGGTCCAGCAGCCGGCCCTGCGCGATGGCGAGCACCGCGTTGGCGACCATGTAGGCCGCTGAGACCGAGCCGGCCAGGCCGTAGGAACCGGTCGCCCCCTCGACCAGCAGCACGATGCCGAGACCGGCCATGGAGATCGGCAGCCGAGCCACCAGACCCGTCAGCGAGAACGCGAGCGCGCCGGGGTGCGTCAGCACGTCCCGGTAGCTCCTCAGCCCGCCTCCAGCACCGCCGCCTGCCATGCCCGGAACCTAGGACCTCTGCCGGGTCCCGGCTAAATCTCGGGTGATCCTCCAGGGTGAGAAGGCGGGTTCCTACGATGTGGGCATGGCCAGCCCCGACGTGAGCCCCTACGACGCCCTGCTGCTCGTCTCCTTCGGAGGTCCGGAGAAGCCCGAGGACGTCGTGCCGTTCCTGGAGAACGTCACGCGGGGCCGGGGCATCCCGCGCGAGCGGCTCGAGGAGGTGGGCGAGCACTACTTCCTCTTCGGCGGTCGCTCTCCGATCAACGACCAGTGCCGCGACCTGCTGGCCGCGATCCGCACCGAGCTCGCCGGCGCGGGGATCGACCTCCCGGTCTACTGGGGCAACCGCAACTGGGACCCGTTCCTCACCGACACGCTGCGGCAGATGGCCGAGGACGGCATCACCCGCGCCGCCTGCTTCGTGACCAGCGCCTACAGCTCGTGGTCGTCGTGCCGGCAGTACCGCGAGAACCTCTGGGACGCCGTCGACCCGCTCGGCGACGGTCCCGGCCCCGAGGGTTCGCCCGTGCGCCTGGACAAGTTGCGCCACTACTTCAACCACCCCGGCTTCGTGGAGCCCAACGTCGACGCGGTGCTCGCCGCGCTGGCCGACCTGCCCGAGGACGTCCGGGCCGGTGCCGAGCTGGTGTTCGTCACCCACTCGATCCCCACGGCCATGAGCGAGCGCAGCGGCGACCCGGAGAAGGACTGGGAGGAGGGGAGTGCCTACGTCGCGCAGCACCTCGACGTCGCCCGCAGCATCGTCGACCGCGTCGCGGAGGAGACCGGCACCCGCCACGACCACGCGCTGGTCTACTGCTCGCGCTCGGGCTCGCCGCAGGTGCCGTGGCTCGAGCCCGACGTCAACGACCACCTCACCGCGATGAAGGAGCGCGGGGCCGCCGCGGCCGTGATCGTGCCCGTCGGCTTCGTCTCCGACCACATGGAGGTCGTCTACGACCTCGACACCGAGGCGCTGGCCACCGCGAAGGAGGTGGGCCTGCCCGCGACGCGGGCGGCCACCGCCGGCACCGACCCGCGCTTCGTGTCGATGGTGCGTGACCTGCTGGTCGAGCGGGCCACCGTCGAGCGCGGCGAGGACGTCGTGCGGGCCGCCACCGGCGGGATCGGCGCGATGTGGGACGTCTGCCCCGTGGGCTGCTGCGCCAACCCGCGCGCCGAGCGACCCGCCCTCTGCGGCCGCGACACGTGACCGACCCGCGCGACCTCGCCGCCCTGTCCCGCGAGGTCGCGACCGAGGCCGCCGCCCTGGTCCGGGAGCACGCGGCCGGAGGTGTCGAGGTCGCGGCCACCAAGTCCAGCGACGTCGACGTGGTCACCGCGGCCGACCGCGCGAGCGAGGAGCTGCTGCGCGCGCGGCTGGTCGCTGCCCGGCCCCACGACACGATCCTGGGGGAGGAGGGGGAGGACCGGCCCGGCACGTCGGGCCTGCGGTGGGTCCTGGACCCGATCGACGGCACCGTGAACTTCCTCTACGGGCTGCCGCGCCACGCCGTCTCCGTCGCCGCGCAGGTGGCCGACGACGCGGCACCGGACGGCTGGTCGACCGTCGCCGGGACCGTCCTGGAGGTCCCGACCGGCTCCACCTGGAGCGCGCACCTCGAGGACGGGGAGCCCGTCGGCGCCCGTGACGGCGTGCCGGTGCGGGCGCGCGACCCGCAGCCGCTGTCGCAGATGCTCGTCGCGACCGGCTTCTCCTACGACCGTGAGGTGCGTCGCCGTCAGGCGGAGTCCCTGGTGCGGCTGCTGCCCCGGGTGCGCGACATCCGCCGCCTGGGCTCGTGCGCGCTCGACCTGTGCCTGCTCGCCTCGGGGCACCTCGACGCCTACGTCGAGGAGGGCGTGAACCTGTGGGACCACGCGGCGGCGGCGCTCGTCGCGCGCGCCGCGGGCGCGCGATGGGAGCTGCACACCGGCGCCTCCGGGCGTGACCTGCTCGTGGCGGCCCCCGCGGCGGCGTACGACGTGTTCTGCGAGGCGGTCCTGGAGGCCGGGTACGCCGCCCCCGCGACCCCGCAGGGGTGACCTCCCCGGGAGGGGAATAGCGCGACGTCACCCACTGTTCACCGCCCGCCACACCAGACCGGTGTGGAGTGGTCCCCGGCGATGGTGCACACTGTGGCGCCGATCGACCGGACGAGGGGAGTGACGACGATGGCAACCGACTACGACGCGCCACGCAAGAACGAGGAGGACTCCTCCGAGGAGAGCATCGAGGAGCTCAAGGCACGCCGCCACGACAAGAGCTCGGGCAAGGTCGACGAGGACGAGACCGAGGCGGCGGAGAACTTCGAGCTCCCCGGAGCCGACCTGTCGCACGAGGAGCTTGCCGTCGAGGTGAAGCCCAAGCAGGAGGACGAGTTCACCTGCATGAGCTGCTTCCTGGTGCACCACCGCTCGCAGCTGGCGGACGCCAAGAAGAAGATCTGCTTCGACTGCGCCTGAGGCCCTCGGGGGTCCTCAGGCGTCAGCCGACCAGCGGTTCAGCTGGGCAGACCAGCTGGGCAGATCAGGGAGGACGGGTCAGACCCCGTCCTTCTCGAGTCCCGGGGGCAGGTGCCCCGCGGACTTCGTGTAGTACCGGGCGGCGCCGCGCATGGCGAGCATGCGCGCGACCGAGACCGCAGCCCCCGTGGCGACCGCCCAGGCCAGGGCCTCACCGATGTTGACGTCGGGGTCGGCCGGGTTCGCCGGCGGCTTGCGGCGCGCGGCCTTCGACCACCCCGTGGTCAGCACCTTGCGGGTGACGACGGCGGCACCGACCGCCGAGCCCTTCTCCATCACAGACCAGACCTTGGACATGGTCCGACCCTAGCCCCCTGCAGCACCCCACCGGAGGGGGAGGGACCAGCCCGGGATCATCAGGGAGATCAGCCGGCGGCGTCGACGGCGCGGCTCAGCGCCTCGGCGAGCCGCTCGGGGCGACGCGTGCTCACCAGCCAGTACGGCGTGGGGTCGGCCGGGTCGCGCAGCGACACCTTGACCGCCTTGCTGCGGTAGGGCCGCAACAGCAGGTATGCGCGGGCGTCGGCGTCGCGACCGGCCACCAGTCGGGTCTGCTCGGCATCCAGCGCCTGCACCTCATCGACGAAGCGGACCTCGACCTTCGCGCGGCCGGCGCGGAACCAGCCGTCCTGCACGCTCAGCACGGCGCCGCCGTACGAGAGGAAGAAGGCGACCATGAGCGCGGCGGCGACGAAGGTGACGGCCCACGCGAAGGGGCCGGGGACCGCGACGATCACCGCCAACCAGAGGCTGGCGACCAGCATCGTCCCCTGGGCCCACCACCGGATCGGCACGGCGAGCCGCTCGCGGTAGTGCGTGCCCGTGTCCACGGGACAGGAGTCTCGCACTAGGGTCCCTGCCGTGGACGACCAGGCCTCCTCACTGCCCGTTGCCCTGCCCGTCCCCGTGGTGCGACTGGACCCCGAGCTGCCGCTCCCGTCCTACGCGCACCCCGGCGACGCCGGCGCCGACCTGCACACCACCGTCGACGTCGTGCTCGCGCCGGGGGAGCGCGCGCTGGTGCCGACCGGGATCGCCCTCGCGCTGCCGGAGGGGTACGTCGGTCTCGTGCACCCGCGCTCGGGGCTGGCCGCCCGGCACGGCGTCTCCATCGTCAACACGCCCGGCACCGTGGACGCCGGCTACCGCGGCGAGGTCAAGGTGCTGCTGGTCAACCTCGACCCGGCCGAGCCGGTGGAGCTGCGCCGCGGCGAGCGCGTCGCCCAGCTGGTGGTCCAGCGGGTCGAACGAGCCGCGTTCGTCGAGGTCGACGCCCTGCCGGACTCCGCCCGGGGCAGCGGGGGCTACGGTTCTACCGGTACCTGACCCGCCACTCGAGGGAGCGCTCGTGAAGTTCCGCCGCAAGTCCGCCACTGAGCCGGAGACCCCGGACCAGGCCGCGACCGAGCCGGCTGAGGGGTCCGAGGAGCAGACCAGCCCGCCCGCCGGGCCCTACGACGTCTCCGACATGCCCGACCTGCCCGAGGGTGTGCAGCGCATCGACCTCGGCTCGCTGCTGATCGCCCCGGTCGTGGGCACCGAGCTGCGCCTGCAGGTCGACGAGGCCAGCGGCGAGGTCCAGGCGGTCCTGCTGACCGGGCCCGCGGGCGCGCTGGAGCTGCGCGCGTTCGCGGCTCCTCGCAACGGCGACCTGTGGAGCGAGGTGCGCCCCCAGATCGCGGCGGACATGTCCCAGCGCGGCGGCACCGCGACCGAGGAGCAGGGCCGGTGGGGCACCGAGCTGCAGTGCGAGCTGACCCGGACGCTGTCCGACGGCCGCACCGGCCAACAGCTCTCGCGGATCATCGGCATCAACGGCGCGCGCTGGATGCTGCGCGCCACGCTGATCGGTGGCCCGGCCCGTCCCGGCGCCGACCGCGACACGTGGGACGCCGTCATCAGCACCGTCGCCGTCCGCCGCGGTGACGGCGCGATGCCCGTCGGGGAGCCGCTGCCGCTCGCGCTGCCCGAGGGCGCGCGCCGCGTGGGGGGCTAGGCGCCCCGTGGCCGAGAAGTCCCGCCTGCGTCGCAGCATCTCGCGCTGGGCCAACAGCTCGGACATGCTCGCCCGCGACATGCTCAAGACCTACGTCGAGCCTGGCAAGGACACCATCGCCGAGGCCGAGGACCGCGCCCGGGTGCGCCTGCAGGGCACGCTGCGCACCGTGACTCTGCGCCCCCGCGGCGGCGTGCCCGCGCTGGAGGCCGAGCTCTTCGACGGCTCGGGGGCACTGACCATCATCTGGCTGGGACGCCGGCGCATCGTCGGCATCGACCCGGGCGTCTCGATCGAGGTCGAGGGCCGGATCGGCGTCCACGAGGGGCAGCGGGTGATCTTCAACCCCCGCTACCAGCTGCTGCCATGAGCGACCACCAGCTGGCACCGGGGGTGACGGTCGAGGAGGTCGTCCGCGGCCAGCTCGCCAAGGCCCTCGGCGGGCGACGCGGCATGGTCGAGGCCGCCGTCCCGACGATCGTCTTCACCGTGCTGTGGCTGACGACGCGCGAGCTGCAGGTCGCCCTGGGCGTCAGCGTCGGCGTCGCCGTGCTCCTGCTCGTGGTCCGGCTCGTGCAGCGCTCGACGGTGCAGTTCGTCGTCAACGCGCTCTTCGGCATCGGCATCGGCTGGTTCTTCGTCCGCCTCGCCGCCTCCCGGGGCGGGAGCGAGGACGAGCAGGCGCTGGCCTACTTCCTGCCCGGCCTGCTCTACAACGGCGGGTACGCCGTCGTCATGGCCGTCACCTGCCTGATCGGCTGGCCGCTGGTCGGCTTCATGGTCGGCTCGGTGACCGGCGAGGTGACCGAGTGGCACCGCGACAAGCAGGTCGTGCGGCTGTGCACGACGCTGACCTGGCTGCTCGCCGTGCCCTGCGTCGTGCGCGTGGTCCTGCAGGCGCCGCTGTGGCTGGGCGGCTGGAGCGGGTCGATCGACACCGACTTCGCGATCGCCGCGCTCGGCATCCTCAAGATCGCGCTGGGCTGGCCGCTGCAGCTGGCCGCGCTGGCGGGGATGCTATGGGTGCTCGGCCGCAACCGGACGCCCGTGGAGCCGCTGGCCCCCTGAGTGGTGCGGTCGCCCTCAGCCGCCGTGGGTGGACGGCGCGAGCAGCCGTTCGAGCTCGTCCTCCTTCTCGGCCGGCACGACGAACAGCAGCTCGTCGCCGGACTCGATGGGCTGCTCCGGGTTGGGGGTGTAGACCTGCCCGTCGCGCAGGATCGTCACCAGCGCGCAGGACTCCGGCAGCGGCACCAGACCGGCCGGCTTGCCGACGTACGGGCTGTCGGAGGGCAGGGTCATCTCAACGAGGTTGGCGTTGCCCTGGCGGAAGGTGAACAGGCGCACCAGGTCGCCGACCGTGACCGCCTCCTCGACCAGCGCCGACATGATGCGGGGCGTCGAGACGTTGACGTCCACGCCCCACGCCTCGCTGAAGAGCCACTCGTTGTTGGGGTGGTTGACCCGGCCGACGGTGCGGGGGACCCCGAACTCGGTCTTGGCCAGCAGCGAGGCCACGAGGTTGGCCTTGTCGTCGCCGGTGGCGGAGATCAGCACGTCGCAGCGGTCCAGGCGTGCCTCCTCCAGCGAGGACATCTCGCAGCAGTCGGCCAGCAACCACTCGGCGTCCGGCACCCGCTCGGGCTTGATGGCCTGGGCGTTCTTGTCGATCAGCAGGACCTCGTGGCCGTTGCCGATCAGCTCGCGGGCGATGGACCGGCCGACGGCCCCGGCCCCGGCGATGGCGACGCGCATCAGCTCTCCTCCGGTCCCTTGTCGAGGACCGCGAACGTGTGGGCGGCCATCTGCTCACGGATGACCAGGTGCAGCATGTCGCCCTCCTGCAGGATCGTCTCGCGGGTGGGCAGCATGCCCTCGCCGAGCCGGTCGATCCACGCGATGCGCGACTTGCTCTGCAGCTGCAGGTCGATGGTCTTCTGACCGATCCAGACGTCGGGGACGGTGATGTGGTCCACGCGCACCGTTCCGCTGGGGTCGCGGAAGTCGGGCTCGGCGCCGGCGGGCAGGATCCGGCGCAGCACCTGGTCGGCGGTCCACTTCACGGTGGCGACCGTGGTGATGCCCAGGCGCTGGTAGACCTCGGCGCGGCCGGGGTCGTAGATGCGGGCCACGACCTGCTGGATGCCGAAGGTCTCGCGGGCCACCCGAGCGGCG
The DNA here is from genome assembly GCA_001627335.1 of Nocardioides sp. REDSEA-S33_B3. Lineage (GTDB taxonomy): Bacteria > Actinomycetota > Actinomycetes > Propionibacteriales > Nocardioidaceae > Nocardioides. The sequence goes on along the minus strand of LUPK01000059.1, from coordinate 274,444 downwards.
ATGATGTTGGAGTTGTCACCGGAGGAGACCGCGGCGAACGCGTCCGCGCGCCGGATGCCGGCCTTCTCCAGGACCTCCTGGTCGAAGCCCATCCCGGCGATCTTGTCGCCGTTGAACCCCGGCCCAAGGCGTCGGAAGGCATCCGGCTCGGAGTCGATCACCGAGACGGTGTGGTTGCGGTCCTCCAGGGAGCGGGCGAGGGTCGAGCCGACCCGGCCGCACCCCATGATCACGACGTGCACGGGACCACGCTATCCGCAAGTGACCTCCGGGGCCGCACGTGCCGTAGCCTTCCGGTCCGTGGGTGTCGGCGACGTCTCGAAGCGGATCCTCCTGGGACGCAAGCTGCGCAGCTCCCAGCTGGGGGAGACGTTGCTCCCCAAGCGCATCGCGCTGCCGGTCTTCGCCAGCGACGCGCTCTCCTCGGTCGCCTACGCGCCCGACGAGATCCTGATCATGCTCTCGCTGGCCGGCGCGTCGGCCTACACCTACTCCTGGCAGGTCGGCGTCGCCGTCGCCGTCGTGATGGCCGTGGTCATCGCGTCCTACCGCCAGACCGTGCAGGCCTACCCCTCCGGCGGTGGCGACTACGAGGTCGCCCGGACCAACCTGGGGGAGAAGGCCGGCACCACGGTGGCCAGCGCCCTGCTCATCGACTACGTCCTCACGGTCGCGGTGTCGATCTCGGCCGGGGCGCAGTACGCCGCGGCGGCCCTGCCGGTGCTCAGCGGCCACGAGGGCGCGGTCGCGGCGGGCCTCGTCGCCTTCGTCGCCGCGCTGAACCTGCGCGGCGTGCGGGAGTCGCGGGCGATCTTCGCCGCCCCCACGTACCTCTTCATGCTCGCCATGGGCGCGATGGTCGTGGTCGGTGCGGTGCGCTGGTGGTCGGGCAACCTGCCCCGGGCCGCGTCCGCCGACATCACGATCGTGCCGCACGAGGGGCTCGAGGGGCCGCTGACCACGCTGGCCCTGGTCTTCTTGCTGGCGCGGGCGTTCTCGTCGGGCTGCGTGGCGCTGACCGGTGTCGAGGCGGTCTCGACCGGCGTACCCGCGTTCCGTCGGCCGAAGGCCCGCAACGCCGGCACCACGCTGCTGCTGCTGGGCCTGATCGCGGTCACGATGATGCTCAGCGTCATCATCCTGGCCCGCGAGATCGGGGTGCGGATCGTCGACCCGTCCGACCGCGACCGGCTCTTCCTCGACGGGGCTCCGGTCCCCGAGGACTACGACCTGGACACCCTGATCAGCCAGATCGCCGAGTCGGTCTTCTCCGGCTTCCCGCCGGGCTTCTACTTCACCGTCACCGTGACCGCGGTGATCCTGCTCTTCGCGGCCAACACGGCCTTCAACGGCTTCCCGGTCCTCGGCTCGATCCTCGCCCGCGACGGCTACGCCCCGCGCGCGTTCGGCTCCCGGGGCGACCGGCTGGCCTACTCCAACGGCATCGTCGCGCTCGCCGCCCTCGCGATCGTGCTGATCTGGGCCTTCGACGCCGAGGTCACCCGGCTGATCCAGCTCTACATCGTCGGGGTCTTCGTCTCCTTCACGCTCAGCCAGCTCGGCATGGTCCGGCACTGGACCCGCGCGCTGGCCGAGGAGCGTGACGCCGCCGAGCGGCACCGCATGATGCGAGCCCGGGTGCTCAACGCCGTGGGGCTCACGATGACCTCGCTGGTGCTGGTGGTCGTCGTGGTCACCAAGTTCCTCGCCGGCGCCTGGATCACCATCTTGGCCATCACCTTCTTCTACGTCGTGATGCAGGCGATCCGCACCCACTACGACCGGGTCTCGGCCGAGCTGGCCGCGGACGAGGAGGACAAGGTCCTCCCCACGCGGGTCCACGCGATGGTGCTGGTCAGCAAGCTGCACAAGCCGACCCTGCGGGCCCTGGCCTTCGCGAAAGCGACCAGGCCCAACGCCCTCGAGGGCGTCTACGTCGCCACCGACGGGCGGGCCACGTCGGCGCTGATGGCCGAGTGGGACGAGCGTGACATCGACCTGCCGCTGAAGGTGCTGCACTCGCCGTACCGCGAGCTGATCCGCCCGATCGTCGAGTACGCCACCGAGATCCGCCGGGCCAACCCGCGCGGCGTCGTGGCCGTCTACATCCCGGAGTACGTCGTCGGCCGGTGGTGGGAGCAGCTGCTCCACAACCAGACCGCCCTGCGGCTCAAGGGTCGGCTGCTGTTCCAGCCCGGGATCATGGTCATCTCCGTGCCCTACCAGCTGCAGTCCTCGGAGGCCGCGCGCGAGCGGGCCTACGACGACGACACGCGGGTGCGCCCCGGCGACCTGCGTCGTGGCGACGTCCGGGACCGCCGATGAGCGGCCCGGTCGGGTCGCGCCTCGAGGGCGTGGTCGGGCCCGTCGCCCACGGCGGGCACTGCGTGCTGCGGCAGGAGGACGGTCCGGTCGTGTTCGTCCGGCACACGCTGCCCGGCGAGCGCGTGGTCGTCGAGATCACCGAGGGCGCCGAGGGCGACCGGTTCTGGCGCGGTGACGCCGTGGAGGTGCTGGAGGCCTCGCCGGACCGCGTCGAGGCGCCGTGCCGGTTCGCCGGTCCGGGACTGTGCGGCGGTTGCGACCTGCAGCACGTGCGCCTGCCGGCGCAGCGTGCGCTGAAGGCCGGCGTCGTGCGCGAGCAGATGGTGCGACTGGCCGGCCTCGAGGTCGACGTCGAGGTCGAGGCGGTGCCCGGCGACGTCGACGGGCTGCGCTGGCGCACCCGGCAGCGCTACGTCGACCTGGGCGACGGCCGCCGCGGTATGCGCCAGCACCGCAGCCACGAGGTCGTCGAGATCGACGACTGCCTCATCGACGGTCGCGGCCGGGTCTCGGAGCGGGAGCTGCACACGGTCCGCGGCGTGGAGTTCTCCGTCGCCCCGGGCGGCTTCTGGCAGGTGCACCCCGGCGCCGCCGAGGTGCTCGTCGAGACCGTGCTCGCCGGCCTCGAGCCGCAGCCCGGCGACCGCGTCCTGGACCTGTACGCCGGCGTCGGGCTGTTCGCCCGTTTCCTCGGCGAGGCCGTGGGCCGCTCGGGCGCCGTCGGGCTGGTCGAGGGCGACCGCACCGCCGTCTCGCACGCGCGCACCAACCTCGCCACCCTCCCCGGCCGCTGGGAAGCCGTCTCCGGCGACGTGGAGCGCGTCCTCGGCCGCCCGCGCGGCGATCTGCTGAGTGGGCCGGTCGACCTGGTCGTGCTGGACCCGCCGCGCCAGGGGGCGCGCCGCAAGGTCGTCCGCGAGGTCGCGCGCCGCACCCCCCGTCGGATCGCCTATGTCGCATGTGACCCGGCGGCCCTGGCCCGGGACACGGCGTACCTGCGCGAGGCGGGGTATTCCCTGGCCTCCCTCCGCGCGCTCGACCTCTTCCCGATGACGCACCACGTCGAGTGCGTGGCCCTCTTCCACTGGGACTGACCCGCCGAGAGGTCAGCCGCGCATGGCCGAGAGGTCGCTGGCGCATGGCCGAGAGGTCGCTGGCGCATGGCCGAGACGTCGCTGGCACGCGTGGTAGACGGCTCGGGCGTGCGTGAGTGACGGTTGGGCCGTGCGTGAGTGACGGCTCGGCAGTCAGCGGCGGGACCGATAGACGCGTCGCACCACGTCCTCGACGTCCGGCTCCTCGATCGAGAGGTCGAGCACCTCGGCGTCGGCACTGACAGCGGCGAGGACCGCGGCGGCGGTGACCCGGTCGGGGTCGAAGCCGATGCGGTGGCGCAGGCCGTGGCCCTCCTCGCCGAGGTGGGTGGCACCGTCGGGCAGCGCCAGGGAGGGCACGGAGGACGCGAGGTCGACGGTCATCACGCGCTGGGCGCCGACGGTGCGCGAGAGCGCGCCGAGGCTGCCGTCGTGGACGGTCCGGCCGCGGTCGACGAGCACGACGCGGTCGCAGAGCCGCTCCACGTCGCCCATGTCGTGGGTGGTGAGCAGCAGGGTGGTGCCGTGGTCGCGCCGCTCGGTCACCAGGAACTCGCGCAGCCGCTGCTTCGACAGCACGTCCAGCCCGATGGTGGGCTCGTCGAGGATGACCAGCCGGGGCCGGTGGAGCAGCGCGGCGGCCACCTCGGCGCGCATCCGCTGACCCAGCGAGAGCTGCCGCACCGGAGTGGTGAGGAACTCGCCCAGCTCCAGCCGCTCCACCAGCTCCTCGCGCCGGGCCGCGGCGTCGGCGGGGGAGAGCCGGTGGATGGCGGCCAGCAGGGCGAAGGACTCGCCGGTGGGCAGGTCCCACCACAGCTGCGACCGCTGCCCGAAGACCACACCGATCTCACGGGCCAGCCGGCGCCGTTCGGCGACCGGGCGCAGCCTGCAGGTGCGGACCTCGCCGGAGGTCGGCACGAGGATGCCGCAGAGCATCTTGATCGTCGTGGACTTCCCCGCCCCGTTGGCGCCGATGTAACCGACTGCCTCGCCGGCCTCCACCCGCAGCGACAGGTCGTCGACGGCCACCACGGTGCGCCGTCGCACGCCCTCGCGCACCCGGAAGGTCCGGGTCAGGCCGTCGGTCTCGATGATGTGAGAGGTCATCCGCCCGCTCCCTGGTAGTGACGTACGCCGGTGCGCCAGCTCAGCCCCGCGGCGACCCAGGCCCACACGGCGGCGACCGGCGCCAGCCAACCAGCCCAGTCCGGCAGCCCGGCGAAGGTGTCGAGCCCCAGCAGCGTGGCGGCCGGCAGGTAGGCCGTGAAGGCCATCGGGAAGAAGAAGCCGAAGACCACGACCAGCGGCCGGCCCCAGACGGTGCCGGGCTGCGTGGCGGCGTACCGACCGCCGTACACGAACGCGTTGGTCATCTCCGAGCCGTTGACGAGGAAGAACTGCAGCCCGCCGGCCCACACGAACAGCGCCGCGAAGGTGACCGTGCCGCTGACCAGGGCGACGGCGAGCAGCCCGACGGCCCCGGCACCCCAGGCGAGGTCGTTGACCACCAGTCCGACCACGAGCGCCACCAGGCCGACGGCCGCACGCGCGAGTCGGCGCAGGCTGATGTCGCTGGTGACCAGCTGCAGCAGTAGCGGCTGCGGACGCAGGTAGAACACGTCCAGACGCCCGGTGCGGACGTACTCCGGGAGGTTGTCGCAGTGCCCGACGACCATGTCGGCCAGCGAGAAGCACAGGTCGGCGAGACCGAAGACCAGCAGCATCGCGGCCAGGTCGAACCCACCGATCGCCGAGACACTGGTGAACAGCACCGCCACCTCGGCCAGCTCGGTGAGCCCGACCAGCAGCGAGCTGCCGAGGTCGAGGCCGAAGCTGGTGCGGTAGCTGGCCTGCGAGCGGATGCGCGAGGCCAGCACCGCTCGGTACGGCGCCAGCACGCCGCCGTGGGGCGCCGGGCGCGCCACGGGCTGGGCCAGGGGCGACTCAGCCACCCTGCACCTCCAGGCGATGCCGCCCACGACGCGTCATCAGCTGGCCCAGCGCACCGACCACGACCAGCCAGCCGACCTGGGCGGCCACCAGCCCGACCGAGGCGAGCCCGTCGACGCGCCCGGAGAGCACGTCCACGGGGTACATCAGCATCGACGGGAAGGGCGAGGCCGAGGCAAGCCAGAACAGCGGCGCCGGGAAGATCGCGATCGGCACGTAGAGCCCGGCCAGGAACCCCGCCACGACCATGTAGAGCAGCGCCACGCCCCGCGTCTCCACCAGCCAGAACCCGGTCGCGGCCACGAGGTAGGCGGTCGCGGCGGAGACGGTGATGCCGAGCAGCACGCTCACAGCGCCCAGCAGGTAGGGCCCCGGCGTCGTCGGCATGGTCATCCCCACGACCAGGGCGCCGACCAGCACCGACGGCACGCCGCGGGGGAGCAGCGCGAACAGTCCGCGACCCACCTCCATGGCCACGGCGCCGGCGTGCACGTCGAGAGGGCGCAGGAAGTCCACGACCACGTCACCGGTGCGGATCCGCTCGGCCATCTCCGAGCGGCCGTAGAGGTTCACCGACCCGAGCAGCCCCTGGGACAGCCAGACGTAGGCCGACATGGTGCCGACGTCGTACCCGTCGAGCTCGCCGCCCGCGGCCTGCACCGTCGCCAGCAGCAGGGCGACCTTGAGGAAGCCGAAGGTCGTGTTGGCGACCAGGCCCGCCAGTGCGGCGAGCCGGTAGGCCGCCTGCTGCCGGAAGCCCGCCACGACGAGCCTGAGGTACGGCGTCCCGACCGAGGGGGAAAGGGGCCGGACCGAGAGCACCGGCGGACTCTACCCGCGCCCGGAGGGGTGGCCGCCACATCACTCGATGTCGTGTATCTTGATGTCGAGAGAGTTGCTGAGGTGAACCTGACTTCCGCAGGTCACCGGCTCGACGGCAAGATGGCGGCAGACCGCCGGCGCACACGCGACAGAGGAGATGTTGGTCAGTGGGTAGCAAGAACAGCTTCGGTGCCAAGAGCACCCTGGACGTCAACGGGGCGTCCTACGAGATCTTCCGCCTCGACAAGGTGACCGGTGAGGGCCTCGACGTCGAGAGCCTGCCGTTCAGCCTCAAGGTCCTCCTGGAGAACCTCCTGCGCACCGAGGACGGTGCCGACATCACCGCCGAGGACATCAAGGCGCTGGCCGGCTGGGACGAGACCGCCGACCCCGACAAGGAGATCCAGTTCACGCCGGCGCGCGTGATCATGCAGGACTTCACCGGCGTCCCCTGCGTCGTCGACCTCGCCACCATGCGTGAGGCGATGGCCGACCTCGGCGGCGACGCCACCAAGATCAATCCGCTCGCGCCCGCCGAGATGGTCATCGACCACTCGGTCATGGCCGACGTCTTCGGCAGCCCCGAGGCCTTCGAGCGCAACGTCGAGATCGAGTACGAGCGCAACCGCGAGCGCTACCAGTTCCTGCGCTGGGGCCAGGGCGCCTTCGACGACTTCAAGGTCGTCCCGCCGGGCACCGGCATCGTGCACCAGGTCAACATCGAGCACCTGGCCCGCACCGTCTTCACCCGCGAGGTCGACGGCGAGCTGCTGGCCTACCCCGACACCTGCGTCGGGACCGACTCCCACACCACGATGGTCAACGGCATCGGCGTGGTCGGCTGGGGCGTCGGCGGCATCGAGGCCGAGGCCGCCATGCTCGGCCAGCCGGTCTCCATGCTCATCCCGCGCGTGGTCGGCTTCAAGCTCTCCGGCGAGCTCCCCGAGGGCTCGACCGCCACCGACCTGGTGCTCACCATCACCGAGATGGTCCGCAAGCACGGTGTGGTCGGGAAGTTCGTGGAGTTCTACGGTCCCGGTGTCGCGGCGCTGCCGCTGGCCAACCGCGCCACCATCGGCAACATGAGCCCCGAGTTCGGCTCGACGATCGCGGTCTTCCCGATCGACGACCAGACCATCGACTACCTGCGCCTCACCGGCCGCTCCGAGGAGCAGATCGCGCTCGTCGAGAGCTACGCCAAGGAGCAGGGCCTCTGGCTCGACCCCGACGCGGAGCCGCGCTACTCCGAGAAGCTCGAGCTCGACCTCTCCACCGTCGTCCCCTCGCTGGCCGGCCCGAAGCGTCCACAGGACCGCATCGAGGTCACCGAGGCCAAGGCCGGCTTCCGCGCCGCGCTGGTCGACTACGTCGACGCCGACGCCCAGGAGACCCAGGGCTACGACGAGTCGGTCGAGGAGACCTTCCCGGCCTCCGACCCCGCGACGAGCAACGGTGGCGGCGAGGCCGCTCCGCCGAAGGACTGGGCCTCGGCCGCGCCCAAGGACGGCGGTCGCCCCTCGAACCCGGTCGAGGTGACCCTCGAGGACGGGACCCAGTTCACCCTCGACCACGGTGCGGTGACGATCGCCTCGATCACCTCCTGCACCAACACCTCCAACCCCTCGGTCATGATCGGCGCCGCGCTGCTGGCCAAGAAGGCCGTGGAGAAGGGCCTGGTCCGCAAGCCGTGGGTCAAGACCACGCTCGCGCCCGGCTCGCAGGTCGTCTCGGACTACTACGAGAAGGCCGGCCTCACGCCGTACCTCGACAAGCTCGGCTTCAACCTCGTCGGCTACGGCTGCGTGACCTGCATCGGCAACTCCGGTCCGCTCATCCCCGAGGTCTCCGCCGCGGTCAACGAGCACGACCTCGCCGTCGTCTCGGTGCTCTCGGGCAACCGCAACTTCGAGGGCCGCATCAGCCCCGACATCAAGATGAACTACCTCGCCTCCCCGCCGCTGGTCGTCGCCTACGCGCTGGCCGGCTCGATGGACGTCGACCTGTTCAACGACCCGCTGGGTGTCGACACCGAGGGCAACGAGGTCTTCCTCAAGGACATCTGGCCCTCGCCGCAGGAGGTCGAGGAGACCATCGCCGGCGCGATCAACTCCGAGATGTTCTCCTCCTCCTACGCCGACGTCTTCAAGGGCGACGAGCGCTGGCGCTCCCTGCCCACCCCGGAGGGCAACACCTTCACGTGGGACGAGGACTCGACCTACGTCCGGAAGGCTCCGTACTTCGACGGCATGCCGGAGGAGCCGACCCCGGTCACCGACATCGAGGGCGCGCGGGTCCTGCTCAAGCTGGGCGACTCGGTCACTACCGACCACATCAGCCCCGCCGGCGCGATCAAGAAGGACAGCCCGGCCGGCCGCTACCTCGCCGAGCACGGTGTCGAGCAGCGTGACTTCAACTCCTATGGCTCGCGCCGAGGCAACCACGAGGTCATGATCCGCGGCACCTTCGCCAACATCCGGCTGCGCAACCAGCTGGCGCCGGGCACCGAGGGCGGCGTGACGCGCGACTTCACCGCCGACGGCGAGGTCACCAGCGTCTACGAGGCCTCCGAGCACTACATCGACGCGGGCATCCCGCTGGTCGTGCTCGCCGGCAAGGAGTACGGCTCCGGCTCCTCGCGCGACTGGGCCGCCAAGGGCACCGCGCTGCTGGGAGTCAAGGCCGTCATCGCCGAGTCCTTCGAGCGGATCCACCGCTCGAATCTCATCGGCATGGGCGTCATCCCGCTGCAGTTCCCCGAGGGCGAGTCCGCGGAGTCGCTGGGCCTGACCGGCGAGGAGGAGTTCACCATCACCGGCATCACCGAGCTCAACGAGGGCACCACGCCCCGCACGCTCAAGGTCAAGGCCGGCGACGTGGAGTTCGACGCGGTGGTCCGCATCGACACCCCCGGCGAGGCGAACTACTACCGCAACGGCGGCATCATGCAGTACGTCCTGCGCTCGCTGCTCAAGGGCTGACCCGCCCCGAGCACGCAGTCGTGCCCCTCAGCGCGCGCCCTGGCGCCCGCTGGGGGGCACGACCCATTTGTCCGGGGCGGTCGCGCCGCACGGGCGCGAGGCGAGGGCCAGGCTGCGGGAGCTGATCAGGCTCGAGGAGCCGCTGGATACGGTGGCGCCATGATCGTGGCGTTCAGCATCTCCCCGACCAGCGGCGACGAGACCGGCAGCGTCTCCGAGGCGGTCGCCGCCGCCGTACGCGTGGTGAAGGAGTCGGGGCTGCCCTACGAGCTGAACTCGATGTTCACCAACGTCGAGGGGGAGTGGGACGAGGTGATGGCCGTGGTCAAGCGCGCCGTCGACGTCGTCGCCGAGGTCTCCCCGCGGGTCGGGCTGGTGCTGAAGGCCGACATCCGTCCCGGGTGGGACGGTCAGCTGACGGCGAAGGTCGAGCGGGTGGAGCGCCTGCTGGAGCAGGGGTGAGCCGCGCGCGACGGACGCTGGTGCTGGCGGTCGCGCTCCTGGGGGTGCTGCTCGTGATGACCGCCGCCACGGTGCTGCCGCAGGTGGCCGAGCGGCTGCGACCCGAGCCGGTGGACCTGACCCTCGACGCGGTCGAGGTCTTCGAGGACCTGCCCACGACGCACACCGACGACGCGGTGGAGTACCCGACCGAGCCGCCCGTCGGCGGACCGCACGCGGGGGAGTGGCTCGACTGCGGCGCGTACGACGAGCAGGTGCCCGCCGAGAACCTCGTGCACGACCTGGAGCACGGCACCGTCGTGATCGCCCACGACCCCGATCTCGACGCCGACGAGGTCGCGCTGCTGGCCGAGCAACTGCCGCAGAACGGCATCCTGACGCCGTGGTCCGGCCTCGACGCACCCGTGGTCGTCGTGGTGTGGGAGCGCCGTCTGGCGCTGACCGGGGCCGACGACCCGCGTCTGGCCCTGTTCATCGCCGAGCTCGGCAACGGCGAGACGGCTCCGGAGCCGCGGGCCTCCTGCGCCGGCGGCATCGAGCCGCCCCGGGACCCGGGGCTCACCCAGGTCTGAGACGCGACACGGGCCCTACGGGTGTGACACCGCCGTGACAGCGCGTGGGTAGCCTCGCAGCGTGCCGACCGATAGCGCGCCCGCAGCGGGCGACCTCCAGCCCGTGACCCTGCCCTCCGTGGACGACCTCGACGGCTGGAACGACTTCCTCGACCAGCAGGTGCTCGGCGGGCTCCAGCGCACGCGGCAGCGCATCGAGGCCCTGCGCGCGACCGCGCCCGGCGACCCGGCGAGCCTGCCGCGGTGGAACGACGTGCACGTCGACCTCGGCAACGCCTTCGCCGTGGCCGGCCTGCTCTCCCAGGTGCACCCCGACGCTGCGCTGCGCGAGCGCGCGGAGGGCTACGAGCAGCAGCTGCACGAGCTGCGGACCTCGCTCATGCTCGACCCCGGGGTCTATGCCGTGCTGGAGGCCGCCCCCACCGACGGACTGCCCGACGGCGCGGAGCGGGTGCTGGAGGACGCGCTGCGCTCCTTCCAGCGTAGCGGCGTCGACCGCGACGAGAAGACCCGCGCCCGGCTGCGCGAGCTCTCCGCACGCGGCTCCGACCTCGGCCAGGCGTTCGCCCGCAACATCCGCGACGGAGCGGGGGAGACCCGCGTCCCGGCCAGCGCCCTGGAGGGCCTGCCGGCTGACTACGTCGAGTCCCACCCGGTCGCCGAGGACGGCACGGTCACGATCACGACGGGCTACCCCGACACCAACCCGTTCCTGATGTTCTCCGCCGACCGCGAGGCGCGGCACGCGGTGATGCACACCTTCCTCAACATCGGCTGGCCCGACAACGACCCCGTCCTCGCCGACCTGCTGAAGGTCCGCGACGAGCAGGCACGGCTGCTGGGCTACGACTCCTGGCCCGACTACGACGCCGAGGAGAAGATGATCGGCACCGGGGCCGCCATCGCCGAGTTCGTCGACCGGGTCGCCCGCGACGCCACCGCCAGCGCCGAGCGCGACGCCGCGGTCCTGCTCGAGCGGGCCCGGCAGGACCACCCGGACCTCGAGCGGCTCGACGTGGCCGACGCGCGCTACTACGGCGAGGTCGTGCGCCGCGAGCAGTACGACGTCGACGGGCAGGCCGTGCGGGCCTACTTCGACTCCGGGCGGGTCCGCCAGGGGTTGCTCGACGTGACGGGCCGACTCTTCGGCCTGGAGTACCTCCCGGTCGACGCGCCCTCCTGGCACTCCGAGGTGGCGACGTACGACGTGGTGCTGGTGGAGACCGGGGAGCGGCTGGGCCGCATCCACCTCGACCTCCACCCGCGGCCGGGCAAGTACAACCACGCCGCGCAGTTCGACCTCGTCCGCGGTGTCGCCGGACGCCAGCTTCCCGAGGGCGTGCTGGTGTGCAACTTCGGACGCACCCGCATGGACCACTCCGAGGTGGTCACGCTCTTCCACGAGTTCGGCCACCTGCTGCACCACGTCCTGGCCGGGCGGCACCCGTGGGTGCGGTTCTCCGGCGTCGCCACCGAGTGGGACTTCGTCGAGGCGCCCAGCCAGATGCTCGAGGAGTGGGCCTGGGACCACGGCGTGCTCGCCGGGTTCGCCGTCGACGCCGACGGCACGCCGATCCCCGAGGCTCTCGTGGACCGGATGCGGGCGGCCGAGGAGTTCGGCAAGGGCTACTACGCGCGCACCCAGATGTACTACGCCGCCGTCTCCTACCGCTTCCACGCCGAGCTGCCCGACGACCTGACCGCGCGCTCGCGCGAGCTGTCGGACCGCTATGCCGTCTGGGGGCAGGTGCCCGACACGCACTTCCACTGCGGCTTCGGGCACCTCGAGGGCTACGGCTCGGGCTACTACACCTACATGTGGAGCCTGGTCATCGCCAAGGACCTCTTCTCGGCCTTCGACGCGGGCGACCTGTTCGCCCCGGAGGTGGCCACGCGGTACCGCGACACCGTGCTGGCCGCCGGCGGCAGCAGGGACGCCGCCGACCTGGTCGAGGAGTTCCTGGGACGTCCCTACGACAACCGGGCCTTCACGGCCTGGCTGGAGTCCTGAGGCACTCCGCGCTCACCTGGCGCTCGGTGCGCACGAACCCGGCACCGAGGTAGAGGTCGAGCGCGTGGTGGTCGGGGTCGGCCACCAGCACCAATGTGCGCGCGCCCAGCTCGCCCAGCGCGTGGGTGCCCGCGTGGTGCAGCAGCGCCTGCGCCAGACCCCGACGCCGCGCCTCCGGGTGGGTCTGCACGGTCTGGAAGCGCGCCAGCCCCTCGCCGGCGCAGAAGATCCCGAGCCCGGCGAGCAGGCGGTCGCCGTCGAACGCCCCGAGCCACGCGCCGTGGCGGCTCTCGACCGCGGCCCGCTCGGCTGCTGCACGGCGGGTCGCGAACAGCTCGTAGTCCGGGCCGGCGCCCTCGGCGCAGGCCAGGTCGAGCGCGACCTTCTGGCTCCAGTCGCGGTCGCCGCTCAGTGCGCGCACGACCGCGCTGCGCTGCAGCTGGCGCGGCGGCAGCACCCTCTCGGCGGTCAGCACGGTGTCGACGGCCACCCGCCACCCCGGTTGACGCAGCCGGTCGACGTCCTCACGGCCGGCGCTCGGGTCGTCGATGCCGACGGCGTGGTGGCCCAGGCCGGGGAGGAGCGCCTCCACGCGGGCGGCCAGCCCCGGCAGGTCCCGCAGGAGCGGTGTGCGGCGCAGGAGCACGAAGTTGCCCCAGCGGAACGTCGGGTTCTGCGGCGTGCGCACGACGACGTACGCCGGGTGGTGCTCGACCTCGCTGCCCGACTGCGCGAGCAGCGCCAGGTCGGTGCGCCACGCCAGGGACAGGACCTCCACGCCGCCGAGGCTAGGGGAGCGGGGAGCCTGCTCCGGGGACGCGCGTGTCACGTCCAGGTAAAGCGCTGCCGTGCGGGGGTAGAACGGGGGCATGGACTCCGACACCTTCACCGTGCGCACCGGCTCCGCCGACGTGGTCCTCGACCTCACCGACCGCGCCCAGGCGTGGTGCCGTGGCCGGGGCGACGGGCTGCTGCACGTGTTCGTCCCGCACGCGACCGCCGGTCTGGCGGTCCTCGAGACGGGCGCCGGCAGCGACGACGACCTGCTCGCGGCGCTGGCCGACCTGCTGCCCGCCGACGACCGGTGGCGGCACCGGCACGGCACGCCGGGCCACGGCCGGTCGCACGTGATGCCGGCCCTGGTCCCGCCGTACGCCACGCTCCCGGTCCTCGACGGCCGGCTCGCGCTCGGGACGTGGCAGAGCCTGTGCCTGGTCGACCTCAACGTGGACAACCACGAGCGCGAGGTGCGATTCAGCTTCCTGGCGGGCTGAGGCCGGGGCAGGGCGGTTACTCCGCACGAGTTCTCACCCTGAGCTCGCGCTGAGGGTGAGAACGCGTGCGGACTATCCCGCCCGGCATCGAACACGTGTTCGACCGTCGGCGTACCATCGCCCCCATGGACCGACTCGTCGCCCCGCCCGGCTGGCCGCGTGCCGTGCGACCCCCCGACGCCCCCGACTGGGAGACCACGGCATGTGCCTGGCTGCTCGACCAGTGCCCGCCGGAGTTCCGCGGCTACGCGACCCTGAGGCGCCACCCGGTGGTGCTGGCGCGGTTCGCGGTGCTGCACGTCGAGGGTTGTCACGCCGCCGTACGCCGTGGGCTCAGCGAGGCCCGGGCCGACCTGCCCCAGGTGGCTGACGGGGACGTCGTGGAGGCGGCGGTGCAGACCTTCCTCACCGAGGAGGCGCGCCTCGTGGCGCTGCGCCGCGAGGTCGGGCTGGTCGAGGAGGCGCTGCGCGGGCGTCGCTACCGCGCACGGCTCTGAGCGAGGCCCGCGTGCGGGACGAGGTGGTCGAGGAGGTGGTTGAGTGGACCGCATGCACCGCTTCGCCTGCGTCGTCCTGATCGACCGCCACGGACGCCTGCTGCTGCAGGAGCGCGACGAGCACCCGGTGATCGACCCGGAGAAGTGGGGCTTCTGCGGCGGCCACCTGGAGGAGGGCGAGGACGCCCTGGGCGGTGCGGTGCGCGAGCTGGAGGAGGAGACCGGCGTGCGGCTCCCGCCCGATCGGCTGGAGCTGGTGGAGGTGGCCAGCGTCTTCCACGAGGCCTACGACTCCTGGGACGAGATGTCGTTCTACGCGGCGGCCGTCGACCTCGCCGACGACGACATCGTCTGCGGCGAGGGGCGTCGGATCGTGTTCGTCGACGCCGACCGAGTGCTGGACCTCGACCTCACCGGGTCCGCCCGGCAGGTCCTGCCGGGGTTCCTCTCCGGCCCCGTCTACAGCAGGCTGTGCGCGTGAGCACCCGAGTCACCGTCCACCAGGTCCACCACGACGGCGCCGAGGACGTCGTGGTCGCCCCGAGCGGCCGCCACGAGGGATCGGTCTACACCGGCACCGTCGACGGCGCCGTGCTGCGGGTGGGACCCGACGGCTCCGTCGAGCAGGTCGGCTCCACCGGCGGGCGCCCGCTCGGTCTCGAGATCGACCCCGAGGGCCGGCTGCTGGTCTGCGACGCCCACCGCGGGCTGCTGCGCATGGACCCCGACACCGGCGCGGTCGAGCGGCTGCTGGCCGAGGTCGACGGCACCGCGATGGTCTTCACCAACAACGCCGCGATCGGCTCCGACGGCACCACCTGGTTCTCCGACTCCTCGCGCCACTACGGCATCGAGCGCTGGAAGGACGACTTCGTCCAGGACACCCGCTCGGGCCGCCTGCTGTCCCTCGCTCCCGACGGCACGGTCACCACGGTCCTCGACGGGCTGGCCTTCGCCAACGGCGTGGCCCTGTCGGCCGACGAGTCCTTCGTCGTCGTGGCCGAGACCCGCGCCCGCACCCTCGTACGCCGCTGGCTGACCGGGGACCGGGCCGGCACCCGCGACCTGCTGGCCGGCGACCTGCCCGGCTACCCCGACAACATCGCGCGGGGCAGCGACGGGTTGATCTGGGTCAGCATCGCCAGCCCGGTCGACCCCGTGGTCGAGCGGCTCGGGAGCGCTCCGATGTGGGCGCGCAAGGCGGTCACGCGCATCCCCGAGCGGCTCCAGCCCAAGCCCGCCCACACCTGCCGGGTGCAGGCCTACGACGACGAGGGGCGGCTGGTGCACGACCTCGACCTCGACACGCCCGACTTCCACATGGTCACCGGTGTGCGCGAGCACGAGGGGCGGGTCTGGCTGGGCAGCCTGCACGAACCCGCCGTCGCGGTCGTGGACCTGTGAGGACCTCCGTCTAGACTCATGGACTCGCCCTCTCACCACCGTGCGGGGGCACGCCACGCCTGAGGAGGACCCCCGATGGGAGTGCTGGAGTCGGTCACGGGACCCCGTGACCTCCAGGGACTCAGCGACGACGACCTCACGCTCCTGGCGAGCGAGATCCGCGACCTGCTGATCCGCACGGTCGCGACCAACAGCGGGCACCTCGGGCCCAACCTGGGCGTGGTCGAGCTGACGCTGGCCGTGCACCGGGTCTTCGACTCCCCGCGCGACCGCATCGTCTTCGACACCGGCCACCAGTCCTACGTCCACAAGCTGCTCACCGGGCGCGTGGAGTCCTTCGGCACCCTGCGCCGCGAGGGCGGGCTCTCGGGCTACCCCAGCCAGGAGGAGTCCGAGCACGACATCGTCGAGAACTCCCACGCCTCCACCGCGCTGTCCTACGCCGACGGCCTGGCCAAGGCCTACCGCATCCGCGGCGAGGACCGCCACGCCGTCGCCATCATCGGCGACGGGGCGCTGACCGGCGGCATGGCCTGGGAGGCGCTCAACAACATCGCGATCGCCAAGGACAGCCGGCTGGTCATCGTCGTCAACGACAACGGCCGCTCCTACACCCCCACCATCGGCGGCCTGGCCACGGCGCTCTCGAGCCTGCGCACCGACCCCCGCTACGAGCACGTCCTCGACGCGGTCAAGAAGCGCCTCAACGCCGTCCCCGGCGTGGGCCCGGCGGCCTACGACGCGCTCCACGCGATGAAGAAGGGCCTCAAGGACGCGCTGGCGCCGCAGGGCCTCTTCGAGGACCTCGGCCTGAAGTACGTCGGTCCCGTCGACGGCCACGACCGAGCCGCGATGGAGACCGCGCTCACGCAGGCCAAGCGCTTCGGCGGCCCGGTGATCGTGCACGCCCTGACCCGCAAGGGCTACGGCTACGACCCGGCCGAGCGCCACGAGGCCGACCAGTTCCACGCGCCCGGCCCCTTCGACGTCCAGACCGGCGCGGAGAAGCCCAAGGGCCGGATCTGGACCGACCACTTCTCCGAGGCGATGGTCGACCTCGGCCACCGTCGCAAGGACGTCGTCGCGATCACGGCCGCGATGATGCACCCGGTGGGGCTCGACGCCTTCGAGCGGCACTTCCCCGAGCGCACCTTCGACGTCGGCATCGCCGAGCAGCACGCCGCCACCTCCGCGGCCGGTCTCGCGATGGGCGGGCTGCACCCGGTCGTCGCGGTCTACGCGACGTTCCTCAACCGCGCCTTCGACCAGGTCCTGATGGACTGCGCGCTGCACAGGTGCGGCGTCACCTTCGTCCTGGACCGCTCCGGCGTGACCGGTGACGACGGCGCCAGCCACAACGGCATGTGGGACATGTCGATCCTGCAGGTGGTGCCGGGCCTGCGCCTGGCTGCCCCTCGCGACACCACCCGGCTGCGCGAGCTGCTCGACGAGGCCGTCCTCGTCGACGACGCGCCGACCGTGGTCCGGTTCCCCAAGGGGGCGCCTCCCGCCGACATCGAGGCCGTCGACCGCGTGGGCGGCTGCGACGTGCTGGTCCGCTCCGGCGCCAAGGACGTCCTGGTCGTGGCGGTCGGCTCGATGGCCACCACCGCGGTGGACGTCGCCGAGCGGCTCACCGCCCAAGGCATCGGCGTCACCGTGGTCGACCCCCGCTGGGTCAAGCCCGTCGACCCCGCGCTCATCGACCTCGCCCGCGCCCACCGGCTGGTGGTCTCCGTCGAGGACAACGGGGTCCAGGGCGGCTGCGGCGCCTCGCTGCTGCAGGCCCTGGTCGCCGCCGACGTGCGCACCCCGGTGCGCCTCCACGGCATCCCGCAGGAGTTCCTCGGTCACGCCAAGCGCGACGTGATCCTCGACCGGGTCGGGCTCACCGCCCAGCACCTGGCGCGAGGCATCGTCGAGGCGATGGCCGACGAGGCCCTCCCCGACCTCGACGCCGTTGACCGGCGCGGCTGAGCGGTCCTGGGAGGGAGACCCGACCCGCAGCCGGCCGGTCGCACCGGGAGCGGTGCGGCTGCTGCTGGCGGTCGTGCTGGCGCTCGGTGCGCTGAGCGGCTGCACGCTGTTCGACGACGACACCGAGGGGTCACCGCTGCCGACCTCGGCGGCGCCACCGCCCCCTGGGGTCGTGGAGGACCTGACCCGGGTGCTTCGACGCCGAGCCGTCGCCGTCCGTGAGGACCGCGCCCGACAGTTCCGGTCCGGCCTCGTCGCGGGCGACCGCGCGTTCCGGCGCGCCCAGGCGGCGTACTTCACCTCGGTGCGCCAGCTGCCGCTGGGCGTCTTCCGCTACTCCTTCGACGCCGCCGACATCCTGCGGGTCGACGGGTCCTACTGGGTCGTGGTGCGGGTCCACCTCCAGCTGGAGGGGTACGACGACGAGCCGGTCGTCTCGCGCGACCGCTACCTCTTCACGCCGGACTCGCGCGGCCGCCTGCGGCTGGCGTCGGTGACCGACGCCGAGTGGGAGGAGCGCAACGGCGTCCTGGCTCAGCCGTGGGACCGCGGCCCGGTGGAGGTCCGCAGCGTGGCCGGCGTCCTGGGTGTCTTCGACGTCGGGAGCGTCGACCGGTCCGCGGAGCTGCTGGACTCCGCGCAGCGGGCCATCTCCGACGTGAGTGCGGTCGTGCCCTACGACTGGGACCATCGGGTGGTGCTCTACGCGCTGTCCGACACCGCGTTCATGGCGTCGCTGGAGCAGCTGCCCGGGGGCGACCCGGACCTGGTGGACGCCGTGGCGTTCCCGGTGCCGGTCGACGACGCGGACCCCTTCGCGGCGATCGCGGGTGTCCGGGTGGCGCTGCACCCCCGGATGCTGGGCCGCCAGGACGCCGCCCGCGACCGGCTGCTCCGCCACGAGCTGACCCACGTGGCCCTGGGACGGCGCGACGACGACGTGCCGACCTGGCTCTCGGAGGGTGTCGCGGAGTGGGTCTCGGTGCGGCCGCTGGCGCCACAGGACCGCGCCCTGTCCACCGCGTCGCTGGTGGCGGCCCGCGACGCGCTGGAGTCCGGGGAGCTGGACCTGCCCGCGTCGGTGGACTTCAACGGGAGCCTCCAGGGGGCCAACTACGGGCTGTCGTGGTGGGCGTGCGAGCACCTGGCGACGTCCTACGGCGACCGGGTCCTGTGGCAGCTGGTCGACGAGCTGGGCAGCGTGCCGGCCGACGGCTCCGTGGACGAGCGGGGCGCTGAGGCGCTGCGGCGGCTCACCGGGGTGGGCCCACGCGACCTGGCGCGCAGGGCCGCGAAGCAGATGGTGGCGACGTACGGACCCTGAGGTCCGCACGCCGCCACCGATCAGTCCTGCGTTGGTGTCGTGCTCACACCGGGAGGGCTCAGTGGAACGAGCCCAGGCCCTCGCGCTCGAGCAGCATGGTCAGGCCGCCGTTCCAGAAGGCGAAGCCCGCACCGGTGATCATCGCCAGGTCCAGGTCCTCGGCCGCCGCGACGACGCCCTCGTCGAGCATCAGGCGGGCCTCCTGCGCGAGGCCGGAGAGCACCGTGCGGCGCACCTCCTCCTTGGCCAGGACCTTCGGCTCGGCCGGCTTCTCCAGCAGCGCCTCGACCTCGGGGTCCAGCGACCCGTCGGGACCGAAGTAGGCACCCTTCTTCGCCGCCACGACCCGCTCGAGGGCGGGGGAGACGTAGAAGCGGTCGGGGAAGGCCGCGGCCAGCGTCTCGGTGTTGTGCAGCGCGATGGCCGGACCGACGAGCGCGATCAGCGTGAACGGCGGCATCGGGGCGACGCCGGCGAACGCACCGTCGACCACGTCGATCGGGGTGCCCTCGTCGAGGATCCGGCTGACCTCGGACATGAAGCGGCCGAGGAGGCGGTTGACGATGAACGACGGGCTGTCCTGGACCAGGATGGTGGTCTTCTTCAGCGCCTTGCCGGTGCCGAAGGCGGTGGCCAGCGTCGCGTCGTCGGTCTTCTCGCCCTGCACGATCTCCAGCAGCGGCATGACCGCGACGGGGTTGAAGAAGTGGAAGCCCACGACCCGCTCGGGGTGCTCGAGGTCGGCGGCCATCTCGGTGATCGAGAGCGAGGAGGTGTTGGTGGCCAGCACGCACTCGGCGCTGACGACCTTCTCCACGTCGGCGAAGACGGCCTTCTTGACGCCCATCTCCTCGAACACGGCCTCGATGACGAAGTCCGCGCCGGCGAAGCCCTCGGCCTTGTCGACCGAGCCGGTGACCAGGGCCTTGTGGCGGTTGGCCTTGTCCTGGTTGATCCGACCCTTGGCCAGCAGCTTGTCGATCTCGGCGTGGACGTAGCCCACGCCCTTGTCGACGCGCTCCTGGTCGAGGTCGGTCAGCACGACCGGGACCTCGAGACGGCGCACGAACAGCAGCGCCATCTGGCTGGCCATCAGGCCGGCGCCGACGATGCCGACCTTGGTCACCGGGCGGGCCAGCGACTTGTCGGGCGCACCGGCGGGGCGCTTGGCGCGCTTCTGCACCAGGTCGAAGGAGTAGAGGCTGGCCAGCAGCTCGGGGGTCTGCGACAGCGCGTGCAGGGCGTCGTCCTCGCGGGCGAAGCCGGCGTCGCGGTCGCCGTCCTTGGCCGCGGCGAGCAGCTCGACGGCCTTGGCGGCGGCCGGGCTGGCGCCACCGGTGCGGGCCAGGGCGACCTGCTCGGCACGGCGTACGGCGGCGTCCCACGCCTCCCCGCGGTCGACCTCGGGCCGCTCGACGGCGACCTTGCCGGTGAGGACGTCGCCCGCCCAGAGCAGGGACTGCTCGAGGAAGTCGGCGCCGGAGAAGACCGCGTCGGCGAGACCGAGCTCGAAGGCCTGCTGGCCGCCGACGGTCCTGCCGTTGTTGAGGGGGTTCTCGATGATCAGCGTCACCGCGGTGTCGGCACCGACGAGGTTCGGCACGAGGAACGCGCCGCCCCAGCCGGGGACCAGGCCGAGCATGACCTCGGGCAGGCCCAGGGCCGGTGCGGAGTCCATGACGGTGCGGTAGGTGCAGTGCAGCGCGACCTCGAGGCCGCCGCCCAGCGAGAGGCCGTTGATGAACCCGAAGGAGGGCTTCTGGCCGTCGCCGAGCTTGCGGAAGACCGCGTGACCGAGCTCGGCCACCACGCGCACGGCGTCCGGGCCGCCGCCGGCGATCGAGGTGAGGTCGGCGCCCGCGGCCAGGATGAACGGCTTGCCGGTCACAGCCAGCGCGGTCACCTCGTCGTCGGCCAGCGCCGCGTCGATGGCGGTGTTGAGGCTGATCAGGCCGCGGGGACCGAAGGTGTTGGGCTTGGTGTGGTCCTCGCCGTTGTCGAGGGTGATCAGGCCGATCACGCCGGCGCCGCCCGGCAGGGTCACCTTGCGCAGCTTGGCCTCGGTGACGCGCTCGGCGTCGGAGGAGATCTCCTCGGCGCGGGCCAGGAGGGTCGAGATGTCGCTCATGTCAGGCCTTCTCTCCGGTCCAGTGGGGGTTCTCCCAGATGACGGTGCCGCCCATGCCGATGCCGATGCACATGGTGGTGAGGCCGTAGCGGACCTCGGGGCGCTCCTCGAACTGGCGCGCGAGCTGGCTCATCAGGCGCACGCCCGAGGAGGCCAGTGGGTGACCCATGGCGATCGCGCCGCCGTAGGGGTTGACGCGCGCGTCGTCGTCGGCGATGCCGAAGTGCTCGAGGAAGGCCAGCACCTGCACGGCGAAGGCCTCGTTGACCTCGAAGGCCTCGATGTCGTCGATGGTCAGCCCGGCCTGCTTGAGCGCCTTCTCGGTGGCGGGGATCGGGCCCGCGCCCATGACCTCGGGCTCGACGCCCACGAAGGAGTAGGACACCAGCCGCATCTTGATCGGCAGGCCGAGCTCCTTGGCGGTCTCCTCCTCGGCGAGCAGCGCTGCGGTGGCGCCGTCGTTGATGCCGGCGGCGTTGCCCGCGGTCACCTTGCCGGCGGCGCGGAACGGCGTCTTGAGGCCGGCGAGGCTCTCCATCGTCGTCTGCGGGCGCATCGGCTCGTCGGTGGTGGCCAGGCCCCAGCCCTCCTCGGCGGAGCGGGTGGCGACCGGCACCAGGTCGGGCTGGATCGCGCCGGCCTCGTAGGCGGCCGCGGTCTTGGCCTGGGAGCGCACGGCGTAGGCGTCGACGCGCTCCTTGGTGATCGTGGGGTAGCGGTCGTGGAGGTTCTCCGCGGTCTTGCCCATCACCAGCGCGTCGGGGTTGACGATGCGCTCGGAGAGGATGCGCGGGTTGGGGTCCACGCCCTCGCCCATCGGGTGGCGGCCCATGTGCTCGACACCGCCGGCGATGGCGACGTCGTAGGAGCCGAAGGCGATGCCGCCGGCGGTGGTGGTCACGGCGGTCATGGCGCCGGCGCACATGCGGTCGATGGCGTAGCCGGGCACCGACTGGGGCAGCCCGGAGAGCAGGGCGGCGGTGCGGCCGATGGTCAGGCCCTGGTCGCCGATCTGGGTGGTGGCGGCGATCGCGACCTCGTCGACCCGCTCGGGCGGGAGCCCGGGGTTGCGACGCATGAGCTCGCGGATGCACTTGATGACGAGGTCGTCGGCGCGGGTCTCGGCGTACTGGCCCTTGGCCTTGCCGAAGGGGGTGCGCACGCCGTCGACGAAGACGACCTCTCGCAGCTGTCGGGGCACGGGGTCTCCTGGAGGTGGGTGCTCTGGACGAAGCGATGTTACCTGCCGGTACTACCGACGGGTAATGATTGGGTGGACGGCGTGGTGCGGCGCCGGGACGGCCGGGAATATCGTGGGCCGCTCCGGGCTTGCGCCCACCGAGCGATCGCCCGGTCGATCACGCCATGGATCGCCCCCTGGATCGCTCGAGGACCAGACCCGCAGGATTCCCCCAGCCGTGAGGAGCGTGGACCCACCGTGGCCGACAACCGCCTGGTGCACATCGTGGACGAGGTGCCCGAGCTCGACGGCCCGCAGCGGCCGGAGTCGCTGACGATGGTGGTGGTCCTCGACGGGTTCCTCGACGCCGGCAGCGCCGCCGCCCGGGCCGCCCAGCACCTCGTGGACCTCGACGACGGACCCGGTGCCGGTCGGGTCGTGGCGACCTTCGAGGTCGACGAGCTGCACGACTACCGCGCCCGCCGCCCCGCCGTCTCCTTCGTGGTCGACCGCTACCAGGACTACGACGCGCCCCGCCTGGTGGTGCGCCTGCTCCACGACACCGGCGGGACGCCGTACCTGCTGCTGCAGGGGCCCGAGCCCGACATCCGCTGGGAGGGCTTCGCCCGCGCGGTGCGCGAGGTCGTCGAGCGCTTCTCGGTCACGCGCACGATCAGCATGGGCTCGGTCCCGATGGCGGTCCCGCACACGCGGCCGATCGCGATCACCCACCACGCGAACGACCCCGAGCTGCTCATCGGCGCCTCTCCCTGGCGCGGCGAGCTGCGGGTGCCCAGCAGCGCGCAGGCCCTGCTGGAGATCCGGATGGGGGAGTGGGACCACCCGATGCAGGGCTTCGTCGCCCACATCCCGCACTACCTCGCCCAGCTGGCCTACCCGCAGGCGTCCGCCGCGCTGCTGGAGCAGGTCGAGCTCGCGGGTCGCTTGACGGTGGACCTCTCCGGCCTGCGGGCCGAGGCGGAGGACCGGGAGGCCGAGATCGCGACGTACCTCGCCGAGCACGACGAGGTCGCCGACGTGGTGGCCGCCCTCGAGCGTCAGTACGACGCGTTCGAGCGTGCCGAGGAGAGCGGTGCCTCGCTGCTGGCGCCCGACGAGCCGCTGCCGACCGGTGAGGAGATCGGCCAGCAGTTCGAGCAGTTCCTCGCCGGGCTCGACGAGCCCGGCGACCCCTCTGATCCCGACGACCGGAACGGTGGTGCCTGAGTGCCCCGCGACGTGGGCGAGCTGCTCTCGCTCCTTGACCTCGAGACGATCGACGACAACCTCTTCCGGGGTGCCCAGCAGGACTCCGTCCTGCCGCGGGTCTTCGGTGGGCAGGTGGCGGCCCAGGCGCTGGTGGCCGCGTCGCGGACGACCGACCCCGCCTACGTGGTGCACTCGCTGCACTCCTACTTCCTGCAGCCCGGAGACACCGGGGCTCCGATCGTCTACGACGTCGAGGAGCTGCGCAGCGGTCGCTCGTTCGCGACGCGCCGGGTGCTGGCGCGCCAGCACGGTCGGCCGATCTTCGTGATGACCACCGACTTCCAGAAGCCCGAGGACGGGCTCGAGCACCAGGACGCCTTCCCCGACGACGTCCCCGCGCCCGAGGACTGCTTCGACCCGCAGGCCGGTCGCGGTGAGGAGCTCTCGGAGTGGGGCGCGATCTCGATGCGGTACGTCGGCTCCTCGGCCGACCTGCTGCCCGAGGACCCGCAGCGCCCCGGTCGCCAGCGCTTCTGGCTGCGCATCGACGGGGAGCTGCCCGACGACCCGCTGGTGCACGCGGCCGCGTTCGCCTACGCCTCCGACATGACCCTGGCCGGCGCTGCACTCGCGCCGCACGGCTACCGGCTCGGGGGCCCCGACATCATGATCGCCTCCCTCGACCACGCCGTGTGGTTCCACGAGCCCTTCCGGGCCGACCGGTGGTGGCTCTACGACCAGCACGCCCCTCGCGCGACCGGTGGCCGGGCGCTGATCAACTCACGGGTCTTCACCGAGGACGGCCGACTGGTCGGCTCCACGGCGCAGGAGGCCCTGCTGCGGCGTGCTCGGGAGAGCTCGCGATGAAGGTCCCCGAGCCGACACCCCTGCGCGAGCCCGACCAGGGTGCCGTCGACGAGCTGGTCGAGCTGCTCGACCTCGAGACGATCGACCAGGACCTCTACCGCGGCAGCAACGTCTACACGCCCCGGGGCCGGGTCTTCGGCGGACAGGTCGCCGCGCAGGCGCTGTGCGCCGGCATCCGCACCGTGCCCGAGGAGTTCGGGGTGCACTCGCTGCACTCCTACTTCCTGCTCCCCGGCGACCCGAGCATCCCGATCGTCTACGACGTCGAGCGCATCCGCGACGGGCGCTCGTTCCTGACCCGCCGGGTGGCCGCGCGTCAGCACGGGCGGGCGATCTACTTCCTCACCGCCAACTTCCAGCGCGAGGAGGAGGGCTTCAGCCACCAGGACGCGATGCCGGACGTCATCCCGCCCGCCGAGGGCCTGGACCTCGTCGAGCTGATGAGCGTGCGCGGCAACAGCGACGCCGAGGCGCTGGGACGCGAGTGGGCCGCCCTCGACGTCCGCTGGGTCGGCAACTCCAAGCACGGCCTCGAGCCGGATCCGGTCCACCCCTCCCGCGCGCGGATGTGGGCGAAGGTCAACGGCGACCTCGGCGACGACCCGGTCACCCACGTCGCGGCCTTCACCTTCGCCTCCGACGTCTCGCTGCTCGGGGCGACGCTCGCGGCGCACCCGGTCAGCCCGCACAAGACCCAGATGGCCTCGCTGGACCACACCATCTGGTTCCACCGCCCCTTCCGCGCCGACCGCTGGTGGCTCTACGACCAGTGGTCGCCGTCGGCGCAGTCGGCTCGCGGTCTGGCGATCGGGCGGGTCTTCACCGAGGACGGGACGCTGGTCGCCACGGTGGCCCAGGAGGGCCTGATCAGGCCACGCGGATAGCACAACAAGCATGTAATTCGTGACAAACACGCCGACATGTCGTTACTTTTGTGACGAAAGTGGCGGCTGTGCCCTCCTGAGGTGGGTGTGACCGGGTCCGCCCCTGTCGACAGGAGGACCCGTGGCGCGGCTGCGGACGGTGGGTGCGGGCACGTTGGTCGGCGCGGTGGTGCTGGTCGGTCTCCCTGCCGGGGCGTGGGCGCAGCCGGTCACCGACCACCAGATGCCCTTCCCCTGCGGGCAGGAGTGGAAGGGCACCACGCGTTCGGGCCACAGCCCGAGCCCGCGCTCCATCGACTGGAACCGCGCCGACGACGACGGTGACCCGGTGGTGGCCTCCGCGCCCGGTGTGGTGACGACCGCCGAGGCGTCCTCGAACAAGGGCTACGGCCACCACGTGGTGCTCGATCACGGCGACGGCGAGTCCACCGTCTACGCCCACCTCGACGAGGTGCACGTCGTCGAGGGTCAGCACGTCGACCAGGCCGCCCAGCTCGGCACGGTCGGCTCGACGGGCAACTCCACCGGCCCGCACCTGCACTACGAGCAGCGCCTGGACCGCAAGGACGTCGAGGCGTGGTTCGACGGTGCCGCGTTCGTCTACGGCTCCACCCAGCGCTCGGCCAACTGCGTCGACGTGCCGATGGCGGCGAACATGATCGGCAAGCCCGCCGCCGAGCTCGTGGTCTACCGGCGGGCCAAGCGCTCGCAGTTCCTCGTCCAGCGGGCCGGCAAGGCGCCCAAGAGGATGCGTCTGGGGACCGCGTCGGACGAGCCGGTGCTCGGCGACTGGGACGGCAACGGCAAGGCCAACCTCGGGGTCTGGACACCCGACACCGGTGTCTTCACGCTGCGCGTGGGCAAGAGATCCACCAGCCACGTGCCGCTGGGCAGCGCTTCGGACCAGCCGGTGGCCGGCGACTGGGACGGCGACGGCCTGTGGGAGGTCGGTGTCCGGACGCCCGCGACCGGGACGTGGCGGTTGCGCGGAGCCGACGGCTCGCTGCGTTCGGTCGTGCTCGGTGACGCCGGGGACATCCCGGTGACCGGCGACTGGGACGGTGACGGTCGCACCGACCTCGGCGTCTTCGACCAGAGCACGGCCACCTTCACGCTGCGACGCGAGGACGCCGACGGCCTGGTGTGGACCGCGCAGGTGCAGTTCGGCCAACCGGGGGACCTGCCGGTCGCCGGTGACTGGGACGGCAACGCCACGACCGAGGTCGGCGTGTGGACACCGGCCACGGCGACGTTCTCGGAGCGACGGGCCGCCTCGGCGACCGCCGCCCGGGAGACCACCGCCGCGCGGCGGTTCGGCCGACCGCGCTGAGCACGGTCGGCCGAGACCTGCGCCGACCGTCAGTGCGCGGCCGCGCGCCCCACGAGGTGCGGGGCCGACGAGCGCGGGTCGGTGAGGGAGAACAGGTAGCCGTCGTCGTACCGCTCGGAGCCGAAGGCGACCTTGCCGGGCAGCAGGATCGGCTTCTTGAACGCGCAGTCGACGGTGACGGCCTCGGGCAGACGGTTCTCCAGTGCCGCCACGCACCGGGCCAGGCTCCACATGCCGTGCGCGATCTGGCGCGGGAAGCCCAGTGCCTTCGCGGTGACGGGGTACAGATGGATCGGGTTGTGGTCGCCGGAGACCGCGGCGTACTGACGGCCCAGGTCGGCCGGGAGCTTCCAGACGACGCCGTTGGACGGCGTGGTCGGGATCTCGAGGCCGGCCGGGGCGTCGGAGTCGCCCTTGCCGCGCCGCAGGTAGGAGCTGGTGCTCTCCCAGACCGGGGTGCCGTCGGCGTCGGCGATCGCAGTGGTGAAGTCGAAGACCTTGCCCTTGGCGTGGGGACGTGACGGGGACACGCTCGCAGAGACCTGCAGGGTGTCGCCGATGCTGATCTGCCGGTAGCGGGTGACGGAGTTCTCCAGGTGCACCGTGCCGATGGCCGGGGCCGGGAACGCCGGGTCGGTCATGATCGCCATGTGGAGGCCGAAGGCCAGCATGTGCGGGTAGGTCAGCGGCACGGTGTCCTTGTGCGGGAAGCCGCAGACCTCGGCGTACGCGCGGACGTGCTCGCCGTCGACCGTGACCGGCGGCCGGTCGTAGGACAGGCCGCCGAAGTCGTCGGCCGACGCCTTGCGCACGCCGGGGAGCGAGCCGACCACCGGGATGCTCGGCAGCGCCGCGCGCAGCAGCGTGCCGAGACCGGCGGAGCCGTCGTGGGTGGTGCTCTGCGAGGCGTCGGCCATCTCAGGCACCCAGCATCATCTGGCCGCAGACCCGCACCACGTTGCCGTTGACGGCGGTGGAGCCGGGGGAGGCGAACCAGGCGATGGTCTCGGCGACGTCGACGGGCAGGCCGCCCTGGGACATGGCGTTGAGGCGCTGGCCGACCTCGCGGGTGGCCAGCGGGACCGCCGCGGTCATCGCGGTGATGATGAAGCCCGGGGCGACGGCGTTGACGGTGATGCCGTCCTTCAGCTCGTCCTTGAGGGAGTCGACGAAGCCGATCACGCCGGCCTTGGAGGCGGCGTAGTTGGTCTGGCCGACGTTGCCCGCGATGCCGGCGATGCTCGCGACGCCGACGATGGAGCCGCCCTTGTTGACGACCTTCTGGTCCAGCAGCTCGCGGGTGATCCTCTCCGGCGCGGTGAGGTTGACCGCGATCACCGACTCCCAGCGGTCCTCGCTCATGTTGGCGAGCTTCTTGTCGCGGGTGATGCCGGCGTTGTGGACGACCACGTCGACCCCGCCGTGCTTGGTGGACAGGTGGTGCGCGATGCGCTGCGGGGCGTCCTTGGCCGTGATGTCGAGGGTCAGCCAGTCGCCGTCGAGCTCCTTCATCAGCGACTGCAGCTCGTTGGCGGCCTGCGGCACGTCGACGCCCACGACGGTGGCGCCGTCACGGTGCAGGACGCGGGCGATCTGCTCACCGATGCCGCGGCTGGCGCCGGTCACCAGGGCGACCTTGCCGGCCAGCGGCTGCTGCCAGTCGGCGACCGCAGCGGCCTTCGTCGTACCGGTGGCGCCGATGCGCACGACCTGGCCCGAGACGTAGGCGGACTTGGGGGAGAGCAGGAAGGCCAGGGTGCTGGTGGCCGCGCCCTCGGCGCCCTCGGCGACGTAGACGAGCTGCGAGGTGCCGCCGCGGCCGATCTCCTTGCCGAGGCTGCGGGTGAAGCCCTCGAGCGCGCGCTGGGCGACGCGCTCGGAGCCGCTGCACTGCTCCGGCGGGGTGCCGATGACCACGACGCGCGGGCACGAGGCCAGGCTGCGCATCAGCGGGGTGAAGAACTGCTGGAGGGCGACGAGCTGGTCGGCGTTGGTGAGACCGGTGGCGTCGAAGACCAGGCCCTTGTACAACTGGTCGTCCTCGGTGACGACGGTGCTGGCGATGCCGACGGTGTCGAGCAGGCCCGGCAGCGACTCCACGAGGCGGCCGGTGCCGCCCACGACGACGGTGCCGTCGACCAGCGGGTCGCCGGCGGTGTAGCGCTCGAGCGGGGTGGGGGCGGGGAGCCCGAGGTTCTTGACGAGGATCTTGCCCAGCGGGGACTGGGTGAAGCTCTGGTACTTGTCGCTCATGGGCGCGCGGTTCCTCCGACGGGTCGACTGCTGACGCGGGTGCTGCCGGGCTCGGCAGCGGTGGCTCGGGTGGCCACGAGCATGTAACTAAACGTGTAACTCAGTGTCCACATTTCGTGACGTGCCACTCACAGCCTTCTCCGCGAGCGGCTTCGGCGCAAGGATGGGGGCATGCAGACCCAGACTCGTCGTGTCGCCATCGTCGGCGGCAACCGGATCCCCTTCGCCCGCTCCAACACCCACTACGCCACGGCCTCCAACCAGGAGATGCTGACCGCGGCCATCGACGGTCTCGTCGACCGCTTCGGCCTGGCCGGTGAGGCGGTGGGCGAGGTCGTCGCCGGCGCCGTGCTCAAGCACTCCCGCGACTTCAACCTGACCCGCGAGGCGGTGCTCGGCTCCAAGCTGGCGCCCGAGACCCCCGCCACCGACATCCAGCAGGCCTGCGGCACCGGCCTGCAGGCCGCCATCCAGGTCGCCAACAAGATCGCCCTGGGTCAGATCGACGTCGGCATCGCCGGTGGCACCGACACCACCTCCGACGCCCCGGTCGCCATCAGCGAGAAGCTGCGCAAGAAGCTGCTCAAGGTCAACGCCGCGAAGGACACCAAGGGCCGGCTGGCCGCCCTCGGCGCCATCCGTCCCGGTGACATCGGCCTGTCCATCCCGCAGAACGGTGAGCCCCGCACCGGCATGTCGATGGGTGAGCACGCCGCGCTGACCGCCCTGGAGTGGCAGATCAGCCGCGAGGCGCAGGACGAGCTGGCCGCCTCCTCGCACCAGAAGCTCGCCGCGGCGTACGACGCCGGCTTCCTCGACGACCAGATCACCCCGTTCCGCGGGCTGGAGCGTGACTCCAACCTGCGGCCGGACTCCTCGGTCGAGAAGCTCTCCAAGCTCAAGCCGGTCTTCGGCAAGGGCGAGGCCGCCACGATGACGGCCGCCAACTCCACCCCGCTGACCGACGGTGCCTCCGTCGTGCTGCTGGCCTCGGAGGAGTGGGCCAAGGAGCGGGGTCTCCCGATCCTGGCCTACATCACCGAGTACGAGACCGCCGCGGTCGACTACGTCCACGGTGGCGAGGGCCTGCTGATGGCTCCGGCGTACGCCATGGCCCGGATGCTGACCCGTGCCGGCCTGTCGCTGCAGGACTTCGACTACTACGAGATCCACGAGGCCTTCGCCTCCCAGGTGCTCGCCACGCTGGCGGCCTGGGAGGACCCGGTGTTCTGCAAGGAGCGCCTCGGCCTCGACGCCCCGCTGGGCTCGATCGACCGCGCCAAGCTCAACGTCAACGGCTCCTCGCTCGCCGCGGGCCACCCGTTCGCCGCGACCGGCGGCCGGATCCTCCCGGTGCTGGCCAAGCTGCTGGCCCAGAAGGGATCCGGCAAGGGCGTCATCTCCGTGTGCGCCGCCGGCGGCCAGGGCGTGACCGCCATCCTCGAGCGCCCCTGATTCGACGCCTGACTGCCTGATCACTGCGGCCCCGTCTCCTGCGTGGAGGCGGGGCCGTGGTGCGTCCGTGTGACGTCATACGGACGGGACGTCCGCTCGTGCGGGACGTATGACGTCCCGAGGGTGGGGAGGCGTCAGGCGCGGCCGCCGCCGCGGGCGAGCGCGAGGGCGGAGACGACCAGATAGTCACGCACCTGGTCGTGGGAGATCTCGCCGACCGTGGGGACGCCGGGCGCGGCCTCCTTGACCAGGATGCCGACGCGGGCGAGCTGGAGGGCGCCCAGACCACTGGCGTAGAGGGTGTTGGCGAGGAGGGTTGGGTCGCTGACGGAGAAGTCACCCGCGCGCACGCCGTCCTCGAGCGCGCCCGAGAGGATCGACAGGCACCCGGAGATGCCGCGTCCGAGGCGGAACAGCGCGCTCTCGGAGATCTCGTCGAGCAGCTCGGGGCCCGAGCGACGCATGAGCGCCTGGGCGCAGTCGACGAACGCCGGGTGCTCGAGGGCGTAGTCGACGAACGCCCCCACGATTCGGGCCAGCCGCTCCTCGGCCGGACCGCCAGCAGACGAAGCGGTCTCGAGCGCGGTGCGCATCTCGTCGAGGTAGCCCACCAGCGTGAGGGCGAAGAGCTCCTCCTTGCCGCTGAAGTGGCGGTAGACGATCGCCCGGTTGATGCCGACCGCCTTGGCGATGTCCTCGATCTGGGCGTCGCGCACGCCGCGCTCGTCGAAGAGCGCGCGGGTCGCCTGCAGGATCTCCGCCTCCCGGGCGCGGCGACGGGCCGCGGCGGCGGAGCGTCGGCCGTCGGTCTCAGGGGCACGCGAGGTCATGCTGGTGACGATACGCGTGTGCAACTCGGAGTTGCACGCTTGTGACAGCAACGTCACGTCCCCTCGTTCCGACCCCCTTCGTGCCGAGCCGGCGTATTGATACGCCGGTTCGGCGGGTGACGGCGTCAGGCGAGGTGGGCGCGGACGGTGGCGAGGGTGTCGGCGTCGGCGGGGGACTTGTCCTCGCGGTAGCGGACCACGCGGGCGAAACGGAGGGCCACGCCGCCCGGGTAGCGGGTCGAGCGCTGGACGCCGTCGAAGGCGATCTCGACGACCTGCTCGGGGCGCACGTGCACGACGTGGCCCTCGCGGTGGGTCTCGAGGGCGAGGAACCGCTCGGTCTGCCAGGCCAGGACCTCGTCGGCCATCCCCTTGAAGGTCTTGCCGAGCATCACCAGCTCGTCGCCGTCACGCGCGGCGAGGTGGATGTTGGACAGCAGCCCCGAGCGGCGGCCCGAGCCCCACTCGACGGCCACCACGACGAGGTCCAGGGTGTGCACCGGCTTCACCTTCACCCACGCCGCACCCCGCCTGCCCGCGTCGTACGCCGCTGACGGGCTCTTGACGACGACCCCCTCGTGCCCGGCGCTGATCTGCGCCGCCAGGAACGACTCGGCCTCCTCGACCGAGGTGGTCTCCAGCCTCTGCACCCGGTGCTCGGCGGGGACCAGCCTCTCGAGGGCCGCCGCGCGCACGTGGCCGGGGGACTCCATGAGGTCCTCCCCGTCGAGGTGCAGCACGTCGAAGAAGAACGGGCTGATCACCGCCCCGCTCGCCTGCGCGGTGCGCGAGGACGTCTCCTGGAAGGGGCGCGGCCGCCCGTCCGCGCCGACCGCGAGCGCCTCGCCGTCGAGCACGAACCGCTCCGAGCGCAGCGACCGGGCCACCGCGACCACCTCCGGCAGCCTCGTCGTGATGTCGTCGAGGCTCCGGGTCACCACGAGCACGTCGTCGCCGTCGCGGTGCACCTGGACCCGGATGCCGTCGAGCTTGGCGTCGACGACGACCGCCCCGCCGTCGCCAGCGGCCTTCGCGAGGGCTGCGTCGACGTCGGGGGCCGACGAGGCGAGCATCGGCAGCACCGGGCGGCCCACCTCCAGCCGGAACCGCGCCAGGCCCGCCTCGCCCTCGCCCAGCGCCGCCTCCGCGATCGCGACGGTCGACCCCGCCAGCATCGCCGCGCGGCGTACGACGGTGAGCGGCACGCCTCCGGCCACCGCGAGCCCCTCCTGGACAACCGCGTCGAGCGCCCCCTGGCGCACCTCACCGGTGACCAGGCCACGCAACCACTGCTGCTCCTCGGCCGTCGCGCGACCGAACAACGAGGCCACGCCGGTCGCCCGCGAGCTGGCCGAGCCCGGCCCGGCCAGCGCCGAGAGCGACTCGAACGCCTCGTGGACCTCCACGACCGTCAGCGACGGCTCGTCGGCGGGGTCCGGGAGCGACGTCAGCGACCGCCACCCGACCCCGGTGCGGCGCTGCAGCAACCGGCCGCTGAGGTAGGAGACGACGAGCCCGACCTCCTCGGTCGGGGTGCGCGAGAGCAGCGAAGCCAACGCCGCGACCTTCGCCTTGCGCGAGCGGGTCGAGGCGACCTCGGCGGAGGTGGAGACCAGGTCGTGGAGCAGCACGGGGCCAGCCAAGCACCGGCCACCGACGCCGCCCACACCCGCCGGAGCCGCCTGTGAATCTGTGCGCAGCCGGCCTGAGAGCGTGACTTACCCCCGGGGGCCTCGTTGGGCCGGTCAGCGCGATGCAGGTCCTCACCCGGACCGGCCGGCCGCCGCCACGACCCGACTCACCCCCAAGGGCCCCACGTGTTCCTCTCCCGCAAGATCGCGCTGGCAGGCCTCGCGGCCTCCCTGATCGCGACCCCCACGCTCTCGCAGGCAGCGCAGTCGACGGCCCCCACCACCGGCCCGGTGCGGGACCTCCTGGCCTCGGCGAGGGACGCGCTGGTCCTGCCGCTGGGCGGGGAGCTGCTCCCGACCCTGGCCTT
The DNA here is from genome assembly GCA_001627335.1 of Nocardioides sp. REDSEA-S33_B3. GTDB lineage: Bacteria > Actinomycetota > Actinomycetes > Propionibacteriales > Nocardioidaceae > Nocardioides. The sequence goes on along the minus strand of LUPK01000059.1, from coordinate 241,616 downwards.
CGACACCCGTGCCGGCGACGGCGCCGTGGCGCCGACGACCGCGCAGCGCACCGCGCTCGGGTCGCTGCGTGGGGCCGAGGTGACCTGGAACGCCACCGGGACCCCGCGCAGCATCGAGGTCGCCGGCGGGTTCCTGAGCGGCAAGCGCAGCGGGGCGCCGGAGACCATCGCCCGGGAGTGGCTGACCGAGCACGCCGCGGCGTTCGGCCTCTCGGCCCGCGACATCGCCCGGCTCGAGCTGGTCCGTGACCACGAGCTGCCGAAGATCGGCGCCACCGTCATCAGCTACGCCCAGACCTTCGGCGGGGTGGCGTCGGGGATCGGCGCCATCCTGACCGTGCTCGTCGACCGCCAGGGTCGTGTGGTGCGCTACGCCGGGGACCCGGTGCGGGCCACCGGTCTGCTCGGCTCCTTCGACCTCTCCCCGGCCCAGGCGCTGCAGCGCACCGTCCGGGCCCTGAGCCCGGACCTGGCCTCGTGGACCGCCGTCGCGACGGGGAGGGCGCAGGGCGGGTACGAGGTCTTCAAGGCCGGCGGTCTCGGCACCACGCAGTACGTCCGCAGGGTCGCGTTCCCCACCGCGCAGGGCGGCCGCGCCGCCTTCGCCGCGCTGGTCATCAAGAGCATCGACGAGGCCTACGCCGTCATCGTGGACGCCCAGACGGGTCGTCCGCTGTTCCGCAAGAGCCTGGTGCAGCACGCCGAGGGCACGATCTACGAGAACTACCCCGGGGCGAAGAAGGGCGGCGAGCCGGTCGTCAAGAGCTTCGGCCCCACCGACACCAGCCCCGGAGGCTGGTTGGACCCGACGGGCCTGCTCGGCCTGCCGGGCATCACGACGCTGGGCAACAACGCCAACACCGCCATCGCCTGGACGGTGCCCCTGGTGGCGGCCGACCAGTACAACCGCCCGGTCGCCCCGACCGGTGACTTCAACTACGAGTTCCCCGACTCCTGGCGCACCAGCGACGGCTCCACCGGCAGCTTCATCCCGGACGCGAACGCCGCCGCGACCAACCTCTTCTACCACCACAACCGGATCCACGACGAGCTCTACGAGTTCGGGTTCACCGAGACCGGCGGCAACTTCCAGCTGGTCAACGACCCGACCAGCGGCTCCCTCCCGCTCGGTGGTGACCCGGTGATGGGCGGCGCCCAGTCGGGTGCGCTCAACCTCACCGAGGCGGTACTGCCGCTGGGCCGCAACAACGCCAACATGCTCACGCTGCCCGACGGCATCCCCGGCTTCACCAACATGTACCTGTGGGAGTTCGTCGACGACGTCTTCGAGGCCGAGCCCCGCGACGGCGACTTCGACACCTCGATCATCCAGCACGAGTACGTCCACGGCCTGAGCAACCGCTACGTCGGCGGCGGCGGCCTCGGCTCGCTGGCCGGCGGCCAGTCCGGCGCGATGGGCGAGGGCTGGGGCGACTGGTACGCCATGAACGACCTCTTCCGGCGCGGCCTCACCCGCACCGCCGTCACCGCGGCGTACGTCGGTGACGAGAAGCGCGGCATCCGCAACTGGAACTACGCCACCAGCCCGCTGACCTACGGCGACTACGGCTACGACATGTCCGGGCCCCAGGTGCACTCCGACGGCGAGATCTGGGCCACGACCCTGTGGACCGTCCGCGACAAGATCCTCCGGGCCGTGGGCGGGAACCACAAGAAGGCCAGTGACATCGCCGAGCACATGGTGACCGACGCGATGCCGCTGAGCCCGCCGTCCCCCAGCATGCTCGACATGCGCGACGCGATCGTCGCCGCCGCGGAGCTGCGCTACAAGAAGAAGTACCTCGACGAGGTCTGGGCCGGCTTCGCCGAGCGTGGCATGGGCGTCTCGGCCTCGACCACCGGCGAGGCGGACACCGCTCCGGTGCCCGGCTTCGACGTCCCGACGTCGTCCCAGAACGGCACCGTCACGTTCCGGGTGGTGAACCCCTCGACCGGGCGGCCGGTCAAGGGCGTCCGTGTGCTCGGCGGCCTCTTCGAGGGTCGCACCACCCCGATCACGACCACGAACGGCTCCGGTGTCACCACGGCACGGATGGCCGCCGGCCGCTACACGCTCACCCTGCAGGCGCCCGGCTTCGGCCAGCAGCGCCTCGAGGTCGTCGTGCCGCGGGGCCGCAAGGTCACCCGCAAGGTGGCCCTGCGTCCCAACCTGCTCTCGCAGTCCTCGGGCGCCACGCTCACCAAGGTCTCGAGCCAGGCGTCCGCTCTGCCGGCCCAGAACGCCTTCGACGACACCGAGGCGACCGGCTGGCAGACCGAGGACGCCGGGGTGGCCTACAACGAGGGCAAGGACGCGACGGCGGTCGTGAAGCTCGCCAAGCGCAGCGTGATCGACACCGTGAACGTGAGCGTGGTCAAGCCGGTCGGTCTGCCCCGGTTCGCGGCGGCCCGCAAGGTGACCGTGCAGACGTCGATGAACGGGAGGTCCTGGCGCACCGCCGAGGTCGCGACGTTCCGCATGAAGGGGCCCCGCCCGGCCGTCAGCGACCTGATGATGCAGAGCCTGCGGCTGAAGAAGCCGGTGCGGGCGAAGTTCGTCCGGGTCGTGCCCAACGCGGCGCTGGGCGACACCGTCGACTACGCCTCGACCGCGATCGTCGCCGAGGTCCAGGCCTTCGGCCGGGTCTCCGGCATCGAGCCGAAGCAGCCCAAGCCCGACCAGCCGGTGACCACCCCCGGGTCGGTCGCGGTGGGCAACATCGCCCAGGGCTCGCTGCTCGGTCTCGACCCCTACCGTCCCGGCGCCACCGAGCTCAGCTGGACCGGTGCCTGCGGTGACGTGCCGGCCGGCAACGGCATCGACGCCTGGATCACCGAGCTCCCCGAGGGGGCCGGCGACGGTCTGCACGCGGTCACCTACGAGGGCAGCGTGCCGATCGGCGAGTGGCTCGGCTACGCCTACGACGAGGACTGCGCGCCGATGACCGGTGGGTTCGCCCTCTTCGGCGAGACGAAGACGATCCCGGCCGGGGCGGCGTACGTCGGCTTCCTGCTGCTGTACGGCGGCGGCGCGTCGTTCGACGTGACCATCAGCGAGCCGCGCTGACCCGCTCGACCTGCTCGACCCGGACCACCTGCACGACGGCTGCCGCCGGGCTCACCAGCCCGGCGGCAGCGTCGTGAAGTCGGCCTCCCTGCCCTCGGCGAACGCGGTCAGCGCCTCGGTGTTGGCCGGACCGCCCATCAGCTCGGCGAAGGCGGCGTTCTCCCGTGCCCGGGCGGCGCCGATCCCGGCGCGCAACGGCTCGATGATCGTGCGCTTGACCGCGACGAGGGACGAGATGGGCCGGCTGGCCAGCAGCTCGGCGTGCTCGCGGGCGACCGGGAGCAGCTCGTCGGGCTCGCACACCCGGCGCACCAGGCCCATCTCCAGCGCCTGCTCGGCGCCGAACCACTCCGCCGACATCAGCAGCCACGACGCCGCCTGGCGTCCGATCAGCAGCGGCAGCAGGTAGGAGGACGCGGCCTCCGGGGCGACCCCCAAGGAGGTGAACGGGCACTTGAGTCGCGCGGTGGTCGACATGAAGGCGATGTCGGCGAAGCCCAGCACCGTGCAGCCGATGCCCAGGCCCAGCCCGTTGACGGCGACCACCAGCGGCTTGGGGAAGTCCACGAGGGCGTCGACGAGGTTCACGAAGCCGCCCTCGCCCTGGTCGAAGTCGGGGTCGGCGGCGATCCGGGCCATCTCCAGCAGGTCCGTCCCCGCGCTGAACGCGCGACCGTTGCCGGTCAGCAGCACCACGGCGACGCCGGGTTCCTCGGCAGCCTCGCGCAGGGCCCGGGCCGTGGCGTCGTACAGCTCGATGTTGAACGCGTTGAGCGCGTCGGGACGATCGAGGGTCAGGGTGCGCACGCGCTTGTCGTCGTGGATCTGCAGGACCATGCCCCGAACACTAGATCCACAAGTAGAACGTGTTCCAGTATGTCCGTGTGACCCAGAGGACCGTCTCCACCTACTGCCGCATCTGCGAGCCGCTCTGCGGGATGATCGCGACCGTCGAGGACGGGCGGCTGATCTCGCTGCGGCCCGACGACGAGCACCCGCTCAGTCAGGGCTACGCCTGTCCCAAGGGATTGGCCTTCCCCGAGGTCCAGCACGACCCCGACCGGGTGCTCCACCCGCTGCGGCGGGTGGCCGGCGGAGCGCTGGGGGAGTTCGAGCAGGTCTCGTGGGACGAGGCCCTCGACGACATCGCCGTCCGGCTGCGCGCCCTGCTCGACACCCACGGCGGCGGAACGGTCGGTCAGTTCTTCGGCAACCCCGTCGGGTTCAACATCACCGGCACCCTGTGGGCGGGCGCCCTGATGACGGCGCTCGGCACCGGCCACCAGTACTCCGTGGGCAGTCAGGACATCAACAGCCGGTACGTCGCCAGCAAGCTGCTCTACGGGTCGATCTCCCAGGTGCCGTTCCCCGACCTGCGGGGCACCGACCTGCTGCTGGTGCTCGGCGCGAACCCGCTGGTATCGCGGGCGAGCGGGGTGCGTGCCCCGCGCGTGAAGGAGCACCTCTCGGCCATCGTGGCCGGAGGCGGCCGCGTCGTCGTGGTCGACCCGCGGCGCAGCGAGACCGCCAAGGCCTTCGAGCACGTCTCGATCGAGCCCGACGGCGACGCGTTCCTGCTGGCCTCGCTGATCCAGGTGGTGGCCGAGGAGGGCCTCGTCGACCAGGAGGCCATCGACCGCCAGTCCGTCGGGGCCGAGACGCTGCTCGCGGCGGTGGCGCCCTTCACCCCCGAGGCGACGGTGGCCCGCACCGGGATCGACCCGGACGTCGTCCGGTCGTTGGCGCGCGACCTCGCGGCGGCACCGCGTGCCGCCGTCTATGGGCGCACCGGCACCTGCCTGGGCGAGCACGCCACCCTGGTCAGCGTGCTGATCGACGCCCTCGCGCTGCTGACCGGCAACCTGGACCGCGAGGGCGGGGTGCTCCTCGGCCAGGCGGTGGTGCCGTTCGAGGAGACGGCCGAGAAGGCCGGCCGGCTCGGCTACGACACCCGGCGCAGCCGGATCGGCGGGTTCCCCGACGTCATGGACACCTGGCCGGCGGCGATCATGGCCGACGAGATCACCACACCCGGCGAGGGGCAGCTGCGAGCGCTCTTCGTGCTGGCCGGCAACCCGGTGCTGAGCAGCGTCGACGGACCCGGCCTCGCGGCGGCGCTGGAGCAGCTGGACCTGATGGTCGCGCTCGACCTCTACGTCAACGAGACCAACCGGCACGCCGACTACGTCCTGCCCGCGACGACCTGGCTGGAGCGCGAGGACGTGCCGTTCGCGATCGTGGCGTCCAGCCCCTGGCCGCACGTCCAGCACACGCCAGCGGTGCTCGAGCCCGCCGGGGAGGCGCGGGCCGAGTGGGAGGTCTTCGACGAGATCGCCCGGCGTGCGGGGATCTCGCTGTTCCTCCCGTCGTGGGCCGCCGCGGTCACCAGGCCGCTGCGCACGCTTGCGCGTCGCGCCGGCGTCCGGGTGACCCCGTGGACGCTGGTCGACCTGCTGCTGCGCACCGGACCGCACGGCGACCGCTTCGGCCTGCGCAGGGGCGGGCTGAGCCTGAAGCGGCTGCGGGCCGAGCGGCACGGCGTGATGCTCCCGCCCGCGCGGGGCGGCCGGCTCGCCGAGGTCGTGCGGCACCCGCACGGCAAGGTGGACCTCGCCCCCGCCCAGCTCGCGGCCGAGTGGGACCGGCTGCGGTCGGCCCTCGAGGTCGAGGCGGATCCGGCGTACCCGCTGCGGATGATCGGGCTGCGGGAGATGCGGTCGCAGAACTCCTGGATGCACAACAGCCCGACGCTGATGAAGGGCCGCAACCGGCGGCACGCCGCCCGCATCCATCCCGGGGACGCCGCCGCGGCGGGAGTGGCCGACGGAGACACGGTGCGGCTGACCTCGGCGGCGGGGGTGATCGAGACGGTCGCCCTGCTCACCGACGAGGTACGCCGGGGCACGATCGCCTGCCCGCACGGCTGGGGCCACGCGGCGGGCTGGACGGTGGCCAACGCCGCCGGGGGAGCCAACACCAACGAGCTGGCCTCGGCCCGCGTCGAGGACGTGGAGTTCCTGGCCGGGATGGCTCGCCTCAACGGCATCCCCGTGCGTCTGGAGTCGGCTGTCGGGGCGGTCGGCTAGCGTCGTCGGGGTGAGTGGCACGGACGGCGAGCGGCAGCGCACCTGGCGCCCCGACTGGCCGTGCTCGGTCACGGGCCCGCTGCGACCGTTGCGCCGCGGAGCGGGGGACCCGACGTTCCGCATCGACGATGCCGGACGCGTCTGGCGCGGCACGCGCACACCCGAGGGCCCCGCCACGCTGCGGGTGGGGTCCGCCCCCTCCGTCGGCGAGGTCCGGGCGTCGGCCTGGGGCCCGGGCGCCGACTGGGTGCTCGACTCGCTGCCGGGGCTGCTCGGCGCGCACGACGACTGGAGCGGGTTCGAGCCCCGGCACCCGGTGCTGGAGGAGGCGCGCCGGCGTCACCCCCACCTGCGGACCGGCCGCACCGGCCTGGTGATGGAGGCGCTCGTCCCGGCGATCATCGAGCAGAAGGTGACCGGCCAGGAGGCCTTCGCCGGGTTCCGGATGCTCGTCCACCGCTTCGGGGAGCGGGCTCCCGGCCCCGGTCGCGAGATGCGGCTGTGGGTGCAGCCCGATGCCGCCACCCTGCGCACCGTCCCGTCCTGGGAGTGGTTGCGCATGCACGTCGACCATGCCCGCTCGCGCACGATCGTGACGGTCGCGCGGGTCGCCGACTCCCTCGAGCGGCTCGCGGGCCTGGACGGCGAGGAGGCCGAGCGTCGCCTCCGGAGCCTGCCGGGGGTGGGGGAGTGGACCAGCGCCGAGGTGCGCCAGCGAGCCCTGGGCGACCCCGACGCGGTCAGCTTCGGCGACTACCACGTCGCCAAGGACGTCGGCTGGGCGCTGACCGGCACGCCCTTCGACGACGAGGAGATGCGCGCCTACCTCGAGCCCTGGCGCCCCCATCGCGGCCGGGTGCCGCTGCTGATCGGCGTGGCCGGGCTGCACCGGCCGCGTCGCGGGCCCCGGATGGCGCCGCGGACGCACCTTCCTGCGCGAGTCACCCGCGGCTGAGTCCGGCGGCGGTTATCGTGACGCTGTGACACAGGTAACCCTCGACGTCCTGCACCACGCCACCGCCGACGAGGCGACCCGGTTCTTCTCCGAGGCCGACGCCGAGGCGCTGGTGGAGGCACTCCGGCGCACCGGCGACGACGAGCTGCGCGCCCTCGTGGGCCGCGACGAGATCCGGCTGCCCGCCGTCCGGGGTGTCCTCTCTCGCCTGCACGAGTACGCCGACCGCGACCGCCTCGCCGAGCTGACCGGGACGGTGCGGATCGACCTCACCCGCGACGACGCGCGCCTGGGGCACCACCTGCTGCGGATCGGGTCCGGCTCGATCACGGTCGAGGCCGACGTACCGGCCACCGCGGCGAGCGACGTGGTGCTGGGCACCTCCGTCATCGGGTTCGTCCGGCTCGTCAGCGGTCAGGGCAACGCCGCGCTGGACTACCTCGCCGGACGGCTGCACGTCGAGGGCGACGCCGCGCTCGCCCTGGCCGTCGGCGGCCTCTTCACCATCCCGGGCACCGACGAGGTCGCGGTCGACCCGACCGCCCTCGACCCCGTGGACGTGGCCCGCGCCCTGGCGGGGGTGTCGACCGAGCACCTGCGCGAGGTGATGTCCGGCGGGTTCCGGCCCGTGGTGCTGGAGGAGATCTTCCGGCGGCTGCCCGACTTCGTGAACCCACGACGCTCCGCCAAGGCCGACCTGGCCGTGGGGTTCCGGCTGCTCGGCGGCCCCGGTGCGGAGCCGGAGCGCTACGTCGTGCGCGTCGACCACGGCGCGTGCAAGGTCGAGCCCGGCGACGTCGGCGGCGACCGGGACGCCACGATCACCTGCGAGGGCCACGACTTCCTGCGCCTGGCCACCGGGCACCTGTCCGCCGTCACCGGCGTGCTGCGCGGTCAGCTCAAGGTGCGCGGGGAGAAGGCGAAGGCGCTGCAGCTCGCCTCGGTGCTGGACATCCCGAAGGCCTGAGCCGCAGTCACCTGGCCCGCGTCACAGCAACGGCCGCAGCGGCGCCAGCACGAACTCGGTGAACTTGCGGTGCAGGTCGCGCGCCTCCCACTCGCCGACGGTGAGCTCGAGGCAGTGCGACTCGTCGACGCGGAAGACCTCCTCCATCTGGTGCGCGAGCCCGGCGTCGATCACTTCGACGTTGATCTCGTAGTTGCCCGAGAGGCTGAGTCGGTCGATGTTGGCGGTGCCGACGGTCGTCCAGGTGCCGTCGACGGTGGCGGTCTTGGCGTGCACCATCGCGTCGCGGTAGCGCAGGATCCGCACCCCGGCCTCGAGCAGCTGCGAGAAGTAGCCGCGCGAGACCCAGTCGGCCACGATGTGGTTGGACTTCAGCGGCACGAGCAGCCGGACGTCCACGCCCCGGGCGGCCGCGTCCTTGAGCGCGTCGACGAAGTCCTGGTCGGGCAGGAAGTAAGCGGTGGTGATCCAGATGTTGCGACTGGCGCGGTTGATGGCCTCGAGGTACATCGACCGGATGGGGAACATCCACAGGCGCGGCACGTTGCGCTGGATCCGGATCCGCGGCTCCCAGTCCGACGCGGTCTCCAGCAGCAGCGGGCGCTCGCTGGGACGAAGCCGGCGACGCCGGTGCAGGTTCCAGAAGTCGGCGACGGCGCGTTGCAGGTCCCACACGCCGGGCCCGGTGATGCGCACGTGGGTGTCGCGCCACTCGGTGGCGTAGGCGTCGCCGATGTTGAAGCCGCCCACGAAGCCGATCTCGGAGTCCACGACCAGGATCTTGCGGTGGTCGCGACCGTAGCGACGCAGGTCGAAGAAGCGCAGCCCCGCGGAGTAGACCGGGAAGCGCAGCACCTTCATCGAGCGGGGGAACCGCATGAAGACCGGTGAGACCACGAGGTTCGCGAAGCCGTCGTAGATGCAGTAGACCTCCACGCCACGCGCGGCGGCGTCGGCCAGCGCCTGCTTGAACCGCTCGCCGGTGGCGTCGCCCTTCCAGATGTAGGTCTCGAAGAGGATCTGCTTCTGCGCGCCCTCGATGGCGGCGAGCATGTCGTCGTAGAGGTGCTGGCCGTAGGTGTACGTCGTCACGGTGCTCTCGCCGATCGGCACCTCGGCCGGCGGGGTGACCGGGAACTCGCCCGGCTTCTTGCCGCGCCGCCGGTAGGAGTCGACGAGCGTCATCGCGATGGCGAGCCCGAACTGCACGCCGACCACGGTCAGCAGCGTGCGACGCAGCACCCGCAGCAGAGCGTCCAGGCGGCTGCTGGGGCGGGGGTTCACGGGCCCCACGGTAGTCGGGCCGTGGTGCCGGACGCGGAGCGACCTGCGGTCCAGCCGGGGCCCCATCAGTTTGACGTCCACGATGCGCTGCCAGTCCTGGTGCTCCAGGGCGCTGATGGTTCCCCAGTGAGCGACACCGGCGACGTTGCACACCAGGTCCATCGCGCCTGAGGCCTCGGCCACGGCTGACGCCAGGTCTCGGACGGCGTCGTAGTCGCTGACGTCGGCAGCTCGTGCCAGCACGACCGTGCCGCCCGCGGCGGAGATGGCCGTCGACACCTCGGCCAGCCCTGCGGCCGAGATGTCGGTCAGGTGGAGCCTTGCGCCGGCCGAGCCGAGCTGCTCGGCGAGCGACCGTCCGATGCCGCTGGCGGCGCCAGTGATGAACGCGTCGACTCCCTCGAAGTCGTGGAACCGGCGGACGCGTCTCGTCGACCTGCCGCGGTGGGGGGGCATGATGGCTCCTCGGTTGCGTCGGTGGGGGAGACGGGCCCGGCGCGGGGCTGGCTGGAGGGCTGGGCGAGCAGCGCCATGAGGACCCGGTCCAGGCTCGCGGCGCTGACGACCCGGCGGTCGGCGCCGACCTGCTCGAGCGCGAGTCCGCTCACCAGGGCGGCCATGAGGGCCGCCGCCTCGGCGGCCGGGACCCGCAACTCCAGTCCGAGGGCGGCCACCTCCTCCTCGATGCGCTCGGCCATCCAGGCGAGCAGGTGCGCGCGCACCTCGGCGAGCCGCTGTGCGATCGCCGGTTCATTGGCGGCATAGGCTCGGAACTCCGCGAAGACGAGCAGGGTCGAGGAGTCCTCGGTGATCGCGAGGAGGCCTTCGGACACGGTGCCCAGCTGCAGCAGTCTGCCGGTGACCAGCTGTTGGAGCATCTCCACGCGGGAGGTGACCTCCTGCTCCAGCAGAGCGAGGAAGAGGTCGTCCTTGCTGTCGAAGTTCGAGTAGAGCGCGCCCTTGGTGAATCCGGCTCGCTCGGCGATCTGCGCGAGGGACGCACGGTGGAAGCCGACGTCGAAGAAGACGTCCTTGGCGGCTGCCAAGACCTGCGCCCGCACCTCCCGGCGTAGAGGGCGCACGCGCTGCGGTGTGTTGGACATGTGGCGACGGTCACCTACTCTGTCGACTGTGGATACCGATGGTACTGAATTGAGCCGCCTCTTGTCCGGGGTGGGTGCCGCGCATGTGCTGACGGGCCGACGACGCGGTCTTGGTCGGGCCGCGCTGGCGGCGCTGCTCGTCATGGTCACGCCCGCCGCCGCGGCGGCCAGCGACCTCGGGGCGACCGTGTCCTCCTCTGCTCCCGCCGCAGCCCCCGCTGCGACCATCGGCGACGACGTCATCGGAGACCTGACCTCCAGTCATGGTCTCACCGTCTCCGAGGTCGACCGGGTCGACGAGCGTCTGGTCCGGCTCACGGTCGCCAGCCAGGAGCTGGCCCGTCCGGTACGCCTGACCCTCCTGCTGCCGCAGGGATACACCGCGACCACGCGCCGCTATCCCACGCTCTACCTCCTGCACGGCACCAGCGGCGGCGCCGACGACTGGGTGCAGCAGGGTGAGGCCGAGGACATCACGGCCGGCTTCCCGATGATCGTGGTCATGCCGGACGGTGGCTACGACTCCAACGGTGGTGGTTGGTGGACCGACTGGGTGGACCAGGACACCGCGCTGGGGGTCGCCAACTGGGAGACCTTCCACATCGAGCAGCTGGTGCCGTGGGTCGATGCCCACCTGCGCACCCGCGCGCGGCGTTCCCAGCGGGCGATCGCCGGGCTGTCCCAGGGGGGCTTCGGGGCGATGAGCTACGCCTCGCGCCACCCCGACCTGTTCGTCTCCGCGGCGTCCTTCTCCGGTGCCCCCGACATCGCCAAGGCACCGCAGGCCCGGACGCTGGGGGCCGCCGTCGTCGGCGCGATCATGACCGGTCTCAACGGGGTGCAGCCCCACGCGCCGTTCGGCGACCCGGTTCTCGACGCCGTGAACTGGCAGGGACACAACCCCGCCGACCTGGTGGGCAACCTGCGCCGCATGGACCTGCGGCTGTGGGTGGGTGACGGCACCAACGGGCCCTACGAGGACACTGCGGACCCTCGGTACGCCTCACCCGATCCGATCGAGGCGATCGTCCATGAGTCCACCCTGCTGTTCGCCGAAGCCGCCGACGCCGCCGGGGTTCCCTACGTCCTCGACGACTACGGGCCGGGCCGCCACCGCTGGCCGTACTGGGCGCGGGACCTGGCCCAGTACCTTCCCCGCCTCGCCGAGGTCTTCCGCCAGGACCGCAGCGTGCCCGAGCGGATCGACTACCGCAGCATCGACCGTCGGTACTCCACCTGGGGCTGGCGGGTCCGTACCCGGCGCGAGCCCCCACAGGCGTTCAGCGGCCTGGTGCGCGCCTCTCGGGAGGGCTTCGTCTTCCTTGCTGGTCCCGCGGTGGTGCGCACCCCGCCCAGCTACCGACCGCTCACCACCTACCGGCTGCGAGTCCAGGGTGAACGCACCCGAGCCCGGTCCGATGCCCGGGGACGGTTGCGGGTGGCTGTGTCCGGCGGCCGTAGCGTCGTCCGGGTACAGGGGCGCCTGCCCGGCTGAGCGTGGTTCTCAGCCGAGTGCTCCTGGTCGCGGCACAGCGTCCCCCGCGGTCACACCCGCCGGTCGTCCCCCCGGACCAGCGTCCGGTCGGGACAGTTGAGGATCACCTGGCTGTGCACGACCAGCGGCACCGCCAGGTCCACGGTCCGGGTCACCGGGCGGCCGAGGACCGAGCCGGCGACCCGGACCTGCTCGTAGGCGTTGTTGGCGCGCTCGTGGTAGTAGCGGCAGTTGGTGAACTCGAAGGCCAGCGTCACCTCACCGGACTGCTGCGGGAGCAGCGTGAACGGCTCGATCGAGGAGTCCTCGTCCACCGGCACCATCAACGGGTACGTCGGCTCGACCAGCTCCACCGTCTCCACGTGCAGCGGCACGACGGAGTCGTTGGTGATCGGCACCTTGACCAGCACCTCCTCGCCGAAGCGGTAGTCCAGGGCGTAGGTGCCGGCGGGGCCGTAGCCCTCGACCATCAGCCCCGCGTCCGCGTCGAACTCGAGCCGCGGAGCCTCGATCCGGACGGCGTACGGCGCCAGCAGCCAGCCTCCGAGCAGCAGGCCCACCACCGCGCCGGCCCAGAGCCGCCGGCGGCGCCGGACGTGCGCGGCGTCGACCCGGGGGTCCTCGGCCACCGTGGACCGCGGCTGGTCCAGGAGGCTCATGCCGCGTCCGCCGCGTCCGCACCGTCGAGTCGGCGCTGGCGGCGCCGGACGCCGGCGACCCGGATGCCCAGGACCCCGACCAGGGTGACGGCGACCAGCGCGGCGGGCGCGCCGGGACCGTCGAGCGGTGCGCTGCGGACCTGTGTGCCCGCGGCGCCGGCGTCGGTCGACGGCTGCTCGGGGGTGTCGAGCCAGTCGCAGGCCGGCGGGTCGGGGTTGGAGAAGCGGTCGTAGGTCGCGCACGGGATCAGCTCGGTGGTCTTCACCAGGTTGCCGATCGGCCACTGGGACGGATTGCCGCAGTCAGGCAGGTCGAGGGCGTAGTTGTGGGTGACCTCCTTGCCCGGGGCGGTGAGGTTGTCCTGCCAACAGTTGCCCTGGCCGGCCTCGTCCCAGAAGAAGTCGATGCCGTTCGGCAGCACCTCGCCCTTCGGCGAGTAGCCCAGCTCGTTCTTGGTGAAGGCGTTGAAGTTGGAGTTGTCCTGCTGGTGCGTGGGGTCGTAGTCGTCGCGCATCAGCGCCGGCGGGACCCAGAAGAGCATGAAGCCCTGGCGCCAGTTGTCCCAGACGTGGTTGGACGACACGAAGTTGTGGTTGCCGATGATCATGCCGCCGGTGCCGACGGGGAAGCCGAAGGCCGGGCAGACGACGCCCTTCTCGAAGCCAATGTCGGCGGGCAGCTCCTCCTGACAGGCGGCGTCGTCGCCCTGGACGTACTGCTCGTAGTAGTTGGTGTTGTTGCTGTAGATCTTGTTGTTCTCGAACCACCCGTGGTCCTGCGGCATGCCGGGGTGCCCGCCCAGGATCGACTCGACGATGAAGCCGAGGCCGTTGTCGTGGATCTTGTTGTGGTGGACGTAGACCGAGTTGCCGGCGGTCCCTGAGAAGCCCAGCGCGTTGTGGTGCATCCGGCAGCGCTTGACCTCGACGGCCCAGCGCGTGAGCGGGCCGGTGTTGGTGTTCTGGGTGTTCACGTCGGCCGCGGAGCCGGGATAGACCCCGGAGTCGCCGTTGTGGTGGGTGTTGCAGTTGGAGATGACACCGTGGTCGGAGGTGAAGGTGAGCACGCCGTAGAGCTGGTTGTAGGAGCCCTCGAAGCGGTCGAGGACGTAGCCGTCGGTCTCGTGGACGTAGAAGGCGTTCTCGCGGAACAGCGTCGCCTTCATGTTGGCGAGGTAGAAGCCATCGGCGCGGTCTGCCTTGATGCCGTTGTGCTTGACCCAGTCCCCGTCCTCGCGGAACCCGCCCTTGAGCGTCACGTCGGAGGGCTTGGCGCCGGTGCCGAGCATCTGCAGGTGGCAGAGCTGGTTGTCGCACTTGATGTCGGGGTCGTCGGGGTCGTCGCCGGCGATGGTCACGAGGTTGACGACCTCGCCGCAGGAGACGATGAGGTCGTACTCGACGATCCCGCCGTCGTAGTCCTCGGCGCACGGCGGGTCCCAGCTCGGCTGCTCCCGGTAGACCCCGGGCAGGACGTAGATGTTGGTGCGCTGCTTCTCCACCGCGTCGACGGCCGCCTGCATGTGCCGGTGCTCGCACTTCTTCAGCAGCCGCTTGTTGAAGGCTCGGAGCTTCGTGTCCTTGATCTTGTTGATGCGCTTCTTGGAGTCGGCCTTGCAGACGACGATCACGTCGGCGGCCTGCTTCAGCGAGCGCTTCTCGGGGACCTTCCCGTCCCCGGCGGGGAACACGGACTCGCGTTCCTCGTGCGCGGTGGCGGGTGTGCTGATGCCGCTGAGGCCGATGACGACGGCGACCACGAGGACGAGCAGGAGACGGAGGGCTGACCGGAGGACGGTGCGCATGGGCACTCCTGGGGAGGAGGGAGCAGTGAGGGGAGAATATGAGCGTCGTTCAGGTTTGTGAAGGCCTCACCCGGCAGGCGGCGTCGTTGTCGGTAGGGACTCGTAGGCTCGAGCCATGCGTCCCGTCACCGATCTCGAGCGCCGTGTGGCCCCCTTCAAGGTCGTCTCCGACTACGAGCCCTCCGGCGACCAGCCCGCGGCGATCGCCGAGATCAGCAAGCGAATCTCCGGCGGCGAGAAGGACGTCGTGCTGCTCGGTGCGACCGGCACCGGCAAGACCGCGACGGTCGCCTGGGTGGCCGAGAAGCTGCAGCGACCGATGCTGGTGCTGCAGCCCAACAAGACGCTGGCCGCGCAGTTCGCCAACGAGCTGCGCCAGCTCTACCCCGACAACGCGGTCGAGTACTTCGTCTCCTACTACGACTACTACCAACCCGAGGCCTACGTCCCCCAGACCGACACCTACATCGAGAAGGACTCCTCGATCAACGAGGAGGTCGAGCGGCTGCGGCACTCGGCGACCAACTCGCTGCTGACCCGGCGCGACGTGATCGTGGTGAGCACCGTCTCCTGCATCTACGGTCTCGGCACCCCGCAGGAGTACGTCGACCGGATGCTGCGGCTGCGGGTCGGCGAGGAGCACGACCGCGACTCGATCCTGCGGCGCCTGGTGGAGATCCAGTACACCCGCAACGACATGTCCTTCACCCGCGGCACCTTCCGCGTGCGCGGCGACACCCTCGAGATCTTCCCGGTCTACGAGGAGCACGCGGTGCGCATCGAGTTCTTCGGCGACGAGATCGAGCGGCTGATGACCCTCCACGCCGTCACCGGCGAGGTCATCACCGAGGACTCCGAGCTCTACGTCTTCCCCGCCACCCACTACGTCGCCGGTCCCGAGCGGATGGAGCGGGCGATCAACGGCATCGAGGCCGAGCTGGAGCAGCAGCTGGCGCGCTTCGAGCGCGAGGGCAAGCTGCTGGAGGCGCAGCGGCTGCGGATGCGCACCACCTACGACATCGAGATGATGCGCCAGGTCGGCTCCTGCTCCGGCATCGAGAACTACTCGATGCACATCGACGGCCGGGCCCCCGGCTCGGCACCGAACTGCCTGCTCGACTACTTCCCCGAGGACTTCCTCCTCGTCGTCGACGAGTCCCACGTCGCCGTGCCCCAGATCGGCGGCATGTACGAAGGCGACATGTCGCGCAAGCGCAACCTGGTCGACCACGGCTTCCGGCTGCCCAGTGCGATGGACAACCGACCGCTGCGCTGGGAGGAGTTCCTCGAGCGGATCGGCCAGACGATCTACCTCTCGGCGACGCCGGGCGACTACGAGCTCGACCTGGTCGGTGGCGACAAGCCGCCGCACGTGGTGGAGCAGATCATCCGCCCCACCGGCCTGGTCGACCCCGAGGTCATCGTCAAGCCCACCAAGGGCCAGATCGACGACCTCATCCACGAGATCAAGACGCGCACGGAGAAGGACGAGCGCGTCCTGGTGACCACGCTGACCAAGAAGATGTCCGAGGACCTCACCGACTACCTCCTCGACGCCGGCATCGACACCCGCTACCTCCACTCCGAGGTCGACACCCTCAAGCGGATCGAGCTGCTGCGCGACCTGCGGCTGGGTGCCTACGACGTGCTGGTCGGCATCAACCTGCTGCGCGAGGGCCTCGACCTCCCCGAGGTGTCGCTGGTCTCGATCCTCGACGCCGACAAGGAGGGCTTCCTGCGCTCGGACAAGTCGCTGATCCAGACGATCGGTCGTGCGGCCCGCAACGTCTCCGGCCAGGTGCACATGTACGCCGACAAGATCACGCCCTCGATGGAGGCGGCGATCGACGAGACCAACCGGCGCCGGGCCAAGCAGATCGCCTACAACACCGCCCACGGCATCGACCCCACACCGCTGCGCAAGAAGATCGCCGACATCACCGACATGCTCGCCCGCGAGGACGAGAACACCCAGGCGTTGCTGGAGACCTGGGCCGGCACCGAGGCCAAGGGGCGCGCGGGCAAGGTCGGCAAGCGCCAGCCCGTCCCCGCCCTGGCTGAGGGCGCGGCGGGCAAGCACGCCAAGGACCTCGCCGGCATGCCGAGCTCGGACCTCGCCCAGCTCATCCAGGACCTCACCGACCAGATGAAGGAAGCGGCCACGGAGCTGCAGTTCGAGCTCGCCGCCCGCCTCCGCGACGAGATCGGCGAGCTCAAGAAGGAGCTCCGCCAGATGATCGAAGCGCAGAAGTAGCGCCGGCTCAGCCCTCGTCGGGCCGGTCGTCGACCGCCTTCATCGCCTGGCGGCTGACGACCAGCCCGACCAGCCGCGAGACCACGAGCGCCACGTAGAGCACCCCGGCGACCATCTCCACCGCCACCAGCGAACGCGCGTGCGCCCCGACCGGCACCACGTCGGAGAGGCCGACGCTGGTGAGCACGGAGAACGACAGGTAGAGCAGCTCGAACCAGCTGCGGGCGCCTTCGGTGCCGGCACCCGCGAACGAGTCGGGCCACACGACCTGCACGGCCGCGTAGACGTAGGCGAACCCCCACGCCACGACCGTGAACGCCGCGCCGGTCGCGTAGAGCTCGTCGCGGGTGACCCGGTCGTCGTGGAAGACGTAGCGGACCATCGAGTAGGACACGTAGAAGTAGAACGGCGCGTGCAGCAGGGCCGAGGTCAGGATCACCCAGCCCGTGTCGGTCGCCAGGGCCTCGGCCACGGTGAACCCTGCCGCCGGCGCGCCGAGGGTCAGCGCGACCCAGGTCAGGGCGGGCGTGCGGCGTACCGCGGCGACCGCGACGCCGACCGCGACCATCTGGATCACCCCCAGGACCGCGCGACCGGCCGGGCTGTCCTCCAGGAACGGGTAGGCGAGGACCACGACGAGCTGCACCGAGAGCAGCACCGCCGAGGGGCGTGGGCCCAGCACGCCGCCGGGACGTGGGTCGTGGGAGTGGCTGCGACGGGACACGCCGCGACCATAGGAGGCGTGGGCGACCCAGGGGGAGGTGGACCGGTACACCGGCGCGTGGGACCGAGGAGCACAATGGCGCCCGTGAGCATCCCGTCCCCGCCCCGCGCAGCGGCCTGGGCGGTCTGGGGATCCGCTGTCTCGCTCTACCTGCTCGCGGTGTTCCACCGCAGCTCACTGGCGGTCGCTGGGCTGGAGGCGGCCGAGCGGTTCGACATCACCGCCGCCCAGCTGGCCACGTTCACGATGCTCCAGCTGCTCGTCTACGCACTCATGCAGGTGCCGGTCGGGCTGCTCGTGGACCGGTTCGGCCCGCGCAGCGTGATCCTGACGGGCGCGCTGGTGATGACGGTGGCGCAGGTCGGGTTCGCCCTGGCCGACAGCTTCGTGCTGGCGCTGCTGGCGCGCACGCTGGTGGGCATCGGCGACGCGATGACCTTCATCTGCCTGCTCCGGCTGGTGGCGACGTGGTTCCCGCCGCGGCGCATCCCGTTCCTCACCCAGGTCAGCGGCACGCTGGGTCAGAGCGGCGCGATCCTCGCGGCAGCACCGATGACGTGGGCCTTCGGGGCGCTCGGCTGGACCGGCGCCTACCTGCTCGCCGCGACCATCGGGTCGGTGCTCGCGCTCGGCGGTGCCGTGCTCCTCCGCGATGCCCCGGGCGAGCGGCACCACCGGGGCGCGGTGATGGCGTGGGTGTCGGTGCGCACCAGCCTGAGAGCCTCGTGGGCCCACCCGGGGACCCGGCTGGGCTTCTGGATCCACTTCACGACCCAGTTCAGCGCGACGGCGCTGGGCCTGTTGTGGGGCTACCCGTTCTTCGTGCGCGGCGAGGGCAGGACACCGGGGGAGGCCGGCCTCCTGCTGACCCTGCTGGTCGTCGCCGTCATCCTGGCCGGCCCGGTGCTCGGCTGGCTGGTCGGGCTGCACCCGTGGCACCGGTCGTCGATGGCGCTGGCGATCGTCGGATCGATCGTCGTCGTCTGGACCGCGGTGCTTGCCTGGCCCGGGGAGGCACCGTTCGGGCTCCTCGTCCTGCT
This sequence comes from Nocardioides sp. REDSEA-S33_B3, assembly GCA_001627335.1. Lineage (GTDB taxonomy): Bacteria > Actinomycetota > Actinomycetes > Propionibacteriales > Nocardioidaceae > Nocardioides. The sequence goes on along the minus strand of LUPK01000059.1, from coordinate 223,177 downwards.
GGTGTTCGTCGTCGGCGTCGGGGGACCGGCCTCGATGATCGGCTTCGACGTCGGCCGCACCGCCAACCCCTCCGAGCGTCTGGCGTCCTCCACCGGGATCATCAACGTCGGCGGCTTCTCGGCCAGCCTGGTGCTGGTCGTGGCGATCGGACTGGTGCTCGACTGGCGTACGCCGGGCACCGGCTCGGACTACACGCCCGAGGCGTTCCGGTGGGCGATGTCCGTGCAGTACCTGCTCTGGGCCTTCGGAGTCACCCAGCTCGTCCGCTACCGGCGCCGGGCGCGCCGCGTCTTCGACCGGGCGGCGCTCCAGGCGGCCGTGCGCGGATGAGCGAGCCGGAGCAGGACGTCCCACGACCTTCACTCGCGATCTGCTGTCACCACTGTGACAGCGACTCGCGAGCTACGCCATCCGGCTGACAGCGCGGGCGCTGGGTCACGTGCCCTCGGGGGGCCTGAACTTCTGGTTGAAGCGCCGCACCACGTCCTGCTCGACCACCCGTGCCGCGTCCCGGGCCTTCTGACGGGCCAGCTCCGAGGCCGCGCGCAGCGCCTCCGGGTCCAGCTTCTCCCGCTCGCCCGAGCCGATCGACCGGCGCGCCTTGGCCTGCTTGGCGAGCGCCTTGGCGCGCTTCTTCTCCAGGGACTCGAGGTTGTCGGCGACGATGTCGGCGCGCTGGACGTGCACGCGGAGCAGGTTGACGCCGGTCGCGGCCATCACGATCAACGGCCATGGGAAGTGCCAGGCGTCGGGGTTCGACAGCACGATCGCCACGAAGACCGCCCAGGTGATCAGCGTCGGTGCGATGAAGCCCATCACCGCCGAGCGACGCTGGGCCGCCCACTCCTGGTGAGCACGGACCTCCAGGTCCGCACGCGCCGCGACGGTCAGCCCGGCCGATGTCGAGGGTGAGGGCGGGAGGACCGGCACCAGGTCGTCGAGCAGGGGGACGAGGTCGCCGAGGAGCCGCGCCGACTGGGCGAGCTCGGCCCGCTCGTCGTGCTCGGCCAGGTCGATCCGCCCCTCGGCGTACGCCTCGGTGAGCAGGTTGGCCGTCAGGACGCGATCCGCGTCGCCGGCACGCAGCACAGCGTGCGCCGGGTCGCGGGGGTCGTGGGCGAACGAGGCCCAGGCGTCAGCGTCGAGACCCACGTGCTCTCCCTCGTTCGGTCGTGCGAGACCCCTCCAGCCTAGGCGGCCGGATACCCCTAGGGTGTCGCACGGCCACCGGGGAGGGTTTGGTCGCCGCGTTGGCGGGGAGACAAGAACCTGTTCTAGTGTAGTCGCGCCGACGGGATGGGGAGGTCACGGATGGCTGTCAGTGCTGCCTCGGTCGTCCGGGGGCCCGGAGAGATCGCGGCGATGGTCGTCGACGTGACCCGCCGCATCTTCACCACGCGCTTCCAGGTGCGCGAGTTCATCGAGCAGGCCTGGTTCATCACCAGCGTCACCCTGATGCCCACGATCCTGGTGAGCATCCCGTTCGGTGCGGTGATCTCGCTGCAGGTGGGCAACCTGACCGGTCAGCTCGGCGCGCAGTCCTTCGCCGGCGCCACGGCGGTCCTCGCCGTGGTGCGCGAGGCGGCACCGATCGCCGCGGCTCTGATCATCGCCGGGGCCGCCGGCTCCGCCATCTGCTCCGACCTCGGCGCGCGCAAGATCCGCGAGGAGATCGACGCGATGGAGGTGCTCGGGGTCGACCCGCTGGCACGTCTGGTGGTGCCCCGCGTGCTGGCCACCATGTTCGTGGCACTGATGATCAACGGCATCGTGATCGGTGCCGGCATCGGCGGAGGCTACTTCTTCACCGTGATCATCCAGGGGGGCAGCGCCGGGGCGTTCCTCAGCTCCTTCACGGCGCTGGCGAGCATCACCGACCTCTACATCTCTTGCATCAAGGCGGTCGTCTTCGGTTGGCTGGCCGCGATCGTCGGCGCGTACAAGGGTCTCGGTGCCGGGGGTGGGCCGAGCGGCGTGGGGCGCGCGGTCAACGAGTCGGTGATCATCGCGTTCATGCTGCTGTTCTTCCTCAACGCGGTGATCACGGCCATCTACTTCCAGGTCGTCCCGCCGCCGGGACTGTGAGCAGGAGCATCTGATGAGCACCCTCGGCGCACTCGGCAGCGCCTTCGTCTCCGGCCAGCGGGCCTCGCTGGAGCAGAAGGGCGACCAGCTGCTCTTCTACGTCAAGGCGCTGGCCTGGGCACCACGCGCCGTCCGGCGCTACCCCCGCGAGATCGTGAACACCCTCGCCGAGGTCACCTTCGGCGCCGGGGGTCTCACGCTCATCGCCGGCACCGTGGGCGTCATCGCGTTCCTGGCCTTCTTCGCCGGGACGGAGGTGGGCATCCAGGGCTACGCCTCGCTCAGCCAGCTCGGCGTCGCGAAGTTCTCGGCCTTCATCTCCGCCTACTTCAACACCCGCGAGGTCGCGCCGCTGGTCTCCTCGATCGCCCTGGCGGCCACCGTCGGCTGTGGATACACCGCACGCCTGGGCGCCATGCGGATCTCCGAGGAGATCGACGCCCTCGACGTCATGGGCATCCCCTCGCTGCCGTTCCTGGTGACCACCCGGATGATCGCGGCGTTCGTCGCGGTGATCCCGCTCTACATCGTGGCGCTGTGCGCGTCCTACCTGTCCCCACGACTGATCGTCACGCTCATCTACGGGCAGAGCCCGGGCACCTACGACCACTACTTCCTGCAGTTCCTGCCGCCGATCGACATGATCTGGTCCTTCGGCAAGCTGCTGGTCCTGGCGACCGCGGTGATCCTCATCCACTGCTACTACGGCTACACCGCCTCGGGCGGCCCTGCCGGGGTCGGCATGGCCGTCGGCCGGGCCATCCGGACCAGCATCGTCACCATCGTCGTGGCCGACTTCTTCCTCAGCTTCGCGATCTGGGGCTCCACCACCACCGTCCGGATCACCGGGTAGGCGGGGCGCATGCTGGTCAACATCCACCACGGCTCCAAGGCCGAGCACCGTCGGCTGCTCGTCGCGGGTGTCGCGTTCCTCACCCTGCTGGGGCTGCTGCTGTCGTTCTGCGTCGCGGTCTACGCCAAGGTCTTCGAGTCCTCGACGACGGTGGTGGTCGAGGCCGAGCGTGCGGGCCTGCAGCTCGCGAAGTTCGGCGACGTCCGGATGAACGGCGCGCTGGTCGGGCAGGTGCGGGGCATCGAGCAGCGCGACGACGTCGCGCGCATCACGCTCGCGCTGGACCCGGAGTCCGCGCGCCAGGTCCCCGAGGACGTCAGCGTCGAGATCCTCCCGACCACGCTGTTCGGCCAGAAGTTCGTCTCGCTGGTGGTGCCGCGCGACGGTGGTGGGGAGTCGATCTCCGACGGCGCGGTGATCACCTCCGACCGCGTGGAGACCAACGTCGAGCTCAACCGCATCCTGGCCCGGCTGTTCCCGCTCCTGCGCGCGGTCCGCCCCGCCGACCTCAACGCGACGCTCAACGCCCTGGCGACGGCGCTCGAGGGACGGGGCGAGGTCCTGGGCGAGACGCTGGACGACCTCGACGGCTACCTCGTGGCGATCCGCGGGGCGCTCCCCACCCTGCGCGAGGACCTCGCGGCGCTCGCGGACGTCGCCGACGCCTACGACGACGCCGCTCCCGACCTGCTGGACGTGCTCGGGAACCTCACGGTCACCAGCCGCACCGTCACCGAGAAGCGCCAGCAGCTCGACACCTTCTTCAGCGACCTCGGCGGCCTGGCCGATACCTCGGCGCGGGTCCTGGCCGACAACGAGGCCGACCTGATCCGGGTCGGTGAGGTCACCGCACCCCTGCTGCGGCTGCTGGCGGTCTACTCGCCGCAGCTGCCCTGCCTGCTGGAGGGGGCCGAGAACTACGAGCCGCGGCTGTCCAAGGCGTTCAGCGGCAACGAGGTCAAGCAGTACCTCGAGCTCTTCAGCGCCCAGTACGAGGCCTACGACGAGGACGACCGCCCGGAGTACGGCGAGGTCGGCCGCGGGCCGTGGTGCCTGGGCCTGCCGAACCCTCCCGAGCCGATCGGGCCCCAGCCGCTGCGGGACGGTTCGGACAAGGACAGTCGCCCGCCCGACAGCAAGCTGCCCTACCTCGGGGCCCTGCTCGACCCCGTCTCGATGGGGTACGCCGGCACGCCCGGCGACCAGCAGGTCCTCAACGCCCTGCTGGCCGGCCGGTCGGGTCGTGACGCCGGCGCCTACGGCTCGCTCGGGTCCCTGCTCTACGGGCCGGTCTTGCGGGGGGAGGCGGTGGCCTCGTGAGCACCCAGCAGCGCAACGTGGCCACCATCGCGGCCGCCGTCAAGCTCGGCGTCTTCACCGTCGTCTCGGTCCTCGTGACCGGTCTGCTCGCCGCCATCATGGGCAACATCGGGTTCGGTGCCGGCCAGGAGTACACCGCGGTCTTCACCAGTGCCTCGATGCTCGAGAAGGGCGACGACGTCCGCGTCGCGGGCGTGAGCGTCGGCGAGGTCCGCTCGGTCGAGCACCACGAGCGGTCCCAGGCGCTGGTCACCTTCCGGGTCAAGGCCGACGTGGAGCTGACGACCTCGTCGCGGGCCGAGATCCGCTTCCTCAACCTGGTCGGCGACCGGTACCTCGCGCTGGAGGATGGGCGTGACGGCGACACCGCACCCGCGCAGGACCCCGCCGACCCGATCCCGGCGGCCCGGACCAGCCCGGCGCTCGACCTGACCACGCTCTTCAACGGGTTCAAGCCGCTGTTCCAGGCGCTGCGACCCGAGCAGGTCAACGAGCTCTCGCTCAACCTGGTCCAGGTGCTGCAGGGCGAGGGCGGCACCGTCGCCGGGCTGCTGCGGCGCACCGCCTCGTTGACCGGCGACCTCGCCGAGCGCGACGAGCTCATCGGTCGCGTGGTCACCAACCTCGACGAGACGCTGCGGACCGTCGACTCCCGTCACTCCCAGCTGACGCGGCTCGTCGTGGAGCTGAAGCGCTGGATGGGCGACCTCGCCCGCGACCGCCGCCTCATCGGCTCCTCGTTGGGGAGCATCTCCGAGCTCACCGAGGAGGTGGCCGACCTGCTCACCCGCGGACGCCCGTTGCTCGAGGACGACGTCGCCGAGCTGCGCCGCCTGGCCAGGCTGCTCAACCAGCCGCGCAACCGGGACGTGCTCGTGGAGCTGGTCGAGCGGCTGCCGGAGTCGATGACCGACCAGACCCGCACCGGCACCTACGGCAGCTGGTACAACTACTACCTCTGTGGCTTCTCCGGGAAGATCACGCTCCCCGAGCTCGAGGGCATCCCCGGCCTCGACGTCCTGCTGGACCAGCTCAACGACCTCGAGTTCCAGTCCACCGCGCCGCGCTGCAACGGCGCCGGCGAGGACGGCTCCGCGGGGGGCGAGGACTGATGGCACGCCACTCCGACGCGCAGGTCCTGCGCCTGGGCACCATCACCCTGGTCGTGATGGCGCTGATCATGGCGGCAGCGTTCAACCTCTCGAAGTTCCCCGGCTTCAGCGGCACCACCTACCAGGCGTGGTTCGCCGAGGGTTCCGGGCTGCGGGCCGGCAACATGGTCCAGGTCGGTGGCATCCGCTCGGGCCGGGTCCAGGGGCTCGAGCTCGTGGACGACCGGGTGCTCGTCACCTTCGAGGTCGACAACGACGTCGACTTCGGCACCGAGTCGCGCGCCTCCGTCGAGGTGCTGAACCTGCTGGGGGAGAAGTACCTCCAGCTCGACCCGGCGGGCCCGGGCCAGCAGTCGGAGGACGAGCCGATCCCGCTGGAGCGCACGGACTCGGCCTACGACATCGTCGGTGTCTTCGGCGACCTGACCACGACCACCGAGGAGATCGACACCGACCAGCTCGTCGAGGCCCTCGACGTGCTGGCCGGGACCGTCGACGAGGCGGCCCCCGAGCTCGAGGCCTCGATGCAGGGCATCGCCGACCTGAGCCGGGCGGTCGCCTCCCGCGACGAGGAGATCCGCTCGTTGCTCTCCTCGGCCAAGGACGTCTCGACCCTGCTGGCCGACCGCAGCGAGGACGTCGTGACGCTCATGTCCCGCAGCGAGCTCGTCTTCGAGGAGGTGCGTCGGCGCAAGCAGGCCATCCACCGCCTGCTCGTCGGCGCCCGCGGGCTCGCCGACGAGCTGCGCGGCGTCGCCGAGGACAACCAGCGCCAGATCGCCCCCGCGCTGCGAGAGGTCGAGGACCTCCTGGACTTCCTGACCAGCAAGGAGAAGGAGCTGAAGGCGACGATGGCGGCACTCGGGCCCTACGTCTCGATCCTCGGCAACATCATCGGCACCGGTCCGTGGTTCGACGCCTACGTCGTCAACCTGCTGGCCATCCCGACCGGCGAGTTCCTGCCCGGAAGCCTGGAGGACTGATGGCCACCACCTCCCACGCGACCGGGTCCCTGCTGCGCGGCCTGCGCCACCGCGGCCTCGCCGTGGCGCTCGTCGTCGCCCTGCTCGCCACCGCAGGCGTGCTGGTGCTGCGTGACGGCGAGGAGCCGCACACCGTCACCGCCCACTTCCCCCGCGCGGTCAGCGTCTTCGTCGGCACCGACGTCCGGGTGCTCGGGGTGACCGTCGGGCGCGTCACGTCGGTGACCCCCGACGGCGCCTCGGTCGCCGTCGAGATGGAGTACGACGCCGACGTCCGCCTCCCCGCTGACGCGAAGGCCGCCATCGTGACCCCGACGCTCGTGGCCGACCGCTACGTGCAGCTCACCCCGGCGTACTCCGGGGGGAGCTCCTGGCCGACGGCGCCGACATCGCCCTGCCCGACACCGGCGTGCCGGTCGAGCTGGACCGCATCTACCGCTCGCTGCGCGACCTGTCCCAGGCGCTGGGCCCCAACGGGGTCAACCGTGACGGGACGCTGGACAACCTGCTGCGCGCCGGCGACGAGGCGCTGTCGGGGCAGGGCGAGCGGGGCAACCGGATGATCCGGGAGCTGTCCGCTGCGGCGACGACGTTCGGCGAGGGCAGCGGCGACCTCTTCGACACCGTCACCGAGCTCGCGACCTTCACCGGCACCCTCGCCGAGAACGACCGGCTGGTGCGTGCCTTCCTCCGGGACCTCGCCGGGGTCTCGGCCGACCTCGCCGACGAGCGCCAGGAGATCTCCGCCGCGCTGGCCGCCGTGGCCCGCGCCGTGGGGAGCGTCGAGGACTTCGTCGGTGAGAACCGCGAGGCACTCGTGACCGACGTGGAGAAGCTGACGCGGGTCGTGAAGAACCTCGACTCCGAGCGTGACTCCCTCGACACCGCCCTGACCGTGGCTCCCGTGGCGATGGGCAACCTCGCCCTGGCCTTCAACAACGAGTCCAACTCCATCGGCTCGCGCATCGGCATCGGTGGCAACGTGTGGGACGCCGACGGCTTCCTGTGCGGCATCGTGCAGCAGGCCGGGCTGCCGCGGGTCTCCGCGGACCTCGCGTGCGAGCTGTTCGAGATGCTGCTGGAGCCGATCACCACCCAGGTCCCGTTCATCCCGCCCGAGCACAGTGGACGGCCCTCCGGGACGGCCAACCGGCCGGCCCCCGGCGGCACGGACCTCGCCGACCTGCTGGCAGGTGGCCGGTGATGGGCCTCGGACTCCCTCGTGCGGCACGAGCGGTGGCGGCTGCCCTGGCCGGCACGCTCCTGCTCACCGGCTGCGACTTCGACGGCGCCTACGACTGCCGCTGCCGGGCTCGCCGGTCGACGCCGACGAGGCGTTCGAGGTGACCGCGGACTTCGCCGACGTGCTCAACGTCGTCCCGCGGTCCCCGGTGATGGTCGACGACGTGACGGTCGGCGAGGTCGTCGACGTCGAGCGCATCGGCTGGCACGCGCGGGTGACGCTGCGCGTGCGCGACGACGTCGAGCTGCCCGACAACACCGTCGCCGACATCCGGCAGGTCTCGCTGCTCGGTGAGAAGTACGTCGCCCTCGAGGCCCCGTCCGGTGAACCGGTCGGCCGGCTCGAGGACGGCGACCGCATCGAGCTGCCCTCCACCGGTCGCAACCCGGAGGTCGAGGAGGTGCTCGGCGCGCTGTCCTACCTCCTCAGCGGCGGCGGCGTGGCGCAGCTGGGCACCATCACCCGCGAGCTCAACGACGTGATGGACGGCCGGGAGGAGCGGCTCAAGGCGCTGCTCGGCAACCTGTCCGACGTCGTGGGCACCCTGGACCGCCAGAAGGCAGAGATCATCCGGGCGATGGAGTCCATCGCCGGCCTCACCCGCACGCTCAACCGCGAGAAGCAGGTGATCACCGACGCGATCGACGCCACCGGGCCGGCGATCGGGGTGCTGCGCGAGCAGCACGACGAGCTGGTGGCGATGCTCGGCTCGCTCGACGAGCTGGGCACCGTCGGCACCCGGGTCATCCGGGCCAGCAAGGAGGACCTGCTCGCGTCGCTGCGCGACCTGCGGCCGGTGCTGCGCCAGCTCAACGCCGCCGGTGACCACCTCGCCCCGGGTCTCAACCTGCTGATCAGCTTCCCGTTCCCCAAGGAGGCCTCGGAGATCGTCAAGGGCGACTACGCCAACACCTCGATCCGCGCCGACATCAGCCTGGAGAACCTCCTGCCCGGCGGCGGCCTGCTGCCGCCGGTGGAAGTGCCCGACCCCGTCGAGACCGTGGGCCTGGTGCTGCAGTGCCTGGCCTCCGGCAGCCTCACCAGCAAGCCGTGCACGAAGGTCCTCGGCGACCTCGACCTGCTCACGCAGCTGAAGAAGAAGTGCCGGCGACCCGCACACGAGGAGAAGGCGGTGTGCCAGGTGCTCAACCTGCTGCCCGACCTCCCCGGCCTCGAGGACCTCGGGGGGATCCTGGGAGGCGGCCTCGACGGGCTCCTGGACGGCCTGCTGGGCGGTGCCAGCGCCCGCGGCAGCGGGGGCGGCTCGGCGAGCCTCGCCGACCTGGTCGGGGGCGGTGCGGCATGACCCGCGGCACGCGCATCCGGATCGCCGCCTTCCTGGTCCTCTCGGCGGTGGGCATCGTCTACATCACCGGCACCTACCTCGGTGTCGTGGACCGGGTCCTCGGCCGGGGCATCACCGTCCAGGCCACGCTCCCCGGCAGCGGTGGGCTGTTCGAGGGCTCCGAGGTCACCTACCGCGGCGTCAAGGTCGGCCGGGTGACCCGGATGGAGCCGACCCGCGAGGGCCTGACCGTGACGATGCGGCTCGAGGAGGGGACCCGGCTCCCGCTGGACTCCCCGATGTACGTCCACAACCTCTCGGCCGTGGGCGAGCAGTACCTCGACTTCGAGCCGGCCGACGACGAGGGCCCGTACGCCGAGGACGGCGACGTGCTCACGGGCGGACCCGACTCGCTCCCGGTCGACGAGGGCGATCTGCTCGTCGAGCTCGACGAGTTCGTTTCCGGTGTCGACCGGCGTCACCTGCGGTCGGTGGTCGAGGAGCTCGGCACGATGTTCGACGACACCGGCGGGGCGCTCCAGGCCCTGGTCGACGACGGCGGACGGTTCGTCCGCGAGGCCGCCGAGCACACCGACGAGACCATCGACCTGCTCGAGAGCGGTCTGACGGTGCTGCGGACCCAGCGCGACAACCAGGAGAACATCCGCGCCCTCTCCCGCGACCTGCGACTGCTCACGGGCTCGCTGCGGCGCTCGGACCGGCCGCTGCGCCAGGTGCTGCAGGGCACCCCCGGCACCGCCCGGCAGCTCGACGCCCTGCTCACCGACCTCGAGCCGACCCTGCCGATCCTGCTGGGCCACGCGGTGTCCCTCAACCAGGTCGTCGTCAGCCACCTCGCGGGCCTCGAGCAGCTGCTGGTCACCTACCCGCGGGTGATCTCCTCGGGGTTCACCGGCACCCCGGCGGACGGCTACGGGCACGTCAACCTGCAGCTGGACTACTCCGTGCCGCCGTGCACGGAGGGGTTCAAGCCCACCGAGGACTGGCGCCCGGGCAACGACCTGACCGATGGACCGATCTTCCCGGCCCGCTGCGAGTCGGGCCCGCCGTACGGCATGCGCGGTCCGCGCTACTCCCCGGACGCCGACGGCGGCAACACCGGCCCGCGCCGGGTGGCCCCCGGGTCGGACGGCGCCACGGTGACCGGCACCTACGACCCGCTCACCGGTGTCCTCTCCGGTGCGGTGGACGCCGCGGGGGAGCCGGTACGGTTCCTCGAGACGCCGGACCTGTCGATCCTGGGGGAGGACGCGTGGACGTGGTTGCTGGTGGGGCCGGTGAGGAGCCGGTGAGCGCCGGACCCCGGCTGGTCGCCGCCCTCGGCGCGCTGGCGCTCGTGCTGGCCGCGGTCGTCGTCGTGCTGGGCGTCGCCGCCTGGCAGGCCCGTGGCGACCGGGCCGAGGAGACGGCGACGAGCGACCGGTACGCCGATGTCCTGGCGGCGGCGACCGCGCAGACCGAGGCCTTCGTCAACATCCGCTACGACCGCGCCGAGGAGAGCATCGAGGCGGTCGCCGAGGGTGCCACCGGCGACTTCGCCGAGCAGTACGACGCATCGACCGAGGGGGTCCTGACCCTGCTGGAGGAGAACCGCTCGGTGATGGAGGGCGAGGTCGTCTGGATCGGTGTCGTCGACGCGGATGCGGACTCAGCGACCGTGCTGGCGGCCACGACCGGCACGGTCGCCAACGTCACGACCGACGACGAGCCCGTCGCCCGCGCCTTCCGGCTGCGGCTGGAGATGGTGCTCGTCGACGGCCGCTGGCTCACCTCCGACCTGCAGTTCGTGGCCTGACATGGCGCAGAGACCCACCGACCGATCCACCGGCCGATCCACCGGCCGATCCACCGGACGCTCCTCGCGCGCCTCCACCAGTCGCCCGCGTCGACTCGCCGGCAGCGGCCCCCGGCCCGGCCAGGACGTCCACAGGCCCGAGACCGAGGCGACCGACGGATCGCGCGAGGTCGAGCAGTCCGGTGACCCGCTCGTGCCCCCGCCGCCGCCGATGCCCGGTGACCGCGAGGTGCACGACCAGCACGAGCTCCGCGAGGAGCAGGCTGCCCCGGCGGACGAGCAGACGACGGTCGCCTGGCGCGGTCTGGGCCGCCGCGGCCTGCTGGCCCTCGTCGCGGTGATCGTGCTGCTGACGGCCGCCGTGGTGGTCGAGGCGGTGGTGCTCTGGCGCGACGACGACCGGGCGGGTGTGACGGCCGAACGCCCCGTCGTGGTGCCCGAGCGCACCTGGCGTCCGGCGGTCGAGGCCGCCGCCCAGGGCGCACAGATCGTGCTGGGCGCGAGCTGGGAGACCTACGACGAGGGCATCGAGCGCGCTCGGGGCGTGATGACCGACGAGTTCGCCGAGACCTACCTCGCGACCAAGGAGGACGTCCGCGAGGACTTCGTGGACCAGCGCACCGAGGTCGAGGTGCGGGTGCTGGGCCAGGCGGTGACCCGGGCGACGGGCAGCACGGTGCAGGCACTGCTCTTCCTCAATCAGTACGTCACCAAGAAGGGTGCGCAGACCTCCTTCAGCGAGTACCGCGCACTCGTCACCGTGGTCGACACCCCCGACGGCTGGCTGATCGACCAGATCGACACGCAGTAGCGGACCTGGTTCCGCCCAGGACTAGAACACGTTACAGTTCCGGCGCGGACATGACCCGGCGGTCATGGCGCGAGCGACGAGACCAGTGTCGAGACGGGCCCTAGCGCGGCCCGCGTGCCGAGGGGAGGATCACGCGTCGTGACCCAGCACCCCTCCGCCCCCGACGCGGGCCCGACCGTGGAGGTCGACCTCGTCATCGTCGGCGCCGGTCCCACCGGCCTGTTCGCCACCTACTACGCCGGCTTCCGCGGCCACCGCATCGCGCTCGTCGACTCGCTGCCCGAGCTCGGCGGCCAGGTGACCGCGATGTACCCCGAGAAGCAGATCCTGGACGTCGCGGGCTTCCCCTCGGTCAAGGGCCGCGACCTCGTGAGCGGCCTGGTCGCCCAGGCGGCCACCGCGGACGCCGTCCACCTGCTCGGGCGCACGGCCTCCTCGCTCGTCCACGGCCCCGACGGTGTCGAGCTCGGCCTCGACGACGGCACCCTCGTGCGCGCCGGTGCCATGATCATCACCGCCGGCATCGGCAAGTTCAGCCCGCGACCGCTGCCGGCGGGGGAGGGCTGGCTCGGGCGGGGGCTGGAGTTCTTCGTCCCGTCTTTCGCGCCGTACGTCGACAAGGACGTCGTCATCGTGGGCGGCGGCGACTCCGCGTTCGACTGGGCGGTCCATCTCGAGCCGATCGCGCGGTCGGTGACCCTCGTGCACCGTCGTGACGCCTTCCGGGCCCACGAGCGGACCGTGGAGCAAGTGCGCGCCTCCTCGGTGCGCATCGTGACCCGCGCCGAGGTCACCGCCCTGCGGGCGGCGGCCGACGACCCGACCGGTCCGCTGGCCGAGATCGACGTCACCGACCCGGACGGGCTCACGACGTACCCCTGCCAGGCCGTGGTCGCGGCGCTGGGCTTCGTGGCCGACCTCGGACCGATCCAGCAGTGGGGCGTCGAGGTGCACAAGCGGCACGTGGTCGTCGACCCGTCCATGCGCACGTCCCTGGACCGGGTCTTCGCGGCGGGCGACATCACCGAGTATCCCGGCAAGGTGCGGCTGATCGCGGTCGGCTTCGGCGAGGCCGCGACGGCCGTCAACAATGCCGCCGTGGCGATCGACCCGACCGCCAAGGTGTTCCCCGGACACTCCTCGGAAGGTGGCTGACATGGCAGGCGGCAACAGGGACAAGGTCAAGATGACCGACGCGGAGGTCGAGGCGCTGCTGGCCGAGAACCTCAAGGTGCAGATCGCCTGCAACGGCCACGACGGCATCCCGCACCTGTCGACGCTGTTCTACGTCGTGGTCGACGGGAAGATCGCGTTCTGGACCTACGGGCGCAGCCAGAAGATCCGCAACCTCGAGCGCGACCCACGGGTCAGTGCGCTCGTCGAGGACGGCGTCGACTACTTCGAGCTGCGCGGCGCCTCCATCACCGGGCGCGCCGAGATCGTCCGCGACCACGACCGGATCTTCGAGATCGGATCGCTGGTCGCCACGCGGATGGTCGCCGCGGAGTCCTTCGAGGCGCTCGGGGACCTGGGCCGCGAGACCGTGGCCAAGCAGGCCACCAAGCGTGTGGCCGTGGTCATCCATCCCGACCACGTGGCGACCTGGGACCACCGCAAGATGGTCTGACCTCCCGGTCAGACCCACCACCTGAGGAGACCGACATGAAGATCAAGGTCGACTTCGACCTGTGCGAGTCCAACGCCCTGTGCGAGGCCATGGCCCCGGAGGTGTTCGAGCTCGACGACGACGACTTCCTGCAGCTGAAGACCGAGCACACCACCGACGAGAACATCGAGGATGTCAAGCGGGCCGTCGCCGCCTGCCCGCGCGCCGCGATCACGCTGGTCGAGGAGTGAGCCGATGACGACCTCCCCCCTCAGTCTCGACGGCAAGGTCGCCGTGGTCACCGGTGCCGGCGCCGGTCTCGGACGAGCCGAGGCGCTCGCCCTGGCCGACGCGGGCGCCCGCCTCGTGCTCAACGACCTCCCCGGTGCCGCCGACGGCGTGGCCGAGGAGATCCGTGGCCGGGGCGGCGAGGCGGTCGTCGCCGCCGGCGACGTCTCCGAGCGGGCGACCGCCGACGCCATGCTGGCCGCCGCGGTGGACGGGTTCGGCTCCCTCGACGTCGTCGTGAACAACGCCGGGATGACGCGTGACCGGATGCTGTTCAACCTCTCCGACTCGGAGTGGGACGACATCATCCGGGTGCACCTGCGCGGTCACTTCCTGCTCTCGCGCAACGCCGCCTCCTACTGGCGCAGCAAGTTCAAGGAGACCGGAGCCCCCGTGGACGCCGCGGTGGTGAACACCGCCTCCGAGGCCTTCCTCTCCGGGCCACCGGGACAGGCCAACTACGCCGCTGCCAAGGCCGGCATCGCCGCCCTCACGGTCAGTACCGCTCGCGCCCTGGCCTCCTCGGGCGTGCGGGCCAACGCCATCTGCCCGCGTGCCCGCACCGCGATGACGGCACAGGTCTTCGGGGAGGACACCTCCGGCGAGGAGGTCGACCCCTACTCGCCCGAGCACGTCGCCCCCGTCGTGGCCTACCTCGCCAGCCCCGCGGCCGCGCGCATCACCGGGCAGGTCTTCGTCGTCTACGGCGGGATGGTCGCGCTGGTCGCCGCGCCGGTCGTGGAGGAGCGGTTCGACAAGAGCGGGACCGTCTGGACCGCCGAGGACCTCGACAAGCAGCTCGGAGGCCACTTCGCCGACCGGGACCCCAGCGTCGGCTTCGCGGCCGACTCCATCATGAAGCTCTCGGTCTGAGGCAGGAGCAGGGATGAGCAGCAGCACCACAGGTCAGGGCCGGCTGGCTGGCAAGGTCGCGATCGTGACCGGGGCGGCGATGGGCCAGGGGGCAGGCATCGCCCGCGCGTACGTCGCCGAGGGCGCGCGGACGGTGCTCGCAGACGTCGCCAAGGACGAGGGGGAGGCGCTGGCGCAGGAGCTGGACGCGTCCCACCCCGGGATGGCGGTCTTCCGTCACCACGACGTCTCCGACGAGGGCGCGTGGACCAGCCTGGTCGAGGAGACCGTCGACCGCTGGGGACCGGTGACCGTGCTGGCCAACAACGCGGGCATCCTGCGCTTCGGCAACGTCGGCCGTCTCGAGCTCGGCGACGTCGACCTGATGTACCGGGTCAACCAGCTCGGCACGCTGCTCGGCATGAACGCGGTGGCCCGCACCATGCGCAAGGCCGGGGGCGGCTCGATCATCAACGCCTCCTCCACCGAGGGCCTCGGTGGCATGTCCGGCTGCGTGGCCTACGGCGGCACCAAGTTCGCGATCCGCGGCATGACCAAGGGAGCGGCCCACGAGCTCGGCCCGCACGGCATCCGGGTCAACTCGGTGCACCCCGGCATGATCGACACCCCGATGACCCGCGTCCACGGAGGTGACGCGGCGATGGAGTACGGCGCGTCGAAGATCCCGCTGCGTCGCGTGGGCCACCCCGAGGACGTCGCGCCGCTCTACGTCTTCCTGGCCAGCGACGAGTCGTCCTACATCAACGGCGCCGAGATCGCCGTCGACGGCGGCGTGACCGCAACCCACGGCTTCGGGGGCTGAGCCCCGCCGGTCGTCGCGGCTGACCGGTCCGTTGTGGACCGGTCCGGTCGCTATGTGCGAATTCCGCCGAACCCGCCCCTGGCTCCTCACAGCCTCTTTACGGTAGGAGGATGGAGGGGGACCACGCCTGGCGGCCTGCGCTGGACCAGGAGGGCCTGGAGCGGGTCGACTGGACCTCGCAGGTCAAGGACTACGCGATCATCCGGCTGGACAGCGACGGCCTGGTGCTGTCGTGGAACGCCGGGGCGGAGCTGGTCACGGGCTACCCCCGCGAGGAGGTCCTCGGACGCAGCTTCGAGGTCTTCTACACCCCTGAGGACCGCGAGGCCGGTCTCCCGCGACGGCTGCTGGGCTCCGCGCAGCGCGACGGACGCGTGGAGGACACCGGCTGGCGGCTGCGGCGCGACGGGACCCGCTTCTGGGCCGACGTCGTCGTCACGGCGGTCCACGACGAGGCGGGCACCCTGCTCGGGTTCGTCAAGGTCACCCGGGACCTGACCGAGCAGCACCGTCTCGAGCGCAGTCGCGAGCAGTTCATCGCCGGGGTGACCCACGACTTCCGCAGCCCGCTGACCAGCATCGAGGGGTACGCCGCCATGCTGGCCTCCGAGCTGTCCGACCCGGTCCTGGGCGACTTCGCCTCCCGCATCCGCTCCAACGCCGTGCGGCTGATGAAGCTGGTCGACCTGATGGTGGAGCACTGCCACATGCCGGTCGGCGGCGTGGGGCTGAGCGTCGAGCCCGTGTGCCTGGCCACCGTGCTGCGCACGGTCGTCGACGACCTGAGCACGACCGTCCAGGGTCACGAGGTGACCGTGCAGGACACCGACGTGGTGCTGCCGGCCGACCTCACCGCCCTGGCCCGGGTCTTCACCAACCTGCTCGGAAACGCAGCGAAGTACTCACCGGTCGGCAGCCGCATCGACGTGCTCGTGGAGCCCGGCGAGGGCGTCGTGGACGTCGTGGTGGCCGACCGTGGCCGCGGCATCGACCCCGCCGACCGCGAGACGATCTTCGACGAGTTCAACCGGGGGCGCCGGGCAGCCGACGACGGCGGGTTCGGGCTCGGGCTGGCGGTGGTCCGCAACCTCGTGGAGCAGCACGGGGGATCGGTGCGCATAGACGACGGACGGTTCGGTGGCACCGACGTGACGGTGCGGCTCCCGCTGGACACCTCCCCGGCCGCCGGTGGCGCCGTGGACGCCGACGGCCTCCAGACGACGTCCGGCTGAGGCGCAGCCCCGCCCGTCGCCGGTCAGTCGCTGGGCCGTCGCAGGTCAGTCGCGCAGCAGCAGCTTGACGGCGACCTCGATCTGCTGGGCGGTGTCGGCGGCCGTCGACCGGCCGGTCACCCACCCGACGAGGGCCGAGAGCCAGACGTCGCCGATGACCTTGGCGATGGCGACGTCCTGGTCGTCGAAGTCGGTGCGCCCGGGGTGCATGGCGCGGGTGACCATCGAGGTCATCAGCATGCCGACCTGGTTGATCTCGGTCTGGACCGAGGAGTCGGCGAACATGAACGCCCGCGTCAGCGCCTCGGTCAGGTGCGGGTCGCCCTGGAGCCCGCGGCTGGTCAGCTTGAGCACCTCGATGACGCGCTCGGCGGGGGTGTCGCCGGCGATCTCCCGGCCGCGCAGCGCACCCTCGGCCTTCTCGAACTCGCGTCCGAGCGCCGAGACGAGCAGGTGGATCTTGGAGGGGAAGTAGCGGTAGAGCGTCCCGAGGGCGACCTCCGCCCGGTCGGCGACGGCGCGCATCTGGACCGCGTCGAAGCCGCCCTGGGAGGCCAGGTCGATGGTGGCGTCGAGGATGCGCTTGCGACGCTCGCGCTGGGCCGAGGAGCCGAGCTCCTCGGTCGCCGTGGCGGTCGCCGTGCCGGCGGGGCTGTTCGTCGTGGTCATGAGATCCCCATGCTCCGTGCGTCGAGACTCTGGTGGGTTGCAAGTGGGTTGAACGTTCAAACACGGTACCGCCTCCGACGGGGTGAGCCGTGGACCACCTCGTGGGGCCAGCTGCCGTGTCCTGCTACTAGGCTGGTGCTGCGTGGTCCATCATAGGAACACGTTTCACTTCTTCGGCTCGACGCCGCGCCCGTCCGGCGTCGACCAGCAGTCCGGGAAGTGCTTCCGGACCATCCCAGACCAGCCGAAGGAGGGCCAGCAGATGCGCATCGCGATGCTGTCCTACCGTTCCAAGCCGCACTGCGGCGGCCAGGGCATCTACCTGCGTCACCTCTCCCGCGAGCTCGTCGCGCTCGGGCACGAGGTGGAGGTGTTCTCGGGCCAGCCCTACCCCGAGCTCGACGAGGGCGTGGCCCTGACCAAGGTGCCGAGCCTGGACCTCTACCGGGAGCCGGACCCCTTCCGGGTGCCCCACCCCCGCGAGTTCCGCGACCGCATCGACGTCGAGGAGTTCGCGACGATGTGCGTGGCGGGCTTCCCCGAGCCCAAGACCTTCAGCAGCCGGGTGGCCCGCATCCTGCGCGAGCGCGCCGGCGACTTCGACATCGCCCACGACAACCAGGTGCTCGGCTACGGCATGCTCGACATCGAGCAGCAGATGCCGCTGATCACCACGCTGCACCACCCGATCACCTTCGACCGGCGCATCGACATCTCCCAGACCCGCAACCCGTGGCGCAAGCTCACCCTGTCGCGCTGGTACGGCTTCCTGCGGATGCAGGGACGGGTCGCCCGCGCGGCGCGGCACATCATGACGCCCTCGGAGACCTCCAAGCGCGACATCGCCGCCGACTTCGGCGTCGACCCCGCGCGGATGCAGGTCATCCTGCTCGGCGTCGACGACGGCTTCGTGCCGCCGAGCGTCCCCCGCGTCCCGGGCCGCATCCTGGCGATGGCCAGCGCGGACGCCCCGATGAAGGGGATCGCCACGCTGCTGGAGGCCTTCGCCAAGCTGCGCACCGAGCGCGACGTCGAGCTGCTGCTGGTGACCAAGCCCAAGCCGGGAGGACGCACCGAGAAGCTCATCGAGAAGCTGTCGATCGGTGACTCGGTGCGCTTCGTGCACGGCATCTCCGACGCCGAGCTGGTGGCCCTGATGGGCTCGGCCGAGGTCGCCTGCGTGCCCTCGTTCTACGAGGGCTTCTCGCTGCCGACCGCCGAGCTGATGGCATGCGCCACCCCGCTGATCGTCTCCCGTGCCGGCGCGATCCCCGAGGTCACCGGCCCCGACGGCCTGTGCGCCGACATGGTCACCGCGGGCGACGTCGGTGAGCTCGAGCAGGCGCTGGCGGCGCTGCTCGACGACCCCGAGCGCCGCGCGCGGATGGGCGCCGCAGGACGCCAGCGCGTCGAAGAGATGTTCAGCTGGCGCGCCGTGGCCGTGAAGGTCGCCGCCGCCTACGAGCAGGTCGTGGCGTCCTGGCACGCCGAGGGGCCGATGCCCGACCCGGGCCGCAAGGGCCGACGTACCAAGAAGTGGAGTGCTGCACGTGCTGACCGTTGACTTCGACCGGCTGGGCCTCAGGCCCGGCGAGAGGATCCTCGACATGGGGGCGGGCGCCGGCCGCCACGCCTTCGAGGCCTACCGCCGCGGCGGTGACGTGATCGCCTTCGACATGGACGCCGAGGAGCTCGAGCGCGTGCGCGAGCTGTTCGTGGCGATGAAGGAGGCCGGTGAGGCGCCCGAGGGCGCCGAGGCCGACGTCAAGGAGGGCAACGCGCTGTCCCTGCCCTTCGCCGACGGCGAGTTCGACCGGATCGTGGCCGCGGAGGTGCTCGAGCACATCCACGAGGACGTCCAGGCGATCCGCGAGCTGGTGCGCGTGCTCCGTCCCGGGGGCACCATGGCGATCTCCGTGCCGCGGTGGCTACCCGAGGTCATCAACTGGAAGCTCTCGGCCGACTACCACCACGCCGAGGGCGGCCACATCCGGATCTACACCGACCACGAGCTCATCGACAAGGTCACCAAGGCCGGCCGCTTCAACGACGGCACTCCCGGCGAGGCGATGATCTTCGAGGGCAAGGACTACGCCCACGGGCTGCACGCGCCGTACTGGTGGATCAAGTGCGCGGTCGGTGTCGAGAACGACGAGCACCCGGCGGTGAAGGCCTACCACAAGCTGCTGGTCTGGGAGATCATGAAGCAGCCCACCGCGCTGAAGCTGGCCGGCAAGGTGCTCGACCCGGTGATCGGCAAGAGCATGGTGCTCTACTTCCGCAAGCCCGAGGCGCCGGCGGCGCAGGGCGCTGCCGGAGGAGCCGCGTGAGCCCGGTCCCCTACGTCGAGGGGCTGCTGACCTCCGAGCAGGTCGCCGACACCGCCCGCGCGATCGCGGCGATGCAGGAGCCCTGCGGCGCCGTGCCGTGGACGACCGGCGAGCACGTCGACATCTGGAACCACGTCGAGGCCGCCATGGCGATGCTCGTGGGCGGCGAGGTGGAGGCCGCCGAGCGTGCCTACGCCTGGGTGCCGACCATGCAGCGCGAGGACGGCTCGTGGCCGATGAAGATCGTCGCCGACACCGTCGAGGACGCGCGCGGCGAGTCGAACATGTCGGCGTACTTCGCCGTCGGTGTCTGGCACCACTGGCTGGTGCGCCGCGACATCGAGTTCGTGCGCCGCTACTGGCCCTCGGTCCGTGCCGGCCTGGACTTCGTGGTCTCGCTGCAGACCGAGTGGGGTGGCATCGCCTGGACCCCGGTCGACGACTTCTGCCTGCTCACCGGCTCCTCGAGCATCTACCACTCGCTGCGCGCAGGCGTGGCGCTCGCCGACCTGCTCGACGAGCCGCAGCCCGAGTGGGAGCTGGCCGGTGGCCGGCTGGGGCACGCCGTGCGTGAGCACCAGGACCGCTTCGCCGACAAGTCGACCTACTCCATGGACTGGTACTACCCGGTCCTCGGCGGTGCGCTGCGCGGCACGGCGGCCTTCGACCGGATCGCGGACCGCTGGGACGACTTCGTGGTGCCCGGGCTGGGCATCCACTGCGTCGACACCAACCCCTGGGTGACTGGGGCGGAGACCTGCGAGCTGGCGATGGCGCTGGACGCGATCGGGGACCACGAGCGGGCGTTGGCGCTCGTGCGCGACATGCAGCACCTGCGTGAGGGCGACGGGCGCTACTGGACCGGGTGGGTCTACGACACCGGCCGCACCGACGAGCCCTCGGACGTCTACTGGCCCCATGAGCACACCACCTACACCGCGGCCGCCGTGGTGCTGGCCGTCGACGCGCTGGGGGAGACCCACGGGCACGCGACACCCGGCTCCGGCATCATGCGCGGCACCTCGTTGGCCCCGCACTTCGCCGAGATCGCGCTGGAGTGTGGCTGCGAGTCGGTCCGCTCCTGACGGTGGGAGGGACGGCCGGGGTCAGCCGACCGGCTGCCCGGCCTCGCCCGACGTACGTCGGAGCACGCGCATCGATCCCAGCGACTGCTCCTCGGTGAAGGCGCCGGAGGCCAGCGCGCGCTGGTAGACGTGGTAGGGCGCCTGGCCGCCGTCGGCGGGGTCGGCGAACACGTCGTGGATGACCAGCAGGCCCTGCGGCGCGAGGTGGTGGGCCCAGCCGCTGTAGTCGTTCTGGGCGTGGACCTCGGCGTGCCCGCCGTCGATGAACAGCAGCGACAGCGGCGTGCGCCAGTGGGCACTCACCGTGGTCGACTGTCCGATCACCGCGACCACGACGTCCTCGAGCCCGGCGTCCTCGATGGTGCGGCGGAACACCGGCAACGTGTCCATCCGGCCGGTCCGCGCGTCGACGAGGCTGGCGTCGTGGTGCTCCCAGCCGGCCTGGTTCTCCTCCGAGCCGTGGTGGTGGTCGACGGTGAAGACGACGGCCTGCGGACCACCGACGATCCGTGCGGCAGCCCCCATGTAGACCGCCGACTTCCCGCAGTAGGTGCCGACCTCGAGCACCGGCCCATGGGCCAGCTGCTCCAGCGCCCGACGGTGCAGCAGCATCCCCTCGTCCTCGGGCATGAAGCCCTTCGCGGCCAGGGCGTGGTCCAACCAGTCGTCACTCACCGGGTCAGCCTATAGAGTGAGAACACGTTCTAGTTTTCGGCACCCCGGCACGGCTCGACCTCGTGCGGGACGAAGGGACCTCCATGTCGATCGGCATCTCCGAGGAGCACACCGGACTCGCTGACAGCCTGCGCGGCTGGGCCGCGTCGGTCGGGGGCGTCGAGGCCGCCCGCGCCGCCGAGGGCGACCCCGAGGCACGCTTCGAGGACGTCTGGAAGGGCGTCGTCGAGATGGGTCTGGCCACCATCGCCGTCCCCGAGTCCGTGGGCGGCGGGGGCGGCACGACCCTCGACCAGGCCGTCGCCCTCGAGGCCTGCGCGGCCGAGCTCGTGGCCGGGCCGCTGCTCGGACCCGCCGTGGTCGCGGGCGTGCTCGCCCGGGCGGGCCGAGGCGCGGGGCCGGAGGCGGGTCTGGCCGCGCTCACCGGTGGGTCGGTGGTCTCGTTCGCGCTGCCCACCCCCGAGGGGAACCTGCTGCTGGACGCGCCCTCGACCGCCCACGCGCTGGTGCGCGGGGCGGAGGGTTGGGTGCTCGCCGCGGCCGACGTCCTCTCCGCCTCCGCGTCCACCGGGCTCGACATGTCCCGGCGGGCCGGCCTGCTCGGCGAGGTCCCCGCGGGCGAGCCGGTCCCCACCGACGACGCCACGGTGCGACGGCTCGCGGTGACCCTGGCGGCCGCCGAGGCGGCGGGCGTGGCGCGCTGGTGCCTGCGCACGGCCGTCGCGTACGCCGGCGTGCGCGAGCAGTTCGGGCGCAAGATCGGCTCCTTCCAGGCCGTGAAGCACCTCTGCGCGGAGATGCTGGAGACCGCCGAGGCCGTCACCGCCGCCGCCTGGGACGCGGCGGCCGCGGCCGACGGGCAGGGCGAGCACGCCGACGAGCAGTGGTCCTTTGCCTGCGACGTCGCCGAGGTCACCTGCTTCGACGGGGCCGTCGAGGTCGCCAAGACGTGCATCCAGGTGCTCGGGGGCATCGGCTTCACCTTCGAGCACGACGCGCACCTCTACCTGCGCCGCGCGCTGTCGCTGCGGGCGGCCTTCGCCCGCCCCGACGCGGCGGCCGGCCGGCTGACCGGCGCGGCGGGCGCCGGCACCCGCCGCCGGGTGGCGGTCGACCTCGAGGGCCGCGACGAGGCCGTGCGGCCGTCCGTGCGGGCCGACGTGGAGTCGGTGGCAGCGCTGCCCGAGGCGGATCGTCGAGCGGCCCTGGTCGACACCGGCCTGCTGATGCCGCACTGGCCGGCGCCGTACGGACGGGCCGCGGACGCCGTGACGCAGGTCGTCATCGACGAGGAGCTGGCCCGAGCCGGCGTCGTGCGCCCCGACATCGTCATCGCCGGCTGGGCCCTGCCCACGATCCTGCAGCACGGCACGGACGCTCAGCGGGAGCGGTTCGTGCGGCCCTCGCTGCTCGGGGACCTCGTGTGGTGCCAGCTCTTCTCCGAGCCCGGCTCCGGCTCCGACCTGGCCTCGTTGCGGACCAAGGCGGTCCGGGTCGACGGCGGGTGGCGGATCACCGGCCAGAAGGTGTGGACCTCGGTGGCCGAGCAGGCCGACTGGGCGATCTGCCTGGCCCGCACCGACCCGGACGTGCCCCAGCACAAGGGCATCACCTACTTCCTCGTCGACATGCGCAGCCCCGGCATCGACGTCCGGCCGCTGCGGGAGATCACCGGCGAGGCGCTGTTCAACGAGGTCTTCCTCGACGAGGTCTTCGTGCCCGACGAGTGCGTCGTGGCCGAGCCGGGCGACGGGTGGAAGCTCGCGCGCACCACGCTGGCCAACGAGCGCGTCGCCATGGCCACCACGCGGCTCTCGGCCTCGACCGAGCGCGCGGTGGAGCTGGCCTCGGCCGGCACGCTCACGGGCCCCGAGCAGGTCGCGGTCGGGCGTGCCGTGGCGCTCTCGACGGTCTGCACCCTGCTGGGCGTGCGCTCCACGCTGCGCTCCCTCGCCGGTCAGGGACCGGGGGCGGAGTCGAGCGTGGCCAAGCTCCTCGGGGTGCGCAACCGTCAGGACGCCAGCGAGCTCGTCGTCTCCCTGCAGCAGGAGCGCCTGCTGCTGGTCGACACCACGGCCCGCGGGGAGGACCGGTTCGCCGCGGACGTGTGGGAGATGCTCAACACCCGCTGTCTCTCGATCGCCGGCGGCACCACGCAGATCCTGCGCAACGTCGCGGGCGAGCGGATCCTGGGCCTGCCGCGCTGATCAGCGCTGCGCCAGGACCTGTCGGTGCTGGTTCCAGTGCCAGTGCAGGTAGCGGTCGATGGCACGGACGATGTGGGAGCTGCGGATCGACGGGAACACGTCGAAGGCGTGCTGGGCGCCGGGCAGCTCGGCGTAGGTGACGGACCGCTTCGACGTACGCCGCAGCTCCTCGACGAACAGGCGCGCCTGGTCGACCGGGACGAGCGTGTCGTACTGCCCGTGCAGGACGAAGAAGTCCGGGGCGTCCTCGCTGACCTGCAGGATCGGGGACGCGGCCTCGAAGGCCTCCGGGTCCTCGGGCCAGGTCGTCTGCAGGATGCGCGGGGCCAGGAACAGGTCGCGCAGCTGCTCGGCCGAGCGCAGCCCGGTGCTGCCGGCGAAGTCGTAGACGCCGTAGTGGGGGACCGCCACCTGCACCGAGGTGTCGGCGTCCTCGAAGCCGGGCTGCCACTCCTTGCGGTCGGGCGTGAGCGCGGCCAGTGCGCACAGGTGCCCACCGGCGGAGCCGCCGGTGATGGCGACGTAGTCGGGGTCGCCGCCGTAGGCCTCGATGTGCTCCTTGATCCAGGCGATCGCCTTCTTCACGTCGATGACGTGGGCGGGGAAGGCGTGCTTGGGGGAGAGGCGGTAGTTGATGGCCACGCAGACCCAGCCCTTGGCGGCCAGGTGCTGCATCAGCGGGATGCCCTGCTGGTCCTTGTTGCCGATGGTCCAGCCGCCGCCGTGGACCTGCAGCAGCACCGGGGCGCCCTGCGGCGGCGTGTCGGCCGGCACGTAGACGTCGAGGAGCCCGCGGCGCCCTGTCTCGTCGTCGTAGGCGATGTTCTTGTGGACCGTCACCCGCGGCTCGCGCATGCGGAAGGGGTAGACCAGCTTGCGCCACGGCACCGCCAGCTCCGCGGGCGTGGGTGCGGCGTCGAGCTTCTCGACGTAGTCGGCACCGAGCCCCTCCACCAGGGCCTCCTCGGCGCAGGTGGCCACCTGGCGACTCTGGGCGATGAGGTAGCCGAGACCGAGGGCGCTCGCCCCCGCGAGCGCCAGGCCGCGGGCGTCGCGGCGGGGACCGGTCGCGTGGGCCAGGGCGTCGGCGGTGGTGGCGGCCAGCACGTGCGGCGCGAGCTCGCCGGTGAGCCAGCCGGCGAAGAACGCCGGGATGCCGGCGCGGAAGCCCGGCAGTGGCCGAATGGCGTTGGCGGTCAAAGCGGCGGTGATGGCCTGGCGACGCAGGAACGACATGCCACGACCCTAGACCGACGCGGTCGGCCCGGATGACGGTGCTCACAGCCCCGTGCCCGCAGCGCCCCGGCGTCGTTGAGTGGTAGAACCTGTTCTCGGCGAGGGTCGTCCCGGCCCCCCGCCGCACAGCGAGGAGGACTGACGTGGACCGACTCTCGGGGCTCGATGCGAGCTTCCTCTACCTGGAGACGCCCGCGCAGCTCATGCACGTGTGCGGCCTGTTCGTGCTCGATCCGAGCACCATGCCCGAGCCGTACTCCTTCCGCCGGGTGCAGGACCAGATCGAGCAGGCCGTGCGCGACGTCCCCACGTTCACGCGCAAGCTGCGCCGCGTCCCGCTCGGGCTCGACCACCCCGTGTGGGTGCCCGACCGCAGCTTCGACATCGAGCGTCACGTCCACCGCCTCGCGTTGCCGACCCCCGGCGGCTACGAGGAGCTGACCTCGCTCACCGCGCACCTCGCGGGCCTGCCGCTGGACCGCTCGAGGCCGCTGTGGGAGATGTGGGTCATCGAGGGGTACGACGACGGCAAGGTCGTGGTGTTCTCCAAGATGCACCACGCGACGGTCGACGGCGTCTCGGGCTCGAACCTGATCAGCCACCTGTGCAGCCTCTCGCCCACCGACGCACCGCTCCAGCTGGAGGAACCCCAGCCGCACGGCCGGGAGGCCGGTCCGATGGAGCTGCTGGGCCGCGGAGTCCTCACCAACCTCACCAAGCCCGTGGCCGTGGCCAAGCTGGTCACCCCGACGACCCAGCTGGTGTCGCGGACCGTGGGTCGCGCGCGCGCCGGCACCGCGATGGCCGCCCCGCTGACCGCGCCGCGGACCTCCTTCAACGGCACCATCACCGGGCACCGCAGCATCGGGTTCATCGACATCGACCTCGAGGACGTCCGCGAGGTCAAGAACGCCACCGGCACCACCGTCAACGACGTGGTGCTCGCGTTGGCCGGTGGCGCCCTGCGCTCCTACCTCGAGGACCGCGGCGAGCTGCCGGAGGAGTCGCTGCTGGCCACGGTGCCGGTCTCGGTGCACAGCTCCACCCGGCGTACGAGCGGGGCCAACAAGGTCTCGGCGCTGTTCACCAAGCTCGCCACCGACCTCGACGACCCGCTGGAGAGGCTCGCGGAGCTCTCCGAGCGCAACAAGCACGCCAAGGACCACCACAACGCGATCAGCGCCGACTCGCTGCAGGACTGGGCGGAGTTCGCCGCCCCGCGCACCTTCGGGCTCGCCGTCCGGGCGTACGCCGGCCTGGGGCTCGCCGACCGGCTCCCGGTCGCGCACAACCTGGTGATCTCCAACGTCCCCGGCCCGCCGGTGCCGCTCTACCTCTGCGGGGCGCGGATCGAGGCGCTCTACCCGCTCGGCCCCGTCTTCCACGGGGCGGGCCTGAACATCACGGTGCTCTCCAACGCCGGGCAGCTGCACGTCGGGGCGATCGCCTGCCGTGAGTCGGTGCCCGACACCGACGCGCTGGTCCAGCGGTTCCCCGCGGAGCTGGCGACGCTGAAGGCCGCGGTCGCCGCGAGGGACCTGACGCTCCCGCTGCGTCGGCGCCGCGGGAGGAAGTCAGCGCCCGCCCCGGAGGCCTGAGGTCGGACCGCCGAGACCCCAGGTGGAGGCTGAGGGCGAGGCTCAGGCCTGCTGGGGCTCCTCGACCGGCGCGTGCCGGCCGAAGTCGCGCCTGCGGGCCGCGACCGTGGTGGCCGCCTGGACCATCACGGGCACGAACCGCTCGGCCTGCATGACGCAGCTCGCGTGGCCGGCGTCGACCTCGTGCATGGTCGCGCCCGGGATGGCGCGGGCGAGCGCGACCT
This sequence comes from Nocardioides sp. REDSEA-S33_B3, assembly GCA_001627335.1. Classification (GTDB taxonomy): domain Bacteria; phylum Actinomycetota; class Actinomycetes; order Propionibacteriales; family Nocardioidaceae; genus Nocardioides. Next base: position 196,843 of record LUPK01000059.1, on the reverse strand, counting down.
GTCGCGAGGGCGGGATGACGTGGTCGCCGGTGGTGACGACGACCGCGGTGGGCACGTCGATGCGGCCCAGCCAGGGCCGGGCGTGGTGCCGGCCCAGCGCCGCGAGCGCCTGGCCGACCGCCCAGGGGCTGGTGCTGCGGAACTCCTGCATCGCCCAGTCGTGGATGTCGGACGGCGCGAGGTGCAGGGCCCGGGCGGCCGACCGGCTGGCGGTCATCGCCGCGCGGGAGCTGGAGATGCCGCGCGCGGCGATCATGCCGGCCTCCAGCCCCGTGAAGAAGAGCCGCTCCCAGGGCGTGAAGCGGAAGACCGCGGAGGTGGCAGCCAGGACGAGGCCCTCGACGCGGTCGGGGTGCTGGCGCCACACGCGCTGGGCGACGGCGCCTCCCATGGAGTAGCCGGCCGCGACGAAGCGCTCGATGCCGAGGACGTCGGCCAGCGCCGCCACGTCGTCCGCGCAGTCGTAGAGCGACATCTCCGGCGCCTGGATGCCCTGGCCGTGCCAGCGCAGGTCCAGCGTGACGACGCGGTAGCGCTCGGAGAGAGGGGCGATCGCGGGGTACCAGGTGAGCAGGCCAGTGCACCCCAGCGCGTGCAGCAGCACGATCGTGGGGGAGGACTCCGAGGGCCCGGGCGTGTCGGTGACGTAGGTGGTGCCGCGGCCGGGGAGCTCCACGACCCGCCCGGGCGGGATGTGGGCGAAGGGCATGTACACGGCGCTGCGCAGCAGCTGGCGGGGCGAGAACACGGAGTGCCTCCTGGTCGACGCTGCCAAGGTCAGGTAGAACACGTTACAGTTTCGTCGGCGGGTGCAGCCAGCATCCCACCCACGGGGTCGACGACCCCTGTCCCACGCAGGTCCACCAGCACGGAGGAGAGCCCGTGACCACCGACGGCTACGACCCCCAGGAGCACGCCGAGCAGATCGACGCCGTGCGTGCCGTCGCCCGTGAGGCGCTCGAGCGGGAGTCCGACTGGTCCGCGCTGGCCCAGGCCGGGCTGCTCGGCCTCGGGATCCCCGAGGAGCACGGTGGCGACGGCCTCGGCCTGCTCGAGGTCGGGGTCCTGCTGCGCGAGGCCGGCACGCGGGCCCGCCAGCTCCCGCTGTGGGAGACGCTGGTCTGCGGTGGTCTGGTGCTGGCCGCCCACGGCACCGACACCCAGCGCAAGGAGCTGCTACCGGGCATCGTGAGCGGCGAGGTCGTCCTCAGCCCGGCGCTCCGCGAGGTCGGCACGCCGCTCACCGCCGCGCCCACCACGACGTACGCCGAGGGGCTGGTCTCCGGGCGCAAGATCTCGGTCAGCCACGCCGCCGACGCGGCGCGGCTGCTGGTCACCGCCCGCGACGGCGACCGGACGGTCGTGGCGCTGGTCGACCCCCAGGGGCCCGGCGTCCGGCTGGAGGCCTCGCCCACGTCCGCACGGATCGACCGGCACACGGTCGTCCTCGAGGACGCGCCGGCCGAGCTGCTCGAGGGCGACGCGGCCCGGTCGCTGATCGACCACGCGGTCGCGGGGCTGTGCATGATCGGCGCCGGCCTGCTGGCCGGCGCCCGTGACCTGACCGCCGGCTACGTCAAGGGCCGCACCCAGTTCGGGCGCTCGCTGGCGGAGTTCCAGGCGGTGGCGATGCAGGTCGCGGACGTCTACATCGCCTCGCGCACCACCGACCTGGCCGCCGACAACGCCGCCTGGCGGGTCGCCGAGGGGCTCGACGCCTCCGACGACCTGGCGGTGGCGGCGTACTGGCTGTGCACGGAGGGCCCGAAGGCGCTGCGGACCTGCCACCACCTGCACGGCGGCATGGGCGTCGACGAGACCTACCCGCTGCACCACTACTTCTCCTGGGTCACCGACCTGGTCCACGACCTCGACACGGTCGCCGCCGACGTGCCGGTCGAGCGGGCGGAGACCAAGAACCTCGAGCTGACCGAGGCCCAGCGGGCGCTGAAGGCCGAGGTCCGTGCGTACTTCTCCGGCCTGGCCGCGGAGAACGAGCACCGCGACTCCACCGCCGAGGGGGCGCGCGACCGGCACGGCGAGACCTACCAGCGGGTGATCCGGCAGATGGGCACCGACGGCTGGATGGGCGTCGGCTGGCCGAAGGAGTACGGCGGTCACGGGCTCGGCGAGGTCGAGCAGACGATCTTCGCCAACGAGGCACAGTGGGCCGACGTGCACCTGCCGGCCGTGACGCTGCAGACCGTCGGCCCGACGCTGATCCGCTACGGCACCGAGAAGCAGAAGGAGATGTTCCTGGGCCGCATCCTGGCCGGGGACGTCCACTTCGCGATCGGCTACTCCGAGCCCGACGCCGGCACCGACCTCGCGTCGCTGCGCACGACCGCCCGCCGGGACGGCGACCACTACGTCGTGAACGGGCAGAAGCTGTGGACGACCGGCGGCCACCAGGCCGACTACCTGTGGCTGGCGGTGCGCACCGACCCCGACGCCCCCAAGCACAAGGGCATCTCGATCCTCATCGTCGACACCTCGGACCCGGGCTACTCCTGGACCCCGATCATCACCGCCGACGGCTCCCACCACGTCAACGCGACGTACTTCAACGACGTGCGGGTCCCGGTGGACATGCTGGTTGGCGAGGAGAACCAGGGGTGGAAGCTGATCACCACCCAGCTCAACCACGAGCGCGTGATGCTCGGCCCGGCCGGCCGCATCGAGGGCCTGCGCGACAAGGTCGCCTCCTGGTTGGCCGAGCGCGACCTGCTCGACCGGCCCGACGTGCGCGAGGTGCTCGGCCGGGTGACGGCCGCCTTCCGCGTCAACGAGCTGCTCAACTGGGAGGTCGCCCGAGCGGCCGCGACGGGCGAGCTGTCGGTGGCGGACGCGTCGTCGTCGAAGGTCTTCGCCGCCGACCAGGTGCAGCACCTGTCGGCCGACCTGGTGGGGCTGGTGCACCGCTACGGCGATCCCGGCGAACCAGCCACCGCACAGCTGATGGCCTACCTCGACGCGCAGGCCAAGCGGAACCTCGTGCTCACCTTCGGCGGCGGCGTCCAGGAGGTGCAGCGCGAGCTGATCGGGATGTTCGGGCTGCAGATGCCCCGGGTGCCCCGATGAGCGAGCTCTTCGGGGTGGACGAGGCGGTCCACGAGAAGGTCATGGCCGAGGCCGAGCGGATCAAGGCGCTGGGCGAGGCCGCCGAGCGCGAGGCGCGCGACCCGGTCAACCAGCCGACGATCAACAACTGGCTGGAGGCGATGGGCAACACCGACCCGCGCTGGAGGGCCGGCGAGGCGCCGCCGTCCATGGCGCAGGTGTGGACGATGTACGGCCTCGGTGGCAAGCCGCCGGCCGACGACCCGCTGCACGGGATGATGGGCGTCCTCACCGAGACCGGGTTCACCGCCGTGCTGGGCACCAACTGCGAGCAGGAGTATCACCGGACGCTGAAGGTCGGCGAGCAGGTCCGCGTGACCACGGCTCTCGACTCGGTGGTGGGCCCCAAGCGCACCGGCATGGGGGTCGGCTACTTCGTGACCTCGCGCAACACCTGGTACGTGGGCGACGAGGTCGTGGCGACGATGCTGTTCCGGGTGCTGAAGTTCGTGCCTCGGTCGCGCGAGGAGGCCGGCGCATGAGCGGCGTCCTGCGCCCCCAGCACAACCGCGACACGGCGTACTTCTGGGAGGGGACCGCGGCCGGCGAGCTGCGGCTGCAGAAGTGCAACGCATGCGGCGCGCTGCGTCACCCACCGGGGCCGGCGTGCCCCGACTGCGGTGCCCTGGACCGCGGTCACGTCACGGCGTCGGGCGACGGCGAGATCTTCTCGTGGGTCGTGCACCGCCACCCGCAGGTGCCGGGCCGGCAGACCCCGTTCGTCATCGCGCTCGTGACCCTGGCCGAGGGGCCGCGACTCCTGGGCGAGCTGCTCGGCGTGGACCCGGACACGACCGAGGACCTGATCGGCGCCCCCGTGCGCATCGACTTCCAGCACGTCGACGACGAGCTGACCCTGCCCGTGTGGAGGCTCGCATGAGTGTTGTCACCGACCTGCTGGTCCCCGGCGCGACGCTGCCCGAGTGGAGCGTCCCGCTGACGCCGACCGTCATCGTGTCGACCGCGATCGCGACCCGAGACTTCCAGGACGTTCATCACGACCGCGACATCGCGCAGGCGGCCGGGTCGAAGGACGTCTTCATGAACATCCTGACCTCGACGGCCTTCGTCGAGCGCTACGTCAACGACTGGGTCCGCGAGCAGACCGGCGAGGGCGCGGTCGTCCGCGGCATCGCGATCCGGCTCGGCGCCCCGGCCTACCCCTACGACACGCTGACCTTCACCGGGTCGGTGGAGTCGGTCGAGGACGGCGTGGCGGTGCTGAAGGTGACCGGCTCGGTGTCACTGGGCGACCACGTGATCGGCACCGTGAAGGTGGCGGTGGCATGACGCTCTCGAACCGCGCCGCCATCGTCGGCATCGGCGCCACCGAGTTCTCCAAGGAGTCCGGTCGCTCGGAGCTGCAGCTGGCCGTCGAGGCGATCGGCCACGCGCTGCGCGACTGCGGCATCGCGCCGTCGGAGGTCGACGGCCTGACCACCTTCACGATGGACAACAACTCCGAGATCGCGGTCGCCCGCGAGCTCGGGATGGGGGAGCTGCGCTTCTTCAGCCGGGTCAACTACGGCGGCGGAGCAGCCTGCGGCACGATCCAGCAGGCCGCGATGGCGGTCGCGACCGGCGTCGCGGACGTCGTGGTGGCCTACCGGGCGTTCAACGAGCGCTCGGGGATGCGCTTCGGGCAGGTGTCCTCGTGGGCCAACGCCCAGGTCAACACCAACGGCCTGGACAACGCGTGGTCCTACCCGATGGGGCTCTCCACCCCCGCGGGCACGGTGGCGATGCAGGCGCGGCGCTACATGCACGAGCACGGCGCCACGTCGGAGGACTTCGGCCGCGTGGCCGTGGCCGACCGCCGGCACGCCGCCACCAACCCCGAGGCGTTCTTCTTCGGCAAGCCGATCACGCTGGAGGACCACCAGGCGTCCCGGATGATCGTGGACCCGCTGCACCTGCTCGACTGCTGCCAGGAGACCGACGGCGGCCAGGCGTTCGTCATCGTGTCGGCCGAGCGGGCCGCGGACCTCGACGTGGTCCCGGCGTACGTCACCGCGGCGGCGCAGGGGTCGGGCACCGACCAGTTCGTGATGACGTCGTACTACCGCGACGACATCGGTATCCCCGAGATCGGCGTGGTGGGTCGCGAGCTGTGGCGGCAGTCCGGGCTCGTGCCCGACGACATGCCGATGGCGATCCTCTACGACCACTTCACGCCCTACGTCCTGATGCAGCTCGAGGAGCTCGGCTTCTGCGGGCGCGGCGAGGCCAAGGACTTCGTGAAGGACGGTGCGATCGAGGTCGGCGGACGGCTGCCGCTCAACACCCACGGCGGCCAGCTGGGGGAGGCCTACCTGCACGGCATGAACGGCATCGCCGAGGCGGTCCGGCAGATCAGGGGCACCTCGGTGAACCCGGTGTCGCTGGACGAGAAGCCGCACGTGCTGGTCACCGCGGGCACGGGCGTGCCGACGTCCGGCCTGATCCTGTCCCGAAACGGCGGTTGAGGAGGTTGCTCTGCAACCGTCTCGAAACCCCGTGACCGAGTTGGCGCTGCAGGTCACCCGCACCCCCGAGGACCGCTTCGCCGACCTGCCGGGCTGGTCGTGGGAGCCGACGTACGTCGACGTGGACGCCGGCGACGGGTCCGGGACGCTACGGATGGCCTGCGTCGACGTCGGACCGCGGGACGCGCCGACGGTGCTGCTCCTGCACGGGCAACCGACGTGGGGCTACCTCTACCGGCACGTCATCGACGTCCTGGTCGACGGCGGCCTGCACGTGGTGGCCCCGGACAACGTGGGCTTCGGCCGGTCCGACAAGCCGACCTCGCGCTACGACTACACGCTCGAGAGGTTCGTGGGGTGGACGCGGTCGTTCGTCGAGGCCCTCGACCTGCGCGACGTCACCCTGGTCTGCCAGGACTGGGGTGGCCCGATCGGGCTGTCGGCGCTGGCGACGGACCCCGATCGGTACGCCGCGGTGGTCGCTGCCAACACGATCCTGCACACCGCCTCCCCGGACCTGGCCGGTCGTCTGACGTGGCCGGTCCACGGGGTGGGGGAGTCGCACGTGCTGCTGGAGCAGGGGCTGCTGGACTACCTGCTGCACACCCAGCGCGCGCCGAGCCTGCGGGCCTCGGACTTCGTGGCCGGGGGGTGTGCGGTGATGCCGTCGCCGGATGTGCTGCGTGCCTACGACGCGCCGTTCCCGACCGAGGAGCACTGCGCCGGCCTGCGCCAGATGACGGCGCTGCTGCCGCTGACCAGGAACGACGTCGGGGCGCGGCTCGGGCGGCGGACGATGCGGTTCCTGTCGACCTGGGACAAGCCGTTCCTCACCTGCTACTCCGACGGCGACCCGGCGACGCGCGGCTGGGAGGCGGTCTTCGCCGGGCACGTCCCAGGGGCCGCCGCGCAGCCGCACCGGGTGCTCGAGAGCGCGGGACACTTCCTGCAGGAGGAGGCGGGTGCCGAGCTGGGCAGGGCCGTGCTCGGGCTGGTGCCCGGCTCGTAGGCTCACGGCGTGTCCGACCACGCCCGGGTGAGCGCCCTCCACGTCGCCAAGGCGACCCGGCTGCCGATGCGTGCCGTCGATAGCGTCGAGGTCGAGGCCGGTCGAGGGATCGTGGGCGACCGCTACCACGGCACCAGGCACCGGCACGTGACCGTGCAGAGCCAGGAGGCGCTCGACGAGGCGGCCGAGGTCTACGGGCGGCCGGTGCCGGTGGAGATGACCCGGCGCAACGTGACGATCAGCGGGGGAGAGGTGCCGCGCAACCCCGGGGCGCGGCTGCGGCTCGGGCCGGTGCTGCTGGAGGTCGTGCGGGTCGCTGCCCCGTGCAAGCTGCTCGACGACACCATCGGCCCGGGCGCCCAGGAGGCGCTGCGGCGTCGTGCCGGCTCGGTGTGCCGGGTGCTGGAGGGCGGCGAGCTGGCGCTCGGAGCGGCGTACGCCGTGGAGCACGACCCGGCGTAGACGTGGGGCTCAGGGGCCGGGGGTGGGGCTCAGGCGCGCCCGCCGGCCAGCGCAGGTGAACCGGCTGTCCTCCGGGCGGTCGCCCAGCGGCGTACGCGGGAGGCGGTGCGGGTGAACCAGTCGTCGTCACCGTCGGCGCGCAGCTGGCGGTAGGTGTAGGCCCAGCCGGCGAGCGCCGCCGGCACCAGGACGAGCGCGAGCGGCTGCAGCAGCGCAAGCGACCGCAGCGTCGTCATCACCACGAACACCAGGCCGGGCCAGCAGGCGACGCGCTGGATCGTGGCCCAGGTGTAGCGCGGCCGGGAGCCGCGGACCGCCGAGCGGCGGATCAGCCCTCCGATGAGGAAGACGCCGAACGCCAGGTCGAGCGCCAGACGCACGCCGAGGAAGACCGGGGAGGTCACGGCCTCCACCGGCACGAGCGACTCGACGAGCGGCATGGCACCGATCATGCCCGGAGCGGCCGGCCCGGACCACCACCCATCCATCGGGTGAGTTTCGCCGTCACCGTCTCCGAGCAATCCTGGAGGAGGGGGGACACACCATGACGAAGCCGACGAACCTATGAACGGGCCCGCGAGCGACCACCGCACCTCCGGACCAGGAGGCGGCGTCGCGACCCTACGGGCCGAGCTCGTCACCGCCGGCGCCGACGTCGTGGGCCAGGCCCGCTCGTCCGGCGAGGCGCTGCGCCGTCACTCGCCGTGGGTACTGGTGCTGGTCGCGCTGTGGACGGTCGGGATCGTCGGGGACGGGCTGAGCACGGTCCTGATGATGGGCACGGGTCGCTTCGAGGAGGCCAACGGCGCGGCCGCCTTCTTCATGGGACTGGTCGGGGTCGCCGGGTGGGCGCTGCTCTCCGGGCTCGTCTGCGTGGCCCTGGCCGCGCTCACCCTGTCGCGCCCGCGGACGACCTACGCCTGGGCAGCCGCGTCGGTGGCCCTCGTGGTCTGCCTGGGCAAGCTCTGGACGACCGCCAGCAACGCGCTGCTCTGGGCCAACGCCTCCGCCTGACCCTCCGCGGACGGCTGCACCGGGTCGAGCCGGCGTATTGATACGCCGGTTCGGCGGGGACGGTGGGTCGAGCCGGCGTATCAGTACGCCGGTTCGGCGGGCTAGGCGCCGACGTACGCCGCCAGGTGCTGCCCGGTGAGCGTCGACGCCTCCTCGACGAGCTGGGCCGGCGTGCCCTCGAAGACGAGCGTGCCGCCGTCGTGGCCGGCGCCGGGGCCGAGGTCGAGGATCCAGTCGGCGTGCGCCATCACGGCCTGGTGGTGCTCGATCACGACGACCGACTTGCCGGAGTCGACCAGCCGGTCGAGGAGACCGAGGAGGTTCTCGACGTCGGCGAGGTGCAGGCCGGTCGTCGGCTCGTCGAGCACGTAGACGTCGCCCTTCTCCGCCATCTGCGTGGCCAGCTTGAGCCGCTGCCGCTCGCCGCCGGACAGCGAGGTGAGCGCCTGGCCGAGCGTGAGGTACCCCAGCCCGACGTCGGCGAACCGGTCGAGGATCTTCACGGCTGCGGGCATCCTCGCCTCGCCGTCGGAGAAGTGCTCACGGGCCTCCGCGACCGACATCTCGTGCACCTCGGCGATGTCCTTGCCGCCCAGGGTGTGCTCGAGCACCTCGGCGCGGAACCGTCGCCCGTCGCACTCCTCGCACGGCGACTCGACCGTGGCCATCACGCCGAGCTCGGTGAGGATCACGCCGGCGCCGTTGCAGGTGCTGCACGCGCCCTCGGAGTTGGCGCTGAACAGCCCCGGCTTCACGCCGTTGGCCTTCGCGAACGCCTTGCGGATCGGCTCGAGCAGACCGGTGTACGTCGCCGGGTTGCTGCGCCGGGAGCCCTTGATCGCGCCCTGGTCGATGACCACCACGTCGTCGCGGCCGGCCAATGAGCCGTGCACCAGCGAGCTCTTGCCGGAGCCGGCGACGCCGGTCACCACGCACAGCACCCCCAGCGGCACGTCGACGTCGACACCGCGCAGGTTGTGCGTGGAGGCACCGCGCACCTCGATCGCTCCGGTCGGCTCGCGGAAGGCCTCCTTGAGCCGGGCGCGGTCGTCGAGGTGGGTGCCGGTCAGGGTGCCGCTGCGGCGCAGCCCCTCCACGTCGCCCTCGTAGACCACCTCGCCGCCGGCCGACCCGGCGCGCGGGCCGAGGTCGACGACGTGGTCGGCGATGGCGATCGTCTCCGGCTTGTGCTCGACGACCAGCACGGTGTTGCCCTTGTCGCGCAGCTGGAGCAGCAGCTGGTTCATCTGCTCGATGTCGTGGGGGTGCAGCCCGATCGTGGGCTCGTCGAAGACGTAGGTGACGTCGGTCAGCGACGAGCCGAGGTGCCGGATCATCTTGGTGCGCTGCGACTCGCCACCCGACAGGGTGCCGCTGGGGCGGTCGAGCGAGAGGTAGCCCAGGCCGATCCGCACGAACGACTCGAGCACCTCGCCCAGCGCCGTCAGCAGCGGTGCCACGCACGGCTCGTCGAGGGCCTTCACCCACTCGGTGAGGTCGGAGATCTGCATCTCGCACACGTCGGCGATCGACTTCCCCGCGATCCGTGACCCGCGCGCGGCCTCGGTCAGCCGGGTGCCCGCGCAGTCGGGGCAGGTCTGGAAGGTCACCGCACGGTCCACGAAGCGGCGTACGTGCGGCTGCATCGCCTCGGGGTCCTTGGACAGCATCGACTTCTGGATCTTCGGGATGATCCCGTCGAAGGTGAGGTTGACCCCCTCGACCTTGATCTTGGTCGGCTCCGACCACAGCATCGTGTCGAGCTGCTTCTTGGTGAACTGCTTGATGGGCTTGTCCATCGGCAGGCCCATGCCGGCGAAGAGGCGGCCGTACCACCCGTCCATGGAGTAGCCAGGGACCGTCAGCGCCCCCTCGGAGAGCGACTTCTCCTCGTCGTACAACGCGGTGAGGTCGATGTCCTTGACCGAGCCGGTCCCCTCGCAGCGCGGGCACATGCCGCCGAGGTAGACCTCCTGCTTGACGACCCTCTTCTCGACCCGGCCGCCCTTCTCGGTGGTCATCACGCCGCCGGCCTTGCGGGTCGGGACGTTGAAGGAGTACGCCGTCGGCGGACCGACGTAGGGGTCGCCGAGGCGGCTGTAGAGGATGCGCAGCATCGCGTGCGCGTCGGTCGCCGTGCCGACCGTGGAACGCGGGTTGGCGCCCATCCGCTCCTGGTCGACGATGATCGCGGTCGTCAGCCCCTCCAGCACGTCGACGTCGGGCCGCGCCAGGCTCGGCATGAAGCCCTGGACGAAGGAGCTGTAGGTCTCGTTGATCAGTCGCTGGCTCTCGGCGGCGACCGTGCCGAAGACCAGGGAGCTCTTGCCCGACCCGGAGACGCCGGTGAACACCGTCAGCCGGCGCTTGGGAAGGTCGACGCTGACGTCCTTGAGGTTGTTCTCCCGGGCGCCGACGACGCGGATCAGGTCGTGGCTGTCGGCGGGGTGCTCGGTCACGGGTGGCTCACTTCCGGCTGAGGGTGCGTGGGCGGCGGGACGATCCTGGCAGGTCCCGACGCCCCTTCGACGCACGACGGGCCTAGGGTGTGACCGCCGCGGCAAGCCGGACTCATCGCCGCGTCGCCGTGTGGAGCCACCAGGAGGAGCGGGAGACGTGACGACCGAGGTGTTCGAGGCCGAGCGTCCCCGTCTGGTGGCCCTGGCCGCCCGGGTCCTCGCCGACGGCACCGAGGCCGAGGACGTCGTCCAGCAGGCGTGGCTGCGCTGGCACGGCACCGACGCACAGATCGACAACCTCCCCGCCTGGCTCACCACGGTGACCAGCCGGCTGTGCCTCGACCGTTTGCGCGTACGCCGCCCGGTGCTCGTCGACGACACCAGCACCCTCCCCGAGGACCCGGTCGGTGCTCTCGACCCCGCCGACGAGGTGGTGCTCACCGGCGAGGTGGGGGCTGCGCTCGCGCTCGTGCTCGACCGCCTGTCGCCCCAGGAGCGGGTGGCCTTCGTGCTGCACGACAGCTTCGCGGTCGAGTTCCCCGCGATCGCCGAGGTCCTCGACACCACCCCCGCCGCGGCTCGCAAGCTCGCGTCGCGGGCGCGTGCCAAGCTGCGGCCGCCGGCGGTGGACGCGTCGCTGGCCGACTGGGAGGTCGTGGACGCCTTCATGGCCGCCGCCCGGGGTGGCGAGTTCGACCGGTTGCTCGCGCTGCTCGCCCCGGACGTCGTGGTCACAGCCGACGACGCCGCCGTGCTGGCCGGCACGCCGGAGCGGATCGTCGGGCGCAGCGCGGTCGCGGACTTCTTCGACGGGTCCGCCCACGCTGCGCTGCCGGTGCTCTGCGACGGTCGTCCCGGCTACGCGTGGTTCCACCGTGGCGATGCCGCGGTGGCCTTCGACTTCACCGTCGCCGGGGGAGTGGTCACCGGGCTGGTCTTCCGGGCGGAGCCCGACACCCTGGCCGGCGTGGTGCGCCGTGAGGGCGCGGACGCGAGGGCCTGACCCGCCTCCGACAGGAGTCGTGCCCCCGAGCGGGCGGCATGGCGCCCGCTGACGGGCACGACTCGACACGAGCGGGCACACTGCGCCGGTCACACCCGCACGTCCGGAGGCGTCAGTAGCGTGAACCCACCCGGAACCCCCGAGGAGACCCCGTGAAGACGATGACCTGCCGACAGCTCGGCGGCCCCTGCGACCTCGCCCACCGCGGCGAGAGCGCCGACGACGTGATCAACGCCCAGGACCGCCACCTCAAGGAGGCCGAGAAGGCCGGGGACGCATCCCACCAGCCCGCTCGGGACGAGATGAAGGCTCGGTGGCGTCGACCGCGCAAGGCGTTGGGCTGGTACCGCGACACCAAGCAGGCCTTCGCCGACCTGCCGGACGACCCGGCCTAGCGTGGTCGTCGGTCACCTCACCAGGTGACCCGCCACTCCGCGACGTCGATGACGAAGTAGGAGAGCACGAGCGCACCGAGGTAGAACGTCGAGACGGCCAGGGCGGCGGCCGCCCGCAGGCCCCAGGACCGTCGGCGGGTCGCCGTGAACGCGACGGCGGCGGCCCACCCCAGGGCCACCTCCGGAGGCAGCACGTAGACCGCCACGCCCAGCACCCGTGTGGTGTCGCCGACCGGCTCCCACAGCTCGAGGACGGGGGCCAGGGTCTCGGCGCCCAGGAAGATCGCGCCGGCGAACAGGCCCGAGCGTGCCGGTCGCAGCCCGGCGAGGGCGAGGGCCATGAAGAGCGGCGGCACCCACATCAGCGCCATCGACAGCGAGATCGTGTCGTCGACGCGCGGACCACCGGTGTCGGGGAAGCGCAGCGTGCCGATGACGTCGGCCAGCACCCAGTCGGGCAGCACCTGGAACACCGAGACCAGCAGCAGGAACCCCGCGAGCTCCACCAGCTCACGCCGACCCGAGTGCCGCGTGGCCCACAGCAGCCCAGCGGCGTACGACACCAGGAGGGCGAGGACCGCCCACCCCTTGGTCGGTGGCTCGAGCAGCAGCAGCACGCCGCCGACGAGGAGGAGCGCGACGTGGAGACCGATGAGGGGGCGCAGGCGAGGGGGCACGGAGGGGACCGTCGCGGTCAGCGGGGCTCGAGGCGGTAGTGCAGCCGCACCGCGGAGGCGCGCAGGAGCCGCAGGTCGTGATCGGCGCGCAGCACCCCCTCGTCGTCGACGTACAGGTGGAAGGTCTCGCGGATCGGGGCCCGGGCGGCGTACGTCATGCCACCGTCCTCGGCCACCACGTACGCGCCGTCCGAGCCGAAGGCACCACCCGGGGAGCGCAGGTGCAGCGACCCGTCCGCGCCGTGGTCGGGACGCAGGAACACCTGGACGTTGCCCGCCTCCAGCGGGAAGGCCACATGCAGGCTGCGCCGGTCGGCGTCGGGCAGCAGCCTGCTGGAGTAGGAGCCGCTGAACGCGCGCTCACCGGTCGCCCGGACCGTGCGCGTCCACCCGGCGGCCTGCTGGGTCCCCGAGGCGTCCAGGATCGGGGTGACGGCGCTGTCCATCCCGTGCGCCACGTCCAGCGACCGCATGGGGAGGGCCAGCTGATCGAGACGCCGTCCGAAGAGCCGTGCCACCACCTCGCCGCCGGGCCAGAACACCGGCGACCACCCGACCCAGACCTCCAGCTGCCAGCGGCTGGTGTGCTCGTAGAAGTCGCGGATCTCGGGGCGCAGCGCCGCCGCGGTGAAGCCCGGGCCGTCGAGGTCGGCCATGTCGCGCAGGAGACCGGCGCCGGGCTCGTCGCGGAGCACGCTGCCGCCGTGGTGCGCGGCCTCGGCCTCCAGCCACGCGTCGGTCACCCGACCCGTACCGCTGGTGGGGGCGCGCAACCACGAATGCTCGCCACCGAGCTCCACCGGGCGTCCCACGGCGCGCCAGAACTTCCGGGTGCTGAGGTCCACGGCGCTCCAGCCATGCTCGCGGCGGGCGGCCCTCGGAGGCGTCGTAGGCATGACCAGGACCCTAGAGGGGGCGGGAGCGACATCGCTCGGCCCGGACCCGGCGGCCCGCTGTCGGCTGCAGTGCACGTCCGGGCGATGGCCGAGCAGTCGCGGCGGGACTTCCACCACGAGTCGGCCTTCATGCGGTTCCGTCCGCGATCGGAGCACGGCACCTGGCTGGGGAGGTCGGGGTGGCTCCCGTCGTGAGCAACGGTGGGGACCCGTCCAGGGCAGTGCCCGCTCGCCCGACCGGGTGGCATCGGCTCGGGCCCTCACGGGCACGGTGACCGGGAGGCCCGCACCGGGCGGGCCCGGAGAGGGAGGAACGACTCGATGCTTCGAAGCCTGCTGTCCAGCGTCATGGGTGGTCGTCGTGGCGGCCGCACCGCCGGGGTCGGCGCCCGACCGGCCGGGGGTTCGTCCACGGACGCGGCCGTCGGTCGAGGGGTGCGCGGTCTCCTCAGCCGGCTGACCCGGCGCTGACCGCTACCTGGAGTACGCCACGACCCGACCGGGCCGGGTGAACGTGTAGAGCGCGAGCCCGTGCTCGGTCGCGAGTCGTACCGACAACGACGTCGGGGCGCCGACGGCGACCAGCGACCCGATCCCGGCGGCGACCGCCTTCTGCACCAGCTCGAAGCCGGCGCGCCCACTGACCACCAGGCACGCCTCGGCGGGGGACAGCCCGGCCAGCACCCGGGCCCCGGTCACCTTGTCGACGGCGTTGTGGCGGCCGACGTCCTCGCGGACGACGAGCACCTCGCCGTCGGCGGTGGCCAGCGCCGCCGCGTGGGCGCCGCCGGTGCGGTCGAAGACCTGCTGCGCGGCGCGCATGGCATCCGGGAGGCCACGCACGACCTCGGGCGTCGGCAGCGGACCGTCCCACCGGGCCCCCGAGGAGACCGCGAGGGCGTCGGCGAGGGAGTTCGACCCGCACACCCCGCAGGCCGAGGACCCCGCCGACGCCGCCTCGTGCCGGTGGCCGGGGTCGCGCAGCGGGGCAGCGGCCAGCGTCACCGTGACGACGTTGTAGCGCTCCTCCTCGGACAGCGAGACGTCGGTGCAGTACCCGACGCCCGCCACGTCGCCAGGCCGGTCACCGACGAGCCCTTCGTGCCGCACCCACCCGGCGGCGAGCTCGAAGTCGTGCCCCGGCGTGCGCATCGTGACCCACACCCGCCGTGCCGCGGCGCCCGGCCACGCCAGGCGGATCTCCAACGGCTCCTCGCCGACCAGCCGGTCCTCGTGCCGTCGCTCGGTCCCGTCGCCGAGGTGCTCGACGACCCGCGTGCGGACGGTCGGTCCCGGACGGCGCACGGCTCAGCCCCGGCCGTAGCGCGCGATCACGGCCCGCCGGCGCTCGAGCTCGTCGACGGCGTCGGTGACCCGACGACGCACCGGCGCCGGCAGGTCCTCGCTCGTGCGCAGCGGCGCCAGCAGCGCCATCGCCTCGTCGGAGACCATGCACGCGGGGAAGAAGTCCTCGGCGACGTCCGCCTGGACCCACCCCGAGTGCGCGCGGGCCGCGGTCGGCAGCTCGGCGGCGTACCGCTCGACGTACGGCGTCAGCAGCTCCTCCTGGCCCTCCCGCCACATCCCGAGGCCGGCTGCCCGGAGCTCGTAGTTGGCCACCGGGACCGCGCCGGTGAACCGCTCGAAGGCGAACTCCTTGGCCTCGACCGTCGGCAGCGACACCACCGCCCGTGTGTGCTCCACGCGGGACACCGCGGTCGGCTCCTCGTCGAGGACCGCGTCCAGCTCGGCCCGGTCGGTCACCCCGAGCACCGCCAGTCGGACCCAGAGGCGCCACCGCAGCTCCAGGTCCACGTCCACGCCGTCGGGGAGGTCCCGACCTGCCAGCCAGCCGCGCAGGAGCTGCTCGTCGGCGGCCGTGGCGACGGCCGTCTGCATCGTGCCCAGCTGCAGTGCGGACCCCGCCTCGTGCGAGTGCGCCGCCGCCAGCGCGACCGTGTGCAACCGCGCGGCCGCGGCCTCGGGGTCGCTGCTCAGAGAGACGGCCGATCGCAGCAGCCACGGGGTGGTGTAGGTCAGGCCCGCGTCCTGGGTCTCGACCGGCAGCCAGGCCTCGGCGAGGTCCACGACCGCGTCCGGGTCGACCTCGGCGTGGTGGAAGCCCGAGCGAACCGAGTTCCAGGTGCCGGCGCGCAGCATCGGGTCCTCGGTGCGGGTCACCAGGTCGGGGAGCAGCGCCAGGGTGGTGTCGTCGGCGAGGCAGGCGGCCCACGTGTCCTCCCACGGGTCGACGAGCACCGCGTGGCCCTCGGGCACGTCCACGGACGTCCGCTCACCGGTCACCTCCACCGCGACGGGCGACCAGGTGCCGTCCGGGGGCGCGACCGCCAGGCGCAACGAGTGGCTGCGGTCGGCGGGGTGGTCGGCCGGGGGAGTGCGCACCAGCGCTCCGGCGGTGCGGTCCAGCGCGAGCCGGTCCGGCCCGGCGGTGACCAGCCACTCGCGGGAGAACGAGTCGAACCCCCCGGCGCCCGCACGGGTCCAGGACGCGAAGAGGTCGTGCATGGTCGCGTTGCCGAAGCGGTGCCGCGTCAGGTGGTCGCGCACGCCCTCGAGGAAGACCTCGTCACCGAGCCGCGCCGCCAGCTGCTTGAGGATGCTCGAGCCCTTGGCGTACGAGATGCCGTCGAAGTTCTGCAGCGCCGCCAGCGCGTCCTCCTCGCCGTTGCCGGCCACCGAGTGGGTGCTGGGCCGCTGGTCGGCGACCAGCCCCCACTGACGACGGGCGAAGGAGTTCTGCACCCACGCGTCGTCGTACTCGGTGACGGCGGCGGTGACGCGCACGCCCATGTACTCGGCGAAGGACTCGTTGAGCCACAGGTCGTCCCACCAGCGCGGGGTGGTGATGTTGCCGAACCACTGGTGCGCCATCTCGTGCGCGACCGTGGTCGCCCGCTGGATGCGCACGCCGCGGGTGACCCTGCTGGTGAAGACCAGCGGGTCCCGGAAGGTCACGCAGCCGGGGTTCTCCATGGCGCCGGCGTTGAACTCCGGCACGAAGGCCTGGTGGTAGTCGCCGAACGGGTAGCGGATGTCGAAGAGCCGGTGGAACTCGTCGAAGCACTGCTTGGTCATCGTCAGCAGCTCGTCGGCGTCGCGCTCGAGGTCGGCGGCGATGCTCTGCCGGGCCGAGAGCCCCAGCGGGATGCCGTCGTGCTCGTCCCGGACGAGGTGGTAGGGGCCGGCGACGAGGGTGACGAAGTACGTCGACAGCGGCTGGGTCGGCTCCAGCTCCCACACGCCCGGCTCGGGGTTGCTCGCCGGGGCGTTGCCGACCACGACCCAGTCGTGTGGGGCGCGGACGTGGAAGGTGTAGGGCGCCTTGAGGTCGGGCTGGTCGAAGCAGGCGAAGATGCTGGGCGCGGCGTCCATGAAGGACATGCCGTAGACGTAGTGGCGCCCGTCGGCCGGGTCGACCGAGCGGTGCAGACCCTCCCCGTCGTTGCGGAAGCGCATGACGGCGTCGACGACGAGCTCGTGACGACCGGCGGTGAGCTCCAGGGGCAGCCTGCCGTCGCGCAGCTGGTCGACGTCGAGCGCGTGGTCGTCGAGGGTGATCGAGCGGACCGAGGCCGGCTTCAGGTCCAGGAAGGTGCTGCCCGCGTGCGAGGTGAGCCCGATGCGGGTCAGCGAGCCGAAGGTCTCCTCCGAGCTCGCCAGGTCGAGGGTGACGTCGTAGGAGTCGACGACGAGGAGGTCCGCACGGGCGCTCGCCTCGCTGCGCTGGAGACCGCGGACCGGCTGGCTGGGGGACTCGGAGAGCTCGGGCACGCAGCGACCCTACGTCCGTCCGGCACACCCTCCAGCACACGGTCGGCCCGTCTCGGCGCAGCCCTGGACCGGCACCGGACGGCCACCGTCACCAACCTGTCCAGACATCTGTGCCCGTGTCCGGCAACCAAAGTGGCCCCAGACACGTCACCATGTGCAGCGGGCGCACTCCGTGCCCGCACGTCTAGGGAGGACACCGCGCGATGACGCGTTCGATCCAGGCGGGCCGGGCTCGGGCCCTGGCCGCCACCATTGCCGCCGGACTGTCGCTCGGCACGCTCGCCGTGACCGGGGGTGCGGCCAGCTCCGCCGAGCCGGCACCCGACTGCACGGCGCCGTACGACGTCGCGCAGCTCGAGCGCGGCGACGCCGTGACGGGACTGACCGTCGAGTCCGGCACCACCCCCGAGGAGTTCACCGGCGACGTCATCGGGGTCCTCGACGACGGGATCGCCGTCGGCCTCGACATGATCATGGTCGAGCTCGAGAGCCCCGCCCTGGAGCGCGCCGGCGGCATCTGGCAGGGCATGTCCGGCTCGCCGGTCTACGTCGACGGCCAGCTGCTCGGCGCCGTGGCCTACGGCCTGAGCTGGGGACCCTCGCCCATCGCCGGCGTGACCCCGTTCTCCGAGATGGACGACTACCTCGCCGCTCGCCGCGCCCCGGGCGCGAAGCAGGACGTCGAGGTCGACGGGAAGACCGCGCGGACCATTGCGCGCCGCAGCGACGTCAGCCGCTCCCAGGCCGCCCAGGGCTTCACGGCCCTGCCGGTGCCCATGGGCGTCACCGGCGTCTCCCAGGCCCGTCTGGACAAGGCCCACCGCTACGCCACCAAGCACGACAAGGGCTACTTCGCCTCCGGTGCGCTCGCCAGCGGCCGCATCGGTCGCACCGGTGCCCGCGAGGCCGCCCCCGAGACCGTGGTCGCCGGCGGCAACATCGCCGCCTCGATCTCCTACGGCGACGTGACGTACGCCGGTGTCGGCACCGTGACCTCGGTGTGCGACGGCCGCGTGGTCGGCTTCGGCCACCCGTTCTCGTTCCTGGGCGGCACCACCCTGGGCCTCCACCCGGCCGACGCCCTCTACGTCCAGCCCGACTCGCTGGGCGCGCCCTTCAAGGTCGCCAACATCTCCCCGGCGACGGGCACGATCGACCAGGACCGCCTCACCGGCATCAGCGGAGCCTTCGGGGCGCTGCCGGACGCGGCGACCATCACCTCGACGGTGAGCTACGAGGACCGCTCGCGCACCGGCTCCTCGGACATCTACTACACGCCGTACTCCGCCGACGTGACCTTCGGCCAGCAGATCGCCAACCACGACCGCGTCCTCGACGCGATCATCCCGGGCGGCGAGGACCTCTCCTGGACCATCACCGGCACCGACGAGGCCGGCGCGCCGTTCGAGCTGTCGTGGGCCGACCGCTACGTCTCCAACTACGACATCACCTTCGCCTCGTCGTGGGACCTCGCCGACACCGTCTACGTGCTCTCGAACCTGCCCGACGTGCGGATCGAGTCGATCACCACCGACGGTGCCGTGGACGACAACACCGACCAGCTGCGCTTGGGCTCCGTCGAGCAGCTGCGCGGCGGTGAGTGGGTCAAGGTCGGCCGGCGCTACGGCATCTCCGCCCAGCGCGGCAAGATGCTCAAGCTCCGCGCCGTGCTCAAGGCCCCGGACGGCACGCTGTCCTACGTCCCGTTCAGCACCCGCATCGGTCCGCGGGCCCGCAGCGGCAGCCTGAACGTCATGGGCGGCGCCTCGCAGTGGACCAACGTCTGGAACGCCAAGTCGGTCGCCGACGTGCAGGAGGCCTACGACAAGTCCGCCAGCAACGACGAGGTGCTGTTCAACCTGCGCCTGCGTCGCAACGGCGGCAAGATCAACGAGCCGAGCGAGGCGCAGTCGTCGGTCGTGGTCGGCCGGAAGTACTACTACGTCGACCTCGACAGCGGTCGGGGCGGCCCGGCCTGCCGGGGCTGCTGACGCCCCGCCGGCAGCACACGTGCGGCTCTGGCCCCCTCGGGGGTCAGAGCCGCACGAGCATCTTGCCGGTGTTGCCGCCGGTGCCGAGGCCGAGGAACGCCTCCACGGCGCGGTCCAGCCCGTCGACGTGGGTCTCGCGGGCGACCAGCTTCCCCTCCGCCAGCCAGCCGCCGACGGTGCGGTAGAACTCCGAGGCCGCGTCGCGGTGGTCGGTGACGATGAAACCGGTCATGTTCAGGCGGCGCTGGACGACGCGGGTGAGGTTGCGTGGCCCCGGGGGCGGCTCGGTGGCGTCGTACGTCGCGATGGCGCCGCAGGCCGCGATCCGGCCGAAGTCGGCCATGTGCTCGATGGCGGCCTCGAGGTGGTCGCCACCCACGTTGTCGAAGTAGACGTCGATACGACGTCCGTCGAGCGCGGTCCCGAGCTGTCCGACCAGGTCGCCGTCGCGGTAGTCGTAGGCGGCGTCGAAGCCGAGCTCGTCGGTCAGCCAGGCGACCTTCTCGGCGGAGCCGGCCGAGCCGGTGACGTGCGAGGCGCCGAGCAGCTTCGCCATCTGTCCCGCCAGGGACCCGACGGCACCGGCGGCGCCGGAGACGTGCACGACCTCGCCCTCGGCCAGCCGCCCGATCCGGGTCAGCCCGACGTAGGCGGTGAGCCCGGGCATGCCGAGCACCGAGAGGTACGCCGACGCCGGGACCCGGCTCGCGTCGACCCGTCGGGCCTCGCGGGCGTCGAGGAGGGCGTGCTCGCGCCAGCCGGCCATGTGGTTGACCACGTCGCCGACCGACAGCGACGGGTCCTCGCTGGCCACGACCTCGCCCATGGCGCCGCCCTCCATGGGCGCGCCGAGCGCGTAGGGCTCGACGTAGGACTCGGTGTCGTTCATCCGGCCGCGCATGTAGGGGTCGACCGACAGCACGGTGTTGCGGACCAGGACCTGACCCGGCCCCGGGGCGGGCAGCTCGACCTCGACGAGGGAGAAGTCGTCGGGAACAGGTCGGCCGACCGGGCGGCGGGCCAGGTGGATCTCGCGGGTGCGGGTGCTCATGGCTCCCGATCCTGCCAGGGGATCCACCAGGTCCCTCGTCCCGGTCGGCCGGAGGTCCTGCGGGGGGCTGGGTCAGCCCGGGGTGTCCAGGGTCAGCCCTGGACGCCGAGCGCGAACTCGACGCGCCCGGACTCGTCGACCGCGGCGTCGAGCACCTTGTCGTCGAGCATGGTGGCGGCGTCCTGGTCGAGGTAGACCGTGGCGCCGTCCTGCTCGAGGACCTGGTCGCCGGGCTCGGCGGTCTCGGCGGTCGTCACCGACAGGCCGGCCTCGGGGCCGGGCTCGGCGGTGATGCGCAGGCCGGAGCTTTCAGTGCCGCCGGACTGGTCGGCGATCTCCTTGACGATGAGCGTGGCGTTCTGGGTGAGGGTGAGCATGGCTCGCCTTCCGTCTCGCGTACGGGTGAATCCTCAACCGTGCCGGGTACGGCGCCCGGGATCAAGTCGCCGCGGGGTGACCCCGCTCTGGCAGGCTGCTCCCATGGCTGACGACGACACGCTGCGCGCGATCGACATGGTCCGGATCGGGGAGCACCGCTACAAGGCCACCAACGGCCGTGGGGGAGTGCTGCCCATCGGTGGCGGCGAGGACCCCGACTTCACCCCGGTGGAGCTGCTGCTGGCCGCGCTCGCCGGTTGTGGGGCGATCGACCTGGACCACCTCACGGGCAAGCGGGCGCCCTTCGCCTCCTTCGCGGCGCACGCCGAGGGGCACAAGGTGCGTGACGAGGGCGGCAACCACCTCACCGGTCTCACGGTGACCTTCGACGTGACGTTCCCCGAGGGCGAGGGCGGCGACGCCGCCCGCGAGGCGCTGCCGCGGTCCGTGCGCCAGATCCAGGACCGCCTGTGCACCGTCGGTCGCACCGTCACCCTCGGGGACCCGGTCGTCTACCGCACCGGCGAGCTGTCGACCGACGCGGACGCCGACGACTCGATCGCCCCCGAGCCGGACCCGTCGGCGTGAGCGGGCGTCCGTGACCACCGCTCCCTGGACCGCGGTGCCCGACCAGCGCGGGCGCCGCTTCGTGGTGACCGGGGCGACCAGCGGCATCGGGCTGCTCACCGCCCGTGTGCTGGTGCACCGGGGGGCCGAGGTCGTCCTCGGCGTACGCAACGAGGAGAAGGGGGCCGCGGCGGCTGCCGCGATGACCGGGCCGGGTCGCGCCGTGGTCGAGAAGCTGGACGTGTCCGACCTGGCCTCGGTCGAGGCCTTCGCCGAGCGGATCGGCGACGTGGACGTGCTCGTCAACAACGCCGGAATCCTCGGCGTCGCCCGGGGCACCTCGGTCGACGGCGTGGAGCTTCACCTGGCGACCAACCACCTCGGCCACCACGCCCTGGCGCTGCGGATGCTCCCGCGCATCGGCGACCGGGTGGTCGTGGTGTCCTCCAACTCCCACCGCCACGGCGAGCTCGACGTCACCGACCTCGGGTGGACGAGGCGCACCTACAAGCCGTACGCCGCGTACGCCGCCTCCAAGCTCGCCAACATGCTCTTCATGCTCGAGCTGCAGCGCCGCCTGACCGAGGGCGGCTCGACGCTGCGCGTGACCGGCGCCCACCCGGGGTCCACGGCCACCGCCATCACGGCCAGCAGTGGGCGCGGGTTCTTCAGCTGGCTCGGCTCCTGGGGCCACCAGCTCGTCGGGATGCCGGTGTGGCGCGGGGCGCTGCCGACGCTCTACGCGGCGACGATGGACGTGCCCGGCAACTCCTACATCGGACCGCACGGGCCCGGGGAGTTCATGGGCTGGCCGACGATGGTCGGGCGCAGCGCGGCGGCAGCGGACCCGGCGCTGGCGCGGGCCTGCTGGGACGCCTCGGTCGAGCTGAGCGGGGTCGGCCTCAGCCGGCGGTGACCGACTCCAGCTCCACGGTCTCGGTCGGAGGGCCGTCCGGGCCGCCGTCGGCGGTGCCCTTCTCGGCGATCTCGCGCAGCACCTCGACGCCCTCGGGGTCGACGGTGCCGAAGACGGTGTAGTTCGGCGGCAGCGGGGTGTCCTCGTAGACCATGAAGAACTGCGAGCCGCCGGAGTCGGGGTAGGGCGTCTTGGCCATCGCGAGCGTGCCGGCGGGGTAGGTCTCCTCGCCGCTGAGCTCGTCGGGGATGGTGTAGCCCGGACCGCCGGTGCCGGTGGCCGTCGGGTCACCGCACTGCAGCACGAAGATCGTGCTCGGCGCGATCGTCAGGCGGTGGCACTCGGTGCCGTCGAAGTAGCCCTGATCGACCAGCGACACGAACGAGTTGACCGTGCAGGGCGTCGTGTCGGCGTCGAGCACCGCATCGATGTCCCCGACGTTGGTGGTGATGCTGACCTCGACCTCGCCCTCGACCGTCGGGTCGGCCGACGGCGCGTCGACGCCCTCGACCGCAGGGTTGCCGTCGGAGGGGTAGGCGCACTCACCCTCCGCGGCGGGCTCGAACGAGCCGCTGCCGCCCTCGCTCGACGCCGTGGTGGTCGGGTCGTCGGTGGCGGAGTCGTCCTCGGAGCCGCACGCGGCGAGGGAGCCCAGGGCGGCCAGCACGGCCACGGTGGCGAGGGATCGGGTCAGCATGGCGCCGATCGTAGGCGAGCGACCTAGGAGTTCAGCCCACGGGCCGCGACCGGCCACGGACGCAGACGACCGGCCTCCTCCACCCACATGGAGTCGGCGAGGTTGACCGCGGCGCAGACGTGGTTGGGGACGACGTCGACCTGGGTGCCCAGACGGGGCCGCCGTCCGGGCCACTCGACCACCGCGTGGTGCTCGGAGAGGGAGACGATGCGTGCCTTCGGGCGGTCCAGGATGCGCCCGTACCCCGTCGCGTACGCCGCGCGGTCGGCGCCCAGGACCTTCGAGCCCGCGTCCAGGACGACCCGGCCGCCGGCGTGGCTGACGACGGTGGCGCGTGCGGTGAGGGCGATGTCGTCGGGCTCGGTGGTGCCGAGCTCCCACTGCTGCGCGTCGCCGAAGACGTAGACCCCGGGGCGCAGCTCGGTGATCCGAGCGACGCCGTCGACGCCCCCCGTGCCATCGACGCCATTGACCCCGTGGGCGCTGCCGCCGGCACCTGCGCCGCCCAGGCTCGCCGCCAACGTGGGGGTGGAGCCGCCGGAGAGGACCCGGACCTCGAGGCCCTCGGCCGTGACCGACTCCCGGGCCTGGCGCAGCGCGGCGGCCTCCGCGGCCACCACCTCCTGGGCGGCGCCGGGGGAGTAGCCGTGACCGGGGAAGGTGAAGACGCCGCGGACCGGGAGACCGACCCGCGCGGCGGCGCGGGCGACCTCGCCGGTCTCCTTCGGGCGGACCCCGGTGCGGTGGTGGCCCGAGTCGACCTCGACCAGCACCTCGACGCCGGTGCCGCCGAGGCGGCGTCCCAGGTTGGCGGCGGAGTAGACCGAGTCGACGCCGATGGCCACACGGGCCTGCTCGGCGAGGTCGCGCAGCCGCTCGGCGCGGGCGTCGTCGACCCACAGGGGGTAGGCGATGAACACGTCGGTGCAGCCGCCCCGCACGAACGCCTCGGCCTCGCCGACCGTGGCGACGGTGAGCCCGCGGGCTCCCATGGCCAGCTGGAGGCGGGCGATCTCGAGGCTCTTGTGGGTCTTGGCGTGCGGTCGCAGCGAGATCTGCGCGGCCGCGGCCTGGTCGGCAACCCGGCGTACGTTGCGGCGCAAGCGGCCCAAGTCGACGCGCAGGTGGGGTGTCGCGACAGGCATGCCGCCCACCGTATCGGCAGTACCGTCGAGGTCGTGCCTCCCGTCTCCGCCCCGCTCGCAGCGCTGCTGCTGGGCGCCTCGCTCAATGCTGAGATCGAGAAGAAGTGGCCGACCCGGGAAACCCTCAGGCGCTCGCCCGCACCTCGACGCGAGGAGTGAGCGGCGCCGGAGCGTCGCTCGTGCGCCGGGTGCGGGGGATCGTCGCGGCGATCGCGACGCCGAGCAGTGCAGCGGCGGCGCCGATCACGAAGCAGGCCTGGAAGGCGCCCTCGCTGGGAACCCTGGCCACGCGGTCACCGATGCCCACGGCGACGGTGCTGCTGGTGAGGACCGTGCCCATCAGGGCGGAGGCCAGCGTCGTGCCCAGCGAGCGCGCCAGGGCGTTGACGCCCACCGCCGAGCCGGCCTCGTGTGCCGGGTTCGCGTCGAGCACCAGGGACGGCATCGCCGCGTAGCCGATGCCCACGCCGATCGAGATGACCACGGCAGCGGCCGCGAGCTGCCACGGCGAGCCCATCAGGAACAGGGCGAGCACGTAGCCGCCGCCCAGCACCGAGGCGCCGATCATCAGCGTGGCCTTCGCCCCCAGGGAGGTCATCAGACGGCTGGAGACGGGGGCGAAGAAGAGCATCATCAGACCGCCGGGGGCCATCCACAGGCCGGCGGCCAGGAGGGACTGGCCGAGGCCGTAGCCCAGCGCCTCCGGGAGCTGGAGCAGCTGCGGCACCACGATGGCCTGCGCCATCATCCCCATCCCGACCGCGACCGCCGCCAGGTTGGTCAGCAGCACGGGCAGGCGCACGGTGCTGCGCAGGTCGACCAGCGGCTCCGCCGTACGCAGCTCGACGACGGCCCACACCCCCAGCACCACGAGGCCGGCGGCGATGAAGCCGAGCGTGCGACCGGATCCCCAGCCCCAGGCGCTGGCCTTGGAGAGGCCCACGAGGAACAGCACGAGGCCGGTCGCGAGTCCGAGCGCGCCGACGGCGTCGAAGCGCGCCGGGTGCGCGTCGTGGACATGGGGGACCAGGAGCACGATGCCGGCGAGGACGACCAGGGCGACGGCGGCGGAGACCCAGAAGAGCAGGTGCCAGTCGCCGACCTGCACGATCCAGGCCGACAGCGGCAGGCCGATGGCGCCGCCCACGCCCAGCGTGGCGCTCATCGCAGCGACCGACGACCCTGCCAGGTGCGGCGGGACGATCTCGCGGAGCAGCGCGATGCCGACGGGGATGAAGCCCATCGCCAGACCCTGGAGCGCGCGCCCCACGAGCATCGTCGCGAGGGACTCGGCCAGCGCACAGACGACCGAGCCGGCGACCAGCAGCAGGGTGCTGGCGACGAGGATGCGCTGCTTGCCGAGCATGTCGGCCAACCGCCCGGAGACGGGCATCGTCACCGCGCCGGCCAGCAGGGTGATGGTCACGACCCAGGCGGTGTTCGCCGCGGTGCTATCCAGCAGGCGGGGCAGCTCGCCCTGGATCGGGATGACCATCGTCTGGGTCAGCGAGGCGGCGAGGCCTCCGGCGCACAGGGCGACGACGGCGGCGAGGGGACGTGAGGCAGGAGCGGGCACCGGACCATGAGACGACACACTGGTTGCCGGAAGCACCTATATGGGCAGGTGACCTGGATCACCGCGGGGGAGTCGCGTGCCTTCCGACCGTCGGCGGCTCGTGCTTGTCTGCTGCCATGGGCGAGGAGAAACGGGCCTTCGTCGACGAGGACCTCGCCGGCGCACGGTTCGAGCGATGCTGGATGACCGACGCCGTCATCCGCGGGTCCGGGGTGTCGGGGATGGAGATCGACGACCCGTGGCTGCTGGAGTACGGCGGGTCGCTGGTCGTGAACGGCGTGGACGTGGCCGCGTACGTCGACGCCGAGCTCGACCGGCGCTTCCCGGGTCGTTCGCTGCGGCTCGCGGCGACGGCCGAGGACCTGCGCCTCGCGTGGGGCGCGGTCGAGAGGGCGTGGGCCGGTGCCGTCGAGAGGGCGCTGGCGATGCCGGCGGACGCCGTGAACGTCTCGGTCGCAGGGGAGTGGTCGTTCGCCCAGACGCTGCGACACCTGGTGATGGCGACCGACACCTGGCTCCGGCGCTCCATCCAGGGCGTCGAGGAGCCGTACCACCCGATCGGCCAGCCGCACGCCGAGTACGCCACTGACGGATACGACCTCGCGGTGTTCTCCGAGGCGTCGCCGTCGTTCGACCGGGTGCTCGAGGTTCGTGCTGAGCGGCTGGCGATGGTGCGCAGATTCCTGGCTGACCTCACCGACGAGCAGCTGCAGGACGCCAGCACCAACCCGTGGGCTCCCGACCATCCGTGTCGCGTGCTCGACTCGCTCCAGACGATCCTCAACGAGGAGTGGGAGCACCTGCGCTACGCGGTGCGTGACCTGGATGCGCAGGAGGGGTCCCGTCGACGTGAGTTGACATAATGTCGCTTATCGGCGATCTGGCGGCATCAGTCGACGAGCGCCTTCGTACGGCTGGGACGCGGCGTTGCCTCGGATTCAGCTACGGCAGGAGGCCGTCCACGAGGTCGGCGGCACCGCTGAGGGACTCGTCGGTGGCGTCGACCAGCGGGTCGACGAGCGGGTCCGCCTGATCGGGCGCTCGGTCAGCGGTCTTGCGTACGGTGTCGACGACCGCATCGGTGGCTGAGCGAGCCGTGCCGGACTCGTCCGCGGCTGGGCTGGTGTCGCCCTCGGAGGTGCCGTTCGTGCCATCGCCGCGCGAGCCGGCTTGGTCCCGAGTGCCGACCGAGGCCTCCGTGGACTCGGCACGATGCCGCGGTCGGTAGGTCTCGGTCTGCTCGGCGGCACCGGACTCGGGATCGGCCGCGGCGACGGTCACCACCTGGCTGATTCGACGCAGCGGGTCGAGGAGTCCGACGGTGCTGCCGCTGCCGCTGCTGGTGGCCGGCAGGACGGCGAGGTCGTCGGGGCCGATCGGAGGCTGGTCCTCGTCGCCGACGGCCACGCCGCCCAACGTCAGCGCCAAAGTGCCGGTCAGGCCGATCGCTGCCAGTGACGACGTGCGTCCGATGCGGCTTCCACTGGCCGGCGATCGGTGGGCTCCGACCGAGCTCGCAGTAGAGAGGGTCGCGCGGGGCCGCAGGAGGCGGCTCTGCGGGGCGGCGTGCTTGCCGGGCACCGGGGTCTCCTGGTGTCGGGGGCAACGAAGACTCCCCGCGTGCTACCCACACGCACTCCCCCGCTACACGTGCGAGCCACGAGGTCTCCGTCACGCCGAGGACGGCCGACATCCCCGGGATCACTTGCGGAAGCCGACACTGACGCTCGTGCCCATCGTCTCCGTGCCGGTGCGCCACAGGTGGGCGCGATCGAGGCGGTAGCCGACGGTCAGGCCTGAGATGCGGTACCGGCCGGGTGACCCTGGCTGCAGCACCGCGACGAGCTGGTGCTCAGGGCCGAGCACCGTGCCGGGCCCGGCGGCAGTGCAGTCGTGCTCTCGAGGGGGTCGTCGATGGAGGACGCCGAGCGCCAGATGCCCGCCATCCTCGGTTCGAACCTCTCGGCAGCGCAGCACCTCCACGGCCGGGTCCTCTTCAGGCGTCCTGCTGAGGTGGACAGTGACGGAGCGCAACCTGAGCGTCCCCTCGGCCGGGAACTGTCCGGGGTCGGTGAGGCCGACGCTGAAGACACGGCCCTCCCGCCACGCGACCGGGGCGGCGCGCATCGAGGCGCCGTACTCCTCGTCGAGGACGTCGGGGTGCGCCCACCACCAACCGCCCACCAGGAGGGAGACGACGACGCCGGCAGGGAGCAGCCAGCGGCGACTCAGGAACCGAGACATGTGTGCAGGCTAGGCGCTGCGCCGCAGCAGCCTGGTGAGGCTCTCGTCGAGGTGCGCCGCGAAGCTGTGCTCCTGTGGTGGTGGGAGCTTCGGGATCACGCATCGGTAGCGATGGCCGCTGGGTGTCTCGAGCACCAGGTCGTGGAGCTCAGCGTCGACGACCCACGTGCGGAAGTCCTCGGCCTCCTTGGCCTGGTTGCAACCCTCGCACAGGCCCTGACCGTTGCTCGCAGACGTGGGGCCACCACGGGCGACCGGCACCACGTGGTCACGGTGCCGGATCGGTGCGTCGCAGCCGGGTGTGCGGCAGCTCCGGTCACGGACCGTCAGGAACGCGGCGAGCCCGGCCGGGAAGCAGCGCGCCGCCGACTCCATCGCCACGAGCTGACCGTCCTCGGGGCGGACGTAGAGTCGCCGCAGGGTGGCCTCGCCGTCGGCCTGCGCTCGGGCGATGAGGTCGCGCACCAGATCGGCCGGCAACGGGATCGGCGCCACGCCCGGAGCCGACACCCAGCCGGGCTCGTCGCCCAGCCTGCCGGCCAGGTTGAGCAGCGTGGCGTCGGACAGCGTCACCTGGACCGCGACCGGCGTGACAGACCCCTCGTCGTCGTCGGTCCTGCCGTGCAGGACGCGCGCCGTGAGCACGTCGGCCATCACCTGGCCTCGCGTCCGCTCGTCGCCGGCGGCCCGGGCCTCGTCGGCAGCGCGACCCAGGGTGGCGTGCACCGAGACGCCGACCGAGAGCGGGAGCAGCGCGGAGAACCTCACCATCCCGTCGGGCGCGGGCCGCAACGAGGTGTGCCGCTCCCCTGCCGCCTTGCGGTGCCGGGCCAGCGCCGCCGACGGGTCCGCGGTGTAGGCCCGACGGTCGACCTCGGCCCGGAACCGCCGCTCACCCCAGCCCTCGGTGGTGGCCGGATCGGCCATCAGCTCGGTGTCGATCTGCTGGCGGTCCTCCAGCGAGAGGCAAGCGGTGCCCTGCGCGATCTGGATCGCCCGCCACTCGCTGCACCGACCCGCCTCCATCGCGGCGAGCGTGTGCGGCAGCTCGCGCACCAGCACGCCTGCCAGCCCGAGGTGGACCGACCCGCGGTGCGGTGACTCGCGTCGTGCCAGGGCGACCTCGGTCGCGACACCACGGTCGCGCTTGGGCGCCGGCAGGTGGGCGCGCTCGGCCACCCGGCTCTGCTCGAGCAGGTGCGAGGCACGCGCCTGGGCGGCGGCCGCGGCGTTCTTCAGCGACTCCATCTCGTCGATGAGGTCGACGGCCGAGACGTCCCGCTCCCCCGGCTCGAGGGACTCCAGGTCCCGCACCCGCTCACGGACCCGGGCGATCAGGTCGTGGGGTGCGGTGGCCGAGTCCATGCCTCAGTCTATTCGAACGTACGTTCGAAAACAAGGGGTCTCGACGACAGATCGATGACGCTTCGAGGGAGGCCGCGCTCCGACCAGGTCAGAGCGGCTCGCCCTCGCAGCAGTTCGCCTTGAACTTGCACTGCGGGCAGAACCATCGGGTGGCGATCGGGTCGAACTCGTGCCCGCACGCCATGCAGGAGTAGTAGCCGGCCATGCGGCCAGCCTGCCATCAGCCGACCCGGTCGGGTGACGGACACACCGGCACGATGGACGCGTGCCCGAAGGCCACACGATCCACCGACTCGCCCGTCGCCACCGCAGCCTGCTCCGCGGCCACGCGGTGACCGCGTCGAGCCCCCAGGGGCGGTTCGAGGACGGCGCCGCCGTCATCGACGGGGCCGTCCTGCTGGGCACCGACGCGTGGGGCAAGCACCTCTTCCACGACTACGGCGACCACGTCCTGCACGTGCACCTGGGGTTGTACGGGAAGTTCCGCGACGGGTCGGGTACGCCGCCGGAGCCCCGTGGCGCGCTCCGGCTGCGCTTGGTGGGAGGTGGGCACTGGCTCGACCTGCGCGGACCCACGGCCTGCGAGCTGCTCACCGCTCCGGAGGTCGAGTCCCGCACGGCGCGGCTCGGCCCCGATCCCCTCCGCCGGGGTGCGGACGTCGACCGATTCCTGGACCGGGTGGGCCGCAGTCGCGCCCCGGCCGGCACGCTGCTGCTGGACCAGTCGGTCATCGCGGGCGTGGGCAACGTCTACCGCGCCGAGGTCCTGCTCAGGGCGGGCATCTCGCCCTGGACGGCCGGGCGCGACGTCGCCAGGCCGTTCTGGCAGGCGGTCTGGGAGGACCTGGTCGTCCTGCTGAGAGCCGGCGTCCGCGCCGGTCGCATCGTCACCACCGAGCCCGAGGACCGAGGGCGCCCAGCGGGAAGGGTCCGCCGCATCGACGCCCACTACGTCTACGGCCGGGCGGGACTCCCCTGCCGTCGCTGCGGTACGCCGGTGCAGCGCGGCGAGCTCGCGGCCCGGTCGATCTTCTGGTGCCCGGTGTGCCAGCCCGCCGACTGAGCCCGGCAGAGCTCAGCCGAACCCGGCCGGCTCAGCCCTCCCGCCCGCTGACGGCCACCACCTGGTCGTGCAGCCGCCCGGGCCAGGTGGACAGGTCCGCCGGCGTCGCGGCGACCACGAGGTGCGAGCCGGGGATCAGGTCGTGCAGCGCCTGGGCGGTCGACAGCGGGTGGGCCGGGTCCTCGGTCCAGGCGAGGATCGCGGTCGGCACCGCGATCCCGGCCACCGCCTCGCGGGGCGGGTAGTCGGTCGACGCAGCACCCCGCAGCAGGGCCGGCAGCAGGTCCTCGCGCACGTCCGGGACCGTCTCGGGCGCCTCGACGGTCGCGGGCGGCCGGGGCGCGAGCCGTCCGGCCTCCACAAACGCCGCCATCCCCCGCTGCTCCACGAGGTCCGCGGCAGCGAGGTAGTCGGCGGCCTTGGCCTGCCGGGTCTCCCAGGCGGTCGAGGGCACCACGAGCGTGAGCGCGGAGAACCGCTCCGGCGCCGCAGCAGGTCGTCGGCGAGCCGCTCCCACCGGTAGTCCTCCGGCACCGGCCGGCCGGTCGAGCGGCCGTGCCCGCGAGCGTCGTACCTCAGCAGCCTCGTGCCGCTCAGGCCCACGCCCAGGTCGAGGTCGAGCACCCGGTCGCGGTAGCGGCTCGAGGTCAGCCCGTGCAGCTGGACGACCGCCTCGCCGCCCTCGTCGCTGATCTCCCAGTCGAGCACGGCACCGGGTACCTCGAAGGGGCGGACCTCGAAGGGGCGGACGTCGACGGTCGGCACGGCGGTCTCCTGGTCGGCTCGCAACACGGCGGGGATCCCGGCGACGGCGGCAGGACCCGGAGGACGGTGGCCCTAGAGTACGGCGCATGCGGCTGACGAACGTGGCGCATCTCAGGCTCCCGTTCGGGCGGCTGGTCGGGTACGACCTCCAGGTCGGCGACCCGGGCGCCCCCCTGCCGGTCTCCTTCGACCAGCGCCGCCACGTGGGCGCCGGTGACCGGGCCGGCTCCTGGATGGCGCTCTCCTTCCGCCTCACCGGCCAGCGCGAGCTCTCCGACCTCGCCGAGGCCTGGCGCGCGGTGGTGCAGCGCCACGGCACCCTGCGCACCGTCTTCGTCCCCGACGCCAGCACCGGCACCGACGATGCAGGACCGGGCCTGCACGAGGTCGAGATCGGCGAGGGGCGCTGGGTCGAGCACCCGATCCCGGCGGGTCAGCCGGTCAACGAGGCGCTGCGCGACGTCCTCGACAGCCGCTGCACGTCGTACGCCGCTCCCTCGCACCGGCTGTGCGTGCTGGAGACCGCGGACGGGCCGACCGTGGTCGTCGCCGCCGACCACTCCCATGTCGACATGTGGTCCATGCTCGTGGTGGTCCGCGACCTGCTGGCGGCCCTCGACGCCCGCCGGGCCGGCCGCGAGCCGTTCGCCGACCGCCCGCCGGTGCCGGCGTTCGCCGAGCACACCGAGGCCCTGCGCGACCGTCCCCGCGCACCGGAGGACGTGCGTCGCCGGTGGGCGGAGGTGCTCGGGGCGTCGGGCCAGGTGATGCCGCGCTTCCCGATGCCGCTGGGCGAGTCCGACGGCCCGCAACCGGAGCGGGTCGAGGTCCGCGACGTGCTCGACGTCGACGACAGCGGCGCCTTCGGCGTCCGCGCGAAGGAGCTCGGCGTCTCCACGCTCTCCCTCGTCGTCGCCGCCATGACCGAGGTGACCCGTGAGGTCGCCGACCAGCCGCTGCGCGCGGTCTTCCCCGTCCACAGCCGCTACGACGCCACCTGGCACGACTCGGTGGGCTGGTTCATCACCAACTCCGTCCTCGAGTCACCCGACCCCGACCCGACCGCCTGCGCCGAGGCCGTCAAGGAGGCCGTGCGCCTCGGCTCCTGGCCGCTGGAGGACGTCCTGGAGCCCTGGGGCGGGATGCCCGAGGCGCCGGGCATGTTCGCGATCTCCTGGCTCGACCTGCGCCGCCTGCCGGTGCGGGTGGACTCCGTCGGCCTCGAGGCGCAGTACCTCGGGGCGTCGATCCTCACCGACGGCGTGATGCTCTGGTTCGTCCTCGACGAGTCCGGGCTGCACCTGCGCTGTCGCTACCCCGACACTCCCCCGGCCCGCGCCGGTGTCGGCCGCTGGCTGGACAGGTTGGTCGAGCGGCTGCGCGAGGAGGCGGCCGAGCAGGTGGGCGGGGTCCTGGACGTGGGCGGCTGGCGCTTCCGGCTGCAGCGCGCCCGGCGCACGGACGTTCCCGCCGTGGTGGCGCTGCTGGCCGACGACCCCATCAGCGGGGCGCGCGAGGTCGACGACGTGGTGCGGTACGAAGCGGCGTACGACGCCGTCGCGCGCGACCCGGGCGAGTTCCTCGCCGTCGTGCGCGACCACGCCGGGACCGTCGTGGCCACCATGCAGCTGAGCATCATCCCGGGGCTCTCCCGCGCCGGCGCGACCCGGCTCGAGGTCGAGGGCGTGCGGGTGGCCAGGGGCCTGCGCGGCCTCGGGCTCGGCGCGGCGATGCTGGAGTGGGCCCACGACCACGGGCGGGCCCGTGGCGCCACGCTCGCGCAGCTGACCACGGACTCCGCCCGCGCCGATGCCCACCGGTTCTACGAGCGGCTGGGCTACACCGCCTCGCACAAGGGGTTCAAGCGCCCGCTCTGAGCCGCCCCGACGGTCGGCGGACTCAGGAGGCGTCGAGCCGAGCCAGCTCCTCGGCGCCGAGCTCCAGGTCGGCCGCCGCGGCGGAGTCGGTGATCGAGGACGGACGCTTGGCACCCGGGATCGGGATCACGCAGGGGTCCTGGGCCAGCTCCCAGGCCAGCGCCACCTGCTGCGGCGACACACCGCGCTCGGCGGCGATCTCCGCGAAGGCGGGGTGCTCGTCGCCGAGCCCCTTGGCGCTGTTGAGCCCACCCAGCGGGCTCCACGGCAGGAACGCCAGGCCGAGCTCGGCGCACACCTCGATCTCGGGGGCGCTGGAGCGGAAGGCGGGTGAGAACTGGTTCTGCACGCTGACGAGCGCGTCGCCCAGCACCGAGTGCGCGAGCCGGATCTGCTCGGGGTTCGCGTTCGAGAGCCCGACCATGCGCACCTTGCCGGCGTCGTGGACCCGCTTGAGGGTCGCCACGACCTCCTCGTAGGGCACCTTCGGGTCCGGGCGGTGGTGCTGCCACAGGTCGATGTGGTCGCCGCCGAGCCGCTCGAGGCTCTTCTCCACCGCGGACTCCAGGTGGGTCGCGGAGCTGTCGACGTCCCAGCCCCCGCCCTCGGTGCGCACATGCCCGGCCTTGGTCGCCAGGAACACCTGGTCCCGCACACCGAGCTCGGCGAGCAGGGAGGCGATGAGCCGCTCGTTCTCACCCTGCGCGTCGGAACCCTTCTCCTCGCCGGGCCCGTAGGCGTCGGCGGTGTCGAAGAGCGTCACGCCGGCGTCCAGGGCCGCACGCACGGTGTCGAGGAGCTGCTCGCGGGGCTGCGCCCCGGTCTGGTCGAAGGTCATCAGGCCCAGGCCCACGGCGCCCACCGTGACCCGGCCGACGGTGTCGTTGCCGATCTCTCGCGTCTGCATGGGCACATTCCTACCCCGCGGGTCCACGGCCGATGTCACCCCACCGGGGCCAGCGGGGTCGCCCCGTCAGCCGTCCCTCAGTCAGCGAGCAGGAAGTAGCGCAGCGCGGAGACGAAGGCCTCCGGCTGCTCGGAGTGCACCCAGTGACCGGCGCCCTTGACGGTGACGGTGTACGTCGTGGGGAAGAGCTCGCGCATCCGCGCCTCGTGCTCGGGGCGCACGTAGTCCGAGCGCTCCCCGCCCATCCACAGCACCGGGTGGTCGAAGGTCGCGTCGACCCCGGGGAAGCCGGCGATGGTCGGCAGCTCGCGCAGCAGCAGGTCGAGGTCGGCCTGCCAGCGCCAGCGCCCCTCCTCACGGCGCAGGTTCTGCAGCAGGAAGCCGCGCACCCGCTCGTCCGGGATCGATCCGGCCAGCTGCTCGTCGGCGTCCGAGCGCCGCTCCAGCCCGTCGAGGTCGAGCCCGGTCAGCGAGGTGAGCAGGTGCTCGAACTCCCCCGCTCCCCCGCTGGGCGCCGGTGAGATGTCGACGACGACCAGCCGGTCGATGAGCTCGGGGTGCCGCAGCGCCAGGACCATGGCGACCTTGCCGCCCATCGAGTGGCCCACCAGGTGCACCGGCTCACCGTCGTACGCCGCCCGCAGCCAGGTGGCCACGGCGTCGGCCACGTCGACGTAGTCCACGCTGCCCGTCCAGGCCGAGCGCCCGTGGTTGGGCAGGTCGACCAGGGTCGAGCGCAGCTCGGGCTGCAGCGCCTTCGCGACCTGGGTGAAGTTGCGTCCCTGCCCGAAGAGGCCGTGGAGGAACACCACACGCTCGCCGGTGTCCCCGATCTCGGTCGTGTGCAGGTCGGGTGCGGAGGTCACCCGGACAGCCTAGGGATGGCCCGTTCGGGCCATGCCCGCCGCCCCGCTCGGGCCGACCTGGTCCCCGACCGGCGCGTTGACCGCAGATCTGCCACGGATCGGCCGATGGGTTCCTTACCGTCGTAGGCAGGAAGTTCGGACCGAAGGACAGCACCATGTGGGACACCGTTCAAGAGCAGTGGGGACAGGGCTCCGACGAGCACCTCTCGCACGACCGGCCGTGCGTGCGCTGCGGTCACGCGATGCACACCTTCCTGGCGTGCGACGCCTCGTGCGGCTGCGAGCCCGCCGCCGTGCCGACCGCCGTGCCGGTCAGCGCCGCGGTCTGAGCGCAGCCACCCGACGCAGCACCGGGTGGTCGTGGTCGTCGCCCTCGACGGCCCCGGTCGACCACCACATCCGCAGGTCGTCGCCGTCGAGCACCAGCTCCGCGACGAGGTTGTCCAGCCACGGCCCCTGCGTCACCTTCCAGTGCAGCGGAGAGGCTGGGACCCAGCGGCCCAGCAGGCGCCCGGTCGGGCGTGCCGTCCCGCGGCTGGCCAGGCGCACCGCCCCACGCATCACCCGCGGCAGCTCGTTGCGGATCGGCGAGCAGACCGCCTGCAGGATCCGGGTCCTCCCGGCTCGGTCCCTCGTGGCCTCCTCGGCCGGCCAGGCCTCCGCCACGTAGGAGTGGTGGACGTCGCCGGAGAGGAAGACCACCGAGCTCGGCGCCCTCCCCCGGCCGCCGGTCGCCACGTCGACCACCATCTCGCCCACGCGGCGGAACCCGTCCTGGAAGGCCGCCCAGTGCTCGGTGTCGGCCGCGCGTCGCACCCACTCCCCGACCTCGTGCCCGGGGCGCCCCAGGGCTCCCTCGGCCAACGCCTCGACCACGGCCTCGACGTGGTGCAGGCCCGGGCTGAGGAGGTAGGGAAGGGAGGTCCCGACGAGCAGGTGCTCGACGTCGCCTCGCAGCTGCGCGTCGAGCCAGGCCATCTCCTCGTCGTCGATCATCGAGCGGTGCTCGGGCTCCAGCACCCGTGCGGCCCGCGAGTCGACCACCACGAGCCGCGCCTGCGGCCCGAGCTCCCGCGCGAACGACCACCGGTAGGTCGCCGGGTCGTCGTCCGCGCGCTCGGCGAAGGCGTCCAGGGCCGCCCCGATGTCGGGCTCGCCGGGGCCGTCGTGGTCCAGCACGAGCCGCCAGAGCGGGTCCTGCTCGCGCTCGGCAGGTGAGAGGTTGCCCAGGTGCTGGTAGACCCAGTACGACGCCAGCGCACCCACGATCCGGTCGTGCCACCACTCCTTGCGCGCCATGTCGGTGCGCCACCGGGCCGAGGTGTTCCAGTCGTCGCGGACGTCGTGGTCGTCGAAGATCATCGCGCTCTGCACCGTCGAGAGCAGCCAACGGTTGGCCGGCTCGCTCCAGGCGATGCGGTAGAGCTCGGCGTACTCCTGGTAGTCCTGCAGCTCCCACCACGGCGGCTGCTCGGGGTCGCGCCGCGCCGCGATGAAGGAGCGGATCTCCTCGCTGGTCTCGTCGGCGTAGACCTGGTCGCCCAGGAACAGCAGCAGGTCCGGCAGGCGGCGCCGGTCCCTGGGGGCGGCAGAGGCGTCGAGCGCCCAGGAGCGCAGCGCGTCGACGCCGTACGCCGCATGGTGCTCCGCGTCGTGCGGGACGCTGACCCGGCACGACCCGAACGCCAGGTGGACGGGCCGGTCGTGGTCGAGCGTCCGGACGACCGGTGCCGGGTGCGGCGACCCCGGCTCGGGCCAGACGGGGTCGTCGTCGAGGCTCAGCGTGTAGGGCAGCGACGTGCCGGGCGCCAGCCCGTCGAGGGCGACCAGGGCGTAGTGGTGGCCGTGGACGGCGAAGGTGCCGGTGCTCCAGCGGCGACCGCCCGCCTCGACGGTCACCCGGCAGGCGGAGTCGACCTCGACCCACAGGGTCGCGGAGGTCTCGTCGCAGTGGCGCAGCAGCGGCCCGAGGACCAGGGCGGGCACGACGACCTCAGGCCCCCAGCGAGCCGTCGACGTCGAGCAGCACCTTCACCGCGCGCCGCTCGTCCATCGCCCGGTAGCCCTCGGCCACCTCGTCCAGCGGCAGGGTGAGGTCGAAGACCCGGCCCGGCTCGATGGCGCCGGTCAGCGTCAGCTCGAGCAGGTGCGGGAGGTACTCGCGCACCGGCGCCATCCCGCCGGCCAGCCCGACGTTCTTCTGGAACATCCGGCGCACCGGGAGCTCCACGCCGTGGGGCACGCCCACGAAGCCCACCGTCGCGCCGGGGCGGGCGACCGCGAACGCGGTTCCCATGGCCTGGTCGGTGCCGACGCACTCGAGGACCGCGTCCGCGCCGACGCCCCCGGTGATCTCCTTGACCGCCGCCGCGGCCGCACGGCCCCGCTCGGCCACCACGTGCGTGGCGCCGAACGCGCGGCCGATCTCCTGGCGCGGCTCGTGCCGCGACATCAGCACGACCTTCTCCGAGCCCATCTGGGCCGCGGCGAGCACGCCGCACAGCCCGACGGCGCCGTCGCCGACGACCACGGTGGTCCCGCCCTGCTTCACCCCGGCGGCCACGGCGGCGTGCCAGCCGGTGGGCATCACGTCGGAGAGCGCCACGAGGTGCGGCACGAGCGCCGCGTCGGGACCGGAGGCACCCACGTCGGGGACCTTCACCAGGCTGCCGTCGGCGTGGCCCACGCGGGCGTACTGGCCCTGCCCCGAGCTGGTCATCGACAGCTCGACGCAGGCCGACTGCATGCCGGCCCGGCAGTGCGCGCAGGTGTTGTCGCAGTGGTCGAAGGGGACGACCACGAAGTCGCCGGGACGCACGTCGCTGACCTCCGGGCCGACCTCCTCGACGACGCCGATGCACTCGTGCCCGATGGTGTCGCCGGGCGTGATGTCGTTCTCCCCGCGGTAGGGCCACAGGTCCGAGCCGCAGATGCAGGCACTGGTGACCTTCACGATGGCGTCGGTCGGCTTCTCGATGGTCGGGTCGGGGACCTCGGAGAGACGGATGTCGCGCGGAGCGTGGATCGTGGTGGCTCGCATGAGCCGAGCATCGCACCTCCGGCGGCGCCCGTCGTTCACCCCCGGCGCCACCTCCCGCGTCACCCCTTGTGCACCCGACCCCACCCTGCGCGGCGATGTCGCGTTATCTCACATGTGAGTTACCGTCGCTGCCATGACGGAGGGGTACAAGGGACGCATCGGCCTGCTGATCCGGGACGCACGCAAGCACCGCGGGCTGACCCAGAGCCAGCTCGCCGACCTGCTCAGCACCAGCCAGAGCGCGATCAACCGCATCGAGAAGGGCCAGCAGAACCTCTCGCTGGAGATGCTCGCCCGCATCGGCGCGGCGCTGGACTCCGAGATCGTGGCGCTCGGGGCGGGTCCCACGCACCTGCGCATCACCGGCCCCACCACGCTCTCGGGCAGCATCGAGGTCAAGACCTCCAAGAACGCCGGCGTCGCGCTGCTGTGCGCCTCGCTGCTCAACCGCGGCCGCACCACGCTGCGCAAGGTCGCGCGCATCGAGGAGGTCAACCGGCTCCTGGAGGTGCTCGGCAGCCTCGGGGTCCAGACCCGCTGGCTCGGCGACGAGGGCGACCTCGAGATCATCCCGCCCAAGGAGCTGCGCCTGGACGCCATCGACGAGGAGGCGGCCCGCCGCACCCGCTCGGTGATCATGTTCCTGGGCCCGCTGCTGCACCGCGCCGACACCTTCGACCTGCCCTACGCCGGTGGCTGCAACCTCGGCACGCGCACCGTCGAGCCGCACATGTCGGCGCTGCGCCCCTTCGGGCTCGACGTCAAGGCCACCGACGGCAGCTACCACGCCAACGTCGACCGCTCGGTCTCGCCGAGCCGCGCGATCGTGCTGACCGAGCGCGGCGACACGGTCACCGAGAACGCCCTGATGGCCGCCGCGCTGCACCCGGGCACCACGGTGATCCGCAACGCCTCGTCCAACTACATGGTCCAGGACCTCTGCTTCTACCTCCAGCGCCTCGGCGTCGAGGTCGAGGGCGTCGGCACCACCACCCTGACCGTCACCGGCCGCGAGAGCATCGACGTCGACGTCGACTACGCCCCGGCCGAGGACCCGATCGAGGCGATGTCGCTGCTCGCGGCGGCCATCGTCACGCGCTCGGAGATCACCATCACCCGCGTGCCGATCGAGTTCCTCGAGATCGAGCTGGCGCTGCTGGAGGAGATGGGCTTCGTCTACGACCGCACCGAGGAGTACGTCGCCGCCAACGGTCACACCCGTCTGGTCGACATCACGACGTACCCCTCGGACCTGCACGCGCCGCTGGACAAGATCCACCCGATGCCGTTCCCGGGCCTCAACATCGACAACCTGCCGTTCTTCGCGGTGATCGCGGCCGTCGCCACCGGGCAGACGCTGCTGCACGACTGGGTCTACGAGAACCGCGCGATCTACCTCACCGAGCTCACCAAGCTCGGGGCGCAGGTCAAGCTGCTCGACCCGCACCGGGTGATGATCGAGGGCCCGACGCACTTCTCCGGCACCGAGATCGTCTGCCCGCCCGCTCTGCGGCCGGCGGTGGTCATCCTGCTGGCGATGCTCGCCTCGAAGGGCACCTCGGTGCTGCGCTCGACCTACGTCATCGCCCGCGGCTACGAGGACCTCGCCGAGCGCCTCAACGAGCTGGGTGCGCAGATCGAGCCCTTCCGCGACATCTGACCTGCCAGACTGCCCAGGTGACGTCACCGGTGACGGGCCATGCCTACCTAGACGTGCGCCCGTCCGGGCGTCGCAGCGGCGCCGCGGGATCGCGCCGGGTGATCGCGTTCGCTCACCGTGGCGGCGCCTACCACCCCGAGATCGAGGGCCTGGAGAACACGCTCGTGGCGTTCGAGCACGCCGTCGACCTCGGCTACCGCTACCTCGAGACCGACGTACACCTCACGGCCGACGGGGTGCTGCTGGCCTTCCACGACCGGGTGCTGGACCGGGTCACCGACAGCGCCGGCGAGGTCGCCGCGCTGACCCACGCCGAGGTGCGCCGTGCCCGGGTGGGCGGACGTGAGTCGGTGCCGACCCTCGTGGAGCTGCTCGATGCCTTCCCCGACGCCCGGTTCAACATCGACCTGAAGTCCGAGGGGGCCGTGGACGCGCTCGCCGCACTCGTCGCCGAGCGCGGCGACTGGGAGCGTGTCCTGGTCGGGTCGTTCTCCGCCTCCCGGCTTCGCCGCTTCCGCCGGATCACCGACGGTCGCGTGCCGACCTCGGCCCACCCGCTGGAGGCGGCCGCGTTCGCGCTGCTGCCCGGGCGCCTGGCCGACCGGGTCACCGGGGGTCGTGTCGCGGCCCTGCAGGTGCCGCACCGGCGTACGCTGCGGCTCGCCGGGCTCAGCGTCACCGTCCCGGTCGTGACCACCGGCTTCGTGCGCCGCGCGCACGCCGCCGGAAAGCACGTGCACGTGTGGACCATCGACGATCCCGAGGAGATGCGGGAGCTGCTCGCCAAGGGCGTCGACGGGCTGTTCACCGACCGCACCGACCTGTTGCGCGAGGTGCTGGAGGAGCAGGGACTCTGGGAGGGGACCACATGACCATCGCACCCACGACCACGCGCGAGCGGCGCCGCGAGCACCGCGCGTGGTACGTCTACGACTGGGCCAACAGCGCCTTCTCGACCACGGTCGCCGGCGTCCTCTTCGGGCCCTACCTCATCGCGATCGCCGAGGAGGCAGCGGTCGACGACCGCATCTCGGTCCTCGGGATCTCGGTGGCCCCGGGCGCGCTCCCCTCGTTCACGATCACCGCCTCCACCCTGCTCTCGGCGGTGCTGCTGCCGCTGCTGGGCGCCGTGGCCGACCGCACCTCCCACAAGCGGCAGCTGCTCGGCGGCTTCGCGTGGGCCGGGGCGCTGGCCGCCGCCCTGCTGTTCTTCATGAAGGACGACAACTGGGAGCTCGGCGTCGTCGCCTTCCTGGTGGCCAACCTCTGCTTCGGCGCCGCGGCCGTGGTCAACGACTCGAT
The DNA here is from genome assembly GCA_001627335.1 of Nocardioides sp. REDSEA-S33_B3. Taxonomy (GTDB): domain Bacteria; phylum Actinomycetota; class Actinomycetes; order Propionibacteriales; family Nocardioidaceae; genus Nocardioides. The sequence continues at coordinate 156,141 of LUPK01000059.1, read as the reverse complement.
CCTGTGCCTGATCGCCGACCCCGACGAGCGCGACGGGGTCTCCTCGCGCGGATGGGCCACCGGGTATGCCGGCGGCGGGCTGCTGCTGGCGCTGAACTTCGTCGTCGTGAGCATGCACGACACCTTCGGGCTCTCCGAGGGCATGGCCGTGCGGCTCTCGCTGCTCTCCGCCGCGATCTGGTGGGGCCTGTTCACCTTCGTGCCCTACCTCGGCATCAAGGACCGTCCGCCGCTGGCGGTGGAGCCGGCCGAGGGCGGGCTGCTGCAGCGCAGCTTCGGACAGCTCTGGCACACCCTGCGCGACCTGCGGAGCTACCCCGTGGCGCTCACGTTCCTGGTGGCCTACCTCTTCTTCAACGACGGCATCCAGACCGTCATCGCCTCGGCCTCGGTCTACGGCGTCGAGGAGCTGGGCTTCGAGACCGGCACCGTCCTGGCGACCTACCTGCTCGTCCAGGCGGTCGCCGTCTTCGGCGCCCTGGGCTTCGGCCGCGCCGCGCAGTCGTACGGCGCCAAGCCGGTGATCCTGGTCGGCCTGGTGATCTGGATGGTGATCGTCACCGTCGGGCTGTTCCTGCCCGCCGGCGAGCTGGTGCCGTTCCTCGCGATGGGCGCGGCGATCGGCGTGGTGCTGGGCGGCACCCAGGCCCTGGCCCGGTCGTACTTCTCGCTCCTCATCCCCACGGGCAAGGAGGCGGAGTACTTCAGCTTCTACCACGCCATGGAGCGGGGCACCTCGTGGCTGGGGACGCTGGTGTTCGGCATCGTCTACACCGTCACCGACTCCTACCGGCCGGCGCTGTTCGCGCTGATCGCGTTCTTCGTCATCGGTGGTGCGATCCTGACCCGCGTCGACACGGCCAAGGGCATCCAGCAGGCTCAGCAGGCGTCGGTCCCGGCCGGTTCCTGAGAGGAGCCCGAGAATCCGGGGCTCGACCACCCTCCTCGGCGATTGTCGGAATCATCGCGGGGTCGCTACCGTTGAAAACTTGAGATGGTGCGGCACGGCACCGTCTTCGGTAGAGACTGGAGGGCTCAGATGGCAGAGCGCACACTACGGGGCGCGCGACTCGGAGGCCAGAGCTTCGAGGACGAGCGCGGCATCGAGTTCGCCGCGCGGCAGCAGGTGGGTTACCGCTGCAAGCAGGACCACGAGTTCGAGATCACCATGTCCGTCGAGGCCGAGGTCCCGGCGGTGTGGGAGTGCCCGCGCTGTGGCGCGGAGGCGCTGAGCGTCAGCGGCATCAAGCCCGAGGTGAAGGCCGAGAAGCCGGCCCGCACCCACTGGGACATGCTGCTCGAGCGCCGCTCCGAGAAGGAGCTCGAGGAGATCCTCAAGGAGCGGCTGGAGCTGCTGCGCGGCGGCGAGATCGGCCCCGCGCACCTGCACCGCGCGAACCGCAAGAAGGGCAAGGCCTCGGCCTGATCTTCCGACCCGTCCTCACTCGGGCGGGTCCACCACGTCGCCCCGGACCACCGGTCCGGGGCGTTCGTCGTCCCCGGGGCCACGTGGGCCACCGGGACCGGGGCTCCGCGGGGCAGCGGGGCCACCAGGTCCGCCGGGACCACCGGGTCCGGGGAACACGACCAACCGTGAGGCGACCGCCCGGGCCAGCAGCCCGCGGAAGGCGGGGCGCGTCACCGGGAGCACCAGCAGCGCCCCGAAGGCGTCGGTGACGAAGCCCGGGGTGAGCAGCAGGGTGCCGCCGATGAGCACCAGCGCACCGTCGGCGAGCTCGCGGTGCGGCATCCGCGCCTGGGCGAGGGCCTCGCGCAGCGCCCGCCAGGCGCGGCCGCCCTCGCGGCGCACGATGATCGCGCCGAGGACGCTGTCGAGGACCAGCAGCAGGATGGTCCACCCGGCACCGATCACCTGGCCGACCTGGATGACCAGGTAGAGCTCCAGGAGCGGCAGGCCGATGAAGGCCAGGCCGAGCAGCCAGACCACTCCCCCACGACGTCGCCGACCGCTCTGCGGGCTCATCTGCTCCCCTCCTCCTGGGCACTCCTGCGCGACCACAGCCGCCGCACCTGCTCGCGGCGCTCGCGCAGCCCCCACGCCGTGATCCGGCGCAGCGACTCCACCGCCACCTTGCCACTCATCTTCGAATCACCGCGCACCCGCTCCACGAACTCGATCGGGACCTCGCGGACCGTGAGTCCCGCCCGCAGCGCACGCACGACCATGTCGGTCTGGAACACGTAGCCGGTGGAGCGCACGCTCTCCAGCTCCAGCTTCTCCAGCGCGTCACGGCGGAAGAGCCGGAAGCCGGCGGTGGCGTCCTTGACCGAGATGCCCAGCAGCACGCGGACGTAGAGGTTGCCGCCGCGCGAGAGCGTCTCGCGGCGTCGCGGCCAGTTCACCACCGTGCCGCCCGGCACCCAGCGGGACCCGATCACCAGGTCCGCGGCGGGGCCGCCGTCGGTCCCCTCGATCGCGTCGAGGAGCCGGTGCAGCTGCTCGGGCTGGTGCGAGCCGTCGGCGTCCATCTCGCCGATCACGTCGTAGCCGGCCTCGAGCGCGTGGGCGAAGCCGTGCCGGTACGCCGCGCCGAGACCGCCCTTGTTGACCCGGTGCAGCACGTGCACCTGAGGATCGGCTGCCGCCAGGTCGTCGGCGATCCGGCCGGTGCCGTCCGGGGAGTTGTCGTCCACGACGAGCACGTCCACGTCGGGCCGGGCGGTGCGCAGGCGCTGGAGGATCCACGCGATGTTGTCGGCCTCCTGGTAGGTCGGGACGACCATGATCACGCGCATTGGGCGGACTGTACGGGAGTCAGGAGGCCGCATCGGCGTACTCCGGAGCAACCGTGCGCGAACGCCGGGTGACCGCGCCGGAGGCGATGAGGACGAGCAGCAGGCCGAGCAGGGTCAGAGCCACGACGCCGCGGGTCACCCAGGGCGTGAGGTGGATGCCGGGCGAGACCCCGGGCAGCAGCTCGACCTCGGCGAGCATCGTGGCGGTGGTGCGCCGGTCGACGGTCTCCACGACCCGCCCATCGGGCGCGATGATCCCCGAGCGACCGTTGGTGGAGGCGACCACGAGCCACTTGCCGGCCTCGATCGCGCGCAGCCGGGTGATCGCGAACTGCTGGTCCACCTGGTCGGTGAAGATGAAGGTCGCGTTGCTGGTCTGCACGGTGAGCAGCTCGGCACCCTCACGGACCTGGGCGTGGAGGCCGTCGTCGTAGGCGACATCGAAGCAGATCGCGTCGGCCAGCAGGATCTCGCCGATCCGGAGCGGTTCGGTGCGGTCCCCCGCGCGCATGTCCCGCTTGATGCGCGCGAGCTCGCCGAAGTTGAAGTCGACGTAGTCCCGGAACGGGATGTACTCGCCGTAGGGCACCGGGTGCCACTTGGTGTAGCGCTCCCCCGGGCCGGTGACCGGGTCCCACACGATGCCCTGGTTGAGCACGTGCTCGGGTCCGTCGTCGACGATCGCCCCGACCAGCACGGGCACCCCGACCGCCTCGACCGCGCGCTCGATGCCCTGGTTGGTCTCGGCGTCCAGGAAGGGGTCGACGGCCGTGGAGTTCTCCGGCCAGACCACCAGGTCGGGCCGGGGCTGCTCGCCCGCGGCCACCGCGTCGGCCAGGCGGACGGTCTCCTCGACGTGGTTGCGGGTGACCTGGCGGTGGTCGAAGAGCACGTCGTTGCCGGGGCCCGGCACGTCGCCCTGCACCGCGGCGACGGTCGCGGTGCCGCTCGGGTCGCCGGCGTCGTACGGCGCCAGGCCGGCGAGCGTCGCGCCGGCCACGAGCCCGAGGAGGACCGCGGTGTCGGCGCGCCAGCTGCGGGCACGCGTCAGCACCAGGTGGGCCACGCAGGCCGAGGCCAGGGCCAGCAGGAAGGACACGCCGACCATGCCCACCCACGGCAGCAGCGGGGCGACCGGGGTGTCGACGACCGCGAAGGCCAGTCGACCCCACGGCATCCCGCTGAAGGGCCAGCCGCTGCGGACCACCTCGGCGGTCGTCCAGGCCGCGGCGCCCCACACCGGCCACCACCGAACGGTCGGGGCATGACGGGTGAGCGCGGCGACCGCCGCTCCCGCGAGCCCGTAGAAGAACGTCTCCAGCGCCGAGAGCCCGATCCAGGCGGGCACGGCGACGGCGCGCATCCACCAGATGTGGGTGAGGTAGAAGGCCGCACCGAAGGCGAGCCCGAGCGCCAGTCCGCGTCGTGCCCGCACGCCGTGCACGACGGCGAAGAAGCCGGCGACGGCCACCGGCAGCAGCACCGGCCAGGCGACCGGCTCGAAGGCGAGCGAGAGCACGAGGCCCGAGACGACGGCGAGGGCCAGGCGGAGCACGTGCTCACGCTACCGGCCGGGCCCTGAGCCAGCGGAGCCCCGGCACCCGTGCAGAGCGGCGAGAGGGCCCGGCGACACCTTCGGTCCAGCCTGATGTCCGACGGGCGGCCGGGGCAGGCTGTTGTCTAGGGGGACCCAGGCCCTCTCGCGTCCGCCCTCGCAGGACGAACCGACCTCCGCGAACAACCTCGGACAGGTGGCTGGCACCCCCACCCTCCGAAGCGGCCACTCGGACGCCGGTCCGTCTCCCGCGATCTGCACGAGCGGACGGCTCACCCTTATGCGTCGCGGATCACATGTCAACCGCCTCCTGACCTGCGACGACGCCTAAGACCGCAGGTCAGCGCAGCCCGATCGAGAACAGGATCCAGCGACGTTCAGGCAGAAATGACTGCACCGCCCCGGCGTGTCGCGCGCGACACGCCGAGGAGCCTGCATGCCAGGGCCACGTAGTGGTCAGCGAGGTCCGCCAGCGACAGCGGCCCGGCCTGGTCGAACCACCGTGCCACCCCGCTGCACATCTCCAGCAGGGCCCGGCGAGCCAGAGCCGGGTGCTCGAGGTCCAGGACGCCCGCCGCCTGCCCGTCGGCCAGCACCCGCTGCCACACCTGCTCGTACCGGTCGCGCAGCGCCACCACCACCTCGCGCGCCGGCGGCGACAGCGCCTCGACCTCGTGGTCGCCGACCCGCGTCTCCAGCGGCCGGGCGGCGTGGGCGGTGACGTGCATCCGCACCAGCGCGCCCAGCTGCCCGACGGGGTCGTCGCTGCCGGCGACGGCGGCCTCGGCGTCGCCGACCAGCCGCTCCAGGCTGCTGGTCATCAGCGCGACCAGCAGGTCCTCCTTGGTGCCCATGTAGTGGTAGAGCGAGGCCGAGGAGACGCCGGCACGCTCGGCGAGCTGGCGGATGCCGGTGCCGTGGAAGCCGCGCTCGGCGAAGAGCTCGAGTGCGGCCTGGCGGACTCGCTCGCCGGTGGGGGTCATGGGCCTATGCTATCGATCGATCGATCGACACGCGGTGAGCCGATGCGACCCACAGTGACCCGCCTTCCGACCACCCGTCCTACCGCCAGGAGCCCCCGTGACCCGCCCGCCCCTCCACGCGAGCGTGGACTACTCCTTCGACGGCGTCGTCGCCGAGATCCGGCTCTCGCGCCCGGAGCGGCTCAACGCGGTCGACATCGGCCTGACCAGGGGCTTGGTGGCGGCCCTGACCCACGCCGGTGAGGACGGGGCACGCGCGGTCGTGCTGTCTGGCGCCGGACGTGCCTTCTGCGCCGGCCACGACCTCAAGGAGGAGCCGGCGGTCGAGACGGTGCTTCAGACGCGGGCTCGGCTGGAGGAGATCCAGGAGGTGACCCGCCTGGTCCGGCGCCTGCCCGCCCCGGTGGTCGCCGCGGTGCACGGGTACGCGTTGGGCGCGGGTGCTGAGTTCGCGCTGTGCTGCGACGTCGTCGTGGCCGCCGAGGACGCGGTGTTCGGGTTCCCCGAGGTCTCGGTCGGGCTCTCGGTCACCGGCGGCATCTCCCGGCTGCTGCCCGCCCTGGTCGGCTGGGCGCGCGCCAAGGAGCTGCTGCTGCTCGGTGAGCGGGTCAGCGGTCCGGACGCGGCCGCCATGGGCCTGGTCGCCCGCTGCGTCCCGACCGGCGAGCACGAGTCGACGGCGCTCGACCTCGCGCGCCGGATGGCCGAGCGCCCGGCCCTCTCGCTGTCGCTGGCCAAGCAGGTGCTCGACGCCGGCCTCGACTCCACCGTGGACGGCGCGATGGCCCGCGAGGTCGAGCACGCGCTGCTCACCTCGCTCTCGGGCGAGAACGACGCCCCGCGGGAGGGGTTCAACCGTGGCTGACGGCACCACCCTCGTCGACCTCCTCGACCGGGCCGCCGCGGACCACCCGCAGCGACCGGCCTGGACCTTCGACCTGCCCGGTGACCGGCACCGGCTCACCTACGCCGACGTGGCGGAGCGGTCCCGTCGGCTGGCCGCGGCCCTCTCGGCCCGCGGCGTCGCAGCCGGCGACCGGGTCGGCGTGATGCTGGGCAACACTCCCGAGATGCCGCTCACCTGGCTGGCGCTGATGCGGCTCGGTGCCGCGATGGTGCCCCTCAACCCCCGCTACCGGCGCGACGACGTGGCCCACCTGCTCACCGACGCCGCGGTCCGCCTCGTGGTGGCCCGGTCCGAGCACCACGAGCTGCTGACGGCGTACGCGACCGTCGTGGGGCCCGACGAGCTCGCGCGCCACGGGGCCGAGGACCTGCCGACGCCCGTGCTGACCCCGGGGACCGTGGTGAACGTGCAGTACACCTCCGGCACGACCGGGCGGCCCAAGGGCTGCCTCCTCGACCACGCCTACTGGACGACCCTGGGCGGGTCGATGCTCACCGAGCACCCGCACCTGACCTCCGACGACGTGCTGCTCACCGCTCAGCCCTTCCACTACGTCGACCCGCAGTGGAACGTCGTGGCCTCGCTGATGGCCGGCGCTCACCTGGTCGTGCTCGACGGCTTCCACCCCTCGACGTTCTGGTCGAAGGTGCGCGAGCACCAGGTGACCTACTTCTACTGCCTGGCCTCGATGCCGGTGCTGCTGCTGAAGATGCCCGCCGACCCCGCCGACCGCGACCACCGGGTGCGCGCCGTCCAGTGCTCGGCGATCCCCCCTGCCCTGCACGCCGCGCTCGAGGAGCGGTGGGGCGTGCCGTGGACCGAGGCCTTCGGCATGACCGAGACCGGCGCCGACATCCGGGTCGGCTTCGAGGAGCACGGCGAGCTGGTCGGCTCCGGCTCGTTGGGTCGGCCGGCGGCACACCGCGAGGCGCGCATCGACGAGGCGGGCCAGCTGTGGCTGCGCGGCCCGGGCATGATGCAGGGCTACCTCGGCCACCCCTCCCCCTACGACGAGGACGGGTGGTTCCCCACCGGCGACCTGGCCCGCACCGACGACGCCGGTCGGCTCTACCTCGCCGGTCGGCTCAAGGACATGATCCGGCGCTCCGGGGAGAACGTCGCCGCCGTCGAGGTCGAGGAGGTCCTGCTGGCGCACCCCGCCGTGCACCTGGCGGCCGTCATCGGGGTGCCGGACGAGGTGCGCGGCGAGGAGGTGGCGGCGTACGTCGTGGCGCCGGAGGCGAGCGCCGAGGAGCTCTCCTCGTGGTGCGCGGAGCGGCTCGCGGGCTTCAAGGTGCCCTCGATCTGGCGGTTCCGCGACGAGCTGCCGCTCACCGCCTCGCTGCGGGTGGAGAAGGCGGCCCTGCGCGCGGAGACCCAGGGTGCTCGCTGACCTCCTCCTCACCCACGCCCGGGTCCGCACCCTCGAGGGCCCGGGACGCGCCGACGTGGCCCGCTCCCTGGCGATCTGGCGCGACCGGGTCGTGGCCGTCGACGAGGACGTGCCGGCCGCACGGACCGTCGACCTCGGCGGTGCCGTGGTGGTGCCCGGCTTCCACGACGCGCACAACCACATGGCGTGGTTCGGGTTGTCGTTGGCCGAGGTCGACCTGCGGGTGCCCACGCTCGAGGCGTTGTACGACGCCGTCGCCGCCCGCGCCGCCACCCTGGGGCCCGAGGACTGGGTCGTGGGGGCCGGGTACGACGAGAACAAGCTCGGCGCCCACCCCGACCGCGACGCCCTCGACCGGGCCGCCGGCGGGCGTCGCGTGTGGCTCAAGCACACCAGCGGCCACATGTGCACGGTCAACGGGCCTCTGCTGGCCGACCTCGGCCTGGCCGAGGCGCCCGTCGACGTGCCGGGCGGCCTGGTCGTCGTGGACGACGACGGTCGGCCGACCGGGCTGCTGCAGGAGCAGGCCCAGCAGCTGCTCAACGCCCTGGTCCTCCCCTACCCGGTCAGCCAGCTGGTCGACGCGATCGAGCGTGCCGGCCGGGTCTACCTCTCCCAGGGGCTGACCTCGGTCGTGGAGGCGGGCGTCGGCGGCGGGTGGATCGGCAAGAGCCCGGTCGAGGTCGCGGCCTACCAGGCCGCCCGGGACGCCGACCGCCTCCCGCTGCGCGTGGAGCTGATGGTCGCCGCGGACGCGCTCCACCCGCTTGGCGGGCACGCCGCCGACGACCTGGGCGTCGGGCTGGACCTCGGCATCCGGACCGGTCTGGGCGACGACAGGCTCCGGATCGGTCCGACCAAGGTCTTCAGCGACGGGTCGCTGATCGGGCACACCTGCGCCCTGAGCGAGGAGTTCGCCGACACCCCCGGGGAGCGCGGCTACCTCCAGGACACCGCGGACGCCCTGCGCGCCCGCATCCTCGACGCCCATCGCTCCGGCTGGCGGGTCGCGACCCACGCCATCGGAGACGCCGCCATCGACCTGGTGCTCGACGCCTACGAGGAGGCCCAACGGCGCTGGCCGAGGCCCGACGTGCGGCACCGCATCGAGCACTTCGGGGTGTCCCGGCCCGACCAGGTGGCTCGGTGCGCACGGCTCGGCGTCGTGCCGGTGCCGCAGGGACGGTTCGTCGGCGAGATCGGCGACGGCATGCTGCGCGCGCTCGGGCCGCAGCGGGCCGGGTGGGCCTACCGGTACCGGTCGCTGCTGGACGCCGGGGTCGTCGTCCCGGGGTCCTCGGACCGGCCCGTGGTCGACGGCCACCCGCTCCTGGGGATGCACGACATGGTCAACCGACGCACCGACTCCGGTGCCGAGTGCGGACCGGACGAGGCCGTCTCCGGGCTCGAGGCGCTGACGACGTACACGCTCGGGTCGGCGTACGCCTCCCACGCCGAGCGCGACCGCGGCACCATCGCCGTCGGCAAGCTGGCCGACCTGGCGGTGCTCGACGAGGACCCGGCCACCTGCGACCCGACCAGGATCCGTGACATCGAGGTGCTCAGGACCTACCTGGGCGGGCAGGAGGTCTGGCGTGCTGACGACTGAGGTGGACACCGCGCAGCTCGCGGTGGTGCGCGCGATCTACGAGGACGCCTTCCCTGCGGACCTGCGCGCCGACTTCGACTCGCTCCTCGACGACCGCCTGGTCGTGCGGGTCGCCGAGGGCGGGGCGCCCGAGGGGCTCGCGGTCCTGCGAGCGCTGGGCGGCACCGGCTGGGTCTTCCTGCGGTACTACGCGGTGGGCGTGCGGGGCGGCGGTGTCGGGACCGCGATGCTGGGCGAGCTGGCGGCCCTGCTGGCCGGCGAGGGCTGCTCGCTGCTCGTCTGGGACGTCGAGGACCCCGACGAGCCGGGCCTGGCCGCGCACGAGGTCGAGGAGCACCGGCGCCGCATCGCGTTCTACGAGCGTGCCGGCGGCCTGCTGCTGCCGGTACGCGACTACGCGCCGCCCCACGGCGACGACCTCGATGACCACGCCCCGCATCTCCGGCTGATGTGCCTGCCACTCGGCGGCGCGCAGGCACCTGCCGTCCGCGACGTGCTGCTGGCCGCGATGACGATGCGCTACGACCTGGCGCCCGACCACCCGGCGGTCCTCCGGGCGCTGGACTCGCTCGGCTGAGCTGCTGACGGCTCAGCCGGTGGTGGTGCCGGTGGTGGTGCCGGTGATCGAGCCGGCGAGGTCGGCCGGGTCCCGGGGACGGGAGTGCCGGGCGAGCAGCTGCTTGGCCTCCTCGACGCCCTCGTCGAGGTCCCACAGCAGCACCCCGCGCACCGCCTCGTCGTCGAGGTAGTAGGCCACGGCCCCCTCCCCCACGGTCTCCACGAAGGTCTCGAGCGACGCGTCCAGGGTCCCCACGGCCTGGTAGCCGAGGCCGAGCACGTCGGAGTAGAACATCGGGGTGTGGTCGTAGGTCTCGTCCGACCCGGCCATGATCCGCCCGGCGACCGTGCCCATCGTGGTGGCGTTGTCGACGTGCTCGACGCGGGTGCGGCCCAGGATCGGGTCGGGGTACGACGCGACGTCGCCGGCGGCGTACACGTCGGCGGCGCTGGTCCGCAGGTGCTCGTCGACGACGACCCCGCCGTCCTCGGCGCGCTCGACCGACTCGGGGAGGAAGTGACCGGCCGGCTCGACGCCCAGGCCGACGACCACCACGTCGGCCTCGAGCTGCTCGCCGGACTCCAGGTCGAGGCGTACGCCGGCGGCGTGCTCGCGCCCGCCGGCGACCTTCGCCCCGCCCCGCACCTCGACGCCGGCGTCGGTGAAGAGGCGCTCGAAGCGGGCGGCGAGCTCGGCGGGCAACATCTGCCCGCCCAGGACCTCGCCGGGGTGCAGCAGCGTGACCCGGCAGCCCTCGCCGACCATGGCGGCGGCGATCTCGGTCCCGATGTAGCCGCCGCCCACGACCGCGACGTGGGGTCGGGTGTCGGCCAGTACCCGCAGCCGGTGGTAGTCGGTGAGCGAGCGATAGTAGAGGACCCGGTCGCCGCCGGGGAGGTCGGTGAGGGTGCGCGGTCGGCCGCCGGTGGCGACCAGCACGCGGCCGTAGCCGATCGTCTCGCCACCCTGGGTGGTCACCTCGTGCGCCTCGGGGTCGACGGAGACGACCCTGGTCCGCGGGTGGAGCGTCGCGCCGGTCTCGCCGACCGTGTCGAGGGCGGTGTTCTCCACGGTGAAGTCGGGGTCGGTCCACAGCTTCTTGGACAGCGCGGGGCGCGGGAAGGGGGCCGTGGGCTCCTCGCCCAGGATGCCGATGCTGGCGTCCTCGTCCTGCTCGCGGATGCCGTGGGCGGCGGCGTCGGCCGCCATCCCGCCTCCGATGATCAGGTGGTCGTAGTGCGTCATGATGGGTTCCTCGGTGATCGCCGGGCCAGGTGGTCGGGTGATCAGATGGTCGCGACGGAGCCGGAGTCGACCCGCCAGTTGGAGCCGTTGACGAAGCTGGCGCGCTCGGAGCAGAGGAACGCGACGACGGCCGCGACCTCCTCGGGCTCACCGCGGCGCCCGAGCTCCATGTGGGGGCGCTCCTCCTCCAGGAACGAGGCGATGGCCTCGTCGAAGGAGCAGCCGAGCTCGTCGGCGCGCTTCTCCATCATCGCGTCGGTCATCGGGGTGTGGATGAAGGCCGGTGACACGCAGTTCACGAGCAGGCCGTCCTGGGCGTAGGTCTGCGACAGCCCCTTGGCGAAGGCGAGCACGCCCGCCTTGGCCGCGCAGTAGGGCAGCTCGTCGTCGTAGGGCTGCACCGCGTCCTCGGAGGTGAGGTAGACGATCCGGCCCCAGCCGTCCTTGCGGAGCGACGGGAGGACGGCCCGGGTGACGCGCACCGGGGCCAGCAGGTCGATGGTCAGCGTGTCCACCCAGCCGTCGTCGTCGATCTCGTGGAACTTGCCCTGGGCGCCGGTGACGCCGGCGGAGTGCACGAGGATCGAGAGGCCCTTCTCGTCCGCGACCTCCTCGACGTGGCGGGCCAGCTCCCGGGCCGCCGCGTCGGTGGTGAGGTCGGCAGCGACCGTGTGCAGCCGACCCGGTGCGGCGTCCAGCTGTGCGGCCGCCTTCTCGAGCGACTCCTCGTCCTTGTCGGTGAGCACCACGGTCGCGCCCTCCTCGAGGAGGATGCGGGCGGTGTGCCAGCCGATGCCGGAGTCCCCTCCGGTGATGAGGGCGGTGCGTCCGTCGAGTCCGAGGTCCATGACGTCCACGCTGCCCACCGAGGAGAGGGTGTGAACCACTCGGAGGGGTGTGCGCAGAGGGGTGTGTGCGGAGGGGTGTCGGCGACCGGGTGATGCCTGGAGCCCGCCACCGCGCTGCGATGGGGACATGACGCGATTCGGGTACACGTTGATGACCGAGCAGTCCGGGCCCAAGCAGCTGGTGGAGTACGCCGCCCGCGCCGAGCAGGTCGGCTTCGACCTGCTGGTGAGCAGCGACCACTACTCGCCCTGGCTCACGAGCCAGGGCCATGCGCCGTACGCCTGGACGCTGCTGGGCGCCGTCGCCCAGGCCACGTCGGACGTGGAGCTGATGACCTACGTGACCTGCCCGACCATGCGCTACCACCCCGCGGTGGTGGCCCAGAAGGCCGCGACGCTGCAGATCCTGGCCGACGGCCGGTTCACGCTCGGCCTGGGCAGCGGGGAGAACCTCAACGAGCACGTCGTCGGCGAGGGGTGGCCCGCGATCCAGACCCGGCAGGCCATGCTCGTCGAGGCGATCGAGGTCATCCGGCGTCTGCACACCGGTGACCTGGTCGACTACGCCGGCGAGTTCTACCAGGTGGACTCCGCCCGCATCTGGGACGTCCCGGAGCAGGGCGTCGACATCGGTGTCGCGGTCTCCGGCGACCGCTCGGTCGAGACCTTCGCCCCGCTGGCCGACCACCTCGTCGCCGTGGAGCCGAAGGCGGAGCTGATCACGACCTGGAACGGGGTGACCGGCGCGAAGCGCATCGGTGCCGACGGTCGGGCCGTCGGGCAGATCCCGATCTGCTGGGGCCCCGACGAGGAGAAGGCCACCGAGCTCGCCCACGAGCAGTTCCGCTGGTTCGCCGGCGGGTGGTCGGTCAACGCCGACCTGCCGACGCCGGCCGGGTTCGCGGGTGCCACGCAGTTCGTCCGGCCCGAGGACGTCGCCGACAACATCCCGTGCGGCCCGGACCTGGACAAGATCGCGGAGGCCGTCTCGGCGTTCACCGAGGCCGGCTTCACCGACGTGGCCCTGGTCCAGATCGGCGACGAGACGCAGGAGGCGTTCCTGTCCGAGGCGGCCGGGCCGCTGCTGGAGCGGCTCAGGTCCTGAGCCGGACAGGAGAATCTCCGGCCAGGTATTCGACAGACCGCAAATCATCTGTCACCGTGCTCGTATGAGCATCGAGACCTCCATCGCAGCCCTGGTCGAGGACGAGACCGGTCAGCCCTACCCCTACCGAGCCGTCGAGCTGGTCGAGCCCGACTGGACCCGGTTCCCCGGCTGGAAGGACGTCACGGCTGCGGAGTGGGAGTCGGTCCAGTGGCAGCGCAGCCACTGCGTCAAGAACCTCAAGCAGCTGCGCGAGGTGCTCGGCGACCTGGTCGACGAGCGCTTCTACGCCGACCTCGAGCGCGACCAGGCCGAGCGCGCGACGATGTCGATGCTGGTGCCGCCGCAGATGCTCAACACGATGGCGTCGCACGTCGCCCCGCGTGGCGCCGGGAGCTTGACCGACGCGTTCTACGCCGACCCGGTGCGGCACTACATGCTGCCGGTCTTCTCGGACCGACGCACCGACTGGCCCAGCCACCCCCATGCCACCCGCGACAGCCTGCACGAGCACGACATGTGGGCGGTGGAGGGGCTGACCCACCGCTACCCCACCAAGGTCCTCGCCGAGCTGCTGCCGACCTGCCCGCAGTACTGCGGCCACTGCACCCGGATGGACCTCGTCGGCAACTCCACGCCGACGGTGGAGAAGCTCAAGCTGACCGGAAAGCCGAACGACCGGCTCGGCGCGATGATCGACTACCTGCGGCGTACCCCCAGCGTGCGCGACGTGGTCGTCTCCGGCGGCGACGTCGCCAACATGCCCTGGCCCCGGCTCGAGGCGTTCCTCACCGAGCTGATGACCGTGGAGAACATCCGCGACATCCGGCTGGCCACCAAGGCGCTGATCGGGATGCCGCAGCACTGGCTGCAGCCCGACGTCGTCGAAGGCGTGAACCGGATCGCCACCCTCGCCCGCAGCCGCGGCGTCAGCCTGGCGATGCACACCCACGCCAACCACGCGAACTCCGTCACCCCACTGGTCGCACGGGGCGCCAAGGCGATGCTCGACGCCGGCCTGCGCGACGTGCGCAACCAGGGCGTGCTGCTCAACGGCGTCAACGCCGACCCGCACGCGCTGCTCGACCTCTGCTTCCGTCTCCTCGACGGTGCCCAGGTCATGCCCTACTACTTCTACATGTGCGACATGATCCCGTTCTCCGAGCACTGGCGGGTCTCGGTCGCCGACGCGCAGCGCCTGCAGCACCACATCATGGGCTACCTGCCGGGCTACGCCACGCCGCGCATCGTGTGCGACGTCCCGTTCGTCGGCAAGCGCTGGGTGCACCAGCTCGCCGGCTACGACACCGAGCGCGGCATCTCGCACTGGACGAAGAACTACCGCACCTCGATCGAGGCCGGCGACGCCGAGGCGCTGCAGCGCACCTACACCTACTACGACCCGATCCACACGCTGCCGCAGGCGGGCCGCGACTGGTGGGAGCAGCACGGGCGGCTCGACGAGTCCGCGCTCAAGGCCGCCGAGGTGGCCGAGGCGTCGCGTCGTACGGCGGCGCTCCAGGCCTGGTGACCTACTCGCCCGTCACCGGTCGGTTCTCGTAGTAGGTCGTCAGCACGATCGTCGTCCGCGTCGACACGTTGGCCGCCGAGCGGATGCGCGCCAACAGGTCCTCGAGGGCGGCCGGCGTCGTCGAGCGCACCTTGAGGACATAGGACTCCTCCCCCGCGACGGACCAGCACGACTCGATCTCGGGGATGTGCTCGAGCCGGGCGGCGCAGTCGTCGGGCTGGGAGGGGTCGATCGGCCGGATCGAGATGAACGCGGCGAGCGGCAGCCCGATGTCGGCGTGGTTGATCGTCGCGCCGTAGCCCTGGATGAGCCCACGCTGCTCGAGCCGCTTGACGCGCTGGTGCACCGCCGAGGTCGACAGGCCCGTCGCCTTCCCGAGGTCGGTGAAGGACATCCGGCCGTCCTCGGCCAGCAGCTGAAGGATCTTGCGGTCGGTGGGCTCCACGGCGGACTGACTCACGTGCGACACCCTAGGCCCCCGCGTCCCACGGAGCAGGCACCCTAGGGTGTCGTCGTGCCACGAACCGACCGCCTGATGCTGCTCGACACCGCCTCGATGTACTTCCGCGCCTTCTTCGGGGTGCCGGAGATCCTCGCCCCCGACGGCACCCCGGTGAACGCGGTGCGGGGGCTGCTGGACTTCATCAGCCGCCTGGTCGAGCAGTACGAGCCGCGCGACCTCGTGTGCTGCTGGGACGACGACTGGCGCCCGCAGTGGCGGGTGGACCTGGTCCCGACGTACAAGGCGCACCGCGTCGTCGAGGTCGTCGAGGGCTCCGCCGACGTCGAGGAGGTGCCCGACCCGCTGGAGGTGCAGGTGCCGATCATCCGCGAGGTCCTGGCCGCCCTCGGCATCGCGGTGGTGGGTGCACCGGAGGCGGAGGCCGACGACGTCATCGGCACGCTCGCCACCGGGGCGGGGCAGCCGGTCGACGTGGTCACCGGCGACCGCGACCTGTTCCAGCTCGTCCACGACGGCGCGTCCGGCGAGGGCTCCGCGGACGAGGTGCGGGTGCTCTACATCGCCCGGGGCGTCGGCAACCACGAGCGCGTCACCGAGGAGTGGGTCCGGGAGAAGTACGCCGTCGAGGCCAGCCAGTACGCCGACTTCGCGACCCTGCGCGGCGACACCTCCGACGGGCTCCCCGGGGTCAAGGGCGTCGGTGAGAAGACCGCCGCGACGCTGCTGCAGCGCTTCACCGACCTCGACGGCATCGTCGCCGCCGCGGACGACCCCGAGGCCGACATGGCCCCCGGGGTCCGCGCGAAGATCAAGGCGTCGGCCGACTACCTCGCCGTCGCCCCCGAGGTCGTCGCCGTGCGACGCACGCTCGACGTGCCGCGCACCGGCTTCGCGCTCCCGACCGAGCCGGCTGACCCGGCCCGGCTGGCGACGCTCGCCGCCGAGCACAACCTCGAGGGCCCGGTGGAGCGACTCACCACCGTGCTGGCGCGGCTCGCCTGACGGGTTGCCGGAGGACTCCTCCCACCCGGTCGGGCGAGCAGGCGCGCGCAGCGCCCCGTAGCGTCGAGGGCATGACTCGGATCGCTGTCGTCGGTGGCCACGGACAGGTGGCCAAGCACCTCCACATCGCCCTGCGCCGCTCGGAGCACACGCCCGTGGCGCTGGTGCGCAACCCGGACCAACGCGAGGAGCTCGAGGGGCTCGGTGCCGAGGTCCGCCTGCTCGACATCGAGTCCGACGACGCCGACGCGTTCGCCGCCGCCTTCGAGGGCTGCGGCGCCGTGGTGTTCGCTGCCGGCGGCGGGCCCGACGGCTCCATCGAGCGCAAGCGCACCGTCGACCTCGAGGGCTCGCTGAAGTCCATCGAGGGTGCTCGACGGGCCGGCATCAGCCGCTTCGTCCAGCTCTCCGCCATCGGCGTCGACAACCCCCTGCCCGAGGACACCGAGCCGGTGTGGCGCGCCTACGTCGAGGCCAAGCGCGACGCCGACGCCGCCCTGCGTGACTCCGGCCTGGACTGGACGATCATCCGTCCCGGTCGGCTCACCGACGACCCGGCGACCGACGCCGTCCGGCTGGCCCCCGAGGTGGAGTACGGCGAGATCCCGCGCGCCGACGTGGGCGCCGTCCTGGCCGCGGTGCTGGACGAGCCCGGCACCGTCGGCCAGCAGGTGGACCTCGTCGCCGGCAACGACACGGTCGCCGACGCCGTACGCGCCCTCGTCTGAGCGTCCCCGCGCTTCTGGGGCCCCCTACTCGGCGAGTCCGGACATCGCGACCACGCCGCGGCGCAGGCGCTCGACCACCTGGCGGGCGGTGTGGCGCAGCGGGGTGTCGCCGGCGGCGTCGGCGACCTGTCCGGCGAGGTCGAGGAGCTGCTTCATCCAGCGCACGAAGTCGCCGGCCGAGAGCTCACTCTCGCCGAGCACCTCGTCGAGGTCGTCGCCCTCGCACCAGCGGTAGGCGATCCACGCGAAGCCGAGGTCGGGCTGGCGCAGGAAGTCCAGCCGGTTCTCCTTCTCCAGCCGGTCCAGCTCGCCCCAGAGCCTGATCGTCGCGCCGATGGCCGCCTTGGTGGCGCCGCCGGGCACCCGCGGCGAGCGGGCGTCGTCGGGGCGGCGCGCCTCGAAGCAGAGCGTCGACAGGGCCGCGGCCAGCCCGGAGGGATCGAGGTCGGCCCAGATGCCGCGCCGGATGCACTCCGCGGCCACCAGGTCGAGCTCGGAGTAGAGCCGGCGCAGGTGCGCGCCCTCGGTGGTGACCTGCGTGTCGTCGCCGTCGGCGGTGAGGTAGCCCAACGACGTGAGCACGTCGCAGACGCGGTCGAACTGCCGGGCCACGGTGTTGGTGCGGTTCTCGACGCGCCGCCGCAGGGTCGCGGCGTCCTTGTCGAGCTTGAACCACCGCTCCGCCCAGCGGGCGTGGTCCTCGCGGTCGGGGCAGCCGTGGCAGGGGTGCGCCTTGAGCTCGCGCCGCAGGTCGGTGATCTCCTGCTCCCACGGCGCCGGCTGCCCGGTACGCCGCTGGGCGGCCGCGTTCCCGCGCGGGAGGTCCCGGGTGCGCTCCCGCAGCTGGTGCGCGAGGTCGCGGCGCATCTGTGCGTTGCGGGGGTTGAAGGTCTTGGGCACCCGCATCCGGGTCAGCGCCTCGACCGGCACGGGGAAGTCGATCATCGCCAGCCGGCGTGCCTGGCGCTCCTGGGTGACCACGTAGGGGCGCGGTCCCTCGGGCGACCAGCCCGGGTCGATGACGACGGCGTACCCCGCGAACTTGCCGGTCGGGACCTCGATGACGTCGCCGGGCTTGAGGAACTTCAGCGAGGCGATCGCCTCCTGGCGCTGGTCCTCGCGCCGCTGCCGGCTGGCGCCCTTCTCCAGCTTGTTGATGCGGTGCCGGAGGCCGGCGTACTCGATGAAGTCGCCCTGGTCGCAGGCCGCGGCCTCGGCGTAGCCGTCGAGCGCCTCCTCGGCCTTGCGGAGCTGCCGGGCGAGCCCGACGACGGCCTTGTCGGCCTGGAACTGCGCGAAGGACTGCTCGAGCAGCTCGCGCGCCACGACGCGGCCGAACTGGCTGACCAGGTTGACGGCCATGTTGTAGGAGGGACGGAAGGAGCTGCGCAGCGGGTAGGTGCGGGTGGAGGCCAGGCCGGCGAGCTCGCGCGGGTCGGTGCCGGGCTGCCACAGCACGACGCCGTGGCCCTCGGTGTCGAGACCGCGTCGACCGGCACGGCCGGTGAGCTGGGTGTACTCCCCCGGCGTGATGTCGGCGTGGGTCTCGCCGTTCCACTTGGTGAGCTTCTCGATCACCACGGTGCGCGCGGGCATGTTGATGCCCAACGCCAGGGTCTCGGTGGCGAAGACGACCTTGCACAGCCCCCGGACGTAGAGCTCCTCCACGATCTGCTTGAAGGCCGGCAGCATCCCGGCGTGGTGGGCCGCGACGCCGCGCGTGAGCCCGTCGAGGAAGTCGTGGTAGCCCAGCACGTGCAGGTCGTCGGGGTCGAGGTGCTTGGTGGCGTCCTCGACGAAGGCGAAGACCTCGTCGCGCTCCTCGGGCGTGGTGAGCCGCACCCCGGCGGCGAGGCACTGGGTGACGGCCGCGTCGCAACCGACCCGGCTGAAGATGAAGACGATCGCCGGCAGCAGGCCGTCGCGCTCGAGGCGGGTGATGACGTCGGGACGGCTGGCGACCCACACCCGGCGCCCGTTGCCCGACCTCGGCCCGGACTTGGGCCCCGAGCGACCCCCGCCGCGACGGTCGCGCGGTGAGCGCCGGTCGCGCATCCGGGAGGCCGCCCAGTCGTCGCGGGCGACCTTGAGCAGCTCGTCGTTGACCGGGGCACCCTCCTTGACGAAGCCGGCCGCGGCGTCGACGTCGGAGGAGGCGAAGAGGTCGAGCAGCCGTCGGCCGACCATGACGTGCTGGAACAGCGGCACCGGGCGCCGCTCCTCGACGATCGTGGAGGTGTCGCCGCGCACGGTCTCCAGCCACTCGCCGAACTCCTCGGCGTTGGACACCGTCGCCGAGAGCGCCACCAGGCCCACCGACTCCGGCAGGTGGATGATGACCTCCTCCCAGACGGCCCCGCGGCTGCGGTCGGCGAGGTAGTGGACCTCGTCCATCACGACGAAGCCGAGCCGGTCCAGGGTGCGCGAGCCCGCGTAGAGCATGTTGCGCAGCACCTCGGTGGTCATGATGACGATCGGCGCCTCGCCGTTGACGGTGTTGTCACCGGTCAGCAGCCCCACCTGGTCAGGGCCGTAGCGGGCCACGAGGTCGGCGTACTTCTGGTTCGACAGCGCCTTGATCGGCGTGGTGTAGAACGCCTTGCGGCCCTGCGAGAGCGCCAGGTGGATGGCGAACTCCCCCACCACCGTCTTGCCCGAGCCGGTCGGGGCGGCCACGAGCACGCCGCGGCCGTCCTCGATGTCCTTGCACGCGGCGATCTGGAACTCGTCGAGGGGGAAGCGGTAGAGCTCGCGGAAGTCCGCGAGCACGGGGTGGGACTGGCTGCGGCGGAAGGCGGCGTACCGCTCGGCCGGGCTCTGGTCACCGGTCGCGTCACTCACGGTCCCCAACCTACGCGGGGGTCAAGACCTCCAGCGCCCCCGGCGCGCACTCCACGGTCATCGGCAGCGGTCCGAAGCGCTCACCGTCGGCGTAGGTGACGATCCCGGGCGCAGCGACGGTGACCCGGCGCACCCGGTGGTGCTCGTACTGCCGGTGGGTGGTGTGGGTGCCGGTGAACAGCTTGGGGTAGGTGCGGACGAGCTCGCCCTTGCCCATCGGCTTGATGACGACCACGTCGAGCAGCCCGTCGTCGAGCAGCGCGCCCTCGGTGATCCGCAGGCCGCCGCCGAAGGACGGCCCGTTGCCCACCGCCACCATCATCGCCTCCAGCGAGCGGGTCTCACCGTCGAGGTCGAGGGTGTAGGAGATCGGGGTGAAGGTGCGCAGCTCGGCCAGGGTGGCGATGTTGTAGCGCATCTGCCCGTGCGGCCAGGTCATCGCGTTGGCGCGCTCGTTGACCTTCGCGTCGAAGCCGGCCGCGAGCACGGTGACGAAGTGCTTGTCCCCGGCGCGGGCCAGGTCGATGCGTCGTCGGCGGCGCGGGTCCTCGGGGCGTCGCAGCGCGTCGACCACGACGTGGGTCGCGGCCGCCGGGTCCCGGCGCGGCAGGTCGAGGTAGCGGGCGACGTCGTTGCCGGTCCCGGCGGGTACGACGCCGAGGGCCGTGCCGGTGCCGGCCAGCGCCTGCACGGCCAGGTGCACCAGTCCGTCGCCGCCGCAGACGACCAGCGCGTCGACGTCCGGGACGGCCGAGCGCGCCAGCGCCAGGGCCTCGTCGGCGTCCGCGCCGACCAGGTCGAGCACCTCCACGTCGGTCCCGCGGAGCACGTCGAGCGCGGCCTCGCGGGCACGCGCGCCCCGGCCCTTGCCCGAGGTCGGGTTGGTCAGGAGCGCCACGCGGGGTGCGGCATCGGTCACCCGGGCGAGACTAGTGCCAGCCCTACCGACGGCGGCGGGTCGCCGCGCGCTCCTCGCCGATGCGGAACACGACGCTCCAGTCGTCGGCGGAGGCGCCCACGGCCTTGGACAGGCGCGCCAGGGCGTCCAGCGCGCGTCCGGCGGTCAGGTCGCGACCGGGCACCGCGAGCGACAGGCGTCCCTCGGGACCCGGCGGGTGGGTCACGCAGAGCACCTGCCCGTGCCGCCACGCCTGGTGGGCCCGGGTGCGGGTGTCGTCGTCGACGACCGGCGCCGGGTAGGCCTCGTCGACCGCCAGCAGGTCGCAGGGGTGCTCGGGGTGCGCCCGCTCACCGTCGTACAGGGTGCCGGTGACGAGGTGACCCGAGCGCAGCCCGGAGGCGGAGGTCCAGGTCACCTCGTCGGTGCCGAGCCACTCGGGCAGGTCGAAGGGGTCGACCTCGTCGGGGTGCGGGGCCTTCACGACCGGCCCTCCTCGGCGCGGGGCGTCACAGCTGGGAGGCCTCGTCGGGCGACAGCCCGGCATAGGGCTTGTTGCGGGCCCGGCGCTTGTCGTTCCACCGCGCGATGATCTCGGCGACGAAGAAGAGCAGCACCATCGGCACGGCCATGAACGTCATCGTGAACGGGTCGGCCGAGGGGGTGGCCACGGCGGCGAACACGAACAGCCCGACGATGATCCAGGGCCGGTGGTCGGCGAGCTGGCGCCCCTTGACCACGCCGGCGAGGTTGAGCAGCACCACGAAGACCGGGATCTCGAAGGCGATGCCGAAGACCAGCATGGTGCGGGTGAAGAACTGCAGGTAGCCCGAGAACTCCAAGATGTTGGTGATGCCGTCGGGATTGAACCCGATGAGGATCTCCAGGCCCTTGGGCAGGGTGACGTAGCCGATCCAGATGCCGAGCAGGAACAGCGGCGTCGCGACCGCACCGAAGACGCGCGTCCACTTGCGCTCGTGGGCGTGCAGCCCGGGCATGATGAACGCCCAGATCTGGTAGAGCCAGACAGGTGCAGTCGCCACCAGCGCCGCGAAGCCGCAGAGCTTGAGGTAGAGCATCAGGCCGCCACCGGCTCCGGTGGTGGTGGCGAGGGTCTGCTTGTCCTCCAGCCGCGCCACGGCCTCCTCGTAGGGGCCGTAGACGAGGTCGAAGAGCTGGTCGAAGAAGAACAGCGCGACGACCAGCGCCACGAGCAGCGTCAGCGCGACCTTGAGGATGCGCGCGCGCAGCTCACGCAGGTGGTCGCTGAGGGCCATCCTCCCGTCAGGACCGACGGGGTGGTGGGGCTTGCCGACGAAGAGGCCGACGATCCCGCGGAGCGCCACTCAGCCGTGCTGCTGGTCGCGGTTGGTCTCGCCGACGGTGGGCGAGTCCGTGGAGGTCTCCTGCGTGGTGGAGGTCGGCAGCTCGCCGGACGGCTTGGCCTCCTTGGTGGCGTCGTCGTCCTCGTCGTCGCGCAGGCCCTTGGTCTCGGCCTTGAAGATCCGCAGCGCCTGCCCGGTGCCGCGGGCCAGGTCGGGGAGCTTGGCCGCACCGAAGACGAGGATCACGATCGCGAGGATCACGAGCCACTCGGCGCCCTGGGGCATGGCGATCAGCGAGAACATCTGGGGCACTGCCTTCTCTCGGGGATGCGGCGCCGTCGGCACCGCGGGCTGCTGCCGCCCATCCTACGTCGGGTCAGGAGTAGAGGCTGAGCGTGGCCCGCGCGGCGGTCGTGAAAGAGTCGGTGAACTCCTGGGGCGCCACCACCTCGGCGTACGGCGCCAGGCGCAGCAGCAGCCGGGTCAGCCACCGCTCGTCGGCGACCCGCAGGTCGACCTCGAGCGGTCCCTCGGGGTCCTGCGGGTCCACGGGGCGGGTGGCCAGCACCGGGTAGTAGTCGACGACCCAGCGGGCCTCGGGCGCCAGCCGGAGCGTGACCACGACGGTCTCCTGCTCGTCGATCACCCCGGCCGGCAGGTCGCGACCGGGCCGCGGGCTCGTGCTCACCGGGCTGTCGAGCACCTCGGCGTGGTGGATGCGGTCGAGGCGGAACAACCGCGGGGCACCGGCGGCGTGGCAGTGGGCGTCGAGGTAGGCGTAGCCCTGGCCGCGGGTGACCGCGTGCGGGTCGACCACCCGCTCGGTCTCCTCGTCGCGGCTCGGCACGAAGTAGCGCAGCCGCACCTGTCGGCGCTGCTCCACGGCCTCCTGGAGCCGGCGCGCCAGCAGGGCCACGTCGGCGTCGGCGGCGCCCTGGCCGGGGTCGATCTGGTCGACCCCGCCGTGGGCGGCGGCGGCCTCGAGCTTGGCGAGGGTGCGGTCGAGCACCTCGCGCGTCTCCGGGCCCGCGCTGTTGCGCAGGGCGCGCAGCGCCACGATCACCGCGCTCGCCTCGGTGGGCGTCAGGCGCAGCGGCCGGGCGAGGTAGTCGGCGTTGGAGACCCGGATGACGCCGTCGCCGTCCTCCTCCAGCGCGTCGAGGTCCACGTCGATCAGGTCGTCGGGGTAGCCACCGGGCAGCCCGCACATCAGCAGCACCTTGAGGTCCTTGACCAGCTGCTTGGGCGTGGTGCCGAGGTCCCGCGCGGCCTCGTCGACGTGGACGGTGCCGCGCGCGTGGAGGTAGGGCACCAGGGTCAGCAGGCGGCCGACCTGGTCGCGTGCCTGCGGGACCGGGGTCGCGCTCATCGTGCCCCTCCTCCGCTCGGGGTCTCGTGGCCGAGGGCCCTGGTGAGCCGGTCGACGACCTGGTCGCGCAGCTCGGTGGGCTCCTCGACGACCACCGAGTCGCCGTGGGTCAGCACCTCGTCGGCCAGCCCCAGGTGGGTGCGGGTGAGCCGCACCCGGTCCCAGCGGGTGCGCTCGTCGGGTCCGGCGACGTCCTCCTCGACGTGGTCGGCGCCGCGCCGCAGCGTGTGGCCCGCCCCGCGACGGACCAGCAGCGTCGCCTCGACGCGGACCGGGTCCGGGGCCAGGCGGCGGGCCAGGGCCTTGACGTCGGTGCCGGCCGGGATGTCGTACGCCGCCACCGGCCCCTCGGGACGGGCCTGCCCCTGGACGCGGGAGAGGCGGAAGACGCGCTCCTCGCCGCGGTCGGTGTCCAGCCCGACGACGTACCAGCGGCCGGCGTAGCGCGTGACGCCCCACGGCTGCAGGTGCCGCGTCGTGGTCTCCGTGGCCGAGGCGGTGCGGTAGTCGAACGCGACGGCGCGGCGCTCCTGCACCGCCTCCCAGAAGACGTCGAAGGACGGCTCGTCCGCGCTCAGGCGCGGCTCGACGATGTCGAGCGCGCCCGGGTCGACCGGGACACCGAGCGCGCTGAGCTTGCGCACGGCGTCGGTGGTCGCCTCGGCCAGCTTGGCGTGCTGCCACACACGGGTGGCGAGCCCGATGACGGAGGCCTCGTCGGCGGTCAGGTCGATGTCGGGCAGCGCCAGGTGGTCGGGACGGATGCGGTAGCCCGGGTCGTCGTCGAAGTAGGCATCCATCTGCCCGATCTCGATCGGCACCCCGAGGGCACGCAGCTCGTCCTTGTCCCGCTCGAACATCTTCTCGAACGCCTCGTCCGAGGACCCGGGGTACAGCAGTTCACGGATCCGCTGCTTGGGCACGTAGTGCCGCTGCACGAGCAGCATGATGAGCAGGTTCATCAGCCGCTCGCTCTTGCGGACGCTCATGCTCGGTCCCGGGAGGGGTGGGGGTGCTGGACGGTGGTGGTCAGGACTCGTCGTCCAAGGGGCTCTCGGAGGCGTCCGCGCTCGGGCTGGGCTGGGACGACCCGGACTGCTGGGGCTGCTCGGGCTCCTGGGGCTCCTCGGTCTCCTCCGGCTCGGGCTGCACCGGCTTCGGGGCGCGCGCCAGGATGTCGACGAGGAAGTAGATGGTGTCGGTGCCCTTGATGCCGGCGCCCTCGTTGCCGGACGCGCCGTAGCCGAAGCGCGGCGGGAGGGCCATCCAGACCCGGCTGCCGACGGTCTTGCCGGCCAGGGCCTCCTGCCAGCCGGGCACCAGGCCGGACAGGCTCTGCACCAGCGGGTCGCCGTCGTAGCTGCCGTCGAAGGGCTTGGGCTTGGCGTAGACCGAGCCGAGGTAGTCGACCATCACGACGTCGGACTTCTTCACGACCTCGCCGTCACCCTCGACGACCACCTGGACCTGCAGGCGGCCGGTCGGGCGGGGGCGGTCCTTGAACCGCATCGACTCGGGCTTGCCGTCCTCGTCGAGGACCAGGTCGGGCGCGAAGCCGGTGCCCTCCTCGGCGTACGGCTCGTCGACGCTGTCGGGGCCCAGCACGTCGAAGACCAGGAGCAGCGGGTCGGCGTTGGAGATGCCGAGCTGGGAGTTGCCCGAGGGCCCCACGACCTCCTCGGCGACGACGCTGGCCGCGATCCGCGAGCCGACGGTGGCGCCCTCGAGCGCGGTGGAGAAGACCTCGGTCAGCTGCTCGTCGGCGAGGTCGACGACCTCCGGCAGCGAGGTGTACGTCGACAGCGCCTCGGACTCGTCGTAGCCGTTGCCGATCCAGTAGTGCACCAGCGCGTCGCCGTCGGCGGCGAGCTCGGGGCCGTCGCCGGCCACCACGGTCTCCACCTCGGGGTCTGCGGTCGCGCTGAAGTCATCGCCCCAGGTGACCTGCGGGGGCTCGCCCACCGCCCCGGTGACCTCCACGGCCTCCAGGCCGGCGCCGGAGTCGGCGTCGTCGGAGCCGCACGCCGCGAGGGCGGGGATCAGCAGAGCAGGGGCGACCAGCAGGGCCAGCGGTCGGCGTACGCGTCGAGGCACCGGGGATTCCTTCGCGAGGTGGCGTGCAGAGCAGGGGAACCCTACCGCTCACATGCTGTCGATCAGACGCTGGACCCGCTCGTCGTAGGCACGGAAGGGGTCCTTGCACAGCACCGTGCGCTGGGCCTGGTCGTTGAGCTTGAGGTGCACCCAGTCGACGGTGAAGTCGCGGCGGCGCTCCTGGGCCTTGCGGATGAACTCGCCGCGCAACCGGGCCCGGGTGTTCTGCGGGGGCACCGACTTGGCCTCGAAGATCTTCAGGTCGCTGGTGACCCGGGCGACCTTGCCGCGCTTCTCCAGCAGGTAGTAGAGGCCGCGCTGGCGGTGGATGTCGTGGTAGGCGAGGTCGAGCTGGGCGATCCGCGGGTGGCCCAGCGGCAGCCCGTGCTTGGCGCGGTAGGCGTCGATCAGCTTCCACTTGATGACCCAGTCGATCTCGGTGTCGACCAGGCCCAGGTCGTCGGACTCCACGGCCTTCAGGCCGCGCTCCCACAGGTCCAGCACCTGCTCGATCACGGGGGTGGAGATCTCGCGGCGGTCGACGAAGTCCCGGGCCTTGGCGAGGTACTCGGCCTGGATCTCCAGGGCACTGGCCTCGCGGCCGTTGGCCAGCCGCACCTTGCGCTGGCCGGTGACGTCGTGGCTGATCTCGCGGATCGCGCGGATGGGGTTCTCCATCGTGAGGTCGCGCATCACCACGCCCTCCTCGATCATCCGCAGCACCAGGTCGCAGGAGGCGACCTTGAGCAGGGTCGTGGTCTCGCTCATGTTGGAGTCGCCCACGATGACGTGGAGCCGGCGGTACTTCTCGGCGTCGGCGTGCGGCTCGTCGCGGGTGTTGATGATGGGGCGGCTGCGCGTCGTCGCGCTGCTGACGCCCTCCCAGATGTGCTCGGCGCGCTGGCTGACGCTGTAGCCGGCCCCGCGCGGGGTCTGGGTGATCTTGCCGGCACCCACGACGATCTGCCGGGTCACCAGGAACGGGATGAGCACGTCGGCCAGCCGCGTGAACTCCCCGCTGCGCGAGACGAGGTAGTTCTCGTGGCAGCCGTAGGAGTTGCCGGCGGAGTCGGTGTTGTTCTTGAACAGGTAGATCTCGCCGGCGATGCCCTCGTCGTGCAGGCGCTGCTCGGCGTCCAGCAGCAGCCCCTCGAGCACCCGCTCCCCCGCCTTGTCGTGGGTCACGAGGTCCACCACGTCGTCGCACTCGGGCGTGGCGTACTCCGGGTGGCTGCCCACGTCGAGGTAGAGCCGCGCACCGTTGCGGAGGAAGACGTTGCTGCTGCGGCCCCAGCTCACGACCTTGCGGAAGAGGTAGCGGGCGACCTCGTCGGGGCTGAGACGGCGCTGGCCCTTGAACGTGCACGTGACGCCGTACTCGTTCTCGATGCCGAAGATCCGACGCTCCATACCGGAACACTACGGGTCGGCCGGTGGCCGTGGACGCAACTGAGGGCTTTGGTCACCGAACGGTGATCAAAGCCCTCAGCTGCGAACAGGGTGGAGCAGGCGTGCCGCGCGCCCGGGGTCAGCTGACCGGCGGCGCCACCGGCGGCTCGTCGTCCGGCGGGGTCGAGGAGCCGGACGGGGACCCGGTGCCCGACGACTGCGGCGTGTCGGCCGCGGGGGTGCCCAGCAGGGTCTCGAGCCGCTCGGGTCGCAGCCGGGCGAACTTGCGCGGCTGGGTGCGGGTGCGGTCGAGCACGGCGACCTCGAGGTCGTCGGCGGGGATGGTGCGGTCCTCGGACTCGCTGTGGCCCAGCGCCGCCACGGCCAGGCGCAGCGCCTCCTCCAGGGACGCGCCGCGGGTGTAGTGCTCCTTGAGGTAGGTGCCCACCACGTCGGCGGCTCCGCCCATCACGGCGTAGTCGTGCTCGTCGGCGACCTGGCCGTCGTAGGTGAGGCGGTAGATCTGGTCGTCGGCGGCGTCGGCGCCGATCTCGGCGACGAAGATCTCGACCTCGTAGGGCTTCTCGCCACCGGAGGAGAAGATCGTGCCGAGGGTCTGGGCGTAGGCGTTGGCCAGGCCGCGACCGGTGACGTCGCGCCGGTCGTAGGCGTAGCCCCGCATGTCGGCCAGGCGCACGCCGGCGATGCGGAGGTTCTCGAACTCGTTGTAGCGACCGACCGCGGCGAACGCGATCCGGTCGTAGATCTCCGAGACCTTGTGCAGCGCCTGGGAGGGGTTCTCCGAGGCGAACAGCACGCCGTCGGCGTACTGGACGGCGACGACGGAGCGGCCGCGGGCGATGCCCTTGCGCGCGAAGTCCGCCCGGTCCTTCATCAGCTGCTCGGGCGAGACGTAGAACGGGGTGCTCATGCCTGGCCTCCGTCCGTGGAGATGGGAGCGTGCGGGCCGCCGGGTCGGCCCATCCGGCCGGCGATCACCGCGCCGGCGACGTCGGCGACGGTGTCGGGCGCCACGCGCGCACCGCCCTCGGCGGTGATGACGTGGACGATCGGGTAGATCGCGCGGGTGACGTCGGGTCCACCGGTGGCGGAGTCGTCGTCGGCGGCGTCGTAGAGCGCCTCGACGGCGACCCGGACCGCCTCGTCCTGCGACAGGTCGGAGCGGAAGAGCTTCTTCAGCGAGCCGCGGGCGAACAACGAGCCCGAGCCGACGGCGTGGAAGCCGGTCTCCTCGTAGCGCCCGCCGGTCACGTCGTAGGAGAAGATCCGGCCCGCGGCGTGGTCGAGGTCGTAGCCGACGAAGAGCGGCACGACCGCGAGGCCCTGCATCGCCATCCCGAGGTTGCCCCGGATCAGCGCCGAGAGCCGGTTGGCCTTGCCGTCGAGGGACAGCGTGGTGCCCTCGATCTTCTCGTAGTGCTCGAGCTCGGTCTGGAACAGGCGCACCATCTCGACCGCGAGCCCGGCGGTGCCGGCGATGCCGGCCGCGGAGAACTCGTCGGTCGGGAAGACCTTCTCGATGTCACGGCTGGCGATGATGTTGCCCATCGTCGCGCGACGGTCACCGGCCAGCAGGACGCCGCCGGGGAAGGCGACCGCGACGATGGTCGTGCCGTGCGGCGCGAGGTCCGCGGCGTTGCCCTGCGGCACGCTGCGACGGCCCGGCAGCAGGTCGGGCGCCTGCTGGGCCAGGAAGTCGCTGAACGACGACGAGCCGGGCTGGAGGTAGGACGCGGGGAGCCTCGGGTCGCTCACTGGCCGCCCTTCTGGATGAACGACTTCACGAAGTCCTCGGCGTTGGACTCCAGGACGTCGTCGATCTCGTCGAGGATGTCGTCGACCTCGGAGTCCAGGGCCTCCTTGCGCTCGGCGACATCGGTCTCGGGCGCGGTCTCGACGACCTCCTCGGTCTCCGAGGACCGTCGCGGCTGCTTCTGCTCCTGTGCCATGACCAGACCCTATCCACTCCCCGGGTGGATGCGGAGGGCGTTCGGTCCGTGTCCGCTGCCCGGTGCCGGCCGAGGGTCAGCGGGTCAGCGGGTCAGGGCGAGGAAGAACTCCTCCGGGGTCTCGCACCGGTCGAACAGCTCGCCCACGTGGGCCTGGGAGCCGCGCAGCGGGTCGATGGTCGGCACCCGCTGCAGCGACTCGCGCCCCGACAGGTCGAGGATGACCGAGTCCCACGACGCGGCGGCGACAGCCGCCGGGTAGCGCTCGAGGCAGCGGCCGCGGAAGTACGCGCGGGTGTCGGTCGGCGGCTCGTGCATCGCCCGCTCCACGGTCTCGTCGGTGAGCAGGCGCTGGATGCGCCCGCCCTGCACGAGGCGCTGGTAGAGCCCCTTCTCGGGACGGATGTCGGAGTACTGGATGTCGATCATCTGCAGCTTGGGGTCGTCCCACTCCAGGCCGTCGCGCTGGCGGTACTGCTCGAGCAGCTTGAGCTTGGCGACCCAGTCCAGCTCGGTGGCCAGCGACATCGGGTCGCGCTCGAGGCGGTCGAGCACGGACTCCCAGCGGGCCAGCACATCGAGGGTCTGGTCGTCGGCATCGGAGCCGTAGCGGTCCTCGACGTACTTCCTGGCCAGGTCGAGGTACTCCATCTGCAGCTGCACCGCGGTGAGGCGGCGCCCGTCGTGGAGCGTGACGAGCTGCTGCAGGCTCGGGTCGTGGGAGACCGCCCGCAGCGCCGAGACGGGTCCGTCCACGCCGAGGTCGCGGTCGATGAACCGGTCCTCGATCATCGCCAGCACCAGTGCGGTGGTGCCGACCTTGAGGTAGGTGGAGATCTCGGCGAGGTTGGCGTCGCCGATGATCACGTGGAGCCGGCGGTACTTCTCGGGGTCGGCGTGCGGCTCGTCACGGGTGTTGATGATCGGCCGCTTCAGCGTCGTCTCCAGGCCGACCTCGACCTCGAAGAAGTCCGCTCGCTGGCTGATCTGGTAGCCGTGGTCACGACCGTCCTGGCCGATGCCGACCCGGCCCGCGCCGCACACGACCTGGCGGCTGACGAAGAACGGCGTGAGGTGCTTGACGATGTCGGCGAACGGCGTGGACCGACGCATCAGGAAGTTCTCGTGGGCGCCGTAGGAGGCGCCCTTGCCGTCGGTGTTGTTCTTGTAGAGCAGGATCGGCTGCCCGCCGGGGAGCGCGGCGGCGCGCTTCTGGGCGTCGAGCATCACCTGCTCCCCCGCCTTGTCCCACCGCACGATGTCGAGCGGGTTGGTGACCTCGGGGGTGGAGAACTCCGGGTGCGCGTGGTCGACGTAGAGGCGTGCGCCGTTGGTGAGGATGACGTTGGCCAGGCCGAGGTCCTCGTCGGTCAGCTGGCTCGGGTCGGCGACCTGGCGGCTCATGTCGAACCCGCGGGCGTCGCGCAGGGGCGACTCCTCCTCGAAGTCCCACCGCGCCCGCCGCGCCTTCAGCGTCGCCGAGGCGTAGGCGTTGACGACCTGCGAGGAGGCCACCATCGGGTTGGCGGTGGGCTGGCCCTGCACGGAGATTCCGTACTCGACCTCGGTCCCCATCACCCGTCGCACGCTCATGGTTCGAGCCTACGCGGCGGCGGCGACGGTCGGGGCGCACCGACCACTACGGTGGCCCGATGAGCTGGTGGGAGAAGCGCGTGGTCCCGCGCCTGGTCGAGAAGGCGCTCTCGAGCGGCGACGTCCGCCGGGAGCGGGCGCTGGTCTGCGAGGGGCTGTCCGGCCGGGTGCTGGAGATCGGCTTCGGCAGCGGCATGAACCTCCCGCACCTGCCGGCGGCGGTCACCGCCGTGGACGCCGTGGAGCCGTCCGACCTGGGGTGGGAGATGTCCGCCGCGCGCCGCGGGACCGCGACCATCCCGGTCAGTCGGGTCGGGCTCGACGGCCAGCGCGTGGACGCCGACTCCTCGGCGTACGACGCGGTGCTGTGCACGTTCTCGTTGTGCACGATCCCCGATGCCGCGCTGGCTGCTCGCGAGATGGCCCGCACCGTGCGCCCGGGCGGGACGGTCCACGTGCTGGAGCACGGGCTCTCCCCCGACGCCGGTGTCGCCCGGTGGCAGCGCCGGCTCGACCCGATCGAGAAGCGGGTCGCCGGCGGCTGCCACCTCACCCGCGACCCCGTCGCCCTCCTCGAGCAGGCGGGCCTGGAGATCGTCGACCGCACCGAGCGCTACCTGCCCGGACCGGCCGTCGCCCGTCCGTGGGTCTACGGCTACCGGCTCCTCGCCCGGCGGCCTGCCGGCGGCTGACGCGAGCCCCGCAGGGGGAAGGTTCGACTGATGTCAGTCAGACCTTGCACGTCGCGGTCGAACCTTCGACCGCACACCGAAAGGTCTGACCGACATCAGTCAGACCTTCCGATGGCGGCGATGCGTCCTACAGGTACTGACCCGTGTTCGACACCGTGTCGATCGAGCGGCCCGGCTCGGTGCCCTGCTTGCCGGTGATGAGCGTGCGGATGAAGACGATCCGCTCGCCCTTCTTGCCGGAGATGCGGGCCCAGTCGTCGGGGTTGGTGGTGTTCGGGAGGTCCTCGTTCTCCTTGAACTCGTCCACGCAGGCCTGCAGCAGGTGGCTGACCCGCAGACCCTTCTGGTCGTGGTCCAGGAGGTCCTTGATCGCCATCTTCTTCGCCCGGTCGACGATGTTCTGCAGCATGGCGCCGGAGTTGAAGTCCTTGAAGTACAGGACCTCCTTGTCGCCGTTGGCGTAGGTGACCTCGAGGAAGCGGTTCTCCTCGGTCTCGGAGTACATCCGCTCCACCGTCGCGCGGATCATGCCGTCCACGCACGCCTGGCGGTCCCCGCCGAACTCCGCGAGGTCGTCGGCGTGCAGCGGGAGCTCGGCGGTGAGGTACTTGCTGAAGATGTCCCGCGCCGCTTCGGCGTCGGGGCGCTCGATCTTGATCTTCACGTCCAGGCGTCCGGGGCGCAGGATCGCGGGGTCGATCATGTCCTCACGGTTGGAGGCTCCGATGACCAGGACGTTCTCCAGCAGCTCCACGCCGTCGATCTCGCTCAGCAGCTGCGGGACGATGGTGTTCTCGACGTCGGAGGAGACGCCGGTGCCGCGGGTGCGGAACAGGGAGTCCATCTCGTCGAAGAACACGATGACCGGGGTGCCGGCCGAGGCCTTCTCCCGCGCCCGCTGGAAGACCAGGCGGATGTGGCGCTCGGTCTCGCCGACGTACTTGTTGAGCAGCTCGGGGCCCTTGATGTTGAGGAAGTAGGACTTCACCTCGGCGCCCTGGCCGGAATCCGGGTTCCGCGCGGCGACCTTCTTGGCGAGGCTGTTGGCGACCGCCTTGGCGATCAGCGTCTTGCCGCAGCCGGGAGGGCCGTAGAGCAGCACGCCCTTGGGCGGCTTGAGCTGGTGCTCCTTGAAGAGCTCGGGGTAGAGGTACGGCAGCTCGACCGCATCCTGGATCTGCTCGATCTGGCCGCCGAGCCCACCGATGGACTCGTAGGCGATGTCGGGGACCTCCTCGAGGACGAGCTCCTCGACCTCCGACTTCGGGACCTTCTCGTAGACGTAGCCGGCACGGGAGTCCAGCAGCAGCGAGTCGCCGGCGCGGATGGTCTCCTCGCGCAGCGGCGCCGCGAGGCGCACGACCTTCTCCTCGTCGGCGTTGGCGATGACCAGGGCACGCTCGCCGTCGGCGAGCAGCTCCTTGAACATCACGACCTCGCCTACCTGCTCGAACTCCAGCGCCTCGACGACGTTGAGGGCCTCGTTGAGCATGACCTCCTGGCCGCGGTGCAGCGCGTCCAGGTCGACGTTGGGGCTGACGTTGACGCGCAGCTTGCGGCCACCGGTGAACACGTCCACCGAGTCGTCGTCGTTGCGCTGGAGGAAGGTGCCGAACCCGGCGGGCGGCTGGGCGAGCCGGTCGACCTCCTCCTTGAGCTTCGTGATCTGGTCACGGGCCTCGCGCAGGGTCTGGGCGAGCCGCTCGTTCTGGCTGGTGACCGCCGCGAGGGAGCGCTGGGCGTCGGCCAGCCGGAGCTCGACGGTGCGGTGGGAGCCCGGTGCATCGCTGAGGCGGCGCCGCAGGTCGGTGACCTCGGCCTCCAGGAAGCGCACCTGCCCCATCAGCTCCTCGGCGCTGCGTGCGCCGTCGGGAACCGGGGAACCTTCTCGTGACCTGCCATCGGATGTCGACATCAGAGCACCTCCTTGCCGTGACCCTACTCGTGCCGGTGAAGCACGGAAGGCCATCCTGGACGGTGTCGGTCACGATTTGGGACCGGCGGTGTCACCCCCGCGTTTCCTCCTCCACCTCACTCATCGGCGGGCGCCACGGGCTCCTGCGGCACGTCCGCGGGGCGGGGCCCGGTGTAGTCGGGTCCGTAGGCGCCCGGCGCCGGCCGCCGGGTCTTGCGCGGGGGCCTCTCCCCCGGGGCCATCCGCCGAGCGGTGACCAGGAAGGCCGTGTGCCCGATCATCTTGTGGTCCGGACGCACCGCGAGGCCCTCGACGTGCCAGTCGCGGACCAGCGACTCCCAGGCGTGCGGCTCGGTGAAACCACCGTGCGCCCGCACCGTCTCCACGAACCGTGACAGCTGGGTGGTGGTCGCGACGTACGCGCAGACGATGCCGCCCGGCACCAGGGCGTCCGCGGCGGCCTCGAGGCACTCCCAGGGTGCGAGCATGTCGAGGATGATCCGGTCGCAGCGCTCGCCGCTGGCCGGCAGCGCCTCCGCGAGGTCGCCCAGGGTGAGGTCCCACGCCGGGTGACTGGTGCCCTCGGGGGCGGAGAAGAACTGGTCGACGTTGCGCCGCGCGACCTCGGCGAACTCCTCGCGCCGCTCGTAGGACGACACCCGCCCGTGGGGGCCCACCGCGCGCAGCAGCGAGCAGGTCAGGGCGCCGGAGCCGACCCCGGCCTCGACCACGCGGGCTCCGGGGAAGATGTCGGCCATCGCCACGATCTGTGCGGCGTCCTTGGGGTAGATGACGGCCGCGCCGCGGGGCATGGAGACGACGAACTCCGAGAGCAGCGGCCGGAACACCAGGTAGTCACCACCGCCGGAGGTGGTGACGGTGAAGCCCTCCTCGCGGCCGATCAGCTCGTCGTGGTCGAGGTGGCCGCGGTTGGAGAAGAAGCGCTTGCCGGCCTCGAGGGCGAAGTTGTGCTTGCGTCCCTTGCCGTCGACCAGGCGCACCCACTCACCGGCGCGGAGCGGGCCCCGGTGGACACCGGACCAGGCCTCCTGCGGGACGTCGTCGAGGGACGGGCCCTCGAGGGACTGGCCCTCAGGGGCCTGGGACTGCGGCTGGACGGGCTCGGACACGCGCGCACCCTAGACCGCGGACGCGCCGCCCAGCGAGTTCCGGAGACCCCGGCGACCGGGAGTCGCCACAGCGCGGATGCGTCGGCGTCAGGCGCTCGTCTGCCGGAAGGCGCGGTCGACGTCGGCGGTCACGAGCACGCCGTAGACGGTGCCGTCGTCCTCGACCAGGAGGTACTCGGCGGCAGGCGTGCGGGTCAGCGCCCGCACGAGGTCCTCCCCGCGCAGCCCGACCGGCAGCCGCAGACCCTCCTCGAGCGTGCGTGCGACGCTGGAGGTGGGCACCCAGGGACGCCGGTCCTCGGGGGTGGCCAGCAGGGCCGCCTCCGAGACCAGGCCGGTGGTCCGTCCGTCGGTCGTCGTGGTGAGGATGCCCCCCGCCTGGGCCTCCTGCGCGCGGCGCACCGCCTCCGAGAGCGGCAGGTCGGCCGGGACGGCCAGGGTACGCCGCGCGAGGTCGCGGGCTACCAGGTGCGGGATCCGGCTGCGCAGACGCGCAGCCGACATCGACGCCGTGGCACCCGACCACAGGAACGCGGCGACCACGAAGGCCAGGACGAAGTCGATGACGTCCGGCGGAGTGCCCAACACGGACTCCTGCGCCACGGGCCAGGCCAGCACGGCGACGGCCGCCAGGCGCCCGCCCCAGCCGGCCACGACCGTCCCGCGGACGATGCTGCCCGTCAGGCCCCACACACCGGCCTTGAGGACCCGGCCGCCGTCGAGGGGCAGCCCGGGCACCAGGTTGAGGACGCCGACGAGGAGGTTGGCCCCGGCGAGACCCTCCATCGCCAGGCGGGTCAGGCCGTCCGGGGTGACCGGGAGCAGCAGCAGCGCCGCCACCCCGACGGCCATCGAGGTCAGCGGACCGACCACGGCGATGAAGAACTCCTCACGCGGTCGCTTCGCCTCCCCCTCGATCGACGTCATGCCGCCGAGGAAGTGCAGGGTGATCGAGCTGACCGGGTAGCCCAGCCGCTTCGCGACGATCGCGTGCGAGGCCTCGTGGAGCAGCACCGAGCCGTAGAGCAGCACCGCGAACGCCAGCCCGGCGACGTACTTCAGGGCGCCCAGGCCGGGCTGCACCTGCTCGACGAGCGGAGCCATGATGATCGCGATGAGCGCGGCGACGAGGAACCACGAGGTGCTGACCAGCACGTCGCTGCCCGCCACGGTGCCGACCTTGAAGGTCCCCGGCGGTCGCTGCTCGCTCACCCGGGGAGGCTATCCGACCGGTGGGCGCACCGGTCGGCCTGGCGCGGGCTGTCGGTGCGATCGCCTAGCGTGAACGCCATGAGCACGGAGGTCCTGGGCACGCAGCAGCGCGAGGAGGTCCCGGCGACCAGCCCCGCCGAGCGCCACTCGACACCCGTTGACGGCGTCGACGTGCTGGGCGCCCTGTCCCCCAGCCGGGCCGGGGACTTCATGACCTGTCCGCTGCTCTACCGCTTCCGCACCATCGACAAGCTGCCCGAGCCGGCGTCGCCGGACGCGGTGCGCGGGACCCTGGTGCACAAGGTGCTCGAGGACCTCTTCGACCTGCCCGCGCTCGAGCGCACCCCCGTGCGCGCCGAGCAGATGCTGGAGCCGTCGTGGCACCGCCTGCTCGAGGACGAGCCGGGCCTCGGGAAGATCTTCGACGGCGACGGCGCGGTGGACCGCGAGCGCTGGTGGGACACCTGCCGCACCGTCCTCGAGCGCTACTTCACCTTGGAGGACCCGACCCGTCTGGAGCCGGCCGAGCGCGAGCTGTACGTCGAGTGGCTGCTCGACTCCAAGCTCCTGCTGCGTGGGTTCGTGGACCGGGTCGACGTCGCCCCGGACGGTGCCGTCCGGGTCGTGGACTACAAGACCGGCCGCGCCCCCGGGCCGGGCTTCGAGGGTCGCGCGCTGTTCCAGATGAAGTTCTACGCCCTGGTGCTGTGGCGGTTGCGCGGCGTGGTGCCCGCCATGCTGCAGCTGGTCTACCTCGGCAACGGCGAGCTGGTGCGCTACGTGCCCGACGAGCACGACCTGCTCGCGACCGAGCGCAAGGTGCAGGCGGTCTGGGAGGCGATCAAGCGCGCCACCGACGAGCAGGACTGGCGGCCCAGCAAGGGGCCGCTGTGCAGCTGGTGCGCACACAAGGCACTGTGCCCCTCCTGGGGCGGCACTCCCCCGCCGATGCCGTCGGGCGGCTGAGGACGCAGCCCGGCTCAGAGGCCGTTGCGCTGTGCCCAGAGGGCGGCCTGCGTGCGGTCGGAGACTCCGATCCGCGAGAAAGCACTGGTCAGGTGCGCCTTGACCGTGCGCTCGCTGATCTCCAACTGCCGCGCGATCTGCTTGTTGGCTAGTCCGTCGCGCACCAGCTGCAGCACCTCGACCTCCCGGGCGGTCAGCTGCGGCCGGCCACCGGCCGAGCGGGCGCCCAGCAGCGCCCGGGCGGCCTTGGGGTGGATGGGCGACTCGCCGCGGGCGACGGCACGCACCCCACTGAGCACGTCGTCGGGGTCGGCGTCCTTGAGCAGGTAGCCCACCGCACCGGCGTCCAGCGCGTCGAGGATCCGCTCGTTGTCGGAGTACGACGTCAGCACCAGCACGTCCACGCCGAGCCCGGCCGAGACGATCTCCCGGGTGGCGCTCACCCCGTCGACCCCGGGCATCTGCAGGTCCATCAGGACCACGTCAGGGGTCAGGGCACGCGCCTGCTCGACCGCCTCGGCACCGTCGGCGGCCTGACCGACCACCTCGATGTCCTCGGCCGTGGCGATCAGCTGCGCCAGACCCGCCCGGATCACGGCATGGTCGTCGACCAGCACGATCCGGATGGTCCCGGAGTGCCCGTTCATCGTCGTACCGCCATTCGCACGGAGGTACCTTCGCCCAGCGCGGAGGTCACGTCCAACTCCCCACCCACGTCGCGGACCAGGCTGCGGAGGCCGCGCAGGCCGAAACGGTCCGGTGGACTCGGGGCAGTCGTGTCGAAGCCGACACCGTCGTCGACGACCTCCAGGAGCAGCCCCCCGGCATCGCCACGCACGGTCACCGCGAGGGTCGAGGCGCCGGAGTGCCGGATCGCGTTGCGCACCGCCTCCTGGGCCACCCGCCACACCAGGCCGACCTCGGCGTCGGAGGCGTCGGTGACGCCGTCGACGCTGGTGGAGGCGTGGATCCCCGCAGCGGCAGCCGGGGCGATCAGGTCGTCCAGCGCGGACTGCAGGCCCTGGCCGTGCAGGTCCGGCGGATGGATCTCGGCCAGCAGCGACCGCATCTGCTTGAGGCTGTCGCGCATCGAGGCGCTGACCGAGGACAGCACCTCGGCAGTGGCCGGCGTCGTCGCCGGGTCGCGAGCAGCACCGGAGAGGGCGAACGCCGAGCCGGCCAGGTCCTGCACCACACCGTCGTGCAGGTCCCGGGCGATGCGGCGTCGTTCGGCGTCGGAGGCGTCGATCGCGGTCTGCAGCAGCCGCTCGCGCTCGCGCCCTCCCCGGCGCACCTGTCCGGTCAGCAGGGCCAGCAGCACCGTGGACAGCAGGACCAGCAGGAGGAGCGGGCCCAGGGTAATCCAGCGGAAGTCCCCGAAGATGTCCTCACGACGCTGCTCGACGTCGTCGAGGTCCCAGTAGGCGACGAACAGGGCGGGCGAGGTCACGCTCTGTCCCCGGTTGAGCCCCGTGTCGCGGCTCTTGGAGTCACGCGTGGCGTAGACGCGGGTGGAGATCTTGACCAGCCCCACCTCCGAGCCCGGCCGGTCGTCACTGCGGGAGGAGCCCGGGTCCGCGAACTCGGCGACCGTGCCGCCGGACTCCAGGACGCGCTCCTGGGCCGAGGACAGGGCGTAGACGTGGTCGTCGAGCGCCGCGCCCGGATCGGAGGAGTCGAAGGCCAGGCGACCCTCGGTCGTGAGCACGTCGAAGCTGTCGATGTCCCCGGTGCTGAAGGGCCTGATGCGGCGGAAGAACTTGTCCACCGCTCCCGGGCGGCCGTTGAGCAGTCCCTCGCGGAGGTTGCCCGGCATCACCGACCCGGCCAGCGACTGGGTCACCGACTCGGCCTGTTCGAGCGCCGCACGCTCAGCGGCACGGGTGGCGATCGCGTTGGTCGCGACGAAGATGCCGCAGACCAGCAGCATGCTGACCACCAGGAACAGCGTCAGCGGCGTCCGCAGAGCTGTCCCGAGCCGAGAACGGGAGCGGGTCACGACCGGTCAGAACGTGATCTGGTTCTTGCAGACTTCGCCGGTCACGGTGTTCTGCGCTCGGAAGTCGATGTCGTCGGGGCCGGTGAAGTCGGCCATGTCCCGCACGATCTTGAAGGACTTGTCGGCATCCTTGGCCTTGACGGTCCCCCGTGCCGACACGTCGTCGTTGTGCTTCATCCGCCAGTCCCACTCGTCGCTGTCGTCGCTCCAGACGACCGCGGTGACCTGCAGGACCCCGCCGCTCTCGGGCTCGACCTTGAGCTTGACCGAGCTGCTCTCGCGGCAGTCCTCCTTCAGCTTCTTCGCGTCGTCCTTCTTGGCGACCGCGGCTGGGGAGGCGAGGAGGAGACCGATGGTCGCCACCAGTGCGACGGCGGCACGCCGACCACGTGCGCGGCGGGTGCTGAGGTGGTCCATGGTGCCCTTCGAAGGATGTCCGGTGTGACGATCGTCCCAGGGTCTCACGGCAGCATCCGAGAAACACAGGGAACGGCCATGCCCAACCCCGCCGTCAATCCCGGTCACCCGGGGCCGCTGTGCGGGCACCGCGCCTGAGCCGCGATGCCCATGACGACGGGGTTGGGTCTGGCCAGGGCGCCCGGTCCGCCGCTGAGGACCGGGGTGTTCGCCCTGCGTGGCCCCATCCTGACCGAAAGTAAAGCCCGGGCGCCACTTGTCCGGTGGTCCTAGCACCCCGACGATGCGCCGAGTAGTCACCGGGTAGTCCGTGCGGGTGGTCCGGACCGACTGTCAGCCGCGTGCTGCGACCTCGTCGCGCACGGCTGCGACGTCGGCCGGCCCGAGACCCACCAGCGTGGGACGGAAGACACGCCCCGGACCCTCGAGCACCGGGACGTGGTTCTCCACCACGAGCACCGCGCACCCCGCGGCCTCCGCGGACTTCGCACCGGTGTTGGAGTCCTCGATCGCGACGCAGTCCTGCGGCTCGAGGCCGAGGGAGGCGGCGGCGGTGAGATACGGCTCGGGGTGGGGCTTGCCCTGCTCGACCTTGTCCCCGGTGACGATCACGCGGAACGTCTCCGGCGGCAGGTGACGGAGGATCGGCGCCACGAAGCGCTCGTAGGACATCGTCACCAACGCGCACGGGACGCCCGCCTCGCGCAACGCGGCCAGCAGCTCCGGTGCCCCTGGCTGCCACGGCACCGACTCCTCGACGCGCGCGACCACCCCGTCGAGCAGCTCCTCGACGACCTCGGCCGGGCTCTGGGGCAGGTCCCAGGCCTCCTTGAGCACGCGCCCGGAGGACAGCAGGTCGTTGCCCACGAGGGACAGCGCCTGCTCCTGCGACCAGGTGCCGCCGTACTTCTCGGCCATGGCGTACTCGGTGGCGATCCAGTAGGGCTCGGTGTCGACCAGCGTGCCGTCCATGTCCCACAGCACCGCGGCCGGCAGCCCGGCCTGCTCGGGGACCACCGTCGTGGTCGGCTCAGTCATCGGGGTCGTACCCGAGGTTCGGGGACAGCCACTTCTCGGCCTCCTGGAGGCTCCAGCCCTTGCGCTCGGCGTACGCCGCGACCTGGTCGCGCCCGAGGCGGCCGACGACGAAGTACTGGCTGTCGGGGTGGCTGTAGTAGACACCGGAGACCGAGGCCCCCGGCCACATGGCCATCGACTCGGTGAGGCTGATGCCGGTGCTGGCCTCGACGTCCATGAGGTTCCACAGCGTGAGCTTCTCGGTGTGATCGGGGCAGGCCGGGTAGCCCGGGGCCGGCCGGATGCCGGCGTACCGCTCGGCGATCAGGTCGTCGTTGCTGAGCGTCTCGTCGGCGGCGTGCCCCCAGAACTCGGTGCGGACCCGCTGGTGCAGCCGCTCGGCGAACGCCTCGGCGAGCCGGTCGGCGAGCGCCTCGAGGAGGATCGCGTTGTAGTCGTCGAGGTCGTCCTTGAACCCCTGCACCCGCTCGGGGAGGCCGATGCCGGCGGTGACGGCGAAGCCGCCGACGTGGTCGGCCAGGCCCGTCGAGGTGGGGGCGACGAAGTCGGACAGCGCGCGGTTCGGGATGCCCGACCGGTGCTGCCCCTGCTGGCGCAGCTGGTGCAGCACGGCGCGCTTCTCCGTGCGGGAGTCGTCGGCCCACACGACGACGTCGTCCCCGTCGCTGTTGGCCGGCCACAGGCCGTAGACGCCGCGGGCGGTCAGCCACTTCTCGGCGATCAGCGTGTCCAGCATGGTCTGGGCGTCGTCGTAGAGCTTGCGGGCGGCCTCGCCGTGGCTGGGCGAGTTGAGGATGTCGGGGAACTTGCCCTTCATCTCCCAGGCGTTGAAGAACGGCTGCCAGTCGATGAACTCGCGCAGCTCGGCGAGGTCGTAGTCCTCGAGCACGTGGACACCCGGCGTCTTGGGCACCGGCGGGACGTAGCCCTCCCAGTCGACGGGGGTCGCGTTGGCGACCGCGTCGGCGTAGGCCAGCTGCGGGCGGTCGGACTTGGCGGCGTGCCGGGCGCGCAGGGCGTCGTAGTCCTCCTTCACCCCCGCCAGCAGCGTCTCGCGACGCTCGGCGTTGAGCAGCGCGGAGACCGTCGGCACCGAGCGCGAGGCGTCCTTGACCCACACGACGGGCCCGTCGTACTTCCGGTCGACCTTCACCGCCGTGTGGGCGCGCGAGGTGGTGGCACCGCCGATGAGCAGCGGGAGCTCGAGCCCCAGGCGCTGCATCTCGGCGGCGAACCCGACCATCTCGTCCAGGGACGGGGTGATCAGGCCCGAGAGCCCGATGACGTCGGCGCCGTGCTCGGCGGCGGCGTCGAGGATCTTCTGCGCCGGCACCATGACCCCGAGGTCGATGACCTCGTAGTTGTTGCAGGCCAGGACGACGCCGACGATGTTCTTGCCGATGTCGTGGACGTCGCCCTTCACGGTCGCGAGCACGACGGTGCCGTTGGTGTCCTTCTGCGAGGCCAGCGCCGGGTTGGTCCGCTTCTCCTCCTCGATGAAGGGGATGAGGTAGGCAACGGCCTTCTTCATCACGCGTGCGGACTTCACGACCTGTGGGAGGAACATCTTCCCGGAGCCGAACAGGTCGCCGACGACGTCCATGCCGTCCATCAGCGGGCCCTCGATGACCTCGATCGGACGACCGCCGCGCTCCTCGATCTCGCGGCGCAGCTCCTCGGTGTCGGCCTCGACGTGGGCGTCGATGCCCTTGACCAGGGCGTGGGTGACCCGCTCGGCCACGGGCAGCTCGCGCCAGGCCTCGGTGACCGCCTCGGCCTCCTCGCCGCCGCGTTTGTGGGCCTCGGCGACCTCGAGCAGCCGCTCGGTCGCGCTGCGCCCGTCGGGGGTGGGGCGGTTGAGGACGACGTCCTCGATCCGCTCGCGCAGCTCGGGGTCGACCTGGTCGTAGACGACCAGCGCACCGGCGTTGACGATGCCCATGTCCAGGCCCGCACGGATCGCGTGGAAGAGGAACACCGCGTGGATGGCCTCGCGGACCGGGTTGTTGCCCCGGAACGAGAAGGAGACGTTGGAGATGCCGCCGGACACCTTGGCGCCGGGGAGGTTCTCCTTGATCCACCGGGTGGCCTCGATGAAGTCCACGCCGTACGTCGCGTGCTCCTCGATGCCCGTGGCGACCGCGAACACGTTGGGGTCGAACACGATGTCCTCGGGCGGGAAGCCGACCTCGTCGACCAGGATGCGGTAGGCGCGCTCGCAGATCGCCTTGCGGCGCTCGAGGTTGTCGGCCTGGCCGTCCTCGTCGAAGGCCATGACGACCGCGGCGGCGCCGTACTTGCGGCACAGCCGGGCCTGGGCGACGAACGGCTCCTCCCCCTCCTTCAGGGAGATGGAGTTGACGATCGCCTTGCCCTGGACGTACTTCAGGCCGGTCTCGATGACCTCCCACTTGGAGGAGTCGACCATGACCGGGACGCGGCTGATGTCGGGCTCGGAGGCGACCAGGCGCAGGAAGCGCTCCATGGCCGCGACGCCGTCGATCATGCCCTCGTCCATGTTGACGTCGATGACCTGCGCGCCGTTCTCGACCTGCTGGGCGGCGACCGAGAGGGCGGTGTCGTAGTCGCCGGCCTTGATCAGGTTGCGGAACTTCGCCGAGCCCGTGATGTTGGTGCGCTCACCGACGTTCACGAAGAGGCTGTCGTCGTCGATCGTGAACGGCTCGAGCCCCGACAGGCGCATGGCCACCGGCCGGTCGGGCACCTCCCGGCGCGGCAGCTCGGTCACGGCGCCGGCGATGGCGCGCACGTGGTCGGGGGTGGTGCCGCAGCAGCCGCCCACGAGGTTGACCAGGCCCTCCTGCGCGAACTCGCGGATGATCGCCGCGGTCTCCTCGGCGGCCTCGTCGTACTCGCCGAAGGCGTTGGGCAGGCCGGCGTTGGGGTAGCACGAGACGAACGTGTCGGCGATGCGCGAGAGCTCGGCGAGGTAGAGCCGCATCTCGCGCGCACCCAGGGCGCAGTTCAGGCCCACGGCCAGCGGACGGGCGTGGCGCACCGAGTTCCAGAACGCCTCGGTGGTCTGGCCGGACAGGGTGCGGCCCGATGCGTCGGTGATGGTGCCGGAGATGACGACCGGCCAGCGGCGACCGGCCTCCTCGAAGAGCGTCTCCACCGCGAAGATCGCGGCCTTCGCGTTGAGCGTGTCGAAGATCGTCTCGATCAGCAGCAGGTCGGCGCCGCCGTCCACGAGGCCGCGTGCGGCCTCGAGGTAGGCCGGGACGAGGTCGTCCCAGGTGATGTTGCGGGCCGCCGGGTCGTTGACGTCGGGGCTGATCGAGGCGGTGCGGGTCGTCGGGCCGAGCGCCCCGGCGACGTACCGCGGGCGTTCGGGGGTCGCGACCTCGTCGGCGACGCGGCGCGCCAGGCGGGCGGACTCGAGGTTGAGCTCGTAGGCCAGCTCCTCCAGCCCGTAGTCGGACAGCGAGACCGCGTTGGCGTTGAAGGTGTTGGTCTCGATGACGTCCGCGCCGGCCTGGAGGTACTCCCGGTGGATGTCGGCGATGATCGCGGGCTGGGTGACCGTGAGCAGGTCGTTGTTGCCCTGCAGGTCCTCGCCGGTCCAGTCCTTGAAGCGCTCGCCGCGGTAGCCGGCCTCGTCGGGCCGGTCGCGCTGGATCGCGGTGCCCATGGCGCCGTCGATCACCAGGATCCTCCGGCTGAGCAGCTCGCTGAGCTCCTCGGTGACGTCGGGGCGCCAGTCCTGGCCGGACGACGGGGTCGTGGCGGAGGTCATCGCAGGGGCTCCTCTCGGGCGGACGGACCAGCCTAGGAACGCCGTACGACGCTGTGCGGCTCGTATCCAGATCCTGACACCGCGGCGGAGCGAGTCCGAAATCCTCGGGGTGCGACCGCCCCAGTGCCTAGGCTGGGTGGGTGATCGAGATCGACGACGCCCCGGACCTGGTGGACCCCATCGTCATCGCCGCCTTCGAGGGGTGGAACGACGCCGCCGACGCCGCCTCCTCGGTGGTGGACCACCTGATCCGTGTCTGGAACGCCCGCATCGTCGGTGCCGTGGACCCCGAGGACTTCTACGACTTCCAGGTCAACCGACCGGTGGTCGGCAGCG
Source organism: Nocardioides sp. REDSEA-S33_B3 (assembly GCA_001627335.1). Classification (GTDB taxonomy): domain Bacteria; phylum Actinomycetota; class Actinomycetes; order Propionibacteriales; family Nocardioidaceae; genus Nocardioides. The sequence continues at coordinate 112,515 of LUPK01000059.1, read as the reverse complement.
ACGAGCGCGGGCACCGCCGGATCACCTGGCCGACCACGCAGATCGCCGTCGCCTCTCCCCCGGACCTCGAGCGCGACGTGATCCTCATCCGCGGCATCGAGCCGAACATGCGCTGGCGCCAGTTCTGCGCCGAGCTGCTGGCTGCGACCGACGAGCTGGGTGGGGAGCTGGTCGTCACCCTCGGCGCTCTGCTCGCCGACACCCCGCACACGCGCCCGATCCCGGTGACCGGCACCGCCACCGAGCCCGAGCTGGTCGATCGGCTCAAGCTCGAGCAGTCGACCTACGAGGGACCCACCGGCATCGTCGGGGTCTTCCAGGACGCCTGCGTCCGGGTCGACATGCCCGCGGTGTCGTACTGGGCGGCGGTCCCCCACTACGTCGCGCAGCCGCCGTGCCCGAAGGCCACGCTGGCGCTCATCGGGCAGATCGAGGACCTGCTGGAGATCTCGATCCCGCTCGGCGACCTCCCCGAGGACGCCCGCGCCTGGGAGCGCGGCGTCGACGAGCTGGCCGAGGAGGACGAGGACGTCGCCGACTACGTGCGCTCCCTGGAGGAGACCCGCGACACGACCGACCTCCCCGAGGCCTCGGGCGAGGCCATCGCGCGGGAGTTCGAGCGCTACCTCAAGCGGCGCGGCGAGGACGACTGAGCCCGCTCGCCCCTACAGGGAGAGGCCGAGCGCGGCGTCGAGGAGCGCGTGGACGCGCACCGCAGCGTCGGGGTCGGAGGTGTCGGCCAGCCCGTGGGTGCCCAGGGTAGCGTCGACCCAGGCGTCCACGGCCGCGACCGCGCGGGGAGCGTCGAGGTCGTCGGCCAGGGCCGCCAGCACCTCGGTCACGACGGTCTCCGCCGGGGCGCCGGCCCCCAGCGCCAGCGCACGGCGCCAGCGGTCCAGGGTGTCGACCTGGTCGAAGAGCTCGGCGTCGGTCCACTCCCAGTCGGCCCGGTAGTGGTGGCGCAGCAGGGTGAGCCGGATCGCCATCGGGTCGACGTCGGAGTTCCGCAGTGCGGAGACGAAGACCAGGTTGCCCCGCGACTTCGACATCTTCTCGCCGTCGTAGCCGACCATGCCGGCGTGGGCGTAGGCCCTGGCGAACGGCGTGCCCGTCGCGACGTGTGCGTGCCCGGCGCACATCTCGTGGTGCGGGAAGACCAGGTCGGACCCACCGCCCTGGACGTCGAGGGTGCCACCGAGGTGCTCCCACGCGATGGCGGTGCACTCCACGTGCCACCCCGGGCGGCCGGGCCCGAAGGGGCTGGGCCACGACGGCTCGCCCTCGCGCTCGGCACGCCACACGAGGCAGTCCAGCGGGTCCTTCTTGCCGGGACGGTCCGGGTCGCCGCCGCGCTCGGGGAAGATCTCGAGCATCGCGGCCCGGTCGAGCCCGGACTCCTGCCCGAACGCGGGGTCGGCGGTGACGGAGAAGTAGAGGTCGTCGTCGACGCGGTAGACCGCGCCGGCGGCGTCCATGCGCTGGATCAGGTCGATCACCAGCGGGATGGACTCCACGGCACCGGTGTAGTGCGCGGGGGGCAGCACCCGCAGGGCCGTCATGTCCTGGCGGAACAGCTCGGTCTCGCGCTCGGCGAGCTCCTCCCAGGCCACGTTGACCTTGGTGGCGCGCTCCAGCAGCGGGTCGTCGACGTCGGTGACGTTCTGGACGTAGGTGACCTCGTGCCCGGCGTTGCGCCACGCACGGTTGAGGAGGTCGAAGCCGACGTACGTCGCGGCGTGGCCCATGTGGGTGGCGTCGTAGGGCGTGATGCCGCAGACGTAGAGGCGGGCCGGGCCCTCGGGCTCCAGCACCAGACGGCCGCCGGTGGCGGTGTCGTGCAGGGAGACCGGCGGGGCGACGACCCTCAGGTCAGGGAGGTCGGGAGCAGGCCAGGCGCGCATGGACCCGAGCCTAGACGGGCGCCCGCGCGACGTGGTCAGAAGGGCGGCCAGGGGATGGCCGGGCCCTCGCCACCGGGTCCGGGCAGGGCACCGCGCGCCAGCAGGCGCTCGCAACGACGCACGAGCGCGGCGACCTCGCGGTCGTCGAGCAGCTCCGCCAGCGTGCCCGCCAGCTCGCCCTGCGCCACGTCTCGGACGCGCGTGACGGCGGCGCACTCCTGGGCCGTCAACGGCTGCCCGGTCCAGCCCCACAGCACCGTGCGGAGCTTGGGCTCGGCGTGGAACGCGATGCCGTGGTCGATCGCCCACCGGTGGCCGTCGGCGGCCTCCAGCACGTGGCCGCCCTTGCGGTCGGCGTTGTTGAGGACGACGTCGAGCACGGCGATGCGTCGCAGGGCGGCCGTGTCCTCGTGCACCAGCGAGATCGGGCGGTCGGCGGCGTCGTAGCCGTCGAAGACGTGCAGCATGCCGCCGGGCACCGCGCCGGCGGGCACGAGCGTGACCGCCTCCTGGTCCTCGTCGGGCTCCTGCCAGGTCTGCACCATCCCCGGGCCGTGCGGACCGTCGGCCAGCCAGGTCAGCGGCACCGGGTTGCGGAAGTCGTCACCGGCGAAGGCCGCACCGACGAGGTACGCCGCCACCTCGCGCTGTGCCAGAACCGCGCCGGGGAAGTCCCACAGCGGCCGCTCCCCCGCGACCGGCTTGTAGACGACCTGGACCTCGCCGTCGCCCGTGCCGATGCTCCCGACGAAGGTGGCGTTGGAGGCCGGCATGACGCGCCCGTCGAGGACCAGCTCGCCCTGCGGCACACCGTCGTGCGCGCTGGAGGTCATCCCGTGCACGTCGCCCCCGATCGTCACGTCGCGTCAGACCGGGTCGCGCCGACGGAAGCCGTTGGCCCGGACGCACAGGTGGCCGTCGGGGTCGATCGGATTGCCGCAGAAGGGGCAGTTCGGGCGCCCGGCGCCCAGGACGCTCTCGCTGCGCGCCACGAAGGCACGGGCCAGGCCCGGTGGCATCCGGACCAGCAGCACCTCCTCGGGCTCGGGCTCCTCGAAGTCCTCGTCGAGCTGGTCGGGGCTCACCACGGCCGCCTCGGTGAAGGGGAACACCTCCACCACGACGCGCTCGTCGTCGGGGTCCCACGACAGCGTCATGGTGCCGGCGCGGAACTCCTCCTCGATGGGCTGCTCCAGCGGCGCGTTGTCCTGCAGCGCGACGGGCGCGACCGCGGGCACCACGGACGCGGCCGCCTCGCTGTCCATCACCTCGTCGAGGAGCTCGTCGATGCGCTCGGCGAGGGCGGCGACCTGCTGCTTCTCCAGGGAGACGCTGACGAGGCGGGTTCCGCTGCGTGCCTGCAGGAAGAACGTGCGCGAGCCCGGGGGGCCGACGGTGCCCGCGACGAAGCGCTCCGGCGGGTCGAATCCGTGGACGAGAGGCATGTGATCCACCCTAGGGGTGCGCCCCAGTCCGCTGCTCCCCCGGACCGGCTCCCCCGCCGACGGCGGCGTCCGTGGTCGCAGCGCGCCGCGACCGGCGCCCCCTGCCCTTCGCGGGCGGGGCCAGCCACGACAGGTCGCCCTCGTGGGTGTTGCTGGCCAGCACGTAGGGGCGCTGCTCGGAGTAGCGCACGATCGACAGCGACGCCGGGTCGACCGAGATGCGCTGGAAGAGGTCGAGGTGCATGCCGAGCGCGTCGGCGAGCACCGACTTGATGATGTCGCCGTGGCTGACGGCCACCCAGACCGCGCCCGGACCGTGCTCGGACTCGACCTCGGCGTCGTGACGGCGTACGGCCTCCACGGCGCGCGCCTGCATGGCCGACATCGACTCACCGCCCGGGAAGGCCGCGGCCGAGGGCTGGGCCTGGACGGTGCGCCACAGCTTCTCCTTGGCCAGCTCCTTGAGCGTGCGCCCCTGCCACTCGCCGTAGTCGCACTCGGTGATCCCGCGCTCGGTCAGCAGCGGCGGCTCGGTGGGCTGGGCGGCCAGCACGGCGCGGGTGGTCTGCTTGCAGCGCTCCAGCGGGCTGCTGACGACCCGGGCCAGCGGGACCCCGGCGAGACGGGCGCCGGCGCGCTCGGCCTGCCCCCGCCCGAGGTCGTCGAGACGGACGCCCGGGGTGCGCCCGGCCAGGACGCCGGTGGCGTTGGCGGTCGTGCGGCCGTGGCGCAGGAGGACGACGGTGGCCATGGGGGCGACTGTAGCCAGCGCCCTGGGACCGTAGCCTCGGCACGTGATCGTCGACAGCGCGTTGTACCGGCACGGGAACCGTGTCGCCCCCGACGGGGATCCGCACGACTTCGCGGCACTGAAAGCGACCGCCGCGCAGGAGCCGGGGTTCGTCTGGGTGGGGCTCCACGAGCCCACCGAGGACGAGCTGAGCGAGGTGGCGCGCGTCTTCGGCCTGCACGAGCTCGCCATCGAGGACGCCGTGAAGGCGCACCAGCGGCCCAAGCTCGAGCGCTACGACGACAACCTGTTCCTCGTGCTCAAGACGCTCTGGTACGTCGACGAGGAGGACGCCGTCGAGACCGGCGAGATCAGCATCTTCCTCGGCCACGACTTCGTGGTCACCGTGCGGCACGGGCGGGGCAGCGGGCTGGCCGCCGCGCGCGAGGGGCTCGAGGGCGACACCCGGGTCCTGGAGCACGGACCCGCCGCCGTGGTCTACGCCGTGTGCGACCGGGTGGTCGACGAGTACGTCGAGGTCGTCGACGAGCTCCAGGTCGATGTCGACGAGGTCGAGGCCTCGGTCTTCTCCGAGGAGCGCACCGACGACTCCGCACGGATCTACCGGCTCAAGCGCGAGATCGCCGAGGTACGCCGAGCGGTGCTCCCCCTGCGCGAGCCGATGTCTCGGTTCGCCGCCGGACAGGTCCCGGAGGTCGACGCCGCGGCCGCGCCCTTCTTCCGCGACGTGCTCGACCACCTCGCCCGCACCGCCGAGGACGTCGACACCCTCGACGCGCTCCTCTCGACCGCCTTCGAGGCGCACGTGGCCCGGATCTCGATGCAGCAGAACGACGACATGCGCAAGATCTCCGCCGGCGCCGCGCTCGTGGTGGTGCCGACGCTCATCGCCGGCGTCTACGGCATGAACTTCACCCACATGCCCGAGCTGGACTGGACGCTCGGCTACCCGTTCGCGCTGCTGCTGATGGGCGGGGTCTCGGGGTTGCTGTGGTGGTTCTTCCGGCGCTCGGGCTGGTTGTAGCCCCGGGGCGCGCAGCCGGACGGACCGAACCGCTGCTCGGGGGCGGGGAGCCCCCTCCGGTGGCTTCGGGCACGGCCTTCGGTCCGTCCGGCTACGACCGGGAGGCTCGGCAGCGCTCAGGCGGTCAGGACGCCCGCCGACAGCAGCGCCAGCACGGCGCCACCCAGGATCACCCGGTAGACCACGAACGGCGTGTAGGTGCGGGTCGTGACCCACTTCAGGAGCCAGGCGATGACGGCGTACCCGACGACGAAGGAGACGATCGTCGCGACCAGCGTCGGTCCCCAGCCGTAGGAGTTGTCGCCGTTCGGGATCTCCTTGAGCTCGAAGAGACCGGCGCCCACGACCGCGGGGATCGCGAGCAGGAACGCGTAGCGGGTGGCGGCGGCCCGCTCGTAGCCGAGGAGACGGCCCATCGAGAGGGTGGCGCCGGAGCGGGAGACGCCCGGCACGAGGGCGCAGGCCTGGGCGACGCCCATCAGCACCGCGTCGCGCAGCGTGAGCTTGCGGATCTCCTTCTCGTTGCGGCCGAAGCGGTCGGCCAGGCCGAGCAGGATGCCGAACACGATCAGCGTGCAGCCGACGATCCACAGGCTGCGGAAGTCCTCCTCGATGACGTCCTTCAGCGCGATGCCCAGCACCACGATCGGCAGCGAGCCGACGATGATGAACCAGCCCATCCGGGCGTCGAGGTGGCCGCGGTACTCCGCCTGGAACAGGGAGCGCACCCAGGTGCTGCCGATGCGCCAGATGTCCTCGCGGAAGTAGATGAGCACCGCGAGCTCGGTGCCGATCTGGACGACGGCGGTGAACGCAGCGCCCGGATCGCCCCACCCGAACAGCTCGGGGTAGATGCGCAGGTGGGCGCTGCTGGAGATCGGCAAGAACTCGGTGAGCCCCTGCAGGGTCCCGAGGACGACGGCCTTGAGGAGGTCCAGCACGGGCACCAAGCGTAGGGGTAGGGCTCGGCGAGCCGTCGGCGGCACGGCGGGGCGGGGCCGATAGGTTTCGCTCCATGCAGCAGCGATCCGTGGGCAGCACGGGACTCCGGGTCTCCCGACTGGGGCTCGGCACCATGACCTGGGGCCGCGACACCGACGAGCACGAGGCACGCGACCAGCTGGTCGCGTTCGTGGAGGCGGGCGGCACCCTGGTCGACTCGGCCGCGGCGTACGCGGAGGGCCGCTCGGAGCAGCTGCTCGGCTCGCTCCTCGGCGACGTGGTCCACCGCGACGAGCTCGTCATCGCCACCAAGGCGGCGATCAGCGCCCGCGACGGCCGCACCCAGGTGAACGCCTCGCGCGGCTCGCTGCTCTCGACCCTCGACGCCTCGCTGCGCCGTCTCGGCGTGGACCACGTGGACCTGTGGCAGGTGCACACCTGGGACCCCCGCACCCCCCTGGAGGAGACGCTCAGCGCGCTCGACCTCGCGGTGAGCAGCGGACGCGCGGCGCACGTCGGCATCTCCAACTACACCGGCTGGCAGACCGCCCAGGCCGCCACGTGGCAGCGGGCGGTGCCCGGCCGGGTCGCGCTGGCCTCCACCCAGGTGGAGTACTCCCTCGTCAACCGTGCCGTGGAGCACGAGGTCCTGCCGGCCGCCGCTGCCATGGGCCTCGGCGTTCTCCCCTGGTCCCCGCTGGGACGCGGTGTGCTGACCGGGAAGTACCGCACCGGCACGCCCGCCGACTCCCGCGCGGCCACCAGCCAGTTCTCCCGCTTCGTGCAGCCCTACCTCGACGACGACCGCACGATGGCGGTCGTCGAGGCCGTCTGCCGGGCCGCCGAGGGGCTCGACCTCTCACCGGTCCAGGTGGCGCTCGCGTGGGTCCGGGACCGGCCCGGGGTGACGGCGCCTATCGTGGGGGCACGGACCGCGGCCCAGCTGCGGACCGCCCTCAGCGTGGAGGACCTCACCCTGCCGTCCGAGATCGTGGCGGCGCTCGACGACGTGAGCGCGGACTGACGCTCCCCGCTCGGAGGGAGGACCGATGAGGATCGACCGCCGACCACCCCGTGCCGGGGTGGAGTGGGAGTTCGAGCAGGTCGCGTTCTCCCGCGAGCTGAGCCGCAACGTGGTCACCAAGCTGCTCGTGGACCGCGCGGAGCACGGTGGCTGGGAGCTCGACCGCGTCCGGATCGGGGCCGACGGCATCCGACGGGTGATCCTGCGGCGCAAGATCATCAGGGCCGTGCGGACCGCCTGAGGACCCGCTCAGACCTGGTCGAGGAACCGGTCGAAGACCCGGGCGCCGAACTCCAGTGCGTCCACGGGCACCCGTTCGTCGACGCCGTGGAACAGCGCGGTGAAGTCCAGGTCGGCGGGCAGCCGCAGCGGCGCGAAGCCGTAGGAGCGCATCCCGAGCTTGCGGAAGTGCTTGGCGTCGGTGCCGCCGGACATGAGGTAGGGCGCGACGATGCCGTCGGGGTCCTCGGCGAGGATCGAGCGGTTCATCGCGGCGACCAGGTCCCCGTCGTACGGCGTCTCCCACGGCTGCTGGTGGGACACGAAGTCGATGTCGATCCCCTCGCCGGTCAGCTCGGCCAGCGTGGCGAAGAACTCGTCCTCGAAGCCGGGCAGGAAGCGGCCGTCGACGTGGGCGGTGGCCTCGGTGGGGATGACGTTCACCTTGTAGCCGGCGTCGAGCATGGTGGGGTTGGTGGTGTTGGAGATGACCGCGCCGAGCATCCGGGCCGCGCCGCCGAACTCCTCGATGAGGTCGCGGGCGTTCTCCGGGGTCGCCTCGGTGCCGGCGAGGTCGGCGACGGTCGCGAGGAGCACCTCCATCGTCGGCGTGAGGCGCACCGGCCACTCGTGGGCGCCGATGCGAGCCACCGCGGCGGTGAGCCGGGAGACGGCGTTGTCGGTGTTGATCATCGACCCGTGCCCGGCCCGGCCGCGAGCGGTGAGCTTCATCCAGGCCATGCCCTTCTCGGCGGCCTCGACGAGGTAGACGCGCCGCCCGCGCACGGTGGTGGAGAACCCGCCGACCTCACCGACGGCCTCGGTGCAGCCCTCGAGCAGGTCGGGGTGGTCCTCCACGATCACCTGGGCGCCGTGGTGCCCGCCGGCCTCCTCGTCGGCGGTGAAGCAGAGGACGATCGGGCGGTCCGGCACCTGGCCCGCGCGCGTGCGGGCCCGGACGACGCTGAGCAGCATCGCGTCGAAGTCCTTCATGTCGACCGCGCCACGACCCCAGACGTAGCCGTCCTGGACCTCCCCGGAGAACGGATCGACCTGCCAGTCCTCCGCCGCGGCCGGTACGACGTCGAGGTGGCCGTGCAGCAGCAGGGCGTCACGGTCGCTGAACGTGTCGCCCCAGCGCGCGACGAGGCTCGTGCGGCCGGGTGTCCGCTCCACGACGGTCGACTCGATGCCGACCTCGTCGAGGAGCGTCGCGACGTGCTCAGCGGCCTTGCGCTCCCCCGGTCCCTCGGCCTCGCCGTAGTTGGAGGTGTCGATGCGGATGAGGTCGCGACACAGCTCCACGACCTCCGACGCGGGGTCGTAGTCGCGCTGTCCTGGGGCGTCCGAGTGGGGCGTCGACATGCCCTCCAGCATGGCATCACCGGGGAAGCGGTCCCGATGCGGTGGTCCGGTCGACCCGCTGCTACTGTTGCGCCCGCACTCGTCCGGGTGGCGGAATTGGCAGACGCGCTAGCTTGAGGTGCTAGTGCCCGTATTAGGGCGTGGGGGTTCAAGTCCCCCCTCGGACACCAGAAGCACGAAAGGCCCAGGTCACAGCACCTGGGCCTTTCGCTTTCCCCTCCCGGCGGCCACCTGGCGTGACGGCTCCGCAGGGGGCGTCGGAGGGGACCCACGGGGGTGACCTGCGGCCCGCGCGACCGGTTACGGTCGAAAGAGTCCTTCGTACCTGCTCGTCCCCCGGCGCGCCGTCCCCGGCGTGCTGGTCCGAGCCCGCCGGCAACCAGGACCAGGGGGTCCCGTGCTGCAGAGCCTCGCGCTCGGACCGTCCATCGTGCTCTTCGTGGCGTGCACGCTCGTCATCGCCATCACCGGGACGCGCCTGGCCGGCGTCGTCGACCGGTTGGCGGACCGCACCGGTCTGGGCGAGGCGATCATGGGGGCGGTCCTGATGGGACTGGCCACCTCCCTCAGCGGCAGCGTGCTGTCCACCTCGGCCGCCGCGAGCGGCCACCCCGAGCTGGCGATGTCCAACGCCGTGGGCGGCATCGCCGTGCAGACGCTGTTCCTCGCCGTCGCCGATCTCGCCTACCGGCGGGCGAACCTCGAGCACGCGGCTGCCTCCCTCGGGAACCTGCTGCAGGGGGCGTTGCTGCTGACCCAGCTGTCCTGGCTCCTGCTGGCGTTCGCGATGCCGCAGTGGACGATCGGCCCGGTGCACGTGGTGACGCCCCTGCTGCTGGTGTCCTACGTCTACGGACTGCGGCTGGCACGCGATGCGCGGGCCGAGCCGATGTGGGTGCCGCAGAGGACGCGCGAGACCCGCGAGGACGAGCCGGACCCCTCGGGCGAGGAGCGCTCCCTGGCCGGCCTCCTCGGCGTCACCGCGGTCCTGGTGGCGTTCATGGGCGTCGCGGGCTTCCTGATGCAGCGCTCGGCCACCGGCATCGTGGACGCGACCGGGCTCGACGAGGCGCTCATGGGCGTGCTGTTCACCGCGGTCGCCACCTCCCTCCCTGAGCTGGTGACGACGCTGGCGGCCGTCCGCCGCGGTGCCCTCACCCTGGCGGTGGCCGGCATCATCGGCGGCAACGCCTTCGACACGCTCTTCGCCGCGTTCTCCGACGTGGCCTACACCGAGGGCTCGATCTACCACGCCGTCTCCGACCGGGTCGTGACGTGGACGGCGCTGGGTGCGGTGATGAGCGCGGTGCTCATGCTCGGGCTGATCCGCCGTGAGCCGCGTGGTCCTGGCGGCATCGGCTTCGAGAGCGTCGGGCTGATCGGCCTCTACGGCCTGGGCGTCCTCACCGTCCTGCTGGCGTGAGGACGACGGCCTTAGGCGTCAGCGCATGACGCCGAGCCGCCGGCGGTAGCCCGCCTGCGGGAAGACCCGATGCGCGTCCACGCCGGGGAAGCGTGCCTGCACGATCTCCATGAGCAGGTGCCGGTAGTCGGTGGTGACGGTGAGGTCACCGGACTCCAGTCGTCCGTCGCGCAGCGTCGGCCACCGAGAGTGGTAGCGCCCGCCGCGCACCCCGGCCAGGCGCGCGTTGACGCCGTAGCTGAACCGCTCGGCGACATGACGGTCGGCGGGGTCCAGCAGTGGGGGGAATCCTCGCGGCACCGGTGCCCTCCCTCGGCGGTGTCGTGCGGTCACTCACCTGGGCAGCGGGGAGCACCGTGGGCGGTTACCGGTAGCACCCGCCGGTCTGGACCAGTCGGCGATCCCCGGATGTGAAAGCCTCAGGAGGGCATCCTGGAGGTCGATCAGCCCGCTGAGGACCCGTTCCGGTGCAGACCCCCGCTGCACCTCCCCCACCCCCACCTGAGAGCCGTCGCCATGACAGCGCTTCCGTCCCCCAACCCCTCCTTCGACGAGGACCCCTTCGCCACGGCCACGCGCGCGCCCCAGCCGGCGCCCAGGCTGGGGGTGGCCCCCGAGCTCGACGTCGCCGCCGCGACCACGACGGCGTTCGTGATGGCCGACCACCAGGTCGGCTGGCACGACATCGAGGACGCCGTCACCGTCTACCACTGGATCCTCTCCGGCACCTCCGGCCTCCCCGCCGGGCTGCAGATCTACCCGACCGCCGGGCAGGCGGCCGCGTTCCTGCACGGCCACCGCGCCCGCCAGGCCCGCGACGTCGAGTGCGGCTGGTGCATCAGCGACCTGCGTCCCCCGCGTGAGCTCGTCGAGATCGACGAGTGCGCCGTCGCCACGACGCGCTACGTGTTCGCGGGCCACTCGCCCAAGGGCGGCGAGACCCTGGAGATGCTGCTGGTCTACCTGTGGGTCGTCGCGACGTCGCGGCCGTCCTACTCCGGCGACGGGACCCGGGTCTACGACCAGGGCGAGGGCGCGGTCCGGTTCCTGCACGCCTGGCGTCTCGAGCAGGGGCTCGAGGACGAGGACTCCTGCCCCATCTGCCCCTGACGCGTCCTGCGCCCGACCCGGGACCTCTAGGCTCTCCGCGTGAGCGCACCCTTCAGACTCGGCTTCGTGACCGGTGCGACCCCGGACAAGTGGGCACGCATCTTCGAGCAGCGCGCCGGCGCGATCGAGCTCGTCCCGGTGACCGAGGACGAGCAGGAGCAGGGCGTCCGCGAACGCACGCTCGACATGGTGCTGGCCCGGCTGCCCGTGGACCGCGAGGACCTGCACTGCATCCCGCTCTACGAGGAGCGGCCGGTCGCGGTGATGGGTGTCGAGCACGTCGCGACGGTGGTGGAGGAGCTGACCACCGAGGACCTCGCCGACGAGCAGCTGGTCCACCCCGAGCGATCGGGGTGGCGACCGGCCGCGGAGCAGCTGGACTGGCCCGCGATGAGCGTCAAGGACGCCGTCGAGACGGTCGCCGCCGGCACCGGAGTGCTCGTGGTGCCGATGTCGGTCGCGCGCCTGCACCATCGCAAGGACGTCACCTTCCGCCCCGTGACCGACCTGCCGACGACCACGATCGGCCTGGTCTGGCGCACCGACCACGACGACGAGCGGGTGCAGACCTTCATCGGCGTCGTGCGCGGCCGCACGGCCAACAGCTCGCGGCGCTGAGCCGGGCGACCGGCGCGGACCTCACCAGGGCTCACCAGGGCTCACCAGGGCTCACCAGGGCTCACCAGGAGGTCGCGAGCGGCCGCCCCTCGGCGTACCCGGCCGCGGACTGCACGCCGACCACCGCCCGCTCGTGCAGCTCGGCCAGCGACGAGGCGCCAGCGTAGGTGCACGCGGAGCGCACGCCCGAGCAGATCTGGTCGATGAGGTCCTCCACCCCGGGGCGGGCGGGGTCGAGGTACATCCGCGAGGCGGAGATCCCCTCCTCGTAGAGACCCTTGCGGGCGCGGTCGTACGCCGACTCGCCGGCCGTCCGGTGCGCGACGGCGCGCGCGGAGGCCATCCCGAAGGAGACCTTGTAGGACCGGCCGCCGTCCTCGACCAGGTCGCCGGGCGACTCGTGCGTCCCGGCGAACCACGACCCGATCATCACGCTCGACGCACCGGCCGCCAGGGCCAACGCCACGTCGCGCGGGTGGCGCACTCCCCCGTCGGCCCAGACGTGGCCGCCGAGGTCGCGCACCGCGGCGGCGCACTCCAGCACCGCGGAGAACTGCGGTCGCCCGACGCCGGTCATCATCCGGGTCGTGCACATGGCCCCCGGCCCGACCCCCACCTTGACGATGTCGGCCCCGGCCTCGACGAGCGCACGGGCGCCGTCGGCGGAGACGACGTTGCCCGCGGCGACGGGCACCTCCGGGTCCAGCGCCCGCACGGCCCGCAGGGCCTCGAGCATCCGGTCCTGGTGACCGTGGGCGGTGTCGACCACGAGGCAGTCCACCCCGGCCCCCAGCAGGGAGGCCGCCTTGGCCGCGACGTCGCCGTTGACCCCGACCGCCGCGGCGACCCGCAGCCCGCCGTCGGAGTCGACCGCGGGGGTGTAGAGCGTCGCGCGCAGGGCCCCCGCCCGCGTCAGCACCCCGACCAGCCGGCCGTCACCGTCGACGGCCACGGCGAGGGCCGCCCGCGCCCGGTCGATCGCGTCGAACGCCTCACGGGGATCGGTGTCGGCCGAGATCGTCACGCTCGCCGGCCGCATCACCTGGTGCACCTGCGCGAACCGGTCGACCTCCTCGCAGTCGTGCACCCCGACGACCCCGACGGGGCGGCCGTCGTCGACGACCACGGCGGCCCGGTGCGCCCGCTTGGGGATCAGCGACATCGCCTCGGCGACGGTCTGGTGGGGCGCCAGCTCGATCGGGGTGTCGAGGACCAGGTGCCGCGACTTCACGAACCGCACCACGTCGCGCACGACCGGCTCGGGGATGTCCTGCGGGATGACGGTGAGGCCACCTCGCCGGGCCACCGTCTCGGCCATCCGCTTCCCCGCGATCGCGGTCATGTTCGCGACCACGAGCGGCACCGTCGCGCCGGTGCCGTCGGTGGTGGCCAGGTCGACGTCGTACCTGCTGGCGACCGCGGAGTGGGCCGGCACCATGAACACGTCGTCGTAGGTGAGGTCGTGCGGTGGGATGACGTCGTTGAGGAAGCGCACGTCGCGAGCCTACGAGGTGCTGCTCCTAGGGTGGCGGCCATGGGGATGCTGGAGGCCGAGGACCGCACCGACCTGCTCGTCGCGGCGTTCGAGCGCCTCACCGACGCTCGACCGACCGTGTTCGGCCGTGCCCCGGGCCGGGTCAACCTGATGGGCGAGCACACCGACTACAACGCCGGGCTCGTCCTGCCGGTCGCGCTGCCCCACGGCACGCGAGCCGCTGCCCGTGCCCGCGACGACGGCCGAGTCCGGCTGCTCAGCCTCCAGCAGGACGACGCGTTCGTCGGTGACCTGGCCGACCGCGGCCCCGGCGGCCCCACCGGCTGGACCGGGTACGCCGCCGGCGTGCTGTGGGCCCTGTCCCGCGAGGGCCTGCCCGTGCCCGGCGTCGACCTGGTCGTCGACTCCACCGTGCCGCTCGGCGCGGGGCTGTCCAGCTCCGCGGCGCTCGAGTGCGCGGTGGGTGCGGCGGTCCTGGGGCTGCTCGAGCGACCGGTGGTGGGTGCCACCGCCGAGCTCCTGGTCCGTGCGGGGATCACCGCCGAGCGCGAGGTCGTCGGCGCCCCCACGGGCGGCATGGACCAGGCCGTGTCCGTCCACGGCACCGCCGACCACGCCCTGCTCATCGACTTCGAGGACGAGCGCCGTCGGTCGGTGCCGCTGCAGCTCACCGAGCGCGGCCTGGCACTGCTCGTCACGGACACCCGGGTCAGCCACGCCCTCGTCGACGGCGGCTACGGGTCGCGACGCGACGACTGCGAGGAGGCGGCCCGGCTGCTCGGCGTCCCGAGCCTGCGGAAGGCCACGCTCGAGCAGGTCGAGGGACTCGACGACGACCGCCTGCGACGACGGGCCCGCCACGTCGTCACCGAGATCGACCGGGTCACCGCCACGGTGGCCGCTCTCGAGACCGACGACCGGGAGGCGCTCGCCCGGCTCACGGCCGACAGCCACGCCTCGATGCGCCAGGACTTCGAGATCTCCTGCCCGGAGCTGGACGCCGCCGTGGCCGCGGCGGTCGGGGCGGGGGCGCTCGGGGCCCGGATGACCGGCGGCGGCTTCGGCGGTTCCGCGGTGGCGTGGGTCCCGACCGAGAGGGTGGACCGGGTCGTCACCGCCATCGACGACAGCTTCGCCGAGGCCGGTTTCCGCAGCCCGCAGCACCTGCTCGCCACCCCCTCCGCCGGTGCCGCGTGGACTCCGGTCGTCGGCTGAGCCCACGTACTCACCCGGATCCGGGTACGCCGGCGGGCGCGAGGACCCGGCCACCCCGCCGAGGCTGGGGGCATGACGAACAACACCGCCCCTGCGTCCCGCACCACCGCCGCCTTCCAGGCCCAGGCCTGGATCTCCTTCGCCATCGCGCTGCTCTCGATGGTCTTCGCCGTGCTCTACCTGCCCGTCGACCCGTGGGTCCGCGCGTTCCTCGGTCTCGGCACGCTCTACCTGACCACCTCGGCGTTCACGCTCGCCAAGATCATCCGCGACCAGCAGGAGTCCTCCTCGGTCACGATGCGCCTGGACCAGGCGCGCGTCGACAAGATCCTGGCCGAGCACGACCCGTTCCGCGCCGTCTCCTGACGCGCGCGGCGCCCCATCCGCGGCGACGCCCCACCCACCCCGCTCGACCGGGTGATGGGTGGGGCGTCGTCGCTTGCTTGACTCGAGGTGTCCGACGAGAGGAGACACCCCTTGAGCGCCCTGATGACCGTCGCCCGCCAGCTGACCTCGTCCGCCACCACGGTGGCCGGCGCGGGAGTGCGCACCGGCCTGTCGGTCGCCACCCACCTCACGATGGGCGCACGCCGCCTGGTGCGGCCCGACGCGACCGCCCCGCCCGTGGAGCCCGAGCCCGTCGTGCCGGGGCCGCCTCCCACCCCCGAGCCGAAGCCAGAGCCGACGCCCGAGCCTGAGCCGGTCACGCCGGGCGTGACGACGGGCACCGAGCCGGCCAGCAAGCCCGCCGCGAAGCCCGCCGCGAAGCCGGCTGCGAAGAAGCGCCGGGCCGCCGACGTACCGCTGAAGAGCGAGCCGACCCCGGCCTCCGCCCTCCCGCCGGAGCCCGAGGGCCCTGACGCCCCGGCCGAGGAGCTCGGCACCGACGGTGCCACCGGCCTCGCCGAGGCGGAGCCGCTGCTCGACGAGGCGACCGTCAAGCAGGTCGCCGCCGAGACCGAGACCCTGCGGCGCGCCGCCGAGTAGAACGACTCGTGCCCCTCAGCGGGCGCCATGGCGCCCGCTGAGGGGCACGACTGCGTCTACCCGGTCCGAGGACTACTTCAGCTCGGCGCTGGAGAGGCCCAGGATGCGGCGGGCGATGATCAGCTGCTGGATCTGCTGGGTGCCCTCGAAGATGTCGAGGATCTTGGAGTCGCGGGCCCACTTCTCGAGCAGCTCGCCCTCGGAGTAGCCCACCGAGCCGCACAGCTCGACGCAGGACAGCGTGATGTCGGAGCCGACCCGGCCGGCCTTGGCCTTGGCCATCGACGCCTCGAGGCTGTTGGGCTCGCGGTTGTCGGCCATCCACGCGGCCTGCATCATCAGCAGCCGGGCACCCTCCCAGTCGGCCTCCATCTGGAGGTACTTCGCCGCGGCGGCGGACTGGACGTGGGCCGGCCGGTCGTAGTCGATCTCGACACCGGCCTGCGTGAGCAGGTCGCGGGTCAGGTCGAGCGCGGCCTTGGCGCAGCCGACGGCCATCGAGGCCACCAGCGGGCGGGTGTTGTCGAAGGTCGCCATCGCGCCGGCGAAGCCCTGCTTGGTGTCGATCTCCGGGGAGCCGAGGAGGTTCTCCTTCGGCACCCGGCAGTCCTCGAAGATGATGGCCGCGGTGTCGGAGGCACGGATGCCGAGCTTGTGCTCGAGGCGCTCGACCCGCATGCCCGGCGTGCCCTTGGCGACGACGAACGACTTGATCGCGGCGCGACCGAGCTCGCGGTCCAGCGTCGCCCACACCACGATGTGGTCGGCCCGGTCACCGGAGGTCACGTAGATCTTCTCGCCGTTGATGACGTACTCGTCACCGTCGAGGACCGCCGTGGTCTTGATGTTGGCCGAGTCCGACCCCACGCCCGGCTCGGTGATCGCCATGCCGGCCCACACCCCGGCGAAGCGCTCGGACTGCTCGTCGTTCGCGACCGAGGCGATGGCGGAGTTGCCGAGGCCCTGGCGCGGCATCGAGAGCAGCAGGCCCACGTCGCCCCAGCACATCTCGGCGATGGACATCACCGAGGCGAGGTTGGCGCCGTTCTTGGTGCCCTCCTGCTTCTCCTCGGGCTTCTCGTCGCGGCGTACGCCGGCGGCACCCGCACCCTCGGACGCGCCGGACTCCGAGAGCCCGTCGATCATCGACGCGAGCATGTCCAGCTCGGTGGGGTAGGCGTGCTCGGCGCGGTCGTACTTGCGCGAGATGGGACGCAGCATGTTCATCGCGACCTGGTGGGCCTGCGAGGCCAGCGGCTTGAGCTTCTTGGGGTCATCCAGAGAAATGGGCACTGTCTTCGGGTTCCCTTCCGGGTTTTCGAGGAGGAGCGAAGCGGGGGATCGAAAAGCTGGAAGGGCTTAGACGAGCACCGCACCTTCCATGACACCGACGGCACGCAGGTCGCGGTACCACCGCTCGACCGGGTGCTCCTTGACGAATCCGTGACCACCGAGCAGCTGGACGCCGTCGTTGCCGATGGCCATCCCCTTCTCGGCGCACAGCTTGCGGGCCAGCGCGACCTCGCGGGTGAACTCCTGGCCGGCGGCGGCGCGGCCGGCGGCCTTGTAGGTGAGCAGACGCATCGCCTGCAGCTCGATCGCGATGTTCGCGACCATGAACGCCACCGACTGGCGGTGGGCGATCGGCTCGCCGAACGCCTCACGGGTCTTGACGTACGGCGTGACGTAGTCGAGCACGGCCTGGCCGGTGCCGACCGCGAGGGCGCACCAGGCGAGGCGGGAGAGCCGGACGCACTCGGTGTAGGTCGACCCGTCGGTCGCGCCGAGCACGGCGTCGGTCGGGACGGTGACGCCCTCGAGGCGCAGCGTGGCCAGCGAGGCCGCGCGCACACCCATGGACGGCTCGGCCTCGACGGTCAGGCCGGCGGTCGAGGACTCGACCAGGAACAGCACGGGCTTGCCCTCGAGCGCGGCACCCACGACGAAGAGCTCGGCCTCGGCGCCGCGCACGACGCCGGCCTTGGTGCCGTCGAGGACGTAGCCCTCGGCGGTCTTCCGGGCAGTGGTCGACGGCTTCAGCACGTCGAAGAGGACCGTGGGCTCCTGCAGCGCGAGGGCGGCGGCAGGAGCGGCATCCTCGGTGAAGGCCGGCAGGTAGGTCTGCTGCTGGGCCTCGGTGCCCCACAGGCCGAGCGCGGTCGCGACCGAGCCGGGGCCGAGCGCGGCCAGCGCGATGCCCATGTCGCCCCTCGACAGCGCCTCGGCCACCAGGGTGCCGGCCATCGCCGAACGCTCCTCGGAGATGCCGCCGAGCGCCTCGGGCACGCCGAGGATCGGCAGGCCGATCTCCAGGCCGGCCTTCAGGACGCCCTCCGGGGTCTCACAGGCCTCGTTCGCCTCGGCGGCGGCGGGGCGGACGACCTCCTCGGCGTACTCCGAGACCACGTCGACGAGCATCTGCTCGTCCTCGGTGGGCGTGAGGTCGAAGACGCCCTTGCGCGGCGCCGCGGGAGCGCGGGTGCCCGCGCCCTTGCCGCCGGCCTTCTTGAACTGGCGGCTCGCGGCCGTCACCGTCCTGAAGCCCTCGCGGGTGCTGGTGAAGACGACCTGCTCGGCCTGCTTGCGCAGGCCGACGCGGTCGAGGAGGTCGCTCTGGGCCAGCTTGTTCAGCGCCGCGACGGCGTACCCGATGGGGTCACGCTGCTCGGAGCTGGCCAGCCCGTGCCTGCCGCCGGGCGACAGGCGCGTCATGAGGCTCTTGCCGATGTCCATGCCAGAAATGTAACTGTGAGTTACACATAGCGCTACAGGTCGTCTCGTGGAGCCGGTCACAGCGCCATGCGTCCGTCTTCCTAGGATCGCCCGCATGTCCGAGATCCCGCCGCCCGAGCACGCGCCGTACGGTCAGCTCCCCACCGGGGGCACCGTGCGACCCATCACCCGCTGGGGCACGCCGGTGATGCACCGCCCGCAGCAACCGGTCACGGTCTTCGACGAGGAGCTGCGCTCCCTGGTCGCCGACATGGTCGCCACGATGTACGCCGCCGACGGGGTCGGGCTCGCCGCCTGCCAGATCGGCGTCGACGCCGCGGTGTTCGTCTTCGACTGCCCCGACGAGTCCGGCGAGCGCACCGTGGGCGTCGTGTGCAACCCCGAGCTCACCCTGCCCGAGGGCCGCGACCGGCACCTCGACGACGCCGACGAGGGCTGCCTGTCCTTCCCCGGCGCGTTCGTGGAGTGCGCCCGTCCCGACCGGGCCTCGGTCACCGGTCAGGGGCTCGACGGCTCCCCCGTCTCCTTCGAGGGCGACGGGCTCCTCGCCCGCTGCCTGCAGCACGAGACCGACCACACCCGCGGCACGGTCTTCGGCGACCGGCTCTCGACCAAGGCCCGCAAGAAGCTCACCAAGGAGCACGACAAGCAGGTCGAGGACTTCCCGCCGGGCTGGCCCGCCGAGGGCTGAGCCGGACGCCTCGTCGGCGGCGACCTCAGCGGCGCGCGGTGACGTAGCAGGCGACCGCTGCGGCGGCGGCGACGTTGAGCGAGTCGATGCCGGCCGCCATCGGGATGATGGCCCGCCGGTCGGCCGACTGCTCCCAGCGCGAGGTCAGCCCGTGCCCCTCCGAGCCCAGCACCAGGGCGACCCGGTCGAGGCCGGCCACCGCCTCCTCCAGGGGTACGGCGTCGGGCGCGAGGGTCAGCGCCACGCTGGTGAACCCGTGGCCGGCCAAGGTCGGCAGCGCGTCGTACCAGTCCGGCACCCGGGTCCAGGGCAGCGAGAACACCGCCCCCATGCCCACCTTGACGGCCCTGCGGTAGAGCGGGTCGGCGCACCGGGGGCTGAGCAGTACGGCGTCCACGCCCAGGGCGGCACCGGAGCGGAAGGCGGCACCGACGTTGGTGTGGTCGACGAGGTCCTCGAGGACCAGCACGAAGCGGGCCCCGTCGATCACCGACTCCAGCGAGGGGTCGGGGCGCCGGTGCAGCGAGGCCAGCGCCCCACGGTGCACGTGGAAGCCGGTCACCCTCTCGGCGAGCGCCTCGGACAGCACGTAGCAGGGCGCGTCGGAGGCGTCGAGGACGTCGGCGAGGCCGTCGAGCCACCGCGGCGCCATCAGGAACGACCGCGCCTCGAAGCCGCCCTCGACCGCACGGCGGACGACCTTCTCGCCCTCGGCGAGGAAGAGCCCGTGCTCGGCCTCCAGGGCACGTCGCAGCTGGACGTCGCGCAGGTCGCGGTAGTCGGCCAGCCTGGGGTCGGCCGGGTCGTCGATCTCGATCAGTCGTGCCACGTCACGAACGGTAGTGACCGGGGCGCGCGACGCCGACGACGTCCCCCACGACGATGATCGCCGGCGGCCGCACAGCGTGCTCGGCCAGGTCGGTGGCCAGCATGGCGAGCGTGGAGAGCACGGTGCGCTCCCCCGGCATCGTCCCCTCCTGGATGACCGCCACCGGTGTGGTCGGCTCGCGTCCTCCGTCGAGCAGCGCCTCGGCGATGGCCGGGGCGTTCTCGACCGCCATGAGCAGCACGACGGTGCCGCGCATCCGGGCGACGGCGTCCCAGGCGACGAGCGAGTCGGGGTGACCCGGCGGCAGGTGCCCGGAGATGACGGTGAACTCGTGCGCCACGCCCCGGTGGGTGACGGGGATGCCCACCGACGCAGGCACGGCGATCGAGGAGGTGAGGCCGGGCACGACCGTGACGGGCACCCCGGCGGCCTGGCAGGCCAGCACCTCCTCGTAGCCGCGACCGAAGACGAAGCCGTCGCCGCCCTTGAAGCGCACGACCCGCTTGCCCTCCCGGGCACGCGCGACGATGACCTCGTTGATGGCCTCCTGGGTGGCCGAGCGTCCACGGGGCAGCTTGGCCACGTCCACGAGCTCGACGTGGGCGGGCAGCTCGTCGAGCAGCTCGCGGGGCGCCAGCCGGTCCGCCACCACGACGTCGGCCGAGGCGAGCGCGTGCCGGGCGGCCACCGTGGCGAGCTCCGGGTCGCCGGGACCACCACCGACCAGGACCACGCCGGCGGTGGTGTCCAGGGTGGTGCGTGCGGTCAGGGTGCCGTCACGGAGCGCCGTCATGATCTCGTCACGGACCCCGGCGGACTTGCGGGGCTCCCGGTTGGCCAGCACCGCGACGGTGAGCCCGCCGTGGCGACCGACCGCCGGGGTCCAGGCCGTCCCCCCGGCGGCGTCGTCGGCGCGGACGCAGAAGATCCGTCGGCGCTCGCACTCCTCCGAGACCAGCGCGTTGGTCTCCGGGTCGTCGGTCGCCGCGACGACGTACCACGCGTCCTCGAGGTCGGCGAGCTCGAAGCGGCGCTCGACCCAGGTGACCTCCCCCGCCAGCCCCTCGAGGGCGGGAGTCACCTCGGGCGAGACCAGCAGGACGTCCGCACCCGCGCCGATGAGGGCGGGTACCCGGCGCTGGGCGACGTGGCCGCCGCCCACCACGACGACCCGGCGTCCGGCCAGGCGCAGTCCGACGGGGTACGGCGGGGCGTCCGTGTGGTCTCCGAGCATGCCCCCATCCTCCCGCGGCCGGAGCGACCCGATCGCACTGCCCGGGTGGTGGTCCACGTGTCGGCGCCGGACTAGGTTCGCGCTATGACGTCCCTGGATCGACCTGTCACCCCGAACCCGTACGACCTGCTGCCGAGCGTGCCGTCCTTCTCGGTGCGCAGCGACGACGTGACCGACGGCCAGCCGCTGGCCCCGGCGCAGGTGGCCGCCGAGGGCAACACCTCACCGCACCTGTCGTGGGAGCCGGGCCCCGAGGGCACGAAGAGCTACACCGTGACCTGCTTCGACCCCGATGCACCCACCCCCAGCGGCTTCTGGCACTGGGTCCTGGTCGACCTGCCGGCCGACTGCACCGAGCTGCCCGCGGGCCTCGGCGCCGAGGACGCCGACCTCCCGGGGTCGGCCTTCATGTGCCGCAACGACGGCGGCCCGAAGGCGTTCATGGGTGCCGCCCCACCCGAGGGCGACCAGGTGCACCGCTACTTCTTCGTGGTGCACGCGGTGACCGAGGAGACCCTCGGGGTCGACTCCGACGCCAGCCCGGCGGTCGTGTCCTTCAACCTGGTCTTCAAGACCGCTGGGCGCGCGATCGTCCACGGGACCTACCAGCACTGACGCCGCCGTCCGGTGCGATCCGTGCCGCTTCGGCCCGCAGCCAGGCCGCGGCGTCGGGGTCGCACCGGTCCGCGTCGGTCAGCCAGTCCACGCACGGCGCCCACGAGCCGGTCACGCCGGCAGCGACGTCCGCGCCAGCCGCCAGGACCAGTGCTGCCGCCCCCGCGAGCGGCTCGGCAGCCCCGGTCTCCGCACGCAGGCGGTCCGCCGCCTGCGTGAGGTCGTCATCTCCCGCGACGGCCACGCGGGTGCTGCGCAGGTGCGCGGCCGCCTCCGGCAGCGTGCCCGCCGCACCAGCACCACAGGCCGCCTCCAGCTCGGCGGCGAGGTCGCCGAGGTGGCGCTCGAGGAGCCAGCTCGGCATCCCACGCGTCGCGAGCACCCGGGAGAGCCAGGCGACCTGGCCGAGGCACCCGTCGGTCGGCAGGTCGCCCAGCGTCACGAGCCACGCGGAGTCGGTGCCGGCGAAGCGCGCGCCGCGATCGGAGTACCTCGCGCGGTAGTAGGCCTCGGCCTCGAAGGTCCGGTGGGCTGCCCGCAGTGCGGCACGAAGACGCTCGGCATCAGTGGTCACCGAGTGGTGCCCCGCGTCGCGGTGCGAGGCACCGGCGTCCGGGGAGCGGCCCATGCGGTTGCGCTGCACCGTGTCGGCCACCCGCGCCCACGCCCGCTGCACCTCGACGAGCACGTCCCCCTCCGCCTGCCCCTGCAGGAGCAGCCGCAGCGTCCCGGGGTCGTGCACCCCGCTGACCAGGCTCACCCGCTCCACCGAGACCACGGCCGCCCACTCGGGCGGCGTCGCGATGACGCCGGTGCGGTCGCGCTCGGCCTCGGCGAGCAGCAGGTCGAGCACCGCCGGGTCGAGCGTCGCTGCCTCGTCGACCACGGGGTCCTCAGCCACGGGCGGTGCCCTCGGAGTCGTCCTCGTCGGCGGCCGGCACCGCGGTGACCACCACGTTGGAGAGGTAGCGGGTGCCGTCCCAGTCCTCGCAGGTGAGCAGCACCAGGCGGCCGTCGACCTCCTGGCTGAACAGGTCGGCGGCGCGACGGGCCAGGGTGCCCTTGCGATAGACCTCGACGTCCTGCACCACGTAGCTCTCGGTCCGCTCCGGGCCCTCTTCCCCCGAGCCACGGTGGCTGTGCACCAGGACCTCGTCACCCTCCGCGAGGGTCTCGAGGTCGTCGAGGGCGCCACCGCCGGTGTGCACCGTGTGCCCGACCACCAGGGCGCTGCCGGTGTCGGCCCCGGGCCGGGCGCCGTCGGCCCACCAGCCGAGGACCTGGGGGTCGGCGGGAGGCACCAGGGTGCGATCCGGCGCCCTGATCGGACGGATCGGGGCGTCGACGTCCAGCGCGGGAACCACCAGCCGGTCGGGGTACCCCGGTCGAGCGGAGGCGTACGTCGCGTCCTCGGTCGTGTCGACGCCGGGTGGCCCCGTCGTGGTGCTGCTGGGCGACGTGGGCGCCGGGGCAGCAGGGGTGGGCCCGCCCTCACCCCGGGTCAGCAGGACCACGGTGAGCACCACGGCGACCAGGAGGACGAGCGCACCGCCGGTCCATGCGCCCCGGGGCGTCCGCAGCCCGCCGCGGAGAGCGGACAGCGCGCGGGCAGGTCGGGACGGGGGCGTGGACGCGGGGGGCACGGCCCCACTGTGCCCGATGACCGGTCGCCGACACCCGCCAGGGCGCTCCCCCCGTGCCTGCAGCCGAGGTGCGACCCGGGGCTCAGCGCATCGACCGACGGTGCAGGACCAGGACCGCGCGGTCGTCGTCGCCGCGGCGCACCTTGCGCAGCACCCGCCGTCCGGCGCCCTCGAAGCCGCCGAGCACCGCGGTGCGGGCGGTCTCGCGCAGCCAGTCGATGCCGGCGTCGATGTCGAGACCGGGACGCTCCACCACGCCGTCGGTGTAGAAGAGCAGGCCGTCGCCGGGCTGCAGCACGCCCGTGCTGTGGTGCAGCTCGGGGCGGGGCTGCACCCCCAGGGCCGTGCCCCGCGCGGAGTCGGCGACCCAGTGCCGGTCGATGTGGTCCCACACCAGCGCGGGCGGGTGGCCGGCCGAGTGCAGCTCGTAGGCACCGGTGCGCAGGTCCACCAGCACGTGCACCGCCGTCGCGAACGTCTCGTCGGAGTCCTGGCGCAGCAGGAAGTCGTTGGCCGCCTCGACCAGGGCCACCGGGGGCAGCGCGCCGATGAGTCCACCGAGCGCACCGGCGAACTGCAGCGCGTCCGTCCCGGCCGCGACCCCCTTGCCGACCACGTCGACGAGCACCATCTCCAGCTGGCCGCGGGACTCGTCGAGTCGGGCCACCATGAAGTCGCCGGCGTACCCCACGTCGTGGGCGGCGACCATCGCCGTCTCGCAGTGCCAGCCGTCCGGCAACGGGGGCACCGTGCCCTGGCGCTGGAGCCGGTCGCGCAGGTCCGCCAGCATCGCCCCGCCCAACGGCACCGGGAGGCCGGAGCGCTGGTGTCGCGACTGGTAGAGGATCAGCGCCCCGCCGAGCGCGAGCGCGGCCATGCCCGAGGCCCGGGCGCTGCCGAACTGGCCGTCGTGCAGACCGTCCACCACCGCCAGCGTGAGGGCGCCCAGCACCGTGTAGGCCACCAGCACCGTGAGCTGGCGGTGCTTGAGCAGCAGCATCCCCACGACCAGCCACACGAAGTACGTGCCGACCGGCATCACGGAGTAGAACGGCAGCGAGATCCCGAAGCAGACCGTCACGGCCGCCAGCAGCAGCGCCAGCACCGTCCACTGGCTGCGCGAGGTGCCGCTGCGCCACTCGCCCACGAGCGTGTGGCTGGGTCTGGGGCGGTCGGGCACGAGTCGCACCCTAGGCCCTGCGGGGGTCGGGCGTGGCTCGGTCGTGACGACCCGTGTCGCCGCACTAGGCTGGCGGCCCGTGCCGTCGCGACGCAGGACCTCCGAGCCCGTGCTGGTCAGCGCGCACCGCTGCGGTGCCGGCGAGGACCGGCACCTCGAGAACACCCGACCGGCGCTGGAGCGGGCGCTCTCCCTGGACGTCGACTTCGTGGAGTTCGACGTGCAGCGCTGTGCCGACGACACCTTCGTGCTCTTCCACGACCACGAGATCGAGGTCGACGGGCGACGTACGCCGCTGAGCGACCTGACCGTCGCGCGCCTCGAGCAGCTGGTCGGTCCGCTGCTGCGCTACGACGAGGTCCTCGCTGCCCTCGCCGGCCGCCGGCGGGCGCACATCGACCTCAAGTTCACCTCGCCCCACGCCGCCTACCGCGACCCGGCCGCCACCCACGAGGTGCGCGCCGCCCGCCGGGCCGTGGAGGTGCTGGGGCCCGAGAACCTGGTCGTGACCACGCTGGAGGACGCCTCGGTCCGTGCGGTCAGGGACTGGGCCGACGCCGCGGGCCTGGACCTGCTGGTCGGGCTGTCCCTGGGGCGCAGCGTCAAGGGGCTCCCCGTGGTGCGTCAGGTCCGCACCCGGTGGTCCGAGCTGCGGCCGCACCTGCGCCTGTCGGGCTCGCGCGCCAACCTGGTGGTCGCCAAGCACACCCTGGCCCGCCTCGGCGTGGCCGCCTACGCCCGCCGCCGCGGGCTGCCGCTGCTGGTGTGGACCGTCGACACGGAGCGCTCGCTGCGCTACTGGATGCGTCCCGGACGCGCCTGGCTGGTCACGAGCAACCGCCCCGAGGTGGCCCTGCGCACCCGTGAGCGCGTTGCTGCCAGGATGAGGCCGTGACCCCTCGCCCGGACCACGACCCCGCGCAGCGCACCGACGTCCTCGGGGAGCCCTGGCTCGCGGAGACCATCGACCTCGGCCACGACGAGGAGGGGCCCGTCGTCGCGACGCTGGTCTCCCGGCGTGCCGCCCGGCCCACCGGCCGCGCCGTGCTGCACGTGCACGGGTTCGCCGACTACTTCTTCCAGGTCGAGTACGCCGCGTGGTGGCTCGAGCGCGGCTACGACTTCTACGCCCTCGACCTGCGCAAGTACGGCCGGTCGCTGCTGCCGGGGCAGACCGCCAACCACGTCACCGACCTCGCCGCGTACGACGAGGAGCTGGACGCCGCCTGGGGTCTCATCACCTCCCGCGACGACCACGACCACGTCGTCGCCTCGGCGCACTCCACCGGCGGCCTGACCCTGCCGCTGTGGCTCGACCGCCGGCGTCCCCCGCAGCTGGCCGGGCTGGTCCTCAACTCCCCGTGGCTGGACCTGCAGGGCAGCGTCCTGCTGCGCACCATCGGCACGGTCGTGCTCAAGGAGCTCGGCCGGCGGCGGCCGCTGCAGGAGATCAAGCGGGAGGTCAACGGTCTCTACGGGCGCTCGTTGCACCGCGACCACGACGGCGAGTGGGACTTCGACCTGGACTGGAAGCCCTTGGAGTCCTTCCGGATCCACGCCGGCTGGCTCCGCGCCATCCGCGACGGCCACGCCCGGCTGCAGCAGGGCCTGGAGGTGCCCGCGCCGGTGCTGGTCCTGTCCTCGGACCGCTCCTCGCTGCCCACCGACATGACCGACGACGTCCACGAGTCCGACGTCGTCCTGGAGGTGCCGCAGATCCGCCGCTGGGCCACGGCCGTCGGCCCGCACGTCACCTACGTCGCCGTCCCCGGGGCCCGGCACGACGTCGTGCTGTCGCGGCGACCCGCGCGCGACCGCGTCTACGCCGAGATCCAGCGGTGGCACGCGGCGTACGTCGCCGACTGACCCGCACCGGGGCGGACCTCCCCCACACGGCTGGCCGTCATCGCTATGGTCGCTGCATGAACCCTGTGACCGGACTCTCCCTCGGCCGCATCATCATAGGCGCCGCCTCGGTGGCCAACCCGACGATGGTGACCAAGGCCTTCGGCCTCGACGTGGCGGCGAACCCGCAGACCGCGTTCATGACCCGTCTCTTCGGTGCCCGCGAGATCGCGCTGGGCGCGGCGACGCTCGTGGCGTCCGGCAAGGGCCGCACCGGCCTGGTGCTGCTCGGTGTGGGCGTCGACGGCGCCGACGCCTACGCCGGCTACGTCGGCCCGAAGGCCGACGGCATCGACGCCAAGGCCGGGATGATGATGACCGGCGTGGCCGGCGGTGCGGTGCTCTCCGGCCTGCTCGGCCTCGTCGTGCGCGGCGGGTCGAAGGCGGCCACGGTCACCAAGGCCGAGGCCAAGGCCGCCAAGAAGGCTGCGAGGAAGAGCGCCAAGAAGGCCGCGAAGAAGGGCTGACCGCTCGGACGTGACGACGGCCCGCACCCCTGGGGGTGCGGGCCGTCGTGCGTCCCGGTGCGCTCAGCTGAGCGGGTCCTCCCCGCCGGCGGGGCCCGACTGCTCCGTGCCACCGGCGGCGCTGGAGCCACCGGAGCCGCGGCGCGGGTTGGCCGCCGCCTGGGCCTCCTTGATCGCGGCCTGGACCGCGTCGTCGGCCGAGGACTTCCCGCTGGCCGGGACGGCCGGCTCGCTGGGACCCATGTCGACCCGCTTGGCGGGGCCGGAGGTCTCCTGCGGGATGCCCTGCAGGTTGTTCATCGTCGAGCCGAGGCCCTCCAGCGCCTTGCCGATCTCGCTCGGCACGATCCACACCTTGTTGGCGTCGCCCTGCGCGATCTGCGGCATCATCTGGAGGTACTGGTAGGCCAGCAGCGACTGGTCGGGGCGGCCGTCGTGGATCGCCTGGAAGACCGTCTGGATGGCCTGCCCCTCACCCTGGGCCCGCAGGATCGCGGCCTCACGGTCGGCCTGGGCGCGCAGGATCGAGGACTCCCGCTCACCCTCGGCGTTGAGGATCGCGGACTGCTTGTTGCCCTCCGCGGTGAGGATGGCCGACTGCCGGTCACCCTCAGCGGTGAGGATCGCCGCGCGCTTGTCACGGTCGGCGCGCATCTGCTTCTCCATGGAGTCCTTGATCGACGGCGGCGGGTCGATCCCCTTGATCTCCACGCGGTTGACGCGCACGCCCCACTTGCCGGTCGCCTCGTCGAGGACGCCGCGCAGTCCGCCGTTGATGGACTCGCGCGAGGTCAGCGTCTCCTCGAGGTCCATGCCACCGACGATGTTGCGCAGCGTGGTCATCGTCAGCTGCTCGATGGCCTGGATGTAGTTGGCGATCTCGTAGGTCGCCGCCACCGGGTCGGTGACCTGGAAGTAGATGACGGTGTCGATCGAGACCACGAGGTTGTCCTCGGTGATCACCGGCTGCGGCGGGAAGCTCACGACCTGCTCGCGCATGTCGATCACGTAGCGGACCTTGTCGATGAACGGCACGACGACGTTGAGGCCGGGGTCGAGGGTGGTGCGGTACTTGCCGAACCGCTCGACGATGCCGGCCCGAGCCTGCGGCACGATCCGGATCGTCTTGGCCAGGACGGTCAGGACGAACAGGAAGATCAGTGCGAGCAGGATCAGGATCGCGAGACCCATGGTGCTCCTTCGTGTGGACGGACGGGGGGGCGATCCCGGGAACGCCGAGATCGGTCGGGGGTCAGGGGGTGGGGCCGGCCGGGGGCACCGGCGGCGCCGGCGGCAACGGGTCGCCGGTCGGGTGCACGTACGCCGTCGCACCGCGGATCTCGAGCACCTCGACGGTCTGGCCGGGCTCGATGACGAGGTGCTCGTCGTAGGGGGCGGCGGACCAGACGTCCCCGGCCAGGCGGACCCGGCCCGACTCGGTGCCGGTGATCTGCGCGGTGACCACGCCCTGGGTGCCGATCAGCTTGCCGGTGCCGAGCCGCAGGTCGGGGCCACCGTGCAGGCGGGCCACCAGGGGCGGTCGGAGCAGGGTGAGGGTCGCCAGCGACGTACCGAGCGCGACGAGCACCTGCAGGGCCAGCGGTGCGTCGAAGGCGCCGGCGACCACGCCGCCCATCGCACCGACGGCGAGCATCAGGAAGATGAGGTCGAGGCTGAACATCTCGGCCACGCCGAACATCGCGGCGAGCCCGAGCCAGGCGGCCCACGCGTGGTCGTTCAGCCAGTCCATGACCCGACCCTACAAGGCGGTCAACGGGCCCGGGTGCGCCGTCGCGCCGCCCACCGGCCCTCGTCGTGGCTCACGGTCAACGGCATGCCGAAGGTCGCCGACAGGTTCTGCTCGGTGACCGTCTGGTCCAGCAACCCGGCGGCCACGACACGGCCCTGCCGCAGCATCAGCGCGTGGGTGAACCCGGGCGGGATCTCCTCCACGTGGTGGGAGACCAGCACCGTCGCGGGCGAGTCGGGGTCGTAGGCCAGCATCGACAGCGTCGAGACGAGGTCCTCGCGGCCGCCGAGGTCGAGCCCGGCAGCGGGCTCGTCGAGGAGCAGCAGCTCGGGGTCGCTCATCAGCGCCCGCGCGATCTGGACCCGCTTGCGCTCCCCCTCGGACAGCGTGCCGAAGGTCCGCGGCGCCAGGTGCTTGGCGCCGAGCTCGCGCAGCAGGGACTCGGCACGGTCGTGGTCGAGGTCGTCGTACATCTCCCGCCAGCGGCCCAGCACGCCGTACGCCGCCGAGACCACCACGTCGTGGACGGTCTCGTGCCGGGGGATCCGCTCGGCGAGCGCGGCGCTGGTCAGGCCGATGCGCGGGCGCAGCTCGAAGACGTCGACCGACCCGAGCCGCTCCTCGAGCACCTCCACCGACCCCTGGGTGGGGAACAGCTGCGCCGAGGCGATCTGGAGCAGGGTCGTCTTGCCCGCACCGTTGGGACCTAGCACCACCCAGCGCTCGTCCTCCTCCACGGTCCAGCTGACCCGGTCGAGGAGGACGGAGTCCCCACGGCGCACGGTGACGTCGACGAGCTCGAGAACCGCAGCCATGGCGTCACCCTAACGAGCCGCCACCCCGGTCGGCGCTCCCCCGCCGGGGTCGTGCGCGTAGCCTCTGCCGCCGTGACCTCGTCGCTGCCCGCCTCCGCACGCCTCGCGTGGTGGGGCACCGCCTGGCTGGCCGGTCACGTGGTCACCGACCTGCTGCTCGACGAGGTCGTGGGTGACGACGTCACCCACGCCGTCGCCGGTCTGGCCGGCCTGGGGCTCGGCGGGTCGGAGGACGTCTCCGAGACCCTGCTCGGCGGCCTGGCGCGGCTGCGCGCCGAGGGGGTCGCCTCGTTCGGCGCGGCGTTCCCCGTCGAGGGCGACCCGGTCGGCCTGGGCGGGCCCCCCGACCTGAACCACGCGGCGATCGAGGCCGGGGAGGCCGTCGTGGTGCTGCTGCAGGACGGGTCCGCGGTCGGTCTGGTGCCCGAGCGGGTGGGGCCGACCACGACGTGGGTCGCGCACCGCGGCGTACGCCGGCAGCTGCCCGACGTCGGCGAGGCCGACCGCGGCCTGCGCTCGGCGCTGCTCCGGAGCGCCGACGCGCTCGCGGCGCTCGACGTGGCGCGCTGGCGCCCCGAGGTCGCCGACCGGCTCACCGACCTGCGGCACCGCGACCCGCTGGCCGCGCCGCCGGGCGTGCCCGAGCGTTGCGTCTCCCTCGCCGCCCGCGCCCTGCACGCGCTGGAGGTCGTCGAGCTCGCCCTTCAGGACGACGGCGGGGCGCTGAGCCTGCACGAGATCACGCGCCGAGAGCAGGCGATCCTCCCGCTGGGGGCAGCGGCACGACGCGCCCTCGTCGCGGCCTGCTCGCCCGAGGTCTGGCCGCCCGCGTGAGCACGGGAGCGGCCACCGATAGCCTCGTGCCGCGATGAGCACCTCTGACAGCGCCCCGGACCGGGCCCACCGACCCGACACCCTGCTGGTCACGCTGACCGGCCGCGAGCGCCCCGGCGTCACCTCGGCGGTCTTCGCGACCCTGGGCAGGGCGGGGGTCGAGGTCGTGGACCTCGAGCAGATCGTGCTGCGGCGTCGGCTCATCCTCGGCCTGCTGGTGACGGCCCCCGACGACGTCCAGAGCCTGCGCCAGGACCTCCAAGCGACGGCGGACGAGCTGTCGATGACCCTGGAGGTGGAGCCGGGGAGCGGCGACACCAGCCAGCCCTCGCACGGACGCGCGCACGTCACCGTGCTCGGCACCCCGCTCACCGCTGCCGCGATGGCCGCGGTGGCCGGTCGCATCGCCGATGCCGGCGCCAACATCGACCGCATCGAGCGGATGGCGCGCTACCCGGTCACCGCACTGGACCTGCACGTCTCGGGCGCGGCTCCTGACGCGCTGCGCGCGGAGCTGGCCGCCGAGGCCGCCCGGCAGGGCATCGACGTCGCGGTCCAGCCCGCCGACCTGCTGCGTCGCGGCATGCGCCTGATCGTGATGGACGTCGACTCCACGCTGATCCAGGGCGAGGTCATCGAGATGATCGCCGCGCACGCCGGCTGCGAGGCCGAGGTCGCGGAGGTCACCGAGCGGGCGATGCGCGGCGAGCTCGACTTCGAGGAGTCGCTCCGCTCGCGGGTCGCGCTCCTCGAGGGTGTGCCCGCCTCCGCCCTGCACGAGGTCTACGACTCCATCCAGCTCGCGCCGGGCGCGCGCACCATGGTGCGCACCCTGCGCCGGCTGGGCTACCGCTTCGCGATCGTCTCCGGCGGCTTCAGCCAGATCACCGACCGGCTGGCGGTCGACCTCGGCATCCACTTCGCCCGCGCCAACGAGCTCGAGATCGTCGACGGCCGCCTGACGGGCCGCATCGTCGGCCAGGTGGTGGACCGGGCTGGCAAGGCCGCGGCCCTGCGGGAGTTCGCCGCCGAGGTCGGCGTCGACGTGGCGTCCACGATCGCCATCGGCGACGGCGCCAACGACCTCGACATGCTCGCCGCCGCCGGCCTGGGCATCGCCTACAACGCCAAGCCGGCCGTCCGCGACGCCGCGGACACGGCCGTGAACGTGCCGTACCTCGACACGATCATGTACCTCCTGGGCATCTCCCGCGAGGAGATCGAGGCCGCCGACAGCGCGGCCGGCGTCACCACCCCTGCTCCCCCGGTCTGACTCCCCCGCCGACATTCCGAACGGGCGCGTCCTTCCGGAAGGTTGCGCCGGTTCGGCGGTCAGGAGCGCGGGACGTGGTGGGCGACGACGGTGCCGCCCTGCTCGTCGAGGTCGCTCCAGTCACCGGTGAGGTCGAAGATCGTCATCGCGCTGGTGGGGTAGCCCATGACCAGGGCGTTGGAGGCCTCCTCGTCGCCCTCGCCGTCGTCGAGGAGCTGGGCGAGGTAGCCCATCGTCGGGTTGTGACCGATGACGAGCAGCGCGACCGCGTCCTCGGGGACCTCGCGGACGAGGTCCAGGGCGGTCTCGGGACCGGCCTCGTAGAGCGTGTCGTTCTCGTCGGTCTCGATCGTGTCGGCGTCCCAGCCGGCGCCGTCGGCGACCGCGGCCCAGGTCTCGCGGGTGCGCAGGGCCGCCGAGACCAGCACGTGGTCGGGCTCGAAGCCCTGCTCGACCAGCCAGCGTCCGGCCATCGCCCCCTCCTCCACGCCTCGGTCGGCGAGGTGGCGGTCGAAGTCCGAGGGGCCGTGCTGCTCGGCCTTGGCGTGGCGCATCACGACGATGCGACGCGGGGTGTCCTTGCGGGCGTTGTCGGGCACGGGCCCAATCTCCCAGGCCGGAGGGCCCCGCTCAACAGCGGGGTGCCGGCCGTCGGCCTCAGGCGCCCATGGCGTGGAAGCCGCCGTCGACGTGGACGATCTCGCCGGTCGTGGCCGGGAAGAAGTCCGACAGCAGGGCGCAGACGGCCCTGGCGGTGGGCTCCTGGTCGGTGTTGTCCCAGCCCAGCGGCGCCCGGGTCGTCCACATGTCCTCGAGCTCGGTGAACCCGGGGATCGCCTTGGCCGCCAGCGTGCGCAGCGGCCCGGCGGAGACCAGGTTGACGCGGATGCCCTCGGGGCCGAGGTCGCGGGCGAGGTAGCGCGAGCACGACTCGAGACCGGCCTTCGCCACGCCCATCCAGTCGTACGCCGGCCACGCCACGGTCGCGTCGAAGGTGAGGCCGACGATCGAGCCGCCCTGGCCCATCAGCGGGCGGCAGGCGGTGGCCAGCGACTTCAGGGAGTACGCCGAGACCTGCACGGCCTGGGCGACGTCCTCCCACGGGCCGCCGAGGAACTTCCCGCCCAGCAGGGTCTCGGGGTTGCCGTAGGCGATCGAGTGGACGACCCCGTCGAGCCCGGCATCGGGACCGAGGTGCTCGCGGACCAGTTCCGGGAGCCGCTCGAGGTGATCGGGGTCGGTCACGTCCAGCTCGAGCACGGCCGGCTCGACCGGCAGCCGCTTGGCGATGCGGCGGGTGATGCCCAGTGCCCGACCGAAGTTGGAGATCAGGACCGTCGCGCCCTGCTCCTGGGCCACCTTGGCGGTGGCGAAGCCGATCGAGGAGTCCATCGTGACGCCCGCGACCAGGATCCGCTTGCCCTCGAGAATCCCTGCCATGTCAGTGCCCCATCCCCAGTCCACCGTCGACGGGGATCACGGCCCCGGTGACGTACGTCGCGCCGGGGCCGGTCAGCCACAGCACCGTGCTCGCGATCTCGTCGGTGGTGCCGTACCGCTGCAGCGGCACCTGCGACTTGATCGTGTCCTTCTGCTCGTCGCTGAGCACCGCGGTCATGTCGGTCTCGATGAAGCCCGGCGCTACCACGTTGGCGGTGATCGAGCGCGAACCCAGCTCCCGCGCGATCGAGCGGGCCATGCCGACCAGGCCGGCCTTGGAGGCGGCGTAGTTGACCTGCCCGGCCGAGCCGAGGAGGCCCACGACCGAGGAGATGAAGACGATGCGGCCGCGCCGCAGGCGCAGCATGCCCTTCGAGGCCCGCTTGGCCAGTCGGAATGAGCCGGTGAGGTTGGTGTCGAGCACCGAGGACCAGTCGCCCTCGCTCATCCGCAGCAGCAGCGTGTCGGCGGTGATGCCGGCGTTGGCCACCAGCACCTCGACCGGACCGTGCGCGGCCTCGATCTCGGCGAAGGCCGCCTCGACGGCGTCGGGGTCGGTGACGTCGCAGCGGACGTCGAGGGCGCCCTCGGGGGCGCCGCCGCTGCGGGTGGTCACGGCGACCTTGTCACCCTGCGCGAGGAAGGCCTCGGCGATGGCGCGGCCGATGCCGCGGTTGCCTCCGGTCACGAGGACCGAACGGGGCTCGGGAACTGGTGCGTCGCTCACGCGGATCGACGCTAGTGATTACCGAGGGGTACCCGAAATGAGCGTCCCAGCAGCGCGCGTCACGGGCACCGCGGCGGAGCCGGTCGACCCGTCGTCGACCGGCGGTGGAGGCGACGTCGCTCAGTCGTCCTCGAGGCGGAAGCCGATCTTCAGGCCCACCTGGAAGTGCTCGACGGCGCCGTCCTTGACCTGGCCACGGACCTGGGTCATCTCGAACCAGTCGACGTGGCGCAGCGTCTGGGCGGCGCGCTCGATGCCGTTGCGGATGGCCTGGTCGATCCCGTCCGGGGACGTGCCGACGATCTCGGTGATGCGGTAGGTGCGGTTCGTCACGCGCCGACCCTACTCCCGTGCGGCGCTCCTCACCCCGCGAGGCCTCGGGCGTCGACCGGCGCCCCCGTAGGATCGACGCATGGCACGCCAGCGCGAGGACCGCGACACCGCGGTCCGCATCACCTCCGCGGCGCCCAGCCCGCACGAGGACCTGCGCCGCCGGCAACGTCGTTACCTGCTCTCGATGAGCCTGCGCTCGGCCTGCTTCGTGGGCGCGGTCGTCGCCGGCCTGGCCGGCATCGACTGGCTGTGGCCCATCCTCATCGCCGGCGCGCTGGTGCTCCCCTACATCGCGGTGGTGCTGGCCAACGTCCGGGCCACCCGCATGGAGGACTACGACCTGCGCGACGCCGCGTTCACCCACCGGGTCCTGGGCGGCTCGGGCTCCTCCCAGAGCCCCCTCGGCGTGTCCTCGGAGCGCTGAGTGGGCGCGCTGGACGAGCCGGACGTCTGCTCCGGCAAGGGCTGCCGCGCGGCGGCCACGCACGCGCTGCTGTGGAACAACCCGAAGATCCACACGCCCGAGCGCCGCAAGGCCTGGCTCGCG
Source organism: Nocardioides sp. REDSEA-S33_B3 (assembly GCA_001627335.1). Classification (GTDB taxonomy): domain Bacteria; phylum Actinomycetota; class Actinomycetes; order Propionibacteriales; family Nocardioidaceae; genus Nocardioides. Next base: position 77,980 of record LUPK01000059.1, on the reverse strand, counting down.
TGCCCGGACCACCTCGAGTCGCTGCGGTCGTTCCTGGGGTCCCGCGGCTTCATCCGTGACGTCGTCGAGCACGAGAAGGGCGCCGACCACACCGTCTGACCCGGCCCGCATGCCGAACCGGCGTATCAACACGCCGGCTCGACAGCGGTCAGGCGGTCGGGGGTGCGGCTCAGCCGCCGATGGCGGACATCGGCCGGGTGGGCTGGAGGAACGTCTCGTCGTCGATGCCGTGGCCGGCGGCCTTGCCGCGCATGGCCACGACCCAGCGGTCGGCGAGCTCCTCGTCGCTGGCGCCTTCGCGCATGGCGGTGCGCAGGTCGGACTCCTCGCGCGCGAAGAGGCAGTTGCGCACCTGCCCGTCGGCGGTGAGTCGGACCCGGTCGCAGTCGCCGCAGAACGGGCGCGTGACCGAGGCGATGACCCCGACCGTGCCCGGTCCACCGTCGACGGTGAACAGCTCGGCGGGCGCGCTGCCGCGCGGCTCGGCGGCCGGGGCCAGCACGAACTCGCGCTCGAGGAGCGCGAAGATCTCGTCGGCGGTCACCATCGCCTCGCGGTGCCAGCCGTGCTGGGCATCGAGCGGCATCTGCTCGATGAAGCGCAGGTGGTAGCCCTCCGCGAGGCACCACCGCAGCAGCTCGCCCGCCTGGTCGTCGTTGACCCCACGCAGCAGGACCGCGTTGACCTTGACCGGGCCCAGCCCGGCGTCACGGGCGGCGGCCAGCCCCTCGAGCACGTCGTTGAGGCGGTCGCGCCGCGTGATGGTCTCGAAGGTGTCGCGCCGCACCGTGTCCAGGCTGACGTTGACCCGGTCCAGGCCCGCCCCGGCCAGCGCCGTGGCCGTCCTCGCGAGCCCGAGCGCATTGGTCGTGGCGGACAGGTTGAGGTGCTCGCCCAGAGCCCGCGTCCGGCGTACGACGTCGACGAGGCCGCGTCGCACCAGCGGCTCTCCCCCGGTGAACCGGACCTCGTCGACACCGAGGTGCTCCACGGCGATCCTGATCAGCCGGACCACCTCGTCGTCGGTGAGGACCTGCTCGCCCGGGAGCCAGTCGAGGCCCTCGGCGGGCATGCAGTAGCTGCAGCGGAGGTTGCACCGGTCGGTCAGCGAGACCCGCAGGTCCGTCGCGACTCGGCCGAAGCGGTCGGCGAGGGGGCGGGTGACCATGGCCGCAAGCATACGGCCGGTGCCTGAGGGTTCCCGGCGGCTCGCTAGCCTCGGGGCGTGCGTTCGTTCGGCTTCCTGCTGTCGCGGCGGTGGCTGCTCTTCGCCCTCGCCGTCGCCCTGCTGTCCTGGGGTGCCTGGTGGCTCGGTGAGTGGCAGTTCGACCGGCTCGAGGAGCGGCAGTCGGACAACGCGATCATCCGCGCCAACGAGACCCAGGAGCCGGCGCCCGTCGCGGACGTCCTGGCGCCGGGCCGCGAGGTCCGCGAGGCGGACGAGTGGCGGGTCGTCACCGCCACCGGGGAGTACGCCGTCGAGGACACGGTCATCGTCCGCTACCGCACCCGTGACGGCATCGCGGGCGTCGACGTGGTGGTGCCGCTGGTGACCGACTCGGGGACCTCGCTGCTGGTCGACCGCGGCTGGCTGCGCACCCAGAACGCCGGCACCGCCGAGCCCGACGACGTGCCCGCTCCGCCGTCCGGGACGGTCACGGTGTCTGGCTACGTCCGAGCCGACGGCTCCGGCGACAGCACCACCGTGAGCAACCGGTCCACGCGCGCGATCGACAGCGAGAAGGTGGGCGAGGCGCTGGACCGCGAGGTCTACGGCGGCTTCGTGGAGCTGCGCTCGGAGGACCCGGCCCCCGCCACCGCGCTGGAGCCGGTCGAGCTGCCCGAGCTCAACGACGGCCCGCACTTCTTCTACGGGCTGCAGTGGTGGTTCTTCGGCGTCCTGGCCGTGTTCGGCTTCGGCTACCTCGCCTACGACGAGCGCCGTCGCGGTCCACGCGGCCAGCGGCCGCGGCGCAGCTCGCGCGGCACGCCGGGCGCCGCTCCCTCCGCTGCGGACTGAGCGCGGCCGGGGTCGGGGCCGGTCAGGCCGGTGCGTCCGAGGTGTCGTCGAGGAACTGCGTGCGGTGCAGGTCGGCGTACAGCCCACCCCGGGCGAGCAGCTCGGCATGGGTGCCGCGTTCGGCGATCCGACCGTCCTCGAGCACCAGGATCAGGTCGGCGTCGCGCACGGTGGAGAGACGGTGCGCGATCACCAGCGACGTGCGCCCCTCCAGCGCGGCGTCCAGGGCACGCTGCACGGCAGCCTCGGACTCCGAGTCCAGGTGGGCGGTGGCCTCGTCGAGCACCACGATGCTCGGGGCCTTGAGCAGCAGGCGCGCGATCGCGAGCCGCTGACGCTCACCGCCGGACAGCCGGTAGCCACGGTCCCCGACGACGGTGTCGAGGCCCTCGGGCAGCCGCCGGACCAGGGCCGCCACCTGGGCGGCCTCCAGGGCTCGCCAGATCTCGGTGTCGTCCGCCCCGGGACGCGCGTAGAGCATGTTGGCCCGGATGGTGTCGTGGAACATGTGGGCGTCCTGGGTGACGTAGCCGACGACGTCCTCCAGCGACTGCAGCGACACGTCGCGCACGTCGACACCTCCGACGCGCACCGCACCGGCGGTGACGTCGTAGAGCCGGGCGACCAGGTGCGTCACCGTGGTCTTGCCGGCCCCCGACGGCCCGACCAGCGCGACCATCTGCCCGGGCTCGGCGACGAAGGAGACGTCGCGCAGCACCGGTCCCCCGGGACTGGAGACGTCGGGACGCTGCACGCCCTCCAACGAGGGCAGCGACACCTCGTCGGCACCGGGGTAGGTGAAGTCCACGCTGTCGAGCTCGAGCCGGCCGGCGGTGCGGGGCAGGTCGACGGCGTCGTCCTTCTCCTGGACCAGCGACGGCAGGTCGAGCACCTCGAAGACCCGCTCGAAGGAGACCAGCGCGGTCATCACGTCGATGCGCACGTTCGAGAGGCCCTGCAGCGGCCCGAGCAGGCGCAGCAGCAGCGTCGCGAGCGCGAGCAGGGTGCCGACCGACAGGGTCCCGGAGATGGCGAGCTGACCGCCCACGCCGTAGACCAGGGCCGTCGCGAGCGCGGGCACCGCGAGCATGGCGGCGCCGAAGACCCGGGTGGTCAGGGTGATGCGGACACCGAGGTCGCGCACCCGGCCGGCTTTGGACGCGAAGGCCTCGTCCTCCTCGTCGCGTCGGCCGAAGAGCTTGAGCAGCAGGGCGCCACCGACGTTGAAGCGCTCGGTCATCATGTTGCCGAGGTCGGCGTTGCCGTCCATCTGCTGCCGGGTCAGTCCGGCCAGCCTGGTGCTGACCCACTTCGAGGCCACCATGAGCAGGGGGAACAGCGCCAGGCACAGCAGCGTCACCCGCCAGCTCAGCGCCAGCATCGTGATCCCGACGACCAGCACGGCCACTGCGTTGGACACCGTCGTGGACAGGGTGCTGGTGAAGGCACGCTGGGCGCCGATGACGTCGTTGTTGAGGCGGCTGACCAGGGCCCCGGTCTGCGTGCGGGTGAAGAACGCCATCGACTGACGCTGCACGTGCCCGAAGACCTGGGTGCGCAGGTCGTAGATCAGCCCCTCGCCGATCCGGGCCGACAGCCAGGCGAGCAGGATGCTCATGCCCGCGGTGAAGACCGCCAGACCGGCCATGGCCAGCGCCAACCAGGCGACCAACGACCGGTTGCCGTCCAGGATGCCGTCGTCGACGATGCGCTGGACCAGCAGGGGCGAGGCCACCACGAGGCTGGCGTCGACCACGGTGAGCGCGAGGAACACCGAGATGGTGCGGCGGTGCGGCACGGCGAAGCCGAGCACCCGGCGCAGGGTGGCTCGGCCCACGCGCTTGTCGAGCGCGCTGCGGTCCGAGCGCAGGTGCCGCCAGGCGGCCCCGGCGTTCATCATCCCCGACACGTGTCCTCCTGCTGTTGTGAGCCGTCCCGGTGGGGCACGGGCCTCGAGGGACCGGTCCCCCCGGCTCAGCCCCCGGCGAGGGCGCGGAAGCGCCGCGCCTGGGCCTCGCGCTCGAGACGACGCTGGTCCTCCAGCGGCGTGGCGGCCGCCGAGAGCATCAGCGCCTTGGTCTCGCGGACCGCGTCCGGCGCGGCCGAGGTGAGGGCCTGCACCAGGCCCGCGATGGTGTCGTCGAGCGCCTCGGTCGGCACCACCTCGAGCGCCAGCCCGATCCGCAGGGCCTCCGCGGCGCCGACCATGCGGGCCGACACGCAGATCTCGAGTGCTCGTGCGTACCCAACGGCCTCGACCAGCGGCTTTGTTCCCGTCAGGTCCGGGACGAGCCCGAGCGCCGACTCCTTCATGCACAGCTGGGCGTCCTCGGCCAGCACCCGCATGTCGCACGAGAGCGCGAGCTGGAAGCCGGCGCCGACGGCGTAGCCCTGCACGGCCGCGACCGAGAGGATGCGCGGGTCGCGCAGCCAGGTGAAGCCGCGCTGGTAGTCGTCGATCACCGCCGACATCGAGGCGTCGTCGAGGGCCAGCAGGGAGGCGACGGTCTCCACGCCGTCGCCGGCCCCGGCCGGGTCGAGCATGGCCCGGTCCAGGCCGGCCGAGAACGTGCTGCCGGCACCCCGGAGCACGACCACGCGCACCGCGTCGTCGGTGACGAGCGACTCCCCCAGCGTGGCGAGCATCCGCCACATCGCGGGGGTCTGGGCGTTGCGGACCTCCTGGCGGTCCAGGGTCACGGTCGCGACCGGCCCCTCGACGGAGAGGGCGAGCCCGGCCGCGGCCAGCTCCTGCGCATCGGGACGGGGTACGGCGGTGGGCGTCATGTCCGGGAGTCTAGGAACCAACCGGGTGGGCGGCCCCACCGGTCGCCGCCCGGCCCCTCTCGCACCGGGGTCGGTCAGGCGAGCGAGACGAGGTCGGCGTACCCGTCGTTCCAGAGGTCCTCGTCACCGTCGGGCAGCAGGAGCACCCGGTCGGGCTCGAGGGCGTGCACGGCGCCCTCGTCGTGGGTGACCAGGATGATCGCTCCCTCGTAGGAGCGGATCGCCGCGAGCACCTCCTCGCGGGAGGCGGGGTCGAGGTTGTTGGTGGGCTCGTCGAGCAGCAGCACGTTGGCGCTGGACACGACCAGGCTGGCCAGCGCGAGTCGCGTCTTCTCGCCGCCCGAGAGCACCTTGGCCGGCTTGTGGGCGTCGTCGCCGGAGAACAGGAACGACCCGAGCACGCTGCGCGCCTCGGTGTCGGTGAGCTGCGGCGCCGCGGACTGCATGTTCTCCAGGACGGTGCGCGAGGTGTCGAGCGTCTCGTGCTCCTGGGCGTAGTAGCCGACCTTGAGCCCGTGCCCGGGCACGACCATGCCGGTGTCGGGCTGGTCGACGCCCGCGAGGATCCGCAGCATCGTGGTCTTGCCGGCGCCGTTGAGCCCGAGGATGACCACCCGCGAGCCCTTGTCGATGGCCAGGTCGACGCCGGTGAAGACCTCCAGCGAGCCGTAGGACTTCGACAGCTCGCGGGCCGTCAACGGGGTCTTGCCGCAGGCGGCGGGCTTGGGGAAGGCGATCCGGGCGACCTTGTCGGAGGCGCGCTCCCCCTCGACGCCCTCGAGCATCTTCTCGGCGCGCTTGAGCATCGACTGGGCGGCCTGGGCCTTGGAGGCCTTGGCGCGCATCTTGTTGGCTTGGTCGGTGAGGGTCTTGGCCTTGTTCTCGGCGTTCATCCGCTCGCGCCGGCGGCGGACCTCGTCGGTCTCGCGCTGCTGGAGGTAGTGCTTCCAGCCCATGTTGTAGACGTCGATGACCGAGCGGTTGGCGTCGAGGTGCATCACCTTGTTGACGGTGGCCGCGAGCAGGTCGTTGTCGTGGCTGATGATGATGAAGCCGCCGGAGTGCGCCTTGAGGAAGTCGCGCAGCCAGATGATCGAGTCGGCGTCGAGGTGGTTGGTCGGCTCGTCGAGGATCAGCACCTCGGCGCCGGAGAAGAGGATGCGCGCGAGCTCGACACGACGGCGCTGGCCGCCGGAGAGGGTCTTCAGCGGCTGGCTGAGGATGCGTTCCTCGATGCCGAGGGAGGCGGCGATCGTGGCGGCCTCGGACTCGGCGGCGTACCCGCCCGCGGCGTGCATCTCGTCGTCGGCGCGCGCATAACGTCGCATCGCCTTCTCCCGCACGGCCGGGTCGTCGGAGCCCATCTCCTCCTCCGCGCGCCGCAGCTTGGCGACGACCGCGTCGAGGCCGCGGGCCGAGAGGATGCGGTCCTTGGCGAGCACCTCGGGGTCGCCGGTGCGCGGGTCCTGCGAGAGGTAGCCGACGTCGCCCGACGTCGTGACCTGCCCGGAGGCGGGCAGCCCCTCACCGGCCAGGATCTTGGTGAGCGTGGTCTTGCCGGCGCCGTTGCGGCCCACGAGACCGACCTTGTCGCCCGGTCCGACCCGGAAGCTGACGTCCTCCATGAGCAGTCGCGCGCCGGCTCGGACTTCCAGCTGGTGTGCGGTGATCATGGTGGTGCGATTCTAGGCTCGCGGCAGGGCCTCGAGCGATTCGTCGGCCCGTCACCACGATGCCGTCACCACGACGCCAAGGAGGCTCTGTGCGGTTCAACACCAAGGCCCGGCTCGACACCGGTCGCACGCGGCACTCCGGTGGCGGCGGTGGCCGTGGCTCCCTGGGTCGGAGCGGCTCGTTGGGGCGCGGTGGTCTGCCCGGCGGCGCTCTCGGCGGCGGCTCGATCGGGGCCGTCATCGTGGCGGTGGTGATCTTCGCGGCCGTGTCCTACCTCGGGGGTGGGTCGTCCCCGTCGTACGACACCGACAGGTACGCCGCGTGCGACTCGGGCGCCGACGCCAACTCCTCCGCGGACTGCGCGCGGGTCGGCGTCGAGAACTCCCTGCACGACTACTGGTCCGACGAGCTCGGCTCGCGCTACCGCGCGATCTCCGCGCTGACGACGTTCGAGGGCTCGGTGTCCACCCGGTGCGGGAACGCCACCTCGGACGTGGGGCCGTTCTACTGCCCCGTCGACGCCGGCATCTACCTCGACTCCGGCTTCTTCGACTCCGTGCTCGAGCGGCAGCTCGGTGGGCCGGACGGCGGGTTCGTGGAGGCCTACGTGCTGGCCCACGAGTACGGCCACCACGTCCAGAACGTGCTCGGCTACATGTCCCGGGTGCGCACCCAGCAGGGGCCGACCTCCGACGCGGTGCGCCTGGAGCTGCAGGCCGACTGCCTCGCCGGCATGTGGACCCGCGCGGCCACCACCACCGAGGACGCCTCGGGCCAGGTGCTGATCAGCGAGCTCACCGACGAGGACATCACGCTCGCGCTCGAGGCCGCCTCGGCCGTCGGTGACGACCGCATCCAGCAGCGCACCCGGGGCCAGGTCACCGAGGAGTCCTGGACCCACGGATCGGCCGAGCAGCGGATGCGGTGGTTCCGCGTCGGGCTGGAGCGCGGCTCTCTGGACGCCTGCGACACGTTCGCCGCGTCACGGCTGTAGCCCCGGCCGTCGGGCCGCCGGGCTCCGGCCTCAGCCGGCCATCAGCACCTCGATGAGCGGGAACTGCCGCTGCAGCGCGCGCAGGTGGGGCGCGACGGCGGGATGACGGAACTTCCCGGCCAGGGCACCCTCGCCCCTCGCGACCCGCGAGAGCGCCCACTCCGCCCGCGACAGGGCGGTGTAGACCGCCACCACCCGTGCCCCGAGCGCGACCTCCTCGGCGGTCGCGACGCCGTCGGGCAGACCCATCAGGTAGGCCTCGAGCAGCGGGTCGAACGCCTCGCGCGCCGACAGCAGGTAGTAGCCGAGGTCGCCGCCCACGGGTCCGGTGCCCAGGCAGGACCAGTCGATGGCCACGACGTCGTCGCCCTCCCGCCCGGGCAGGTTCGACGGGGTCGGGTCGCCGTGCTGAAGCACCTGAGGCAACGCGTCGAGGCTCGCGAGGTGGACCTCCCGGCGGGTCCAGAGATGCTCGGCGACGTCGGCGACGGTGGTGCGGGCCAGCGTGGGCCAGCCGCCCCGGCGCTCGGTGCGCCGCAGCCGGTCCCGCAGCTGGTCGCGCGCGAGCCAGGAGACGTCGGGCACCGGCGTACCGGCGAAGCGGCCCAGGGCGTGGGCGGCGAACAGCCCGTTCACGGCGCAGTCCTCGACCCAGTCCTCGGTGATCGTGATGCCCTCGACGTCCTCGACGACGTAGCTGCGCACCGGTGGTCGCAGCCCCTGCGAGCGGGCCAGCACCCCGGAGGTGACGACGTCGGCGCCGCGTCGCCAGTAGGCGAAGTGGTGCGGGTCGGACAGCTCGGACGGGTCGTGCTCGCCGGGTGCGGCGAGCCGCTTCACGGCCACCGGCTCGTCCCCCACGACGGCCCGCCAGACCCCGATCGTGGACATGGAGGTGCCACTCGGGAGCGGATGCCAGCCGGGCTGGGGCTGCCACATGATGGCGACGCTAGCCGATGTCGCGCCTCCAGAAGGCGAACTGGCCCACGAACGACACGAGCGTCGCGACCGCCAGCAGCGCCAGCGTGACGCCCACCGAGACGTCCTCGGCCGGGATCGCGGGCAGGTGGTGGAACGGCGAGAACCCCTGCACCCGCCCCGGCATCCTCAGCACCGGGCCGAGGAGCATCACCACGACGGCGCCGATCAACGGCAGCCACGCCAGCACCCCGAGGCGCGGCAGCACGCCGTCGGGGCGTAGGCCAGCGCGGGACCGACGTACTCCAGCACCGCTCCCCCGTCACCGGTCACCAGCGCGTAGCCGATGCCGGTGCCGAGTCCGCCCGCGGCCAGGACGAGCAGCACGCCACCCACCGTCACCACGACGTACGACGCCAGCCACCGCCTCCGCGAGACGGCCGTGGCCAGCAGCAGCTCGGCGTGCCCGGCCTCCTCCTCGGCCCGAGGGCGCAGCGCCGAGCTGATCGCGAACCCCGAGGTGATCAGGGCGAGCATCAGCAGGGCGGTGGCGTAGAACCCGGCGACCGGGTCCGCCAGCCCCTGGGTCATCAGCTCGACGGTGGTCTCGTTGTCGCCGAGGAGCGACTCCACGTCGTCGCCGATGGTGCCGTAGGCCAGCCCGGTCAGCCAGAGCCCGGCGGTCCAGCCGAGGACGGTCGGCCGCTGCAGCCGCCAGACCAACCCGAGCGGGCCCGACAGCAGCTGCCCGGCACGCGCAGGCCCGGGACGCGCGGCCCGCAGGCCGGCGCCGATGTCGCGTCGCTGCAGGAGCGCGGAGGCGAGCGTCAGCGTCAGCGCGGTGGCAGCCACGAGCAGCAGGGCCGGCCACCAGCGCACCCCGGAGAAGGCGTGCATGCCCTGGTACCACCCGATCGGCGAGGCCCAGGTGAGGGCTGGCGCGCTGACGTCGCCGACCGCGCGCAGTGCGTAGCTCGCGCCGATCACCAGGCCGGCCAGGCCGTAGCAGGTGCGTGCGCTCGCCGAGACCTGCGCCGCGACCAGGGCGGTGCCGGTGAAGCAGAGCCCGACCAGGGTGAGGCCCAGGCCGAGCGCGATCGAGTCGGCGGCAGCCAGCGGGTAGACGACCAGGCTGGCGGCGGTGGCGGTGCCGACCGCGACGTTGGCGACCAGCGCGGCGAGCAGCGTGGCCAGCACGGGGGCGAGACGACCGACGGCCGAGGCCCTGACGAGCTCGTCGCGGCCGGTCTCCTCCTCGGTGCGGGTGTGCCGCATGACGATTGACATCGACATCAGGCCGGCGGCGATGGCCCCGAACGCACTGGACTGCCAGGCGACCTGCCCGCCCACCGTGTCCAGGGCCCGGGCGGGGCCGGCCATGGCGATCATCGCGGTGTTCTCGCCCATGCTGGCGGCGGCCACGTCCAGCTCGGCCTGGCTGGCGTACAGGCCGTCGATGCCGACGGCCTGGGACCAGTACAGGGCACTGATGCCCAGGCTCCACCACAGGACGAGCCACCGGTCCCTGCGCAGCGCGGCCCGCAGCAGGGTCCCGGTGCCGGCGGTGACCTCAGGCATCCGTGACGTCCCCGTAGTGCCGGAGGAACAGGTCCTCGAGGGTCGGCGGTTGCGCGGTGAGCGTGCGCACCCCCGATCGCACCAGCACCCCCAGCGCGGCGTCGGTCTGCGCGGTGTCGACCTCGAACTGCACCCGCTCCCCCTCGGCCACGAGGTCGTGCACGCCGGGCAGGCCCGCCAGGTCGGGGGCCGGTCGTTCGAGCTCGGCCGTCACGGACGTGCGGGTCAGGTGCCTGAGCTCAGCGAGCGTCCCCGCCTCGACGACCCGCCCGTCGCGGATGATGCTGACCCGCTCGCACAGGCTCTCCACCTCGGCGAGGATGTGGCTCGAGAGCAGGACCGTCCCTCCTGCGTCCCGGAACTCCCGCACGCAGGCCTGGAACTCCGCCTCCATCAGCGGGTCGAGGCCCGAGGTCGGTTCGTCGAGGAGCAGCAGCTCCACGTCGGCGGCGAGGGCAGCCACCAGCGCCACCTTCTGCCGGTTGCCCTTGCTGTAGGACCGGCCGCGTTTGGTGGGGTCCAGGCCGAAGCGCTCCACCAGGGCGTTGCGCCGCACCGGGTCCAGGCCGCCGCGCAGCCGCCCGAGCAGGTCCAGGCACTCCCCGCCGCTCAGGTTGGGCCACAGGCTCACGTCACCCGGGACGTAGGCCAGTCGTCGGTGCAGGGCCGCGGCGTCGCGCCAGGGGTCCCCGCCCAGCAGGCTGACCTCGCCGGCGTCGGAGCGCAGGAGGCCGAGGAGCACCCGGATCGCCGTCGACTTGCCGGCCCCGTTGGGGCCCAGGAAGCCGTGGACCTCGCCGCCCCGCACCTCGAGGTCCAGGCCGTCGAGCGCGCGGGTGCTGCCGAACGTCTTCACCAGGCCCTGGATCACGATGGGAGCGTCCACGCCCGGCACGCTAGCGCCCGTCGGCGCCGTCCGCACTGCTCCGCCCCGGCCACGACGGCCGGTCGCTGTTGTGCACCGTCACGGCCACCGAGCAGGCGTCGACAACGGCCTGCTCCAGCACGGCCCGGCGCGGGTCCGGCACCGGCAGCCGCCGCTCGAGGACCTCCAGCGCGCGCAGGCGCGGGTCCTCCAGGACGGTCTCGAGCGCCGAGGCGTCACCTCCAGTCACCACCGGGCCGACCAGGTCTCCGAGGATGCGTACGGCGTGGTCGGCCGCGGCCTCGAACGCCTGCCGCGCCTGGTTGTCGCGCCGCCGGGCGAACCGCTGCTGCGACTGGCCGCCCGCCTTGGTCCGGCCCTGCACGTGCCGCTGACCGACCTTGCTGGCGCTCGTGCGCGTCCCGGAGAGCCGGGCCATCGCGAAGCCGCCCTTGCGCACCAGCAGCACGCCCCAGTCCGCCGGCGGGGCTGTCCGCGCGGCGGCCGCGAAGGCGGAGGCGTCGGGCAGGCCGGCGTACCTCGTCGCGAAGGGGAGGTCCATCCGGAAGGTCGACCCGTCACTGGCCGATCCCTCGAGCCCGCCATCGAGGACGGTCAGGGCGGTCGTGCCGTGGCGGCCCTGGAAGTTCTCGACCCACCGCTGGACCCGGTCGGGGGGCACCAGCAGACCGGCGTCGAGCACGTCAGGACTTCTGGTGGACGACCCGGAAGTGCTCGACCACCCGGCCAGCGTCCACCACGACGTCGGTGACCTCCAGCAGCGCCACCGGATGACCGGCCGAGTCGGTGAGGATGCTCAGCGACCCGGGAACCGGCAGCTCCTCGCCGTACTCCTCGACGCTGCCCTCCAGCGAGGTCCGTGCGCCCGAGAGCACCTCCACCAGCAGCCGCTCGCCCTCGGGCTCCTCACCGAAGGACCAGGTCGGCGGCGGCACGACCTCCAGGGTCGTCGGGCCGAAGTACGACGGAGCGACGTTGAGCCGAGCGTGGAAGCGTGCGACGTCCCAGAAGGCGCGCACCGCCTCCTCGACGGGGTCGGTGTCAGGGACGGTCATCGCGCCAGGCTATGCCTGACCGTCCCTGTGACCACCACCTGTAGGTCTCGACCCGGGCGTCACGGCCTCGCGGGCTCGGCCGTGGCCCTCGCTCGACCTCTTCGGGTCAGGACGTCACTCGTCCTTCGTGACGTCCTGCCTCAGACATTGAAACCAAGCGCGCGAAGCTGCTCGCGGCCGTCGTCGGTGATCTTGTCCGGGCCCCACGGCGGCATCCAGACCCAGTTGATGGCGACGTCGTTGACCAGGCCCTCCAGGGCGGAGTCGGTCTGGTCCTGGATGACGTCGGTCAGCGGGCAGGCGGCCGAGGTCAGCGTCATGTCGACCACGCAGTTGGACGACTCGTCGACGTGCACGCCGTAGACCAGGCCGAGGTCGACGACGTTGATGCCGAGCTCGGGGTCGACGACGTCCTTGAGCGCCTCGGTGACCTCCTCGACCGTCACCGTCGAGGCCGAGCTCGACGGCGCGGGCACGTCGCTGGGCAGGTCGGAGTGGTCGGGGGTGTGGGTGGTGTCAGTCATCGGTGCCTCCCTGGCTCGAGATGGACTGGCTGTCGAGGGATTGGCCGGTGGCGTCCTTCCACGCCATCCAGCCCAGCAGTGCGCACTTCACGCGCGCGGGGAACTTGGCGACGCCGGAGAAGGCGATGCCGTCCTCCAGCACCTCCTCGTCGGGCTCGACGTTCCCCTTGCCCTGCATGAGGGTCAGGAACTCCTCGTGGATGCTCATCGCCTCCTCGACCGGCTTGCCGATGACCAGGTCGGTCATCACCGAGGTCGAGGCCTGCGAGATCGAGCACCCCACGGCGTCGTACGAGACGTCGGCCACCACGCCGTCGGCGACGTGCACGCGCAGCGTGACCTCGTCGCCGCACGTCGGGTTGACGTGGTGCACCTCGGCCTCGAAGGGGTCACGGAGTCCCTTGTGGTGCGGGTTCTTGTAGTGGTCCAGGATGATCTCCTGGTACAGCGAGTCCAGCTCCGCAGACATCAGTCCACCTTGAAGTAGGAACGGGTGTAGTGCAGGGCCTCGACCAGCGCGTCGATCTCGGCCGGCGTCGTGTAGAGGTACGACGACATCCGCGTCGAGCTCTGCACGCCGAACTTCGCGTGCGCCGGTCGGGCGCAGTGGTGCCCGGCACGCACGGCGACGCCGCGCACGTCGAGCACCTGGGCCACGTCGTGCGGATGCACGCCGTCGAGCTCGAAGGAGATCGCTCCCCCGCGCAACCGGGCGTCCAGCGGGCCGAGGACCTTCAGGCCGGGCACGCCGGACAGGCCGTCGAGCGCGTACGCCGTGATGGCCTGCTCGTGCCGGTGCACCGCCTCCATGTCGAGGGCGGCGAGGTAGTCGACGGCAGCGCCGAGCCCGACGGACTCGACGATCGGCGGGGTGCCGGCCTCGAACTTGTGGGGCAGCCCGGCGTACGTCGAGCGCTCCATCGTGACGGTCTCGATCATCTCGCCACCGCCGAGGAACGGCGGCAGCTCCTCGAGCAGCTCACGGCGACCCCACAGGACACCGATGCCGGTGGGCCCGACGACCTTGTGGCCGGTGAAGACGACCACGTCGGGCCGCTCCTCCGGCGCCATCGCAGCGAGGTCGATCGGCAGCTGCGGAGCCGCCTGGGAGGCGTCCACCACCACGATCGCACCGACCTCGTGGGCGCGGCGGGTCAGCTCGGCGACCGGGTTGATCGTGCCGAGCATGTTCGACACCCAGGTGAAGGTGACGACCTTGGTGCGCTCGGTGATCAGCTCGTCGACCTGCGAGAGGTCGAGCAGGCCCTGGTCGTCGAAGGTGAACCACCGCAGGTCCGCGCCCGTGCGCTGGGTGAGCATCTGCCACGGCACGATGTTGGAGTGGTGCTCCATCTCCGTGGTGACCACGACGTCGCCGGGCCCGACCTGCCGGGGACCGGGCAGGGCGAGGGTGTTGGCGACCAGGTTGAGCGCTTCGGAGGCGTTCTTGGTGAAGATCACCTCGTCGCGCTCGGAGGCACCGATGAACGAGGCAACCTTGTCCCGGCCGCCCTCGAACGCCTCGGTCGCCTCGGCGCCGAGCAGGTGCATGGCGCGCGCGACGTTGGCGTTGTGGCGCTCGAGGTGGTCGACCATCGCGTCGATGACCACCTGCGGCTTCTGCGAGGTGTTGGCGCTGTCGAGGTAGACCAGCGGCCGCCCGTCCGGGGTGGTGCGGGACAAGATCGGGAAGTCCTTGCGGACGACCTCGAGGTCAGGAAGCAGACCTTCCATCAGACGTCCCTACCTTTCTGTCGAGCGGCGGTGCGAGAAGTGGTGCTGCGCAAGGCGGAGGAGCGAAGGCGACCTTGGAGCGGAGCGGTCGTCGAGCGACGACAACGCAGCGCAGCGCCGCCTATCGCGCCGCCGACAGGTACTTGTCGTAGCCCTCGGCCTCCAGCGCCTCGGCGAGCTCGGGGCCGCCGGACTCCGCGACCTTGCCGTCGACGAAGACGTGGACGAAGTCGGGGGTGATGTAGCGCAGGATGCGCGTGTAGTGCGTGATCAGCAGGACGCCCTTGGCGTCGCGCTCGCGGAAGCGGTTGACGCCCTCGGAGACGATCTTCAGCGCATCGATGTCGAGGCCGGAGTCGGTCTCGTCGAGGATGGCGACCTTCGGGTCGAGCAGGTCGAGCTGCGCGATCTCGTGGCGCTTCTTCTCACCGCCGGAGAAGCCCTCGTTGACCGAGCGCTGGGAGAAGGTCGAGTCGAGGTTGAGCTGCTCGAGGGCGGCGTTGACGTCCTTGACCCAGGTGCGCAGCTTGGGGGCCTCGCCGTCCACGGCGGTCTTGGCGGTGCGCAGGAAGTTCGCGACGGAGACGCCGGGGACCTCGACGGGGTACTGCATGGCCAGGAAGAGACCGGCGCGGGCGCGCTCGTCGACCGACATCTCCAGGACGTCCTCGCCGTCGAGGGTGACCGAGCCACCGGTGACGGTGTACTTCGGGTGCCCGGCGATCGAGTACGCCAGGGTCGACTTGCCGGAGCCGTTGGGGCCCATGATCGCGTGGGTCTCGCCGTCCTTGATGGTCAGCGTGACGCCCTTGAGGATCTCCTTCGGGCCGTCCTCGGTGGCGACGGAGACCTGGAGGTCGGTGATCTGTAGGTTGCTCATGCGTGTCCTCACTTCGTTCCGGGCACGCATGAGGCACCACGCGCGCTGTTCTTGTTGGTGATCTCGCTGCGCTCAATCACGTGGGGGTGACTCCGTTCAGGGTGGTGGTCGTGTCGATGAAGATGTCGCCGTCCTTGACCTGGACGGGGAAGGTCGCCACCGGCTCGGTGGCGGGCAGACCGGTCGGCTTGCCGGTGCGCAGGTCGAAGCAGGAGCCGTGCAGCCAGCACTCGAGGGTGCCGCCGGCGACCTCGCCCTCGCTGAGCGAGACCGCGGCGTGGCTGCAGAGGTCCTGCAGGGCGAAGACCTCGTCGCCGTCACGGGTGACGGCCACGGTGTGCTCGCCGACCTGGACCGCGAGCGCCTCGTCGGCGGGCACGTCGGCCAGGGCGCAGGCGCGCTCGAACGCCATCAGAGGACCTTGCCGGCGACGTTGCGCGCCAGCTCGTCCTCGACGGCCGCGGTGAGCTTCTCCTCCAGCTCGGGCAGCCCGATCTTGCGGATCAGGTCCTGGAAGAAGCCGTGCAGCACCAGGCGGCGAGCCTCCTCGTCGGAGACGCCGCGGCTGCGCAGGTAGAACAGCTGCTCGTCGTCGAAACGGGCGGTGGCCGAGGCGTGACCGGCACCCTCGATCTCACCGGTCTCGATCTCGAGGTTGGGCACCGAGTCGGCCTGGCAGCCGTCGGTGAGCACGAGGTTGCGGTTCTCCTCGTAGGTCTCGATGGCCTCGGCGACCTTGCGGATGAGCACGTTGCCGATCCACACGGTGCGCGCCTTCTCGCCCTGCAGCGCGCCCTTGTAGACCACGTTGCTCTTGGTGCGCGGCGCGTTGTGGTCGACGAAGAGGCGGTGCTCGAAGTGCTGGCCGGCGTCGGCGAAGTAGAGACCGAGCAGCTCGGCCTCGCCGCCGGGGCCGGCGTAGTGCACGTTGGCGCTGGTGCGCACGACCGAGCCGCCGAAGGTGACCGAGATGTGGCGGTAGCGCGCGTCGCGCCCGACCACGGCCTCGTGGGTGCCGACGTGCACGGCGTCGTCGTCCCAGTCCTGCAGGGTCACGACGGTCAGGTCGGCGCCGTCACCGACGACGACCTCGACGTTGCCGGCGTGCACGCCCGAGCCGCGGTGGTCCAGGACGTAGGTGGCACGCGAGTGGGTGCCGGCCTCGATCACCGTGTGGCGGTGGGTGCGGGTGCCGGCGGTGCCGGTGACCCGGTGACCGATCGGCTCGGCGAGCTCGGCGTCGGCGGGGACCTTCACGTGCACGGCGTCGCCGGCGTGCTTGGAGGCCAGCGCCGAGGCGCGGTCGTCGGGGACGAGCGCCACGCCGCGCGGGGCCTGGCCCGGGGCGAGCGTGCCGACGACGTACGACGCGTCGCCGATGGTCTCCACGCTCAGCGCGTCGGCGTCACCGGGGGTGTCGTCGAGGGCACCGGCGAGCCGCTTGAGCGGGGTGAAGCGCCAGATCTCCTCGCGGCCGGTGGGCATCGGGTGGTCGTCGAGGTCGAAGGAGCTCACCGGGTGCAGGTGGGACTCCACGTGGTCCACCTCGAGGGCGGAGGCCACGCTGTCGCGGGGGTCAGCAGTCACGGTCACGTGTGGGGTGTCTTCCTAGCGTCTGGGGCGTCGGGGGTGCAGGTGGGAGCGGTGGCCGGCCTCAGCCGACCGCGCCCTCCATCTGCAGCTCGATGAGGCGGTTGAGCTCGAGGGCGTACTCCATCGGCAGCTCCTTGGCGATCGGCTCCACGAAGCCGCGGACGATCATCGCCATAGCCTCGTCCTCCTCCATGCCGCGCGACATGAGGTAGAAGAGCTGGTCGTCGGAGACCTTCGAGACGCTCGCCTCGTGGCCCATGGACACGTCGTCCTCGCGGATGTCGACGTAGGGGTAGGTGTCGGAGCGGCTGACCTGGTCGACGAGCAGCGCGTCGCACAGCACGTTGGACTTCGATCCGTGGGCGCCCTCGTTGACCTGGATCAGGCCGCGGTACGACGTCCGGCCACCGCCGCGCGCCACCGACTTGCTCAGGATCGAGCTCGAGGTGTGCGGGGCCGCGTGCACCATCTTGGCGCCGGCGTCCTGGTGCTGGCCCTCGCCGGCGAACGCGATCGAGAGCGTCTCGCCCTTGGCGTGCTCGCCCATGAGGTAGATCGCGGGGTACTTCATCGTCACCTTGGAGCCGATGTTGCCGTCGACCCACTCCATGGTCGCGCCGGCCTCGCAGGTGGCGCGCTTGGTGACGAGGTTGTAGACGTTGTTCGACCAGTTCTGGATGGTCGTGTAGCGGCAGCGGCCGCCCTTCTTCACCACGATCTCGACGACCGCGGAGTGCAGGGAGTCCGAGCTGTAGATCGGCGCGGTGCAGCCCTCGACGTAGTGCACGTAGGCGTCCTCGTCGACGATGATCAGCGTCCGCTCGAACTGGCCCATGTTCTCGGTGTTGATCCGGAAGTAGGCCTGCAGCGGGATGTCGACGTGCACGCCCGGCGGGACGTAGATGAACGAGCCGCCGGACCACACCGAGGTGTTGAGCGCGGAGAACTTGTTGTCACCGACGGGGATGACGGTGCCGAAGTACTCCTTGAAGAGCTCCTCGTGCTCCTTCAGCGCGGTGTCGGTGTCGAGGAAGAGGACGCCCTGCTCCTCGAGGTCCTCGCGGATCGAGTGGTAGACGACCTCGGACTCGTACTGCGCGGCGACACCGGCGACCAGGCGCTGCTTCTCCGCCTCCGGGATGCCGAGCTTGTCGTAGGTGTTCTTGATGTCCTCGGGCAGGTCCTCCCAGGAGGTGGCCTGCTTCTCCGAGGAGCGCACGAAGTACTTGATGTTGTCGAAGTCGATGCCCGACAGGTCCGAGCCCCAGGTGGGCATGGGCTTGCGGTCGAAGAGCTTCAGGCCCTTCAGGCGCAGGTCGAGCATCCACTGCGGCTCGTTCTTCTTGCTGGAGATGTCGCGCACGACCGCCTCGTTGAGGCCACGCTGCGCGGAGGCGCCGGCGACGTCCGGGTCGGCCCAGCCGAACTCGTAGCGGCCGATGCCCTGGAGCTCGGGGTTGAGTTCTTCGATCGAGGTCATGAGGTGACCCTCTCCTTCTCTGTGCTGGACGTCGTGGACGTGGTGGGGAGGTCGGGGATGCAGGTGGTGCAGACGCCGTCGCCGTGGGCGATGGTGGCCAGCCGCTGGACGTGTCGCCCGAGCACCCGGCTGATCGCCTGGGTCTCGGCCTCGCACAGCTGGGGGAACTCGTGGGCCACGTGGGAGACCGGGCAGTGCTGCTGGCACAGCTGCTCACCGGCGCTCTGGCCGTTGACCACGGGCAGCTCGCGGACTCCCGCGGCGTACCCCTCGTCGGTGAAGACGCGGGCCAGCACCTGCGCGGGCGTGAGCTCGGGGTGGGCCTCCCGGGTCGCCCCGAAGCGAGCCTCGATGAAGGAGACCCGCTGCTCGGCGAACGCGCGCAGCGCGTCGTCCCCGCCGGTGTCGGCGAGGAAGCGCAGCGCCTGGACGGCGAGGTCGTCGTACTGCTGGTCGAAGCCCTCGCGGCCGAGCTCGGTCAACGCGAAGAGCTTGGCCGGCCGACCCCGACCCCGGCTGGCGCCGGGGCGCGGGTCGCGCGGCTCGACGGCGCCCTCCTCGACCAGCTGGTCGAGGTGTCGGCGCACGGCGGCCGGTGTGAGGTCGAGCTGCTCGGCCAGCGTCGCCGCGGTCGAGGGCCCGTTCACCAGGATCGACCGCGCGACACGCTGGCGCGTACTCAGGTCGTCGCGGGTGAATTCCACAACGCCAGTGTGCCGTTAATGGAAACGGTCGTTCAAGGAAGGGTCGCCTAAGTGCCCGGGGGTGGACTCGACACCTGGTCGCCCCCGGCGCTCCTCCCCGCTCGGGCACCGGGGTGGACACCGGGGTGGAGCAGCCACCACAGGCCCAGGAAGGGCAGGACGAGGGGTAGGAAGCCGTAGCCCTGGCCGTAGTGGGACCACACGGTCTTGTCGGGGAACCAGTCGCTGACCAGGTAGGACAGCGTCCCGACCACCAGCACGCCGGTCGCCTCGACGAAGACCGTGACCAGCGCCACGCGGCGCGCGACCTCCCCGCCCCGCAACAGGCAGGTCGTGGCCACCAGGTAGAGCACCGCGGCCAGCAGCGAGAGCGAGTACGCCAGCGGTGCGCGACCGGCGTCGGTGCCCAGCTGGACCAGTGAGCGCCCGGTGGCCGCGACGGCGAAGACGGCGTAGACCGCGACGAGCACGCGCCCCGGCCCGGTCGAGAGCTCACGCACCGGCGGCCGCCCACAGCGCGTCGAGACGCACCTCCATCGCCGCCACCGTGGCCAGCGCCACCAGCAGCGACGCGGTCCCCCACCGGCTGCGCTCCACCAGCGCCAGCGCCGCACCGAAGGGCGGCGCGAGCACGACGGTCAGCAGGTAGGCGACGAAGGTCACCCCGTCGACGTCGCGGTCCGTGGTCGCCAGGGCCACCAGGCCCGCCACCAGCTGCACGACGAGCACCAGAAGCAGGACGCCCAGCACGACGAAGAACCGGTCGCTGGGAGGACTCTCGTCCCGCACGATCATCACGACCGTCCATGCCGCCGCCACCGCGGTCAGCAGCAGCACGGTCACCACCAGCCAGCCAGTCACGTCCCAGAGCCTAGGGCGGGGCCGGGAGCGACCCGACGCCTCCCTAGACTGCCGTCGTGCCAGCGCCCGACCCCGACCACGCCGTCATGGTCGACTCCCTCGAGATGCGCTACGGCTCCAAGACCGCCGTCGACGGCCTCTCCCTGACCGTGGCCCGAGGCAGCGTCACCGCCGTGCTCGGTCCCAACGGCGCCGGGAAGACCACGACGCTGGAGACCTGTGAGGGCTACCGCCGTCCGCAGCGCGGCACCGTCCGTGTGCTGGGGCTGGACCCGCAGGCCGACCGGCGCGCCCTCCTCCCCCGCATCGGCGTGATGCTGCAGGAGGGCGGCGCCTGGAGCGGTGTGCGGGCCGAGGAGATGCTCCGGCACGCCGCCTCCCTGCACGCCGCCCCGCTGCCCCGCGCGCTGCTCGTGGAGCGGCTCGGACTCGCAGCCTGCGGACGGACGCCGTACCGCCGTCTCTCCGGCGGGCAGAAGCAGCGGCTCGCGCTGGCGATGGCCATCGTGGGGCGCCCCGAGCTGGTCTTCGTCGACGAGCCCACCGCCGGCATGGACCCGCAGGCGCGACGTGACACCTGGGACCTGCTGCGCGAGCTGCGCGCGGACGGCGTGACCGTCGTGCTCACCACGCACTACATGGACGAGGCGGAGTCGCTGGCCGACACCGTGCACATCATCGACCGCGGACAGCTGATCGCCTCCGGCTCGCCGGTGGAGCTGACCCGCGGCGGTCGCGTCTCCACAATCCGGCTCGTCGTCACCCGGCCGTTCCCGCCGGGTGCGCCCGAGTCGCTGACCGAGGCGCTGGGGCCCGCGACGAGCGTCACCGTGCTCGACCCGCTCAGCCTCCTCGTCACCGGCCCGGCCGACGGCTCGACCCTGGCCCGGGTCTCGCGCTGGTGCGAGGAGCACGACGTGCTCCCGGAGTCGCTGAGCCTGGGCACCAGGAGCCTCGAGGACGTCTTCCTCGAGCTGACCGGACGGGAGCTCTCGGCATGAGCGCCGGCACCTTCACGCCCGCCCCCGGCGCCGCGCCGCTGGGGCGCCAGGTCCTCTCGCACGCCCGGATGGAGGCGCGGCTCATGCTGCGCAACGGCGAGCAGCTGCTGCTGGCCGTCGTCATCCCCGTGATCGTGCTGGTCGGCGCCGTCGCCGGGTCGGAGCGGGTGGGCCTGGAGCTCGACGCCCCGGCCATCGACACCTTCGCCCCCGGGGTCCTCGCCCTGGCGGTCATGTCGACGGCGTTCACCTCGCTGGCCATCGCGACCGGCTTCGAGCGCCGCTACGGCGTCATCAAGTGGCTCGGCAGCTCCCCGCTCCCCCGGGGCGGCCTGCTGGCGGGCAAGGTGCTCGCCCTGCTGCTGGTGGAAGCGCTGCAGGTGGTGGTGCTCGGCGCCGTCGCCCTGGCTCTCGGCTGGCAGCCGGAGACGACCGCGGTCGGGCTGCTCTCCGCCCTCGGCGTGGCGGCCGTCGGCACCGCCGCGTTCGCCGCCCTGGGCCTCTTCGTCGCCGGGGTGCTGCGCGCCGAGGCCACGCTCGCCGCCGCCAACCTCGTCTACCTTCTCCTCATGGCCGGCGGTGCGGTCGTCCTGCCCGCCAACGCGTACGGCGGCTTCGGCGACGTGGCCACGTGGCTGCCGTCGGGCGCGCTGGGCGAGGGCATGCGTGCTGCCCTGCTGGACGGTGCGGCGGACGTCACGTCGATGCTGACCCTGCTCGGCTGGGCGGCCCTGGGTACGGTCCTGACCGCCCGTACCTTCACGTGGGAGTGAGCATGACCGACCCCGCCCTCCGGCACCGCCAGGCCCGCTGGGCCGGCTGGGCCTCCCTCGTCGCCAACACCGGCATCGTCGTGACCGGCGGGGCGGTGCGGCTCACCGGCTCCGGCCTGGGCTGCCCCACCTGGCCGCGGTGCACCGAGGAGGACTTCACCCCGCACGGGGCGCTGGACTTCCACTCCGCCATCGAGTTCGGCAACCGGCTGCTGACCTTCGTGCTCGTCGCCGTCGCGGTGCTCACGTTCGTCGCGGCGTGGCGCACCGGACGCCGGCACCTGGTCGGGCTGGCCGCCGTGCTGGCCGCGGGCATCCCGCTGCAGGCGGTCATCGGGGGCATCACGGTGCTGACCGACCTCAACC
Source organism: Nocardioides sp. REDSEA-S33_B3 (assembly GCA_001627335.1). Classification (GTDB taxonomy): domain Bacteria; phylum Actinomycetota; class Actinomycetes; order Propionibacteriales; family Nocardioidaceae; genus Nocardioides. The sequence continues at coordinate 56,152 of LUPK01000059.1, read as the reverse complement.
CGTGGATCGTGTCGCTGCACCTGCTGCTGTCGATGGCGCTGGTGGGCCTGTCGGTGCGCTTCCTGCAGGTCCTGGACCGTCCGACCCCCGCGGTGGGCGGCCCGGCGACCACGCTGGCGTGGATCGTCCTCGCGGCCGCCTGGGTCGTGCTCTACCTCGGCACGGTCGTCACCGGCTCCGGGCCGCACGCCGGCGACGCCGACTCCCCCCGCAACGGCCTCGACCCGCTGCAGTGGAGCCAGCTCCACGCCGACGCGGTGTTCCTCTACCTCGGGCTCACCATCGGCCTGCTGCTGTGCCTGATGGCCGTGCGTGCCGACCGCGCCGCGGTGCGCGTCGTGGTGTGGCTGCTCGTCGCGCAGCTCGCCCAGGGGGCGATCGGCTTCGTGCAGTACTTCAACGACCTGCCCGAGCTCCTCGTCGGGCTGCACATGCTCGGCGCCGCGATCCTCTCGGCGCTCACCACCGCCGCGCTGCTGCGCGTGCGGCACCCGGAGGCGTAGCCGGCCCGCTGGAGCCAGGGCTGGAGCCAGAGCCGGGGTCGGAGGCGGGTTCGCGGCCGGGGTCCCGCCGCGGGCGCCGGCCCGGTGCGGGGCTCAGGAGAAGAGCAGCGGGTCCAGCGCCACGGCCACGAACAACAGGCTGAGGTAGAGGTTCGAGGCGTGGAACAGGCGCATCGGTGAGATCACCGAGAGCTCCTCGGTGCCGCGGGCCCGGATGAGCATCCGGTGCGCCTCGACGAGGAAGACCGCCCCCAGCACGACCGCGACGACGGGGTAGAACGGCCCGGTGGAGGCCACGGGCCACAGCAGGAGCGAGGTCGCCACCATCACCCACGAGTAGACGACGACCTGGCGCGACACGGCGTGCGCGGAGGCGACCACCGGCAGCATCGGGACGTCGACGTTCGCGTAGTCCTCGCGGTAGCGCAGCGCGAGGGCCCAGGTGTGGGGCGGGGTCCAGAAGAAGACGACCGCGAACAGCACCACCGGGGTCCAGGCGAGCTCCCCGGTGACCGCGGTCCAGCCGATCAGCGCCGGGAAGCAGCCGGCGAGGCCGCCCCAGACGATGTTCTGCGTCGTACGCCGCTTGAGCAGCATCGTGTAGACGAAGACGTAGAAGGCTTCGGCACTCACCGCGAGCAGCGCGGAGAGCGGGTTGACCCACAGGAGCAGCACCACGACGGACAGCGCGCCCAGCACGGTGCCGAAGACCAGCGCCGCGCGGGCGCTCACGATGTGGCGCGGCAGGGCCCGGCGACGGGTCCGGCGCATCTGCTCGTCGATGTCGCGGTCGTAGACGCAGTTGAAGACCGACGCGGACCCCGCGGAGAAGGTGCCGCCGACGACGGTCGCCAGGACCAGGCCGACCGGCGGGACGCCGCGGGCGGCGAAGAACATGACCGGCACGGTCGTCAGCAGGAGCAGCTCGATCACGCGGGGCTTGGTGAGCCCGACGTACGCCGCGACGACGTCCTTCCAGGTGGCACGCCGGTCGTCGGCGGTCGGCTCGTGCCGCTGCTCGGCAGCGGCCTGGTGGCCGACGTGGGTCACGGACGTCCCTCGAAACTGGTGCGGTGGTGCTGGTGCGGATGGAACCGTGCGGGTGAGTTCGGATGATCCTCACCGGTGCGGGTGGGAGTCTACTGCGCAGGATCGGTAGGCTCGGAACCGCCTGCTCGCAGGCCCCACGACCGCACCGGAAGGAACCCTGTGACCCTCAGCCAGCAGCTGGACTGGACCGACATCGACGACAAGGCGGTGGACACCGCCCGGGTCCTGGCGATGGACGCCGTGCAGAAGGTCGGCAACGGACACCCCGGCACGGCCATGAGCCTGGCCCCCGTGGCCTACCTGCTCTTCCAGAAGGTCATGCGCCACGACCCGGCCGACCCCGAGTGGGTCGCCCGTGACCGCTTCGTCCTCAGCTGCGGCCACTCGAGCATCACCCTCTACACCCAGCTCTTCCTCGGCGGCTTCGGCCTCGAGCTCAGCGACCTCCAGGCGCTGCGCACGTGGGGCTCCAAGACCCCCGGCCACCCCGAGCTCGGTCACACCGCCGGTGTCGAGGTCACGACCGGGCCGCTGGGCCAGGGCGTCTCCAACGCCGTGGGCATGGCGATGTCCGGTCGTCGGGTGCACGGCATGCTCGACCCGGAGGCAGCTCCCGGCGAGGGCCTCTTCGACCACGACGTCTACGTCCTGTGCTCCGACGGCGACCTGCAGGAGGGCGTGAGCAGCGAGGCCTCCTCGATCGCCGGCACGCAGAAGCTGGGCAACCTCACGGTCATCTACGACCGCAACCGGATCTCCATCGAGGGTGACACCGACGTCGCGTTCACCGAGGACGTCGCCCAGCGCTACGAGTCCTACGGCTGGCACGTGCAGACCGTCGACTGGACCCAGGGCGGGGAGACCTACAAGGAGGACGTGCACGCCCTCTACGACGCCGTGCGCGCCGCCTCCGAGGTCACCGACAAGCCCTCGATGATCGTGCTCGACACCATCATCGCCTGGCCGGCCCCCAACGCCCAGGGCACCGAGGCCGCCCACGGCAGCGCCCTCGGTGCGGAGGAGGTCGCTGCGACCAAGGAGGTGCTCGGCTTCGACCCCGAGCAGCACTTCCAGGTCTCCGACGAGGTCCTCGCCCACACCCGGAGCCTGCGCGAGCGCGGTGCGGCGTGGGGCAAGGAGTGGGACGAGCGCTACGCCGCCTGGGCCGAGGCCCACCCCGACCGCGCCGAGCTCCTGCACCGGCTCAAGCGCCGCGACCTGCCCGAGGGCTTCGAGGCGGCACTGCCCACCTTCGAGCCCGACGCCAAGGGCGTCGCCACGCGTGCGGCGTCCGGCAAGGTCATCAACGCCGTCGCCGGCCTGATGCCCGAGCTGTGGGGCGGCTCGGCCGACCTCGCCGGCTCCAACAACACCACCATCAAGGACGCCCCGTCCTTCCTGCCCGCCGACAGCGACGCCGAGGGCTACGAGGCCGACCCCTACCAGGGCCGCGTGCTCCACTTCGGCATCCGCGAGCACGGCATGGGCGCGATCATGAACGGCATCGCGGCCGACCGCCTGACCCGCGTCTTCGGCGGCACCTTCCTCACCTTCTCCGACTACATGCGCGGTGCGGTGCGCGTGGCGGCGCTGAGCCGGCTGCCGGTCACCTACGTGTGGACCCACGACTCCATCGGTCTGGGCGAGGACGGCCCGACGCACCAGCCGATCGAGCACCTGGCCGCCCTGCGCGCGATGCCCGGGCTGGACGTCGTGCGGCCGGCCGACGCCAACGAGGTCTCGGCGGCGTGGGCCGAGGTGCTCCGGCGTACCGAGGGGCCGGCCGCGCTGGCCCTGACCCGTCAGAACGTCCCGGTCTTCCCGCGCGGGGAGCACGACGGCGAGGTCTGGGGCTCGGTCGAGGGCGTCGCCCGCGGCGGCTACGTCCTGCTCGACACCGACGGTGAGCCCGACGTGGTCCTCATGGCCACCGGGTCCGAGGTGCAGCTGGCCGTCGAGGCCCGGGGCATGCTCGCCGAGGACGGCATCGCCGCCCGCGTGGTCTCGCTGCCCTGCCTGGAGTGGTTCGAGGAGCAGGACCAGTCCTACCGCGACACCGTGCTGCCGCCGCAGGTCAAGGCCCGTGTGTCGGTCGAGGCCGGCGTGAAGATGGGCTGGCGCGAGTACGTCGGCGACGCGGGTCGGACCGTCTCGATCGACCACTACGGTGCCTCGGCCGACTACGCCCGGCTCTTCGCCGAGTACGGCTTCACCGCGCGGGCCGTCGCCGACGCCGCGCGTGACAGCATCTCCGCCGCCGGCTGAGCGCCGCACCCCCTTCCACCACCACGCACGACTCGACACCGAGGAGCACGCATGAGTGAGCGACTGAAGGCCCTGGCCGACGCCGGGGTGTCGATCTGGCTGGACGACCTGTCCCGCGAGCGCATCGAGACCGGCAACCTCGCCGAGCTCGTCGAGCAGAAGTCGGTCGTCGGGGTCACCACCAACCCCACGATCTTCGCCGGCGCCATCGCGGACGGCGAGCGCTACGACGAGCAGGTCCGAGAGCTCGTCGCCGCGGGCAAGGACGTCGACGAGGTGATCTTCGAGCTGACCACCGAGGACGTCCGCAACGCCTGCGACGTCCTGGCCCCCGTCGCGGAGCGGACCGCAGACGACGGCCGCGTCTCCATCGAGGTGGAGCCCGACCTGGCCCACGACACCGAGGCGACGATCGCGTCGGCCAAGGCGCTGTGGGCGGCCGTGGACCGGTCCAACGTCCTGATCAAGATCCCGGCCACCGCTGCCGGCCTGCCGGCCATCACCGCGGTCATCGCCGAGGGGATCAGCGTCAACGTCACGCTGATCTTCAGCGTCGAGCGCTACCAGGCCGTCATGGACGCCTACCTCGAGGGCCTGGAAAAGGCCAAGGCCGCCGGCCACGACCTCTCCACGATCCGTTCGGTCGCCTCGTTCTTCGTCTCGCGCGTGGACAGCGAGGTCGACAGCCGGCTCGAGAAGATCGGCACCGACGAGGCGCTGGCCCTGCGGGGTCGGGCGGCGGTCGCCAACGCGCGCGTCGCCTATGGCGCGTTCGAGGGCGTGCTCGCCTCCGAGCGCTGGCAGCAGCTCGCTGCGGCGGGTGCTCGCCCGCAGCGTCCGCTGTGGGCCTCGACCGGGGTCAAGAACCCCGACTACCCCGACACCCTCTACGTCACCGACCTCGTCGTGGCCGACACGGTCAACACCATGCCGGAGAAGACCCTCGAGGCGATGGCCGACCACGGGGAGCTCCATGGGGACCAGGTCAGCGGCCGCGCGCGGGAGGCACAGGAGGTGCTGGACGCGGTCGTGGAGGTCGGCGTCGACTGGGCCGACGTCCTCGCGGTCCTGGAGTCCGAGGGCGTCTCGAAGTTCGAGGCGTCGTGGGACGAGCTGGTCGAGACCGTGCGCGGCCAGATGGAGAAGGCGAGGGCGTGAGCATGGGCCAGGCACCGGTCGACCCCACGTCCACCGCGGCCTGGCCGCGCCTCACGGCGCTGGCCGGCGGGCTGGAGCCCGACCTCCGGCGCTGGTTCGCCGATGATCCGGGGCGCGCGGAGCGGCTCACGCACCGGATGGCCGACCTGCACGTCGACCTGTCGAAGAACCTGGTCGACGACGCCGTCCTGGGTGCCCTGGTCGACCTCGCCCGCGCGGTCGGGCTGGAGGACCGCCGCGACGCGATGATGCGCGGTGAGCACATCAACGTGACCGAGGACCGTGCGGTGCTGCACACGGCGCTGCGCCTGCCCCGCGGGGCCTCGCTGGAGGTCGACGGCCAGGACGTCGTCGCCGACGTGCACGAGGTGCTCGACCGGGTCTACGCGTTCGCCGAGAAGGTCCGCTCGGGCGAGTGGACCGGCGTCACGGGCAGGCGGATCGAGACCGTGGTCAACATCGGCATCGGCGGCTCCGACCTGGGCCCGGTGATGGCCTACGAGGCGCTCCAGCCCTTCGTCGACGGTCCGGCCTGCCGGTTCCTGTCCAACATCGACCCCACCGACGCGGCGCTGACGCTGCGGGGGCTCGACCCGGAGACCACGCTCTTCGTGGTCTCGTCGAAGACATTCGGGACCCTGGAGACCCTGACCAACGCCCGGTTGTGCCGCAGCTGGCTGCTCGAGGGGCTCCCGGAGTCCACGCGCGAGGAGGCCGTGGCGCGGCACTTCGTCGCCGTCTCGACCGCGCTGGACAAGGTCGCCGACTTCGGCATCGACCCCGACAACGCCTTCGGGTTCTGGGACTGGGTCGGTGGGCGCTACTCCATGGACTCCGCGATCGGCACCTCGCTGGTGCTCGCGATCGGCCCGGAGGCCTTCGCCGAGCTGCTGGCGGGCATGCACGCCGTCGACGAGCACTTCCGCACCGCTCCCCTGGAGTCCAACGTCCCGGCCCTGATGGGCCTGCTGAACGTCTGGTACTCCGACTTCCTCGGCGCCCGCACCCACGCGGTGCTCCCCTACGCCCAGCTGCTGCACCGCTTCCCGGCCTACCTCCAGCAGCTGACCATGGAGTCCAACGGCAAGAGCGTGCGGTGGGACGGTGCCCCGGTCACCGCGGGCACCGGTGAGGTGTTCTGGGGCGAGCCCGGCACCAACGGGCAGCACGCCTTCTACCAGCTGCTGCACCAGGGCACCCAGGTCGTCCCGTGCGACTTCATCGCGTTCGCGGAGCCGTCGTACCCGCTCAGCGACGGCGACCAGGACGTCCACGAGCTCTTCCTCGCCAACTTCCTGGCACAGAGCAAGGCGCTGGCCTTCGGCAAGACCGCCGAGGAGGTGCGCGCCGAGGGGACGGCCGAGGAGATCGTCCCGGCCCGGGTCTTCGGCGGCAACCGCCCCTCGACCTCGATCATGGCGCCTCGGCTCACGCCGTCGGTGCTGGGCCAGCTGGTCGCGCTCTACGAGCACATCACGTTCACCCAGGGCGTCGTGTGGGGCATCGACAGCTTCGACCAGTGGGGCGTCGAGCTCGGCAAGCAGCTCGCCACCGAGCTGGGCCCGGTCCTGGCCGGTGACGCCGACGCGCTCGAGGAGCAGGACCCCTCGACCCGGTCCCTGGTCGCCTACTACCGGGAGCACCGCTCGTGAACGGGTCTCCGCGGGTCGAGGTGCACGCGGACGCCGGCGAGCTGGCGACCTCGGTCGCCGGTGAGCTGCTCCGGGTCCTCGCCGACGCCCAGGCCGCGGGGCGGATCCCGCACGTGGTGCTGACCGGCGGCTCGATCGCCGACGCCATCCACCGCGAGGTGGCCCGGCTCACCCCCGCCTCCGGGGTCGACTGGGGCTCTGTCGAGCTGTGGTGGGGCGACGAGCGCTTCGTCGCGCGCGACTCGTCCGACCGCAACGCCGTGCAGGCGCGAGAGGCCTTCCTGGACGCCGTCGGCGTCGCCGAGCACCGCGTGCACGAGGTCGCGGCCACCGGCGAGGCGCCTGACGTCGAGGCGGCCGCAGCGGCGTACGCCGACGAGCTGGCCGCTCATGGGCCGGACGAGTTCGACGTGCTGATGCTGGGCGTGGGCCCGGACAGCCACATCGCCTCGCTCTTCCCCGGGCGTCCCGAGCTCGCCGTGACCGACCGCCCCACCGTCCCTGTCACCGACTCCCCGAAGCCGCCGCCCGAGCGCGTCAGCCTGACCTACCCGACCCTCGCGCGCTCGCGTGCGACGTGGCTGCTGGTCAGCGGCGACGCCAAGTCCGAGGCCGTCGCCCGGGCACTCTCCCCTGCCGGCACCACCATCGAGGAGACCCCCGCCTCCGGCGTCTCCGGCCGCGAGGAGACCGTCTGGTTCCTCGACCGCGACGCCGCCTCCCGCCTCTGACCCGCCGAGGGCATACGACCGGAGGGTGTGTCGTGAACCCTTCTCACGACACACCCTCCGGTCAGCGGGCGTCCTGGTGGACCGCTCGCGTCAGAAAATCAGGTCGCCGGACTTGCGGCGGGAGCGGAGGAGCTTGAGGGCCTCGTCGAGGATGTCGGCCGCCTCCTTGTCCGAGCGACGCTCCTTCACGTAGGCGAGGTGCGTCTTGTAGGGCTCGATCTTCGGCGCCGGCGGCGGGTTGTCGCTGTCGAGGCTGGCCGGGAGGCCGCACTTGGGGCAGTCCCACGACTCGGGGGCCTGTGCCTCGGCGGCGAACGCCACGACGACACGGTGCTCGTGAGAGCAGAAGTACGTCACGGTCTGACGGGGTGCCGCCTCACCGCGCTCGGCCTCGCCCATCGGTCCTGCGCCGACCCGGCTGCCCCGGATCGCGTTTCCTCCACCAGCCATGGTCCGTTCTCCTTCGTCAGGCCCGAGAGGTCAAGGTCAGTAGGCGAGCAGGAGCCCCAGGGCGATGACGGTGGCGAACCAGATGCCACCGATGCCCACGGTCAGTCGGTCGAGGTTGCGCTCCGCCACCGACGAACCGCCGAGCGAGCTGGAGACACCGCCGCCGAACATGTCGGAGAGACCGCCACCGCGGCCCTTGTGCAGGAGCACCAGCACGATCATCAGCAGGCTGGTGATCATCAGGATGATGGTGAAGAGCAGTTCCACGGTCGCAGATCCTACGTGATCGTCGTGACGGTCGAGGCGGCGGGCCGCGTCAGAGGACGGGCATGTCGTAGAAGCGGCAGATCGCACCGAACTCGTCGGCCTGCAGGCTCGCCCCACCGACGAGGCACCCGTCGACGTCGGCCTGCGCCATGATCGCGCCGACGTTGGCGGCCTTGACCGACCCGCCGTACAGCACGCGTACGCCGTCGGCTGCCGCGTCCGCGTGCAGCTCCCGGATCCGCGCGCGGATGGCGCCGCACACCTCCTGGGCGTCCTCGGGCGTGGCAACCTCGCCGGTACCGATGGCCCAGACGGGCTCGTAGGCCACGACCAGCGCCGCCACCTGCTCGGCCGAGAAGCCCGCGAGCGAGCCCTCGACCTGCGCCAGGGTGTAGGAGACATGCTCGCCGGCCTGGCGGACCTCGAGGCCCTCGCCCACGCACACGATCGGCACCAGCCCGGCCTCGACGGCCTTGTGCGCCTTGGCGCTGACCAGCTCGTCGGACTCCTGGTGGTACTCCCGGCGCTCGGAGTGGCCGAGCACCACGTAGGAGCAGCCGAGCTTGGTGAGCATCGAGGTGGAGATCTCGCCGGTGTAGGCGCCGGAGTCGTGCGCGGAGCAGTCCTGCGCGGCGTACTTGATCGGCAGCCGGTCGCCGTCCACCAGGGTCTGCACCGAGCGCAGGTCGGTGAACGGCGGCACCACGACGACCTCGGAGCGCGCCGGGTCGTGCTTCTTGTCCGACAGGGTCCACGCGAGCTTCTGGACCAGCACCACCGCTTCCTGGTGGTTGAGGTTCATCTTCCAGTTGCCCGCCATGAGCGGGGTGCGTGCGGCCATGGGTCAGCCCTCCAGGACGTCGATGCCGGGGAGGGCCTTGCCCTCGAGGTACTCCAGGCTGGCTCCGCCACCGGTGGAGATGTGGCCGAAGGCGGCCTCGTCGAAGCCGAGCGTGCGCACGGCGGCGGCGGAGTCACCGCCGCCGACGACCGACAGGCCGTCGGTGCGGGTCAGCGCGTCGGCGACCGCTCGGGTGCCGTCGGCGAACTGCGGCACCTCGAACACGCCCATCGGACCGTTCCAGAAGACCGTCCGGGCGTCCGAGAGCGCAGCCGCGAAGTCGGCACCGGCCGCGGGACCGATGTCGAGGCCGAGGCAGTCGGCCGGGATCTCGGACGCGGGCACGACCCGCGGCTCCGGGGTGCGGTCACCCGCGGGGAACTCGCTGTCGACGACGATGTCGCCGGGCAGCAGGATCTGCACCCCGAGCTCCTCGGCCCGCGCGAGGTAGGTGCGGCAGGTCTCGAGCTGGTCCTCCTCGAGGAGGCTCTTGCCGACCTCGTGGCCCTGGGCCTTGAGGAAGGTGAAGACCATGCCCCCGCCGATGAGCAGCTTGTCGGCCTTGCCCAGCAGGTTGTCGATCACGCCGAGCTTGTCGGAGACCTTGGAGCCACCGAGCACGACGACGTACGGACGCTGCGGCTCCTCGGTGAGGCGACGCAGCACGTCGATCTCGGTCGAGACCAGCGTGCCCATGGCGCTGGGCAGGATCTGCGCGACGTCGTAGACGCTGGCCTGCTTGCGGTGCACGACCCCGAAGCCGTCGGAGACGAAGACGTCGGCGAGGTCGGCGAGCTGCCGGGCGAACCCGGCGCGCTCGCCGTCGTCCTTGCTGGTCTCGCCCGCGTTGAAGCGGACGTTCTCCAGCAGGGCGACCTGCCCGTCCTCGAGCTGGGCGACGGTCTCGTGCGCCGACTCCCCCACCGTGTCGCGGGCGAACGCGACGTCGGCACCGAGGAGCTCACCGAGGCGAGCCGCCACGGGAGCCAGGGAGTAGCGCTCCTCGGGGGCGCCCTTGGGGCGGCCGAGGTGCGCGGTCACCACCACGCGGGCGCCCGCGTCCGCGAGCCGACGGATCGTCGGCACGCTCGCGCGGATGCGCCCGTCGTCGGTGATGACGGCTCCGTCGAGCGGGACGTTGAGGTCGGAGCGGACCAGGACCCGCTTGCCGGTGACGCCCTGCTCGAGGAGCTGGTCGAGACCCGTCATCGCACCAGTCATGCTCAGAGGGACTCGCCCACGAAGCCGATGAGGTCGACGAGGCGGTTGGAGTAGCCCCACTCGTTGTCGTACCAGCCGGCGACCTTGACCTGGTTGCCGATGACCTTGGTCAGCGGCGCGTCGAAGATGCACGACGCCGGGTCGGTGACGATGTCGGAGGAGACGATCGGCGCGGTGGAGTACTTCAGGATCTTGCCGTCGGCGGCTGCCTCGACCGCGGCGTTGATCTCCTCGACCGACGTCTCGCGGCTGGCCTCGAAGGACAGGTCGGTCATCGAGCCGGTCGGGGTGGGCACGCGCAGCGCGTAGCCGTCGAGCTTGCCCTTCAGCTCGGGCAGGACGAGGCCGATGGCCTTGGCCGCACCCGTCGAGGTCGGCACGATGTTGAGCGCGGCGGCGCGGGCACGACGCATGTCCTTGTGGATGTTGTCGTGGAGGTTCTGGTCGGCGGTGTAGGCGTGGATGGTGGTCATCAGGCCCTTGTTGATGCCGACCGCGTCGTGCAGCGCCTTGGCCATGGGGGCCAGGCAGTTGGTGGTGCACGAGGCGTTCGAGATGACCGTGTGCGCGGCGGGGTCGTAGAGCTCGTGGTTGACGCCCATCACGATGGTGATGTCCTCGTTGGAGGCGGGCGCGGAGATGATGACCTTCTTGGCGCCGGCGTCGACGTGGGCCTTGGCCTTGGTGGCGTCGGTGAAGAAGCCGGTGGACTCGACGACGACGTCCACGCCGAGGTCGCCCCAGCCCAGGTTGCCGGGCTCGCGCTCGGAGGAGACCTTGATCTCGCGGCCGCCGACGATGATCGAGTCGCTGGTCGCCTCGACGTCCTCGCCCAGGACACCCAGGATCGAGTCGTACTTCAGCAGGTGGGCCAGCACCGAGTTGTCGGTGAGGTCGTTGATGCCGACGATCTCCACGTCAGCGCCCGAGGCCGCCACGGCCCGGAAGAAGTTGCGGCCGATCCGGCCGAATCCGTTGATACCTACGCGCACGGTCACTGCTGCTCCTGGGTCGTCCGACATGGTCGATCGGGGTCGTGTGAGGGCGTCCGGCCGCGGTGGACCGGCTCCTCCGGCGACCCTACCGCGAGCGCGCCGGCGGGTCTCCGGGGGTCGTCGGGCACGGACGGGCACCGCCGCCCGGCGTCGTACGACGGGGTCGTCCGTCGGGTCGTCCGTCGACGTGCACCGGGGTCGGGCTCGGGGCCCGAGGCCCGGGGAGGCCGGTCAGGCGTCCTCGGCGAGCATCTCCGGGGTCAGCGACGACTCGGTGTCGGGGATGCCGAGCTCCTCGGCACGCTTGTCCGCCATGGCGAGCAGGCGCCGGATGCGACCGGCGATCGCGTCCTTGGTCAGGACCGGCTCGTGCAGCTGGCCGAGCTCCTCGAGCGAGGCCTGCTTGTGCTCGACCCGCAGGCTGCCCGCGAGCTTGAGGTGGTCGGGCACCTCGTCACCGAGGATCTCCAGGGCCCGCTCGACGCGGGCACCGGCGGCGACGGCGGCGCGCGCGGAGCGTCGCAGATTGGCGTCGTCGAAGTTGGCCAGCCGGTTGGCGGTGGCCCGCACCTCGCGGCGCATCCGCCGCTCCTCCCAGGCCATGAGCGACTCGTGGGCGCCGAGGCGGGTGAGCAGCTGGCCGATGGCGTCGCCGTCGCGGATCACCACGCGATCGACGCCACGGACCTCGCGGGCCTTCGCGGAGATGCCGAGCCGGCGGGCGACGCCGACGAGCGCGAGCGCGGCCTCGGAACCGGGGCAGGTGACCTCGAGCGAGGAGGAGCGACCGGGCTCGGTCAACGACCCGTGCGCCAGGAACGCGCCCCGCCAGGCCGCGACGGCGTCGCAGGCGCCGCCGGAGACGACCGCGGGCGGCAGGCCCCGGACCGGGCGGCCGCGCTGGTCGAGCAGCCCGGTCTGGCGGGCCAGCGCCTCGCCGTCACGCACGACGCGGACGATGTAGCGACTGCCCTTGCGCAGGCCGTTGCCCTGCACCATCACGACGTCGGAATGGGCGCCGTAGACCTCCGCGACGTCCTTGCGCAGGCGACGCGCCGCGGCACCCGTGTCGAGCTCGGCCTCGACCACGATGCGACCGCTGACGATGTGGAGCCCCCCGGCGAACCGGAGCATCGAGGCGACCTCGGCCTTGCGACAGCAGGTCTTCGTGATCTGGGTGCTCGACAGCTCCGCCTTGACCTGTGCCGTCATCGCCATGGGGCCGATCCTCGCACGTGAGTCAACGACCCTCAGGCCCCGGCCATGACCTTCTCGTAGGCGTCGGCCAGCAGCCGCGGGTCGTGGCGGGGAGAACCGTCGGCAGCGGCCACGTCGGCCAGCACCAGGCGCGCGCCGACCGCGGAGGTGACCTCCTCCAGGTGCCACGCCGCCTCGGCCCCAGCACGTCGCAGGGTGCCTGCGTCGGCGAGGACGCTGTGCAGCCTGAGGTCGGGTGCGTGCTCGAGCAGGACCGAGAGGTGGTCGGCCGGGCTGAAGCCCCCGGTCTCCCCCGGCTGCTCGGCCAGGTTGAGCACGACCACGACCTTGGCGTCGGTCGAGGTCAGCGCGTCGCGCAGGTCGGGGACGAGCAGGTGCGGGATGACCGAGCTGAACCACGACCCAGGGCCGAGGAAGATCCAGTCGGCTCCCGCGACCGCGTCCAGCGCCTCGGGGCTGGTGGGCGGGGCGGGCGGGTCGAGCGCCACGCTGGCGATGACGCCCTCGGTCGTCGCCACCTCGACCTGCCCGCGCACGACCTCGAGCGCCTCGGGGTCCTCGGGGTGGAGCCCGCGGACCTCGGCGTGGATGTCCATCGGGCACAGCGCCATCGGGAGCACGCGACCTTTGGCCCCCAGGAGCCGCCCCACGATGTCGAGGGCGCCGACGTGGTCGCCGAGCTGCTCCCACAACGCCACGATCAGCAGGTTGCCGACGACGTGGCCGTTCATCTCGCCCTCGCCGGCGAAGCGGTGCTGGAGGACACCCTCCCAGGTGCGGCCCCACTCGTCCTCGCCGCACAGCGCGGCGAGCGCCATCCGCAGGTCACCGGGCGGCAGGACACCGAACTCGCCACGCAACCGGCCCGACGAGCCGCCGTTGTCGGCCACGGTGACCACTGCGGTCAGGTCGTCCACCACCACGTCGTCGACGAGGTGGCGCAGCGCGCGCAGCGAGGCGTGCAGGCCGTGCCCGCCACCGAGCGCCACCACGGCCTGGGCTCGGTCGAGGCCGCCGGACGGGACGGAGGGGTCGGTCGGGAGCGGGTCGTGGGACCAGATGTCATTCACGGCCGAGGTCCCGGTGCGTGGCGGTCGCCTGGTGCCCGAGGTCCTGCAGACGGCGGGTGATCTCCTCGGTCATCGCGACGCTGCGGTGCTTGCCGCCGGTGCAGCCGATCGCGACGCGCATGAAGCGCTTGCCCTCCCGCAGGTAGCCCTCCGCCACCCCGGTGAGCACCGGCACGTAGGCGTCGAGGAACTCCGCGGCGCCGGGCTGGGAGAGCACGTACGACGACACGTCACCGTCGCGGCCCGTGTGCGCCCTCAGCTCTGGGATCCAGTGCGGGTTGGGCAGGAAGCGCATGTCGGCGAGGTAGTCAGCGTCGACGGGGATGCCGTACTTGAAGCCGAAGGACACCACGCGGATGTGCAGACGGGTGGTCTCCTCGGTGCCGAACGCCTCGCGGATGCGAGCGGTCAGCTGGTGGACGTTGAGCGAGGTCGTGTCGATGAGCAGGTCCGCCTCGCCGCGCAGGTCGGCCAGCACGCTGCGCTCGCGGACCAGCCCGTCCAGCAGCCGACCGGTCCCCTGCAACGGGTGCGGGCGTCGAGCGGCCTCCTGGCGGCGTACGAGCAGGTCGTCGCTCGCCTCGAGGAAGACCAGCGTGGCGTGGCGACCGGTCGCGCCGTGCGCCAGCTGCTCCTGCAGGTCGTCGAAGAAGGAGCCGGACCGCACGTCCACCACCACGGCGATCGGCTGCTGCGGGCCGCGGGACTCGTCGACGAGGCGCACGACGTCCGGCAGGAGCGCCGGCGGCAGGTTGTCGACGACGAAGTAGCCGAGGTCCTCCAGCTCCTTGGCCGCGGTGCTGCGTCCGGCACCGGTCATGCCGGTGACGACCACCAGGGGTCCGGGCTGGGGCGTGCTCATCGGCGCGTCACTCCTCCTCGATCTCGCCGGTCGCGGTGTTGACGGAGACCACCGTAGGCCCGGCACCGACCTCGGCGCCCTCACCCGCGCCGCCGGACACGGCCGCCTTGATCGACTCGGCGGTGCGGACCCCGATGCCCGGCACCTGGGCGATCTGCTCGGCGTCGGCCTCCCGGAGCCTCTTCAACGAGCCGAAGTGCTTGAGCAGCGTCCGACGACGCACCTCTCCCAGACCGGGCACGTCGTCGAGCACCGACTCGACCATCGACTTGGACCGACGGTTGCGGTGGTGGGCGATCGCGAAGCGGTGGGCCTCGTCGCGGATGCGCTGCAGGAGGTAGAGGCCCTCGCTGCTGCGGGCGAGGATGACCGGGTCCTCCTCGTCGGGCAGCCAGACCTCCTCGAGCCGCTTCGCCAGGCCGCAGACCGGGACGTCGTCGATGCCGAGCTCGTCCAGCGCCCGCTGGGCGGCGGCCACCTGGGGCGGGCCGCCGTCCACGACGACCAGGCCCGGGGCGTAGGCGAACTTGCGGGGGCGGCCGGTGTCGGGGTCGACCAGCATCGGCCCGGACTCCTCGGTGCCGGGCTTGAGCTCCGAGCGGGCCTGCTCGTCGAGCAGCCGCCGGAAGCGCCGGGTGATCACCTCGTGCATCGACGCGACGTCGTTCTGCCCGTCGACACCCTTGATGACGAACTTGCGGTACTCCCCCTTGCGTGGCAGACCGTCCTCGAACACCACCATCGAGGCGACCACCTCGGTGCCCTGGAGGTTGGAGACGTCGTAGCACTCGATGCGCAGCGGGACGTCGTCGAGCTCGAGGGCCTGCTGGATCTCCTCCAGCGCGCGGTTGCGGGTGGTGAGGTCACTGGCCCGCTTGGTCTTGTGCAGGGCCAGCGACTGCTGGGCGTTCTTCGCCACCGTCTCGGCCAGCGCCCGCTTGTCGCCTCGCTGCGGCACCCGGATGCGGACCCGGCTGCCCCGCAGGTCGCTCAGCAGCTCCTCGAGGGTCTCCGCGTCCGGCGGCAGGGCGGGCACGAGCACCTCCCGCGGGATCGAGTCGGCGTCACCGGCGTAGAGCTGGAGCAGGAAGTGCTCGACCAGGTCGGGGGTCTCGCCCTCGTCCATCCGGTCCGCCACCCACCCGCGCTGTCCGCGGATGCGGCCGCCGCGGACGTAGAAGACCTGGACGGCCACCTCGAGCGGGTCCTCGGCCAGCGCGACCACGTCGGCGTCCGCGCCGTCTCCCAGCACGACCGCCTGCTTCTCCAGGGCGCGCTGCACGGCGCCGAGGTCGTCGCGCAGCCGGGCGGCCTTCTCGAAGTCGAGCGCCTCGCTGGCGGCGTACATCTCCTTCTCGATGCGGCGGATGAACGGTTTGGTCTGGCCGCCCATGAAGTCGCAGAAGTCCTCGACGATGGCGCGGTGCTCCTCGGCGGAGACCTCGCCGACACAGGGGGCCGAGCACTTGTCGATGTAGCCCAGCAGGCACGGGCGCCCCACCTGCGCGGAGCGCTTGAACACCCCGTTGCTGCAGGAGCGCATCGGGAAGACCCTCAGCAGGATGTCGACGGTCTCCCGGATCGCCCACGCGTGGGAGTAGGGGCCGAAGTAGCGGGTGCCCTTGCGCTTGGCGCCGCGCCCGACCATGACCCGCGGGAACTCCTCGCCGAGCGTCACCGCCAGCCAGGGGTAGGACTTGTCGTCGCGGTACTTCACGTTGAAGCGCGGGTCGTACTCCTTGATCCAGGAGTACTCCAGCTGCAGCGCCTCGACCTCGGTGGCCACGACGGTCCACTCCACCGACGCCGCGGTGGTGACCATGGTGGCGGTGCGCTGGTGCAGGTTGGCGATGTCCTGGAAGTACGACGAGAGCCGGGCCCGGAGGTTCTTGGCCTTGCCGACGTAGATCACCCGGCGCTGGGCGTCCCGGAACCGGTAGACGCCCGGCTGGGTCGGGATCGACCCCGGCTCGGGACGGTAGGACAGCGGTCCGCGGGACGTGCGGGGAGTCGGTCGGGCGGGCACGCGATCAGCCTACGAGGGACCGGGGACACTCCCCGCGTCGTGGGGCCGTGGACACCCCGCGACGCGTCGAGCCGGCGCGACCTTCCGGAAGGACGCGCCGGCTCGGCGGGAGGAGGGCGGGGGTCAGGCGCGGGAGATCTCGTCGCCGTCGACGGTCAGGGAGACCGAGCCGAGGGCCGAGGTCGCCGGACCCGCGGTCGGGGCGCCGGAGGAGAGGTCGAAGATCGAGCCGTGGCAGGGGCAGCTGATGCCGGCGTCGCTGACGGAGTCGACGGGGCAGCCCTGGTGGGTGCAGGTGATCGAGAACCCCAGGAACTCGCCCTCGGTCGGCTGGGTCACGACGAGGCCCTCGTCGGGGAAGACCGCACCACTGCCGACGGGCACGTCGGAGGTCGACGCGAACGCGGACGAGCCGCCCGAGCCGCCCGAGCCCTCGGCCCCCTCCGAACCGGCCGTCGACGGCGAGCCACCGCTGGAGGCACCGGAGCCGCCGGCCGGGTCGGTGGCGCTGGAGTCGTCGCCGCCGCAGGCCGCGAGGAGCGGCAGCCCGAGCCCGACACCGGCGACGCCGCCGAGGGCGTGACGGCGCGAGAGCGTAGGGCGCTGGTCGGTCGGACGAGTGGTGCGGGGCTCCGTGGGCTGGCTCATCGGGGTCCTCTCGAGGGTCGGTGCGCCGAGCCTAGCCAGGCGCACCCGACCCGTCGCGGGACACCGACTCCTCTCAGCCCTTCTTCACCGTCTTCTTGGCCGCCGCCTTCTTCGTGTCAGCCGTCTTCTTCGTGGCGGTCTTCTTCGTCGCGGTCCGCTTGGCGGCCGCCCGCTCGTTGGCGGTGCGCTGCGCCGCCTGCCGACGGGTGGCGCGGACCTGGGCCGGCGCGGCCGAGGCGGCCAGCAGCCCGTCGGGCTGCTCGGCCTCCTTGCCCTCCAGCAGCGGTGCGAGGAAGCGGCCGGTGTGGCTGTCGGGGTTGGCCGCGACCGCCTCGGGGGTGCCCTCGGCGACGACGGTGCCGCCGCGCGAGCCGCCCTCGGGACCCATGTCGACCAGCCAGTCGGCGGTCTTGATGACGTCGAGGTTGTGCTCGATGACCAGCACCGTGTTGCCCGCGTCGACCAGTCGGCCGAGCACGAGCAGCAGCTTGCGGATGTCCTCGAAGTGCAGGCCCGTGGTCGGCTCGTCGAGGACGTAGACGGTGCGGCCGGTCGAGCGCTTCTGCAGCTCGGCCGACAGCTTGACGCGCTGCGCCTCTCCTCCGGAGAGCGTGGTCGCCGGCTGACCGAGGCGGACGTAGCCCAGGCCGACCTCGACCAGGGTCTTGAGGTGCCGCGAGATCGCCGGCACCGCGGCGAAGAAGTCCACCGCCTCCTCGATGGGCATGTCGAGGACCTCGGCGATGGTCTTGCCCTTGTAGTGGACCTCGAGCGTCTCGCGGTTGTAACGGGCGCCGTGGCAGACCTCGCACGGGACGTAGACGTCCGGCAGGAAGTTCATCTCGATCTTGATCGTGCCGTCGCCGGCGCAGGCCTCGCAGCGCCCGCCCTTGACGTTGAAGGAGAAGCGGCCCTGGAGGTAGCCGCGCATCTTCGCCTCGGGGGTGGCCGCGAACAGCTTGCGCACGTGGTCGAAGACACCGGTGTACGTCGCCGGGTTGGACCGCGGGGTGCGCCCGATCGGTGACTGGTCGACGTGGATCACCTTGTCGACGTGCTCGAGGCCGGTGATGGCCTTGTGCCGCCCGGGCAGGGTGCGCGCGTTGTAGAGCTGCTTGGCCAGCGAGGTGTAGAGGATGTCGTTGACCAGGGTCGACTTGCCGGAGCCGGAGACACCGGTCACGGCCACGAACAGCCCGAGCGGGAAGGTCACGTCGACGTCGCGCAGGTTGTGCTCACGGGCCCCGAGGACGGCGAGCTCGCGGCCCTCGGTGCGCGGACGGCGCTTGGCGGGGACCGGGATCTCGCGCCGGCCCGAGAGGTACTGACCGGTCAGGGAGTCGGGGTGGGCCAGCAGGTCGTCGACGGTGCCGCTGTGGACGACCTGGCCGCCGTGCTCGCCGGCACCTGGGCCGATGTCGACGACCCAGTCGGCCACCTTGATCGTGTCCTCGTCGTGCTCGACCACGATGAGGGTGTTGCCGAGGTCCTTGAGCCGGACGAGGGTCTCGATGAGCCGGTGGTTGTCGCGCTGGTGCAGGCCGATCGAGGGCTCGTCGAGGACGTAGAGGACACCGACCAGGCCGGCACCGATCTGGGTGGCCAGCCGGATGCGCTGCGCCTCGCCGCCGGACAGCGAGCCGGAGGCCCGGTCGAGGGAGAGGTAGTCGAGCCCCACGTCGAGCAGGAACTGCAGCCGCTCGTGGATCTCCTTGAGCACCCGCTCGCCGATCTGCCGCTCACGCTCGGTCATCTCGAGGTCGGCGAGGAACGCGGCGGACTCGTTGATCGGCAGGGCGCAGACCTCGGCGATGCCGCGCTGCTCGCCCGAGCCGGACTGCAGGGTGACCGACTGCGAGACCGACTTCAGGCGCGAGCCCTTGCAGGTCGGGCAGGGCACCTCGCGCATGAACGACTCGAAGCGCTCGCGGCTGGTGTCGGACTCGGCCTCGCGGTGGCGGCGCTCGACGTAGCCGCGCACGCCCTCGAAGTCGGCGTAGTAGGCGCGCTCACGGCCGTAGCGGTTGCGGGTGACGACGTGGACCTTGCTGCCGTGCCCGTCGAGGATCGAGCGCTGCGCTTTGGCCGGGAGCTCCTCCCAGGGCGTGTTGAGGTCGAACCCGACCTCGTCGCCCAGGGCACCCAGCAGCCGCAGGAAGTAGTCGCTGACGTGGGCGTGCGACCACGGCTGGATGGCGCCCTCGCCGAGCGTCGCCGAGGGGTTGGGGACGACCAGCTCGGCGTCGACCTCCATCCGGGTGCCCAGACCGGTGCAGGCCGGGCACGCGCCGTACGGGGAGTTGAAGGAGAACGAGCGGGGCTCGAGCTCGTCGACGTCGATGGTGTGGTCGTTGGGGCAGGCCATCTTCTCGCTGAACCGCATCTCGCGGTGCTCGTCGTCCTCGGGGAGGTCGACGAAGTCGAGCACGACCAGGCCGCCCGACAGGGTCAGCGCGGTCTCGACGGAGTCGGTGAGCCGGCGCTTGGCGGACTCCTTGACCGCGAGCCGGTCGACGACCACCTCGATGGTGTGCTTGAGCTTCTTGTCCAGCGTCGGCGGGGCGTCCAGCGAGTGGGTCTCGCCGTCGACGCGCACCCGGGAGAAGCCCTGCGTCTGGAGCTGGCTGAAGAGCTCGACGTACTCGCCCTTGCGGCCGCGGATGACCGGGGCGAGCACCTGGAAGCGGCGCCCCTCCTCCAGCGTCAGGACACGGTCGACGATCTGCTGCGGCGTCTGCCGCTCGATCTTGGCGCCGCACGTCGGGCAGTGTGGCCGGCCGGCACGGGCGTAGAGCAGGCGGAGGTAGTCGTAGACCTCGGTGATGGTGCCGACCGTCGAGCGCGGGTTGCGCGAGGTCGACTTCTGGTCGATGGAGACCGCCGGGGACAGGCCCTCGATGAAGTCGACGTCGGGCTTGTCCATCTGGCCGAGGAACTGGCGGGCGTACGCCGAGAGCGACTCGACGTAGCGGCGCTGGCCCTCGGCGAAGATCGTGTCGAAGGCCAGCGAGGACTTGCCGCTGCCGGAGAGGCCGGTGAAGACGATGAGCGAGTCGCGCGGCAGGTCGATCGAGACGTCCTTGAGGTTGTGCTCGCGCGCGCCGCGGATGATCAGCTGGTCGGCCACAGAGAGGTCTCCTGGGATCGGTGCCCGGCGGTCCGGGTCGGTGGTGGTCGAGCGCGTCGCGCGCGTTCGAACACGTGTTCGTCATCGTACGCCGCCCGCCTGGTCGACGCCCGTCGGGCACCATCTCACGCAGCACCGACAGTCCTCGGAACACCCGGGCGAGGGGGTTCATGCCCCGCACGCCCGGTGCAGGATGGTGAGGTGAGTGACACCCCCGCCCCCATGGACGACGCCGTCGTCGACGCCCTGCACGACGCCACCCGACGGTTGGTCCGGTCCGTCGACTCCTTGGACGACGAGGGCTGGCGGGCACCGAGCCTCCTGCCCGGCTGGAGCCGTGCGCACCTCGTGGCCCACCTGGTCCTCAACGCGGAGGGGCTGGCCGGGGCGCTGGAGGGGGTGCGCGCCGGGGAGCCGGTGCCGATGTACGTCTCCCCCGAGGCGCGCGACCACGACATCGAGGAGCTCTCGGCCGACGAGGTACACCCCGTCCGCGACCGGCTGCTGGCCTCCACCAGCAGGTTCGCCGACGCCGTCGCAGCGATGGGCGAGGAGCACTGGCGCGAGCGGATCGAGCGGGTCCCCGGAGGGATCACCTTCGCCGCGGCGGCGGTGCCGGCGATGCGGTGGAGGGAGGTCGAGATCCACCACGCGGACCTGCTGGTCGGCTACTCGCACCGCGACTGGCCCGTCGCCTTCGCCGAGGCGGCGCTGGGGGCGATGACCGGCCGTCTGCGCGACCTCTCCCCCGGGTTCCGCCTGGTGCTCACCGACGTCGACCGGGAACGGGAGGTGGGTAGCGTCGCTCCCGACGCACCCGTGGTCCGGGGCACGGCGGCCGACGCCGCCTGGTGGCTCAGCGGCCGCGGGGACGGGACCGGGATGACCAGTGAGGGCGGCGAGCTGCCGCAGATCGGAGCATGGTGATGGGGACCTACACCGGAGACGTCTCGCCGGGCGATGCCGCGCAGACCCGCGACCTGGGGTGCCTGACCCTCACCAAGGTCGCCGTCGACCCGAAGATGAGCAACAACAGCTACCTGCTGCGCTGCGCGCAGACCGGTGACCAGGTGCTGGTCGACGCCGCCGACGAGGCCGGCACGCTGCTGGACCTCGTCGGGGACGGCGGGCTCGTCTCGGTCGTGACGACCCACCAGCACTGGGACCACCACCGCGCGCTCGCCGAGGTCGTGGAGCGGACCGGCGCGCAGGTGCTGGTCGGCGAGCCGGACGCGGACGCGGTCACCGAGCAGACCGGTGTGCCCGTCGACGTACGCCTCGAGCACGGGGACCGCGTGCAGGTCGGCGCCTGCGAGCTCGAGGTGATCGCGATCGCGGGGCACACCCCCGGCTCGATCGCCCTGCTGCACCGCGCGGCGGACGGCGGCACGCACCTGCTCACGGGCGACTCGCTCTTCCCCGGCGGGGTCGGCGCGACGTTCGGGGACGCCGACGCCTTCGCCCAGCTCATCGACGACGTGGAGGAGAAGGTCTTCGGCACGCTGCCCGACGAGACGCACTTCTACCCCGGGCACGGCAAGGACGGGGTGCTCGGCGAGGAGCGCCCGCACCTCGCGGAGTGGCGCGAGCGCGGCTGGTAGCCACACCCGCCCCCCGCGCGGCCGGTCAGGAGTAGGTCGCGCGCACCGTGTCCGTGACGGGGATCGACTGGCAGCCCAGCCGGATGCCGTCGGCGATGTCCTCGTCGTCGAGCACGTCGTTGTGCAGCATCTTGACCTCGCCCTCGAGCAGGCGGACCGCGCAGGCCGAGCACTCCCCCTCGCGGCAGGAGTACGGCGCCTTCACGCCCTTGGACTCCAGGTGCTCGAGCAGCGTGCTGCCCGGCTGCCAGTCGTCGAACGCGTGCGTCTCGCCGTCGAGCTCCACCTCGAGGCGCACCGGCGCCTGCGGGCCGTCGGGCACCTCGACGGGCGCGTCGGTCTCCGACTCGGCCTCCGCGACCTCCTGGGCGGCCGACGCCACCTCTGCCACGTCACCGAACGGGTTGCCGCCGAGCGACACGAACTTCTCCTGGTGGCGACGCTCGCGGGGGAACTCCAGCTCGCGCAACGCGGTGACGACCATCTTCATGAACGGCGCCGGGCCGCAGACGAAGGCGTCCCAGGTGGTGTACGCCGACGCGAACGCCTTCAGCTGCTCGCCGGTCGGCAGGCCCTGCACGGACTCCAGCCAGTGCACGACCTGCAGCCGGTCGGGGTGCTCGGCGGCCAGTCGGCTCAGCTCGTCGGCGAAGATCACCGAGCGCTCGTCGCGGTTGGCGTAGAACACCACGATCCGGCCGGAGCCGTGCGCGAGCGCGGTGCGGGTGATCGACATGATCGGGGTGACGCCGCTGCCGCCGGCGAAGAGCAGCAGGTCGGCGTCGAGCGAGGCCGGGGTGAAGATGCCGCTGGGCGGCAGCACCCGCATGGTCGAGCCGACCTCGAGGTGGTCACAGACCCAGTTGGAGGCGTAGCCGTCGACGGTGCGCTTGACCGTGACCGTCAGCGGGCCGCCGTCGTGCGGGCTCGAGGACAGCGAGTAGCAGCGGGCGGCGAGGCCGTCCCGGTCACTCGGCACCGCCAGGGTCAGGAACTGGCCCGGCTTGTACTCGAAGGCGGACTCGGCGCCCTCGGGCACCCGGAAGGAGATGGAGCGCGCGTCTGCCGTCTCGTCGACGACCTCCACGACCTCCAGCACATAGGAGTCGGTCACGGTGGCTCAGTATCCGTCCTCTGCTCCGATGGTCAGCCGGCCGTCCCGCACAGCGGCCTCGATGCTCGCGGTCATCCGGGGGCAGGCATGGAACGCGAGCCGCCCGTCGGGCCTCTCGGCCTTCCGTCGCGCGAGGTCGGGGCACTGCTCGGCGGCCTCCGCGGTCCACTGGACCGACGTGTGGTGGTCGCTGTTCTTCTTCACGCCCACGGCGGCCAGGCAGTCCAGGCACTCGACGCGGATCAGCCTGGCCTGGGTGTAGAGGCGCTGGTCCTCGAGCGTCTCGGCGCTCCTGGGGACGAACGACGCCATCTCAGGTGCCCGACATCAGGGCCGGGTCGTCGCTGCCCTCGGTCTCGCCCGCGGCGTCCTCGGCCGCCTTCTTCTCGAGGTTCTGGGCGACCTCGTCCTGCCAGAACTCGTTGGCCTTCGTGGTGTCCACCTCGAACTCGAAGCGGTCGACCATGTCGGAGGTGATGTCGGCGACGTCGACGTAGTACTGCTCGTACCACCGACGCAACTGGTAGACCGGCCCGTCCTCCTCGCACAGGAGCGGGTTCTGCACGGGCACCTTGTTCTTCCAGATGTGCACGTCCTGGAGGAAGCCCTGGCCGAACATGTCGGCGTACTTCTTGCCGATGAAGTTGGCGGTCTCGTCGTCCATGCCCTCGGGCTTCTCGACGAGGATGCCGTACTGCAGGGTGAAGGAGTTGGGACCCGTCGCGATGTGGGTGTTGACCAGCACGACCTCGGTCTTGAAGCCCTTGTAGTCGGTCCAGAGCCAGTTGATCATGTACGACGGCCCGTAGTAGGTGGCCTCGGACTTCAGGAACAGCTCCTCCGACCCGTAGCCGCCACTGACGTCCGGGCGCCCCTTGGACTCCATGAACTGGGTGGCCTGCTGGCCCTCGAAGACGTTGCGGAAGCTCGTGGGGAAGGCGAAGTGCACGTAGTAGAAGTGCGCCATGTCGACCACGTTGTCGATGAGCTCGCGGCAGTTGGAGCCCTCGATGTGCTCGGTCTCCCAGAACCAGTCGGTGTACTTGCCCGACGCGAGGCCCGGCAGCTCGGGCGGGAGCAGGTCGTGGTCGCCGGCCGAGCCCTCGGGGTCGTACCAGATGAACAGCGACTCGTTGCGGATCGCGGTCTCGTAGCGCTGGGTGCGGGCGCGCAGCGGGACGCGGCGGGCGTAGGGGATCTGCTTGCACTTGCCGTCGCCGCCCCAGCGCCAGTCGTGGAACGGGCAGGCGATCTGGTCGCCCTTGACGGTGCCCTGGGTCAGGTCGCCGCCCATGTGCCGGCAGTAGCCGTCCAGCACGTTGAGCTCGCCCTTGCTGTCCTGCCAGACCACGAGCTTGCCGCCGAAGGCGTCGATCGCGTGCGGCTTGCCGTCGCCGAAGTCGCGGGCCAGGCCGAGGCAGTGCCAGCCGCGGGCGTACCGGTCCGGCGGCGTGCCCTGGTCGAGGTGGCGGGTGCCGGTGGGGGTGGCCGTGCCGGTCATGAGGACCTCCCTGGTCGGTGACGGAGTCGGGGCCGGACGTGGTCCGTCGTCGGGGACGGTGGACCAAAACGAGAACAGGTTATAGTTTTCGGGACGGCGAGGCCAGCGTCACACCCGGTCTCGCCCCCATCCTGCGCCATTCCAGCGTCATCCGAGCGACATCCGCCTCCGCCCACGGGAGCCCTCCATGCACCTCGCCCTCGAACCCGCCCAGATCGCGCTGCGAGAGGAGCTGCGGGAGTACTTCGGCAACCTCGTCACCCCCGAGATCCGTGCCGGGCTGAGCGCCGCCACCGGCGAGTTCGGCGAGGCCGGCGTCTACAAGGGCGTGATCCGCCAGCTCGGGACCGACGGCTGGCTCGGCATCGGCTGGCCCAAGGAGTACGGCGGCCAGGACCGCTCCATGGTCGACCAGCTGATCTTCACCGACGTCGCAGCCGACTTCGGCGTGCCGATCCCCTACCTGACGCTCAACACGGTGGGGCCGACGATCATGCGCTACGGCACCCAGGAGCAGAAGGACTACTTCCTCCCGAAGATCCTCGCCGGCGAGCTGCACTTCTCCATCGGCTACTCCGAGCCCGGCTCGGGCACCGACCTGGCGTCGCTGCGCACCAAGGCCGTCCGCGAGGGCGACGAGTGGGTGATCAACGGCCAGAAGATGTGGACCTCGCTGATCCAGTACGCCGACTGGATCTGGATGGCGTGCCGCACCGACCCCGACCTGCCCCGCCACAAGGGCCTGTCGATGATCCTGGTGCCGGCCGACTCCCCCGGCTTCTCCTACACCCCCGTGCACACCGTCGCCGGGGTCCACACCAGCGCCACCTACTACGAGGACGTGCGAGTCCCCGTCGGCAACCTGGTCGGCGAGCTCAACGGCGGGTGGTCGCTGATGACCAACCAGCTCAACCACGAGCGGGTCGCCCTCACCTCCTCCGCGCCGCTGACCCAGTCGGTGAAGCTGGTGCGCGAGTGGGCGCAGCAGACCAAGAACCCCGACGGCCAGCGCGTCATCGACACCGAGTGGGTGCAGGTCGCCCTCGGCCGCGCCCACGCCCGCGTCGAGATGCTGACCCTGCTCAACTGGAAGCTCGCCTCGGACGCCGACCGCGGCGTCGACCTCTCCCCCGCCGAGGCGTCGGCCACCAAGATCTACGGCTCCGAGCTGGCCACCGAGGTCTACCGGTCCCTCATGGAGATCGTCGGCCCGCACGCCGGCCTCACCGCCGACTCCGAGGGCGCGGTCATCGCCGGCCGCCTCGAGCGCTTCTTCCGCTCCTCGCTGGTGATGACCTTCGGCGGCGGCACCAACGAGATCCAGCGCGACATCATCGGCTACGTCGGTCTCGGCCTGCCCGCCGCGAAGCGCTGACCCGCGGCCCCCTCTCGACCAGCACCAGGACGGACTGACATGGACTTCTCCTTCACCCCCGAGCAGGACGACGCCGCGGCGCTGGCCGCCTCGATCCTCGACGACCGCGTGACCCTCGACCGGCAGAAGGCCGTCGAGGCCGACGGCAGCCGCTTCGACCGCGACCTGTGGGCCGCGCTCGGCGGGGCGGGCCTGCTCTCCCTCGCGGTGCCGGAGCAGTACGGCGGCGCCGGGCTCGGCCTCGTCGAGCTGTGCCGGGTGCTGCACGAGGTCGGCCAGCGCGTCGCCCCGGTCCCGCTCGCGACGCACGGCGCCGCGGCGCTGCTGCTCGCCGAGTCGGCCGACGCGGACCTGGCCGGTGCCTGGCTCCCGGGTGCCGCCTCCGGCGAGCAGGTCCTCACCGTGGCCTTGAGCGAGGAGCGCTCGCACCTGCCCGCGCTCCCGGTCACCACCGCGAGCAGCACCGGCTCGGGCTGGTCGGTCTCCGGCGCGAAGTCGCTGGTCCGCGCGGGCACCAGCGCAGCGGCGTACCTCGTGAGCGCGGGGACGTCCGAGGGCGTCGGCGTCTTCCTGGTGGAAGCAGGCGCCGACGGCGTGCGCACCACCCCGGGGCGCACCAGCGACGGCGACACGGTCGCCCGGCTCGACCTCGAGGAGGCTCCGGCGACCCTCGTGGGCGACCTCGACGGCAGCACCGCCCGTCGCCTCGGCGACCTGGTCACGGTCGCGACCGGCGCTGAGCTGCTGGGGATCACCGAGGGCGCCCTGCGCCTGACCGCGCAGTACGCCAAGACGCGTGAGCAGTTCGGCCGCCCGATCGGCACCTTCCAGGCCGTCTCGCAGCGCCTGGCCGACGGCTACATCGACGTGCTGGGCCAGCGACTCACCCTCTGGTCCGCGGCGTGGCGGCTGGCCGAGGGGCTGCCCTCGGAGACCGAGGTGGCGATCGCCAAGCTCTGGGCGGCCGACGCGGCGCACAGGCTCGCCCACACGACCGTCCACGTGCACGGCGGTGTCGGCATCGACCTCGACGGCGAGGCGCACCGCTACTTCACCACCGCCAAGCGGCTGGAGTTCGCGTTCGGCGGCACCACCGAGCAGGCGCTCGCCATCGGGCGGGTGCTCGCGGCCGAGCCGGTCTGAGCCCCGCCGCGGTGGTCGAGCAGCGAGCGGGCGTCGAGACCAGCGTCCGAAACATGCTCCTGGCACGCGCGGACGACCACGGGGACGGCCTGCTGTTCGAGGGTGAGCGGCTGTCGTGGGCCGAGGTCGTGGCGCAGGGGCACCAGCGGGCCGCCGCGCTGCGCAGCCTGCTCGACGACGGGCGACCGCCCCACGTGGGGGTCCTGCTGGAGAACACCCCCGACTTCCTGCTGACCCTGGGCGCCGCGGCGCTCGGGGGCCTCGTGGTGGTCGGGCTCAACCCGACCCGCCGCGGAGCCGCGTTGGCCTCCGACGTACGCCGCACCGACTGCCAGCTCGTCCTCACCGACGCCCAGCACCTCGACGAGCAGCCCGACCTGGTCGATGCCCTGGACGACGTGCCCGTGGTCCCGGTCGACTGCCCTGACTGGATCCGGCTGCTCGACCACCACCAGGGCGCCGGACCCCACGAGGGGCCGGTCGGGCCCGACGACCTGCTGATGCTGATCTTCACCTCGGGGACCTCGGGCGACCCGAAGGCCGTGCGCGTGACGCACGCGAAGGTGGCCGGCCCGGGGGTGATGCTGGCCGAGCGCTTCGGGTTGAGCGGCGACGACACCGCCTACCTGTCGATGCCGCTGTTCCACTCCAACGCCGTGATGGCCGGGTGGGCGCCCGCACTGGCCGGTGGCGCCACCGTGGCGCTGGCCCGCCGGTTCAGCGCCTCCGGGTTCCTGCCCGACGTGCGTCGTTTCGGGGCGACGTACGCCAACTACGTCGGCAAGCCGCTGTCCTACGTGCTGGCCACGCCTGAACGCGACGACGACGCCGACAACCCGTTGCGGCTGGTCTTCGGCAACGAGGCCAACGAGCGCGCCATCGACGAGTTCGGGCGCCGCTTCGGGTGCACGGTCGTCGACTCCTACTCCTCCACGGAGAACGCCGTCATCGTGCAGCGCCAGCCCGGCATGCCGGCGGGCGCCCTCGGCCGTCCCCTGCCGGGCGTGGCGGTGCTGGACCCCGAGACCGGGGAGCCGGTGCCCGACGCGGAGTTCGACGGCGCCGGGCGGCTCACCAACGGCGACGTGGCGATCGGCGAGCTGGTCAACACCACCGGCGCCGGCGCCTTCGCCGGCTACTACGGCGACCCCGACGCCGAGGCCGAGCGGATGCGCGGCGGGATGTACTGGTCGGGCGACCTGGCCTACCGCGACGCCGAGGGGTGGGTCTACTTCGCCGGGCGGACCGCCGACTGGATGCGCGTGGACGGCGAGAACCTCGCGGCCGCCCCGCTCGAGCGGATCTGGCTGCGGCACCCCGCCGTGGCCCAGGCGGCGGTGTACGCGGTGCCGGACCCCGGCCCGCTGGGGGTCGGCGACCAGGTCGTCGCAGCGCTGCTGACGGAGCGTCCGCTCGCCGCCGACGAGGTCGCACGCTTCCTCGACGAGCAGGCCGACCTGCCGACCAAGGGCCGTCCCCGCTGGGTCCGGCTGCTCGCCGACCTCGACGAGCTGCCCCGGACCGCGACGACCAAGGTGCTCAAGCGCGAGCTGGCGGCGCAGGGGCCGGTGGCCGGCCGCGGACGTCTCCTGGAGCGGGAGGAGCGCGGAACGGCGTACGTCGACGTCACCGATCTCGGCGAGGTGCTTGACCAGGTGTGACGGGCGCCATACGTTGACACGCGTCAACTAGAACGTGTTCTACGAGGGGGACGTGTGGCCGAGAACGTGCAGCAGATGCTTCGGGACCGACTGGAGGACGACGGCACCGCCATCGCGACCCCTGACCGGACCTGGACCTGGCGCGAACACCTGGCCGAGGCCTCGGCAGAGGCGGCTGCCGTGATCGCCGCGCTCGACGCCCAGCGTGCGCCGCACGTCGGCACGCTCTTGGGCAACTCCCCTGCGATGCTGCGGGCGATGGCTGGCGCGGGTCTCGGCGGCTACGTCCTGTGCGGCATCAACACGACCCGCCGCGGCGAGGGCCTCTCGGCCGACGTACGCCGCGCGGAGTGCCAGCTGCTGCTCACCGACGCCGAGCACCTGCCGCTGCTGGAGGGCGTCGACCTCGGTGACGTCAGGGTCGTGGACGTCGGCTCCGACGCCTGGGCGCAGGAGGTCGCAGGCGCCGGCGACCTGACCCCGCTGCGCGAGGTCGAGGCGATGGACACCTTCATGATGATCTTCACCTCGGGCACCTCCGGGGACCCCAAGGCGGTGCAGGTGGCGCACCTGATGGTGCTCTTCTCCGGGCTCAACCTGGTCGACCGGTTCTCGATGACCCCCGACGACGTCTGCTACCTCTCGATGCCGCTGTTCCACTCCAACGCCGTCGTCGCCGGCTGGGCGGTCGCCGTCGGCTGCGGGGCGACGATGGTGCCGACGAGGTTCTCGGCCTCGCGCTTCCTCGACGACGTGCGCGCCTACGGCGTCACCTACATGAACTACGTCGGCAAGCCGCTGGCCTACGTCCTGGCCACGCCCGAGCGCGACGACGACGCCGACAACACCCTGCGCGTCGCCTTCGGCAACGAGGCCAGCGACCGCGACATCGCCGAGTTCGCCCGCCGCTTCGACTGCGACGTCATGGACGGCTTCGGCTCCACCGAGCTGGCGATCATCATCCTGCGCGAGCCCGGCACCCCGCCGGGCTCGATCGGCAAGGGCATGGACGGTGTCGCGATCTACGACGCCGAGACCGTCACCGAGTGCCCGGTCGCACGCTTCGACGAGCACGGCGCGCTCCTCAACGCCGACGAGGCGGTCGGCGAGCTGGTCAACACCACCGGCGGCGGCTACTTCCAGGGCTACTACAACGACCCCGACGCCAACGCAGACCGGATGCGGCACGGGATGTACTGGTCCGGCGACCTGGCCTACAAGGACGCCGACGGCTGGATCTACCTCGCCGGCCGCACCGCCGACTGGATGCGCGTGGACGGCGAGAACCTCGCCGCCGGCCCCATCGAGCGCATCCTGCAGCGGCTCCCCGCCCTCAACCGCGTGGCGGTCTACGCCGTCCGCGACGCCCAGGTCGGCGACCAGGTGATGGCCGCGATGGTGCTCAACGAGGGCGAGAAGGTCACCCAGGCGGAGTTCGAGTCGTTCCTGCGCGAGCAGCCCGACCTCTCCCCCAAGGCCTGGCCGCGCTACGTCCGGATCAACCACGACCTGCCCGCCACCGCCACCAACAAGGTGCTCAAGCGCGAGCTGATGGCGCAGGGCGTCACCGCCGGCGACGGTGAGCTGTGGACGCGCGAGGAGCGCGGGACGGCGTACGCCTGAGGCCAGAAGGGGTCAGCGGAGCAGCTTCTTCAGGCCGTTGGTGAGCTTGACGTTGTAGAAGCCGGAGTTGGTGTCGGTGTACCAGACCTGGCCGCGCCTGCGGTCGTACGCCGGTGCCGACATCGCGTAGGCGCCACCGAGCGTCGGCAGCTTCAGGGCACCACCGGGGATCAGCGGCTTGTTGAAGTAGCCGACCTCGCGCGGGTGCTCGACGTCGCGGATGTCGAAGAGCCGCAGTCCCGAGGCGATCATCGAGCAGCCGGCCAGCTTGGGGTTGCGGCGTTTCGGCAGCGAGCAGTAGTGCCCGGCGTACCCCTGCGCGGGGAACCAGGCGCCCGGGTCGCGGAGCTGGGCGCCGGCGCGGTTCTCGGGCTGGTGCACCTCGAGGCGGATGTTGGAGACGACCTTCGGGTCGGTCGGGTCCTCGACGTCGATGATGCGCGCGACGCCCACCGGCGAGCCCGGGTAGGCCAGCGCGTTGGTGGCCTCGAAGAAGTCGACGAACTCGTCGATCTCCAGGACGTAGTGCCGGCCCTTGCGCGTGAACGGCTCGGCGACCTGCGGGATCGAGTGCTCGGGCCAGGTGAGCTTCGACAGGATCGTGATGTCGGGGTCCTCGACCCGGTCCTGCACCTGGGAGACGTCGAGGATCGCGATGCCACCGTCGGTGACCCCGGTCGGGCCGACGTCGCCGATGTTGGCGGCGTAGAGGGTGCGGCCGTCGTCGGAGAGCCGCATGCCGTGGTAGTTCACGCCCCACTGGGTGGTGAGCACCTGCGGGTCCGCGGGGTCGGTCAGGTCGATGGCGGCCAGCGAGGCGACGGTGCTGGAGCTGTAGAACGTCAGCCCGTCGTTGGACCAGCCCGACTCGTGGCCGAGCACCCCCGACAGGGTCGAGGAGAGCAGCTGCGCGTCGCGGCAGTCCTGGCTGACGTCGTACACGTCCAGGACGCCGGGGTACGTCGCAGCCGTGCCCAGCACCGCGGCGAGCAGGCCGCGCTTGCGGTTGACCAGCAGCGTCTCGTGCGGGCTCACCATCGCTGGGGAGTCCAGCGTCGTGGTGCGCACGGGCCGTCGCGGCTCGTTCATGTCGAGCACGACGGTGCCCTGGCCGGTCGTCAGGTTGTTCACGACGTCGCGTGGGAAGAGCAGCGTGTTGTCGTAGAACGCGCAGGTGTTGCCCTGCTCGTCGGTGTAGCGCAGCACCTTGAACCCGCCGGAGCCGCCCTCGTGGGCCAGCTCCTTGGTGTTGCAGGTGTAGCCCTCGGCCGCCCGACCCGAGCGGTAGTCGGCCCGCGGCACCCGGCCCTGGATGTCGGTCTCCGGGTTCGACCCCTTGCCGCAGCGGGCCTGCGGCACCGGCTTGGGGAACGGGTCGTCCGCCGAGACCGTGCCGCCCTGCGCCACCAGGCCCCCGCCGCCGAGCGCGAGGGCGACGCCGACCAGGGCGAGGCGACGCCAGGGACCACCAGAGCGAGTTGCGTCCGTCACACCGGAAAGGCTAAGGCCCCGAGCGCTCGCTCGGGGCCTCGACCAGTGACTGGGAACGCTCAGCCGTTGACCTTGTTGAGGGCGGCGACGGCCTCCTCGAACTCGGCCACCAGGCTGGCCATGACGTCGGCGACCGGACGCACCTCGTTCATCCGGCCCACGATCTGGCCGACGGGCATCGAGATCACGTCGGGGTCGTTCGAGGCGACGATCCGGTTGTGCGCCTCGGCGACCAGGAGGTTCTGCAGCGGCATCGGCAGCGGCTGCGGGGCGCCCTCCTCCGCCCAGGCCTCGGTCCACTTGGTCTTGAGCAGGCGGGCCGGCTTGCCGGTGTAGACGCGGGTGCGCACGGTGTCGGCCGACGTGGCGCGGGTGAAGGCCGTCTCCCAGGCGGAGTGGTTGGCCGAGAGGTTGCGGTACTCCTCGGTGCCGAGCCAGATCGACCCGGTCCACACGCCCTGGGCGCCGAGGGCCAGGGAGGCGGCGACCTGGCGACCGGAGCCGATGCCACCGGCGCCGAGCACCGGGACGTCGGGGCCGACGGCGTCGACGATGTCCGGGGTGAGCACCATCGAGGCGATCTCACCGGTGTGGCCGCCGGCCTCGTAGCCCTGCGCGATGATGATGTCCACGCCGTTGGCCACGTGGCTCAGCGCGTGCTTGGGGGCACCGGCCAGGGCGCCGACCTTGAGGCCACCCGCGTGGCACTGCTCGATCACGTCGACCGGCGGCGAGCCGAGCGCGTTGGCGATGAAGACCGGGCGGTGCTGCAGCGCCACGTCGACGTGCGAGCGGGCCATCGAGTGCAGCCACCCGAGCACGCCCTCTCGGCCCTCGCCCTCCGGGAGCGGCGGCACGCCGAGCTTGAGCAGCGTCTCGTCGACGAACTTCTTGTGCTCCTCGGGGATGTAGCTCGACAGGTCGGTCGAGGTGCCCTCGGTGGGGATCTTCATGGGCATGACAACGTCGACGCCGTACGGCTTGCCGTCGGTGTTCTCGTCCATCCACGTGAGGGTCCGGTCGAGCTCCTCGGTGTCGTTGAACCGGACACAGCCCAGGACCCCCAGGCCGCCGGCACGCGACACGGCCGCCGCCACGTGCTCGGAGGGGGTGAAGGCGAGGATGGGGTACTCGATGCCGAACTCGTCGCAGATCGGGGTGCGCATGTCAGGTCTCTCCTGGCAGGTGGTGGGGAGGCGGGTGCGGGTCGGACGGCCGGTCAGCCGGCGGTGGGCGCGGCCTGGGCGGCGAGCGCCATCTCCTTGGCCGCGGGGTACTGCGCCTTGCCGGTGGCGTTGCGAGGGATCGTGTCGACGACCGTGAGCGACCGGGGCAGCTTGTAGCCAGACAGGTGGGCGCGGAGGTACTCGCGCAGCTCCTCGAGCTCGAGGCTCTGCCCGTCGCGGAGCTCCACGACGGCGGCGACGGCCTGGCCGTAGGTGGCGTCGGGGATGCCGACGACCAGGGTGTCGTAGACGGCCGGGTGACCCTTGATGGCCATCTCGACCTCTTCGGGGTAGACCTTCTCGCCGCCGGTGTTGACGCAGTTGGAGCCGCGGCCGAGCAGCGTCACCTTGCCGTCGGCCTCGATGCGGGCGAAGTCGCCGGGCACGGAGTAGCGGGTGCCGTCGACCTCGATGAAGGTCGCCGCGGACTTCTCCGGGTCCTTGTAGTAGCCCTGCGGGATGTTGCCGCCGCGGGCCAGACGCCCGATCCTGCCGATCTCGGTTATCGGGATCGGACGGTTGTCCTCGTCGAGCACGACCGATGCGGGACCGAGCGCGACGACCGGGCCGTCGGTGCTGATGGCGTCCTTGTCCTGCATGCCCATGCCCGAGAAGCCGGTCTCGGTCGCACCGATGGAGTCGGTGAAGACCGCGCCGGTGAACTCGTCCATCCAGCGCTTCTTGACCGGCGGGGAGAAGATCGCGGCCGAGCTGGAGATCGCGAACAGGCTGCTGCCGTCGTACGGCGTGCCGGTGGCCTTCTTGCGCTCGTACTCCTCGATGAGCGGCCGCGCCATCGCGTCGCCGGTCATGAAGATCAACTGGACCTTGTCGGCCTCGATGATCTCCCAGGTGCGCTGGGGGTCGAACTTCGGCTCGAGCACCGTGAGGTGGCCGGCGAACAGATGCATGAGCAGGCCGGCCTGGGCGCCGCCGTGCATCAGCGGGCTGAGCGGGAAGGTCGTCATCCGCGGGTCGGTGGCCTGCTTGGACTGGTCGTACTCCTCCAGCGGCTCGCCGGTGTAGAAGTCGATGCCGCCGCCGAGCACGCGCCAGAAGTCCTCGTGGCGCCACATGACGCCCTTGGGGAACCCGGTCGTGCCACCGGTGTAGATGATGTGGAGGTCGTCGGCGCTGCGCTCGGCGAAGTCCCGCTCGGCGCTCTGGTCGGCGATGGCGTCGGCGTACAGCACACCGCCGAAGGAGGAGATGTCCGAGGCGTCGTCTGGGTCGATCGCGTCGGGGATCGCCACGAAGGTCCTGAGCTTCTCGTGGTTGGGCGCGACCGCGGCCAGCAGCGGTGCGTAGGAGCGCTCGAAGACCACGGCGACCACGTCGGCGTTGTCGAAGAGGTAGTTGAGCTCCCCCTCGACGTAGCGGTAGTTGACGTTGATCGTCACCGCACGGATCTTGACCGTGGCGAGCACGGCGACGACGTGCTCGACGGAGTTCTTGGCGTAGATCGCCACGTGGTCGCCGGGGCCGACGCCCTGGCTCTGCAGGTAGTGCGCGAGCCGGTTGGACTCGGCCTCCAGGTCGGCGTACGTCGCGATGCGATCGCCCACCTTGACGGCGGGGTTGTCGGGGGCGGCGTCGACCGCGTGCTCGAACAGGTCAGCGATGTTGAGGGCCACGACCGCAGACTAGAACACGTTCTCGTTTGTGGCTAGCATCACCGCCATGACTGACTGCCTGGTGGAGCAGGACGGCCACGTCCTGACCGTGACCATGAACCGTCCCGAGCGCCGCAACGCGCTCTCGAGCGAGATGCTGCGGATCATGGAGGACGCCTGGGACCGGGTGAACTCCGACGACTCGATCCGCGTCTGCATCCTCACCGGCGCGGGCGGCTACTTCTGCGCCGGGATGGACCTGAAGACCGCGAACGAGAAGCCACCCTCGGACAGCTTCGAGTCCGGCGAGTTCGATCCCTCGGTCATCAAGGGGCTCCTCAAGGGCTTCCGGCTCACCAAGCCGCTCGTCGCCGCGGTGGAGGGTCCGGCGATCGCCGGCGGGACCGAGATCCTGCAGGGCACCGACATCCGGGTCGCCGGCGAGTCGGCGAAGTTCGGCGTCGCGGAGGCCCGCTGGTCGCTCTACCCGATGGGCGGCTCCGCGGTCCGGCTCCCCCGCCAGATCCCCTACACCGTGGCCGCCGAGCTGCTGCTGACCGGGCGCACGCTGATGGCCGCCGAGGCCAAGGAGCTCGGCCTCATCGGCCACGTCGTCCCCGACGGCTCGGCTCTGGAGAAGGCACGCGAGATCGCCGACATGATCGCCGCCAACGGCCCGCTCGCGGTCCAGGCGATCCTCAAGACGATGCGCGACTCCGAGGGCAAGCACGAGGAGGAGTGCTGGGCCGACGACGCGAAGGTCGGCGCGGCGGTCTTCTCCTCCGACGACGCCAAGGAGGGCCCGCGGGCGTTCCTGGAGAAGCGCAAGCCGGAGTTCCAGGGCCGCTGACGGCCCGGCGGGGCGGCAAGGTTTATCGGCCGGCCGATGAACCTTGCCGCTGGACGATGGAACAACAGCGTCCAACTTCAAGGTTCGGTCACGGACCCGCGGACGCCACCCGACGTGGGGGCGGGACGAGATCGACGTCCCAGTAGCCCCCGGAGTCCGGGCATCTGCGACCCTGAGTAGCGCACCGGACACAGGGCGCCAGGCCAGCAAGTACGGCGCCGCAGCAACGAACAGCGTCTCGTCGTCGATCCACTGGTCGGTGTAGGCGAGGACTCCGCGACCGTGTCTGAGTTCGCCGACGGTGGCGCCGGTCCGCGCATCGACGACGGTGGCAGCTCCGTCCTGCGGAACCGCCACCAGCAGCGTTCGAGCTCACACCCACGTGACGGCTGGAGGAGACGTCGACATCGACCACAGGAGCGCGGGCCACACGCTCGTCCCCGTTCCACTCGAGAGAACGGCGCTGCCGTCGATGTCAGCCGCGACGAGGACCGGCGTGCCATCAGGCTCGAACCCGACCTGATCTGCCGAGCGCCAAGGTGTGCGCGTGGACTCGCCCGTGACGAGGTAGAGCGTCGTTCCACGCCACGCCACCATCGTGGTCCCGGGGATCCACGAAGCTGTGACGAACCCGGCGGCGGACGCACGGGTCGTGGTCACCGCGCCCGTCTCCAGATCGGCGTCATGGCGAGCGCGATGATCCGGTCGGTCCCTCGGTCGATGGTCATGCGCGCCACTCCCCTATGACGCACCGGACGTGACGATGGTTGCTGAAGTCCGTCCTCGCAGATCCGCGGCCGGAGACGACGGGGTCAGCCGACCGAGCGGTCCCCGGTCCAGAACTGCGCGCGCAGCGCCTTCTTGTCCGGCTTGCCGAGGCCGGTGAGCGGCAGGGCGTCGGTGGCGATGACCTGCTTGGGCGCCTGCACCGAGCCCTTGCGGTCCTTGACCATCTCCTGGATCTCGGCGATCACCGCGTCGGTGAGCTCGTGGCCCTCGCGCATCACGACGACGGCGGTGACCGCCTCGCCGAACTTCTCGTGCGGGGTGCCGATCACCCCGACCTGGGCGATCGCGGGGTGCTCGGCGACGACGTCCTCGACCTCGCGCGGGAAGACGTTGAACCCGCCGGTGACGATCATGTCCTTGGTGCGGTCGACGATGTACCAGAAGCCGTCCTCGTCCTCGCGCGCCACGTCGCCGGTGTGCATCCAGCCGTCGCGGAAGGTCTCGGCGGTGACCTCGGGCAGCTTCCAGTAGCCGCCGGAGAGCAGCGGGCCGGCGACGCAGATCTCCCCCGGCTCGCCGACGGGGACCGGGTTGCCGTCCTCGCCGAGCAGCGCGGTGCGGAGCATCGCCGCGGGCCGACCGCAGGAAGAGAGGCGTGCGTCGTTGCCGGTCGCGACGGCCTCGGCGTGGTCCTCCTTGGACAGGTAGGTGATGACCATCGGGGCCTCGGACTGGCCGTAGTACTGCGCGAAGATCGGGCCGAACCGCTCGATGGCCTCCTTCAGCCGCACCGGGTTGATCGCCGAGGCGCCGTAGTAGACCGTCTCCAGCGAGGACAGGTCGCGGGTGCGGCTGTCGGGGTGGTCCATCAGCGCGTAGAGCATCGAGGGCACCAGCATGGTGGCGGTGATCTTCTCCTCCTCGATCACGCGCAGCACCTCGGCCGGGTCGAACTTGGTCAGCACGTGCAGCTCACCGCCCTTGATGACGGTCGGGGCGAAGAACGCCGCACCCGCGTGCGAGAGCGGGGTGCACATGAGGAACTTGGGGTTGGTCGGCCACTCCCACTCCGAGAGCTGGACCGCGGTCATCGTCGAGAACGACTGCGCCAGGCCGATGACGCCCTTGGGCTTGCCGGTGGTGCCGCCCGTGTAGGTGATCGAGGTGATGTGGTCGGGCGGGAGCAGCACCGCCTCCAGCGGCTTCGGCTCGAACTCCGCAGCCGTGGCCACGAGGTCCTTGCCGACGTGGGCGAGCTGGTCGGGCACCGGCCCGATGGTGAGGACCTGCTTGAGGCCGGGGCACTTCTCCAGGAGGCCTGCGGCACGGTCGGCGAAGACCGGGTCGACGACCAGCACGCTGATCTCGGCGTCGTTGATGACGTAGGCGTGGTCGTCCAGCGAGCCGAGCGGGTGCAGCGAGGTGCGTCGGTAGCCCTGGGTCTGGCCGGCGCCGAGGATGAACAGCACCTCGGGTCGGTTCAGCGCCAGCAGCGCGCCAGCCGTGCCACGACCGGCGTCGAGGGACTCGAACGCCTGGGCGTACTGGCTGATCCGCGCCGCCGTCTCGCCGCCGGTCAGCACCGTGTCACCGAGGTGCATGACGGGCTTGGTGCGGTGCCGCTTGAGGGCGGCGACCATGAGGTGGCCGTTGTGGGTGCCGGTGCGCAGGGTGTCCAGGTCGCTCATGGGGGCGACACTAGAACGTGTTCCAGTTCTGCGCCAGGGTGGTCCGCCGGCGGGTCGTCTCAGGCCCAGGACGGGATGATGAACACGCCGTGCGCCTCGACCGTGACCTGGTCCGGCGTGCCGAGCGTCGCCTCGACGAAGACCTTGCGGCCCTCCTCGCGGGCGATCCAGCCCTCCAGCACGACCGGGCCGAGCGGCGTCGGAGCGGCGTACCGACCCGTGAGCGTGCCGGTCATCGTGACCCGGCGGTGGCCGTCGCTGCCGACCTCGCCCATGAGGTGGTCCAGGAGCAGCATGGTGACGCCGCCATGGACCAGCCCCGGCGGACCTTCGTACGCCGCACCCAGCTCGACCTCGGTGCGCAGCCCTCCCCCGGGCCGCTCGAGCAGCTCCAGCGGCGGGGCGATCGCGTTGCGACGACCGACGACGGCGTTGCCCCAGTTCCAGGAGCGGCCCTCGTCGTTGTAGTGGATGCCGAACGGGCCGGGCAGCTGCTCGGCACGCAGCTCCTCGGTCAGCGCGCGCACCCGCTCCTCGACGGACCTGATGCGCTCCTCCGGCACCGTCGAGCGGATGGTGGCGTCGACGAGCCCGCGGACGGCGTCGGCGAGCGCGTCGTACACCTCCTGCTGCCGGTCGACCTCCGCAGTGGGCAGGTCGGAGTGCGCGAAGGCGCTGAGCCCGATGACCTCGGTCATCTCAGGCCAGCAGCTCGGCGACCCGGCGGACCTCGTCGGGCGAGTGCAGGCTCACCATGAGCGTGGTGACGCCGGTGGACTCCCACTCCGCGACCTTCTCCTTGACCTCGCCCTCGGTCCCGATGATGTGCATGTCCTCGACCAGCTCGTCGGGGATGAGTGCGGTGGCGCGCTCCTTCTCCCCGGAGAGGAAGAGCTTCTGCACCTCCTCGGCGAGCTGCTCGTAGCCCATCCGCACGAAGACCTGGTTGTGGAAGTTCATCTCCTGGGCGCCCATGCCGCCCATGTAGAGCGCGGCGAAGGGCTTCATCGCGTCGAGCGCGGCGCGCTTCTCGGCCTCGTCCTTCACGATCTGCAGGTGGCAGGTCGCCGCAATCTCGAAGGTCTCGCGGGTGCGCCGGGCGCCGGGACGGGCGAAGCCCTCGTCGAGCCAGTCCTGGTACATCCCCGCCGACCTGGGCGTGTAGAAGATCGGGATCCACCCGTCGGCGATCTCGGCGGTCTGCGCGACGTTCTTGGGGCCCTCGGCGCCGAGCCAGATCGGGACGTCGGCGCGCAGCGGGTGCGTGATGGGCTTGAGCGGCTTGCCCAGGCCCATCGCACCCTCGCCGGTGTAGGGCAGCGGGTAGTGCGGGCCGTCGTTGGTGACCGGGCCCTCGCGGCGCAGCACCTGGCGGATGATGTCGACGACCTCGCGGGTGCGGGCCAGCGGCTTCTTGAACGGCTGGCCGTACCAGCCCTCCACGACCTGGGGGCCGCTCACGCCCATGCCGAGCACGAGCCGGCCGCCGGAGAGGTGGTCGAGGGTCAGCGCGTGCATGGCGATGGAGGTGGGGGTGCGGCCCGACATCTGCACGATCGAGGTGCCGAGACGCACGTTGCTCGTCTCCCGACCCCACCAGGCCAGCGGCGTGAACGCGTCGGAGCCCCAGGCCTCGGCGGTGAAGATCGCGTCGAAGCCGGACTCGTCGGCGGCCTGCACGAGGTCGCCGTGGTGCGTCGGCATCTGCGCCTGCCAGTAACCCAGCTGAAGTCCCAGTTTCATGAGGGACACCCTGCCAGAACAGTTGCCATCGGCATAGAACACGTTCTAGTTTTGAGGCATGTCCCGCACCCTGTCGGCGCCGGTGACGGTCGCCTTCGACTACACCCGCTCCACCGGTCCTGTGCTCGGCCGGTTCCTCACCGGTCTCCGCGACGGCGTCGTCGTCGCCGGCCGCACCTCCGACGGGCAGGTCGTCGTGCCGCCCCCGGAGTACGACCCGGTGACGCACCAGGCGCTCGAGGACTTCGTCGAGGTCTCCCCCGTCGGGACGGTCACGTCCTGGACGTGGGTGCCCGAGCCGGTCAAGCACCAGCCCTTCGACCGTCCCTTCGCCTACGTCCTGGTGACCTTCGACGGTGCGACGAAGCCCTTCCTCCACGCGCTGGACGTCTCGTCCCCCGACGAGGTGTCCACCGGCATGCGGGTGCGGGTGCGGTGGGCCGAGGAGCGGGTCGGAGCCATCACCGACATCGCATGTCTCGAGCCGCTGCCCGCCGGCGAGGAGGCCGCCCCGGTGGTGGCGCCGAGCGGTGCGGTCGATCCCGTCACCGGGATCGTCGTGCCGGTCAGCCTGGACTACACCTACGCCGCCAGCCCCGAGGAGTCCGCGTTCTACCGCGGCCTGGAGCAGGGCCGGATCGTCGGCCAGCGCTGCCCCACGTGCAACAAGGTCTACATCCCGCCGCGCGCGGCGTGCCCCTCGGACGGCACCCCCACCGCGGAGGAGGTCGAGCTGTCCCACACCGGCACCGTGACGACCTTCTGCATCGTCAACGTGCCGTTCCTCGGCCAGCGGATCACCCCGCCGTACGTCTCGGCGTACATCCTCCTCGACGGCGCGGACATCGCCGTCCTGCACCTGATCCTCGACTGCCCCGCCGACGAGGTGCGGATGGGCATGCGGGTCAAGGCGGTGTGGAAGCCCGAGGACGAGTGGGGCACCACGATCGAGAACATCAGCCACTTCGCGCCGACCGGTGAGCCGGACGCGGACTTCGAGACCTACAAGCAGCACCTGTAAGCGGCGGAAGAGACGGGAAGAGATCACATGAGAGACGTCGCCGTCGTCGGGTTCGCCCAGCGACAGATGAGGGACTTCGACGGGTCGCCCACGTGCGTGGAGCTGCTCGTCCCCCTGTTCAAGGAGTGCTACGAGCAGACCGGCTGGACCCGCAAGGACGTGGGCTTCTGGTGCTCGGGGTCCTCCGACTACCTGGCCGGCCGCTCCTTCTCCTTCGTGCAGGCCGTCGACGCGATCGGCGTCATCCCGCCGGTCAACGAGTCGCACGTCGAGATGGACCTGGCCTGGGCGATGTACGAGGCCTGGATCAAGATCCAGACCGGCGAGGTCGACACCGCGCTGGTCTACGCCTTCGGCAAGTCCTCGGCCGGCGTGCTGCGCCGCACGCTGTCGCTGCAGCTCGAGCCCTACACGATGACCCCGCTGTGGCCCGACACCGTGTCGTTGGCCGGCCTGCAGGCCCGCGCCGGCATGGACGCCGGCCTGTGGGACGAGCGCGCCATGGCCGAGGTCGTGAACCGCTCGCTCACCGACGCCGAGAAGAACGACTGGGCGCTACGCAAGGGCGGTTCCTCGGTCGAGGAGCTGCTGGCGCGCCCGATGTACGCCGACCCGCTGCGCAAGCACGACTGCGCCCCGGTGACCGACGGTGCCGCTGCGATCGTGCTGGCCGCCGGCGACCGGGCCCGCGAGGTGTGCGACCGACCGGCGTGGCTCACCGGCCTGTCGACGTACGTCGACGAGATGACGATGTCGCGCGACCTGACCGGCTCCGCGTCGGCCCGCCGCTGCGCCGAGGCGCTCGACCTCGGCGGCGTCGACACCGCCGAGCTGCACGCCCCCTTCAGCCACCAGGAGCTGGTGCTGCGTCGGGAGGCCGGCCTGGCCGACGACGTGACCATCAACCCCTCGGGCGGGGCGCTGGCGAGCAACCCGATGTTCTCCGCCGGCGGCATCCGCGTCGGCGAGGCCGCGCGCCGCATCTGGGCCGGGGAGTCCGACAAGGCGCTCGCCCACGCGACCAGCGGCCCGGCGCTGCAGCAGAACTTCATGTGCACCCTCGAGGTCTCGACGGGCTCGACCACCGGAGGTAACCGATGAGCAAGCAGCCCGCCGCGGTGATCGGCGTCGGCCAGACCCACCACCGCGCCCAGCGCAAGGACGTCTCGATGGCCGGTCTGTGCCGCGAGGCCATCGACCGGGCGCTGCTCGACGCGGACATGACCCTCGACGACATCGACGCGATCGTCGTCGGCAAGGCGCCGGACCTGTTCGAGGGCGTGATGATGCCGGAGCTGTTCCTCGCCGAGGCGCTCGGCGCGGCCGGCAAGCCGCTGCTGCGCGTCCACACCGCCGGCTCGGTGGGTGGCTCGACCGCGATCGTTGCCTCCTCCCTCGTCCAGGCCGGCGTGCACAAGCGC
Organism: Nocardioides sp. REDSEA-S33_B3; assembly: GCA_001627335.1. GTDB lineage: Bacteria > Actinomycetota > Actinomycetes > Propionibacteriales > Nocardioidaceae > Nocardioides. The sequence goes on along the minus strand of LUPK01000059.1, from coordinate 14,268 downwards.
GTCCTGACCGTGGCCTACGAGAAGCAGTCGGAGTCCAACGCGATGTGGGCGCTGTCGGTGCCCGTGCCGTTCAACATGCCCGTCCACGCCGGCGCGGGCGGCTACTTCGCCCCGCACGTGCGCTCCTACATCCGCCGCTCCGAGGCCCCCACCCACGTGGGCGCGATCGTGGCCGCGAAGGACCGCACCAACGCGCTGAAGAACCCCTACGCCCACCTGCGCGAGGAGAAGACCGTCGAGCAGGTGCTGGCCTCGCAGATGCTGTGGGACCCAATCCGCTACGACGAGACCTGCCCCTCCTCCGACGGCGCGTGCGCCCTGGTGATCGTCGACGAGGACACCGCGAGGTCGTCGGCCAACCCGGCGTGGATCCACGGCACCGTCATGCGCTCGGAGGCCACCACGGCCGCCGAGCGCGACCAGGTCAACCCGCAGGCCTCGCGCGACGCCGCGGCCGCCCTGTGGAAGCAGGCCGGCATCACCTCACCCATCGACGAGATCGACGCCGCCGAGATCTACGTGCCGTTCTCGTGGTTCGAGCCGATGTGGCTGGAGTCGCTGGGCTTCGCCGAGGAGTACGCCGGGTGGAGGCTCACCGAGTCCGGCGCGACGGCCATGGACGGCAGGATCCCGGTCAACTGCTCCGGTGGCGTCATGTCCTCGAACCCGATCGGCGCCTCGGGGATGCTGCGCTTCGGCGAGGCGGCCCTGCAGGTGCGCGGTGCGGCCGGCGAGCACCAGGTCGACGGGGCCCGACGGGCTCTCGGGCACGCCTACGGCGGTGGCTCACAGTTCTTCGCCATGTGGGTCGTGGGCTCGGAGAAGCCGAGCAACTGAGGTCGCGTCCCTCCTCGGTAGGGTCGGCGTCATGATCGAGCTCAGGACGCCGGCCCAGATCGAGCAGATGCGCCCCGCGGGGCGGTTCGTGGCCTCGGTGCTCACCGCGCTGGCTGAGAAGGCCGCCCCGGGGGTCAACCTGCTCGAGCTCGACGCGCTGGCCCACGACATGATCCGCGAGGCCGGCGCGGAGTCCTGCTACATCGACTACCACCCCTCCTTCGGGGCCTCGCCGTTCGGCAAGGTGCTGTGCACGTCGGTCAACGACGCCGTGCTGCACGGTCTGCCCCACGACTACGTGCTCGCCGACGGCGACCTGCTCTCGGTCGACTTCGCGGCCTCGGTCGACGGCTGGGTGTCGGACTCCGCCCTGTCGGTGGTTGTGGGAACCCCGCGCGAGGAGGACCTGCGGCTCATCGAGGTCACCACGCGGGCGCTCGAGGCCGGCATCGCGCAAGCCCGCCCCGGCAACCGGATCGGTGACATCTCCGCCGCGATCGCCGGCGTCGCCCGTGAGGCCGGGCTGTCGATCAACACCCAGTTCGGCGGGCACGGGGTCGGGCGCACCATGCACGGCGACCCGCACATCCCCAACGACGGCCGCGCCGGTCGCGGCTTCAAGCTGCAGCCCGGCCTGGTCATCGCGATCGAGCCGTGGTTCCTGCACACCACCGACGAGATCTACACCGATGCCGACGGGTGGACCCTGCGCAGCGCCGACGGCTCCCGCGGCGCGCACATGGAGCACACCGTCGCCATCACCGAGGACGGGCCGCTCGTCCTGACCGCGCGCGACTGAACCGGCTCCGCCGACCGGTCACCAGCGTCGGCGCGCGCCGACGAGGGTGAACCACCGCTCCTTGAGGCCCAGCGCCGCCTTCAGCTCCGAGGCGGGTACGGTGACCGCTCCGGCGGTCCCGACGAGCCGGACGGCGAGGGCGCGGCCACCCCACTCGCCCCCGCCCTCGCGGGAGAGCACGCGGATGCCGGTGAGCTCGCCCACGACGGGCCACCGGGCCTCGAGGGTGTCGTCGGCGATCCGCCGCATCCAGGTGTGGTTCGGGTTCGGCGCCCAGTCGTCGTGCGGGTCGCGCTGGTCGACCAGGTAGGGGATGCCGTCCACGCCGAGCGCGCGGCCGCCGTTGCTGGAGGAGTACATCGTGAGCGCCGGAGCGCCCTGCCAGGTCAGGATCGTCCCCGCGGTGGCCGACACCGCCGCCGACCCGGCCGCGGACTCACCGGCTGCTCCGCCGTACACCTGGCAGGCGGTGGTGTCGCAGACGTCGTAGGTGCGACCGGCCGCACCGGCCCGGGACCGGACGGCGTAGGTGCGGGCAGCCACCGCCTGGGCGGCGACGGCCTGGGCGGGCCAGGACGCGGGCATCTCGCGGGTGACGACACCGCGGACGTAGTCCTCGAGCCCCAGCACGTTGACGGTGTCGCGCCCGTCGGAGCCGGGCACCGAGACCAGTCGCCCCCGGTAGCTGACCTCGCCGGACGGGGTCACCAGCATCACCGGAGCGCCGCCGGCGGTGAACCCCGCCCCCGCGCCCACCGCGCGGTCCTTGCGCCAGCGGACCGCGCCGCCCTGCGTCGTACGACGCTGGAGGACCGTACCCGTCGCCGTCGGCGTGATCCGCCACTGGTCGGTCACGCCGGCGGGCAGCGCTGCGGCTCCCCCGGCGCCGTCGAGCAGCGTCAGGCCGGACTGGTGCCGCACGACGAGGTCGGGCGTGGTGTCGGCGGTGACGAGGACCCGCATCTCACCGTCGGCGTGGCCTGTGTCGGTGCCGGGGTAGTAGAAGTCGAGGATCTCGCGCCAGGTGAGTCCGGCCTCGGCGGCTCCGCCGGCGCCGTACTGGCTCATCCCGTGGCCGTGGCCCCAGCCGTGGCCGCGCAGCACGACCCAGGCCCGCTGCGGGACCGGCACCAGGTCGGTGCGGTCCCGCTCACGGGCAGGCACCTGCTCCAGGACGGCCTCGTCGCCCCGTGGCACCGCTTGCGCCGGCCAGGGAGTGCCGGCGAGGAGCGCGAGCGCCACGAGAAGCCGAGAGGAGCGGGTCACCCCTCTCCCATCGGCAGCGAGTTGCTCAGGTGTAGGAGACCTGGAGGTCCTTGATGCCGTTGACCCAGGCGTGGCGCAGCCGGGAGGGCTCGGCCAGGCGGCTGATGTCGGGGGCGAGGTCGGCGAGCGCGTGGAAGATCAGCCGGATCTCCTGCCGCGCCAGGTTGGCGCCGAGGCAGTAGTGCGCGCCGTGGCCGCCGAACCCGAGCTGCGGGTTGGGGTCACGGGTGATGTCGAACCGGAACGGGTCGGTGAAGACGTCCTCGTCGAAGTTCGCGCTGGCGTAGAACAGGCCCACGCGCTGGCCCTTGGCGACCGGCACCCCACCGACCTCGGTGTCGTTAAGCGCGGTGCGCTGGAAGACGCTGATGGGGCTGGCCCAACGCACGACCTCGTCGACCATGGTGTCCGGACGCTCGGACTTCCACAGCTCCCACTGGTCGGGGTTCTCGAAGAAGGCGTTCATCCCGTGGGTGATGGCGTTGCGCGTGGTCTCGTTGCCGGCGACCGCCAGCAGGATCACGAAGAAGCCGAACTCGTCGTCGGTCAGGCCGCGGTCGCCCATGTGCGCGTTGACGAGCTTGGTGACGATGTCGTCGCGCGGGTTGGCCTTGCGGTCCGCGGCCATCATCATCGCGTAGGCCAGGATCTCGGCGGCCGCGACGTCCGGCTCCCCCTGGATGTCGGGGTCGTCGGAGGCCAGCATCTGGTTGGACCAGTCGAAGATCTTGTGCCGATCCTCCTGCGGGACCCCGATGAGGTCGGCGATCGCCTGCAGCGGCAGCTCGGCGGCCACCTGCTCCACGAAGTTGCCGCTGCCCTGCTTCACCGCGTCCGAGACGATCTGACGCGAGCGGGATTCCATCGTCTCCTCCAGCTCGGCGATCGAGCGGGGCGTGAAGCCTCGGCTGACGATCGCGCGGTGCTGGGTGTGGTGCGGCGGGTCCTGGTTGAGCAGGATCGTGCGCTGCAGCTCGACCTGCTCGCGCTGCATGCCTTCGGAGAAGCGGATGATCGCCCCGTTCTCCTCGGTCGACCAGTCCTTGGAGTTCTTCGAGACCGCCGCGACGTCGGCGTGCCGGGTCACCGCGAAGTAGCCGGACCCCGACTCGACCGACATGCCGTCGTACGAGCCCGGCGCCTGCTCGACCCAGGTGACCGGGAACTGCTGGCGGGCAGCCCGGAAGGACTCGTGCGGGATGCCGCGCTCGAGCAGGAACGGGTCGGTGAAGTCGGTGAAGCCCTCGGGCAGGACGTCGGCGACGGACATGGAACTCCTCGGGTGGGCGTGGCGGGACGGACGGGAGTGGGGTGTCAGCGGTGGTAGGCGACGGGCAGGCTCTTGACCCCGTTGAGCCAGCCGCTGCGCAGCCGCGCGGGCTCGCCGAGGAGCTCGACGCGCACGCCGCTGTCAGCGATCGCGTTGAAGATCAGGTCGACCTCCATGCGCGCGAGGTTGGCGCCGATGCAGTAGTGCGCACCGTGGCCGCCGAAGGCCTGGTGGGGGTTGTGCTCGCGGAGCACGTCGAAGGTGAACGGGTCGGTGAAGACGTCCTCGTCGAAGTTGGCGCTCGCGTAGAGCAACCCCACCCGCTCGCCCTCGGGGATCGTGACGCCACCGACCTCGACGTCACGCAGCGCGGTGCGCTGGAACGCGGTCACCGGGGTCGCCCAGCGGATGATCTCGTCGGTCGCGGTGGCCGGCCGCTGGGCGACGAAGGTCTCCCACTGGTCCGGGTTGGTGGCGAACGCGTGCATGCCCCAGGTGATCGCGTTGCGCGTGGTCTCGTTGCCGGCGACGGCCAGCAGGATCATGAAGAAGCCGAACTCGTCGTCGGTCAGGCCGCGACCGTCGACGTCGGCGGTGACCAGCTTGGTGACGATGTCGTCCTGGGGGTTCTTGCGGCGCTCGTCGGCCAGGGCCATCGAGTAGGCGAGGATCTCCATGAAGGCGACCATCTGGTCACCCTCGACCGTCGGGTCGTCGTAGGACATCATCTGGTTCGACCACTCGAACAGCTTGCCGCGGTCCTCCTGCGGCACCCCGAGCAGGTCGGCGATCGCCTGGAGCGGCAGCTCGGCCGCCACCTGCTCCACGAAGTCACCGCTGCCGGACTCCACCGCGTCGGCCCAGATCTTCTGGGCGCGGGCCTTGAGGTCGTCGTGCAGGGCGTTGATCGCGCGCGGGGTGAAGGCCCGGGACACGATCTGGCGCAGCTTGGTGTGGTCCGGGGCGTCGTGGTTGATGAGCAGGAAGCCGGACTGCTCCCGCTCCTCCTTGGTCATGCCCGGGGCGAAGCGCATGATCACGCCGTTGGCCTGGGTGGAGAAGTCGGTCTGGTTCTTCGACACCGCGGCCACGTCGGCGTGCTTGCTCAGCGCCCAGAAGCCCTGGTGGTCGGGGAAGCCGGCCCGCGCGTCCTCGTCCTGGGCCACGAACGACACCGGCGCCGTACGCCGCATGGCGAGCATCTCCTCGTGCGGCACCCGCTCGGCGAGCACGTCGGGATCGGTCGGGTCGAAGGCTGCGAGCGGGGTGTCGGCGATCGTCACTGGGGACTCCCTTGGTGGTGGCGGTCGCGCCGTGGTGGGGCGCTGGGCTCGTGCGGTCGTGTGCAGGTCGTGGGGTGTCCGCACCCGGTCGCGTCGAGCACGGCAGGTGGAACATGTTCTAGTGAGCAGCATTACATACCGTCGGTAGGTCAGCAACGGTGCGACCCGAGGTGGCACTCGACTGCCACGGGGTGGCGGGCCTTGTCGACGTACGAGAACGTGTTCTAGTTTTGCCTCATGGGTACCCCAGTGATCATCGACGCCGTCCGCACCCCCCTCGGCAAGCGCAAGGGCTGGCTGGCCGGCGTGCACCCCGCCCAGCTGCTCGGGTTCGTGCAGCGCGAGGTGCTGTCGCGGGCCGGGGTCGACCCCGAGCTCGTGGAGCAGGTCGTCGGCGGTTGCGTGACCCAGGCCGGGGAGCAGTCCAACGACATGGTGCGACGCGCGTGGCTGCACGCGGGGCTCCCCCAGCACACCGGCGGCACCGCCATCGACGCCCAGTGCGGGTCCGGCCAGCAGGCCACGCACCTGGTCGCCGACATGATCTCCGCCGGCACCATCACGGTCGGCATCGCGTGCGGCGTCGAGGCCATGTCGCGCATCCCGCTGGGGGCGAACGTGCCGCCGGGGATGGGCGACCCGCGTCCGGACGACTGGACCATCGACATGCCCAACCAGTTCGAGGCCGCCGACCGGATCGCCAAGCACCGGGGCATCACCCGCGCGGACCTCGACGCCTTCGGGCTCGCCTCGCAGCAGAAGGCCCGCGTCGCCGTCGACGAGGGTCGCTTCAAGCGCGAGATCGCGGCGTACGACGCCCCCGTGCTCGACGAGGAGGGCAAGCCCACCGGCGAGCGCCGCTTGGTGGACACCGACCAGGGCCTGCGCGACACCACGCTCGAGGGACTGTCGGGACTGCGCACGGTGCTGCCCGACGGCATGCACACCGCCGGCACCTCCTCCCAGATCTCCGACGGCGCTTCCGCGGTGCTGCTGATGGACTCCGACCTCGCCGCCTCGCTGGGGTTGAAGCCCCGCGCCCGGATCGTCACGCACTGCCTGGTCGGCTCCGACCCGTACTTCCACCTCGACGGCCCGGTCGACGCCACCCGCCGCGTGCTCGACCGCACCGGCATGTCGATCTCCGACTTCGACCTGTTCGAGGTCAACGAGGCCTTCGCCTCGGTCGTGCTCTCGTGGGCCGGCGAGCACGAGGTCGACATGGACAAGGTCAACGTCAACGGCGGCGCCATCGCCATCGGCCACCCCGTCGGCTCCACCGGCACCCGCCTCATCACCACCGCCCTGCACGAGCTCGAGCGCCGCGACGCCTCCACCGCCCTGATCTCGATGTGCGCCGGTGGTGCCATGGCGACCGGGACCGTGATCGAGCGGCTCTGAGGGGTCGCCGCGCTGGAAGGTTGATCGGCGCCCCGATGAACCTCACGGAGGCCGGACGCAGCTTCATCGGTGCGGCGTGAGGTTCAGCGGGGCGCCGACGCACCTCGCAGGCCTCGCTCGCAGGCGCCTGTGGATGACCGGCTGCGGCGATCCGCGCCGGCTCCCATGCTGGGCGCATGATCGAGCACCTCTTCGACGAGCACGGCGTCACGCTGCGCCGCGACCTGGTGGCCGCAGGGGTCCACGACCAAGCCATCCTCAGGCTGCGGCGGGCAGGGTCGCTGCTCAGGGTTCGCCACGGCGTGTACGTCGACCCGACGCGCTGGGAGGCGGCCCCACCTCCTCAACGGCACCTGATGCTGGCACGAGGAGTGCTGCAGATGTACGGAGACGACGTCGCCCTCTCGCACACCAGCGCGGCGATGGCGTACGGCGCACCCGACTGGGCCATCCCCCTCAAGTACGTACACCTCACCGACCTGTACTCGGCCGGTGAGCGACGTCAGGCGTCGGTGCACCACCACCAAGGGCGTTGCGACGTCCATGACGTGAGGCGGCTTGACGAGCACTGGATCACCACGCCAGTCCGCACCGCACTTGACGCAGCCGCGGTGCTCCCCCGCTCCCCCGCCGTGGCGCTCCTGGATCACTTCCTGCACACGGGCCTGGTGACGAAGGCAGAGCTCGCTCTGTCCTTGGGCAGGCGGCAGCAGTGGTCTGCCCACCTCGACGTCCTCCTGAAGGTGGACCAGTCCCAAGTCGGCAGTGAGAGTGTCGGTGAGTCGCGGGCGCGCCTGCTGTTCCAGGACCACGGTCTGGCGACGCCCGTCCTCCAGCTCGAGATCCGCGACGAGACGGGCGCATTCATCGGACGTGTCGACTTCGCCTGGCCCGGGCAGCGACTCATCGTCGAGTTCGACGGGATGACGAAGTACCACCGCCTCCGCAGGCCCGGGGAGACCATCGAGCAAGCCGTGGTGCGCGAGAAGCTCCGAGAGGACCGCATGCGCGACGAGGGCTGGACCGTGCTCCGCATGACCTGGTGGGACCTCGAGCACCCGGACTCCTTCGTCGCCCGGCTGCAGTCACGATGGGCTCGACCGGCCGCCTGACACCAGTCATCGCCATGCTCACGGGCCCCAAACACACCTGCATGGGTGCACCGTGAGCTTCATCGGCGCGCCGACGAAGCTCACACAGGTACGTGGAGCAATCTCACGGACCCCCGACACACCTGCATCGGCGCAGCGTGAGGTTCATCGGGGAGCCGATGAACCTCACGCGCCGCCGTCCCCGCTCACGCCCCGTACACAGGCTCCGGGTCGGGAGCGGCGGCGATCATCTCGCGCAGTGCGGGGCCGACGTCGGCGGCGGACCATCGACCACCGGCGTCGCGGGACTCCCCGTGCGACCAGCCGTTCTCCAGCGTGATGACGGAGCCGTCGATCTCGATCATCCGGCCCGTCACGTCGCCGGCGTCCTCGGAAGCCAGCCACGCGACGATCGGCGAGTTGTCCTCGGGCAGCGCCATCGCGGAGGTGTCGAACGCGCCCTCGGTCATCCGGGTCTTCGCGACCGGCGCGATGCCGTTGACCGTCACGCCGTAGCGACCCAGCTCCTGCGCCGCCACCAGGGTCAGGCCGGCCACGCCAGCCTTCGCAGCGGAGTACGCCGACTGGCCGACCGAGCCCTGCAGCCCGGCACCGGACGAGGTGTTGATGACCCGCGCCGCCCGCGGACGACCGGCCTTGGACTCGTCGCGCCAGTAGGAGCCGGCGTGCCGCAGCGGTGCGAAGTGCCCCTTCAGCAGCACCCGGATGACCGCGTCCCACTCCTCCTCGGAGGTGTTGACCAGCATCCGGTCACGCACGAAGCCGGCGTTGTTGACGAGGATGTCCAACCCGCCGAACGTCTCGACGGCCTGCTGCACCATCGCTGCCGCCTGCTCCCAGTCGGCGACGTCGGCGGTGTTGACCACGGCCCGGCCGCCCGCCGCCTCGATCTCGGCGACCACCGACTCGGCCGGCGTCTCGCCGGTGTCCTCACCGGCCAGCGACACGCCGTAGTCGTTCACGACCACCGCGGCGCCGTGCCGGGCGAGCTCGAGGGCGTGGGCGCGACCGATGCCGCGACCGGCACCGGTGACGATCGCGACGCGACCGGCGAGGAGAGAGGACACAGGGACTCCTTGGGATGTCGGTGGTTCAGATGTGCAGGAAGACGGGCGGCTCGCCGCCGCCGTCGCAAGTGACCCGCGCGCCGGAGACGTACGACGCCAGGTCGCTGGCCAGGAAGACGGCCACGTTGCCCACCTCGGTCGGTGTCGCCATCCGACCCAGCGGGATGGTGGCCTCGATCGCGGCGACCCGGGCGTCGTCGCCGTAGTGGTCGTCGGTCTGCTCGGTGCGGCAGAGCCCGACGTCGATGGCGTTGACGCGCACCCGCGGGCCCCACTCCATCGCCAGCGAGCGCGTGAGCGAGTCCAGGCCGGCCTTCGCGGCGCCGTACGCGGCGATGGTCGGCGCCGGGCGGTGCGCGGAGATCGAGGAGATGTTGACGATCGCGCCGCTCCCCTGCTCCTGCATCACCCGGTTCGCGGCCTGCGCGAGGACCAGCGGGGCACTCAGGTTGAGCGCGAGGATCTTGTCGTGGAAGCGCGGCGACGCGGTGGCCGCGTCGGTCGACGGCGCTCCCCCGGCGTTGTTGACCAGCACGTCGAGCCGACCGTGCTCGGCCACGACCTCGTCGACGAGGGCCGTCACCGCCTCGGCGTCGCGCACGTCGCAGACCCGGTGCGTGCTGCCGGGGACCGGCTCGACCTCCGACCGCGAGCAGGTCACCACGTGAGCACCCGCCTGCAGGAACGCCGACGTGATCCCGCGGCCGATGCCGCGGGTGCCTCCGGTGACGAGGACGACCTTCCCGGTCAGGTCCAGCGAGAGCGCCATGCTGCTACCCTACCAAGCACTTGCTTGGTTGGGCCTCGACAGGTTCGACCGCCGAGAGCCAGCGGCTCGACCGCCGAGAGCCAGAAGCTCGACCACCGACCTGCAGGAGCCCCATGACCATCACCTCCGAGCTCCGCGACGACGGCATCCGCGTCGTGACGATGGAGCACCCTCCCGTCAACGCCCTCACCGTGCAGGGCTGGTTCGACGTCGCTGCGGCGCTCGCCGAGGCCAGCGCCGACATGGACACCAAGGTCGTGGTCCTGCGCGCCGAGGGCCGCGGCTTCAACGCGGGCGTCGACATCAAGGAGATGCAGCACACCAGCGGCTTCGACGCGCTCATCGGCGCGAACAAGGGCTGCTACGCCGCGTTCAAGGCGGTCTACGAGTGCTCGGTGCCGGTCATCGCGGCGGTCAACGGCTTCTGTGTCGGCGGCGGTGTCGGCCTGGTCGGCAACGCCGACTGCATCGTGGCCAGCGACGACGCCTACTTCGGCGTCCCTGAGGTCAACCAGGGCGCCCTGGGCGCCGCCACCCACATGGCGCGGCTCGTGCCCCCGCACATGCTGCGGACCCTCTACTTCACCGCCCGCACCATCAAGGCCGTCGACCTCGTGCAGTTCGGCTCGGTCCTCGAGACCGTGCCGCGCGAGGAGCTGATGGACGCAGCGCTGCGGGTCGCGACCGACATCGCGAGCAAGGACACCCGGGTCATCCGCGCCGCCAAGGAGGCGCTCAACGGGATCGACCCGGTCGACGTCAACAAGAGCTACCGCTTCGAGCAGGGGTTCACCTTCGAGCTGAACCTCGCCGGGGTGGCCGACGAGCTGCGAGACGAGTTCGCAGGAACGGAGAAGAGCAAGAAGTGAAGGGCCCACGCGACAAGCGGATGTCGATCGACGAGGTCGTCGACACCCTCGAGGACGGCATGACCATCGGCATCGGCGGCTGGGGTCCGCGGCGCAAGCCGATGGCCCTGGTCCGCGCGATCTACCGCTCGGACCTCAAGGACCTCACCCTGGTCAGCTGGGGCGGCGCCGACGTCGGCCTGCTCACCCGCGCCGGCAAGGTCCGCAAGCTGGTCTACGCCTTCGTCTCCCTCGACTCGGTGCCCCTGGAGCCGAACTTCCAGAAGGCCCGCCAGGAGGGCACCATCCCCGAGGTCGTCGAGCTCGACGAAGGGATGTTCAACACCGGCCTCCAGGCCGCGGCCCAGCGCCTGCCGTTCCTGCCGATGCGGGCCGGCCTGGGCTCCGACGTCCTGGTCAACAACCCGTGGATCAAGACCATCGAGAGCCCGTACGACGAGGGGTTCGGCCACGAGACCCTCGTCGCCGTGCCTGCGCTGCGCCTCGACGTCGCCCTGGTCCACATGAACCGCGCCGACCAGCACGGCAACGCGACGTACCTCGGCCCCGACCCGTACTTCGACGACCTGTTCTGCATGGCCGCCGACCGCGCGTACGTCAGCTGCGAGCAGGTCGTCGACACCGCCGGCCTGAGCCACGACACCCCGGTCCAGAGGCTGCTGCTCAACCGGATGATGGTCAGCGGCGTCGTCGAGACGCCGAACGGCGCACACTTCACCACCTGCACGCCCGACTACGAGCGCGACGAGAGGTTCCAGCGGGCGTACGCCGCTGCCGCCGGCGGGTCCGAGGAGGACTGGCAGGCGTTCCACGACCGGTTCCTGACCGGTGACGAGGCTGCCTACCAGGCGGCCGTCGCGGCGTTCCAGGAGGAGCAGGCATGAGCGAGACGACCGACATCACCACCGCCGACGTCTGCGCGGCCGCGATCGCCGACGCGTTCAAGGACGACGGCGAGATCTTCGCCAGCCCGATGGGCATGCTGCCGATGCTCGGGGTCCGGCTGGCCAAGCTGACCTCCAACCCCGACCTGGTCATCTCCGACGGCGAGGCGTTGTTCCTCGCCGGGGTGCCGCCGCTGTTCGCGAAGGCCGACAAGGTCGAGGGCTGGATCCCCTTCCGCAAGGTCTTCGACGTCGTCGCCTACGGCAAGCGCCACGTGATGATGGGTGCCACCCAGATCGACCGGCACGGCAACCAGAACATCTCGGCCATCGGCGACTTCGCCCAGCCCAAGCGCCAGCTGCTCGGCTCGCGGGGCGCGCCGGGCAACACGGTCAACAACCGGACGTCGTACTGGGTGCCCCGGCACTCCCCCCGCGTCTTCGTCGAGGCCGTCGACATCGTCTCGGGGGTCGGACCCTCGCGGGCGGCGGCGGCCGGCGCCGCCCGCTTCAACGACATCCACCGCGTCGTCTCCAACCTCGGCGTCCTCGACGTCAACGGCCCCGAACGCACGTTGCGGCTGCTCTCGGTGCACCCCGGCGTCACCGTCGACCAGGTGCGCGAGGCCAGCGGCTGCGAGATCCACGTCGACGGCGCCGACTCCGACGTGCCCGTGACCCGGGTGCCCACGACCGAGGAGCTGCTGGTCATCCGCGAGGTGCTGGACCCCAAGGGCCTGCGCTTCAAGGAGGTCCCCCGACCGGAGGCCCCGCGATGATCGAGCAGCAGATCCGTACGCCGTTCACCGACCTGGTCGGGGTCCGGCACCCCGTCGTGCAGACCGGCATGGGCTGGGTCTCCGGCGCCCGTCTGGTCTCCGGCACCGCCAACGCCGGCGGCCTGGGCATCCTGGCCAGCGCCACGATGTCCTACGAGGAGCTCGAGAAGGCGATCGTCGAGGTCAAGGGCCGCACCGACGCCCCCTTCGGCGTCAACCTGCGCGCCGACGCCAGCGACGCTCCGCAGCGGGTCGAGCTGCTCATCGAGCACGGGGTCAAGGTCGCGTCCTTCGCCCTGCAGCCCAAGCCGGAGCTGGTCACGCGCCTGAAGGACCACGGCATCGTCGTGATGCCCTCCATCGGTGCGGCCAAGCACGCGATCAAGGTCGCCGGCTGGGGCGCCGACGCGGTGATGGTCCAGGGCGGCGAGGGCGGCGGCCACACCGGCCCCGTCCCGACCACCCTGCTGCTCCCGTCGGTCCTCGACGCGCTCGCCAGCGTCGGCAGCGACATCCCCGTCGTCGCGGCGGGCGGCTTCTTCGACGGCCGCGGCCTCGCGGCAGCGCTGTCGTACGGCGCCGCCGCGGTCGGCATGGGCACCCGCTTCCTGCTGACCCAGGACTCCGCGGTCCCGGACGCCGTGAAGCAGCTCTACCTCGAGCGCGGCCTCACCGACACGGTCGTCACCGCCAAGGTCGACGGCATGCCGCACCGGATGCTGCGCACCGGGCTGGTCGAGGAGGTCGAGGAGACCTCGCGCCTGCGCCGGCTCGCACCCACCGCCAGGCGGACCCTGGAGTTCAAGAAGGACTCCGGCATGTCGTGGCTCGGTCTGGCCAAGGACGGCCGCGCCATGAAGAAGGCCTCGGGTCGCACGCTGGGGCAGATGGCGCTGGCCGCCAACACGCCGACCATGCTCAAGGCCGGTCTGGTCGAGGGCGACACTTCGGCGGGTGTCCTCGCCTCCGGCCAGGTCGTCGGCATGATCGACGACCTGCCGACCTGCGAGGAGCTCATCGACCGCGTGGTCACGGGTGCCGCGCAGGAGCTGGGTCGCGCGGCGTCGTACGTCGTCTGAGGGTGCTGGTCGGCCGGGCGGCTCAGCCGCCCGGCACGTACCCCTGCGGCGGCGCCCACTCGCCGTCGTTGTCGAGCAGGTGCTGCCATATGTCGTACTCGGCGCGGTAGTGCTCGGTCAGGCGTGACCGGGTGTCGGGCGAGAGCTCGGGGAGGGCCTGCGAGGTCGACCAGTTCTTGGTGACGACCTCGACCTCGCGGCCCAGCCGCCGGTCGATGTAGCCCTGCCAGGCGTCGGGGCGCTCGAGCGCGAAGATCCGGTCGACCCCGATCGCCAGGGTGTCGTCGAGGGAGACGAACCGTGCCTGGCGGCCGTTGATGGCGCCGGGGCGGCCCTCGATGTGGGCGACGACGAACTCCTCGAAGGAGACCTCACCGGTCCACTTGCCGTCGTTCCTCTCGGCCAGGGCCGGGCGCTGGCGGTAGCGCCACCACGACTCCAGCCACGACACCGGCTCGCGGTAGAGCGTGACCAGCTCGTAGTCGCTGCGCTGGTAGCCCGCGCCCGCCAGCACCGGCACCATCCGCTTGGTGAAGGTGCGGCAGTTCATGTGCTTGAGCTTCGGGTTGACCCGCATCAGGATCTCGGCGTGCCCCTTGAGACTGGTGACCAGCGTCGTCGACGCGCACTTGGGCATCGAGAGCATCACGAAGCCGTGGGCAGGCAGGGCGATCACGTCCGCGAACCTATCCCACGCGGGCCCTCCCACGAGTCGCCGCCCACCGGTCGCCGGACGTTCACCGAGCCGTCGCCGACGGACGTCGCAGTGGTGCGTTGATCAGGCCATGTGCACCGACGGACACCACCACTCCCACGCCGACGGCGGCGAGCCCCGGCCGCTGCGGGTCCCGAC
>LUPK01000058.1 GCA_001627335.1 Nocardioides sp. REDSEA-S33_B3 | reverse complement strand
CACCCTGGACCTCGAGACACCCGCCGTACGACTCAACAGGCTCCTCACCGAGGCCGCCTGACCCCACCCAGTTGCTTAGACCGGTTGACCTCAAGCGAGCTCAGGGTGAGATCTGGTGCGGACTATCCCGGCTGTGCGGCTAGTGTGAGAACACGTTCTAGTTCCGCACGTCTGGAGGACCCATGACGGCCACGCCGGCGATCGAGGGTTGGTTCACGCTCGGGGACCAGCCGACCCTGCTGGGGGAGCGGTGCACGTCGTGCGCCACGACCTACTTCCCGCCCACCGCCGCGGCCGCCGGGTTCTGCCGCAACCCCGCGTGCGAGGGGGAGGACTTCGAGTCCGTGCCGCTGAGCCGGCGGGGGACCGTGTGGTCCTACACCGACGCGCAGTACCAGCCGCCCGCGCCGTACCAGGCGCCCGAGCCGTTCTCGCCCTTCGCGTTGGCCGCCGTCGAGCTGCCCGAGGGGATGGTCGTGCTCGGCCAGGTCGCGCAGGGCTACGGCACCGCCGACCTGCGCGTGGGCGCCGAGGTCGAGCTGGTCGTGGAGCCCGAGCACGCCGGCGAGGGACTCATCTGGCGTTGGAAGCCCGTCGTCGAGCTCGGCGAGGAGGCCGACCAGTGAGCGCTCTGAAGGCATCCACCAGCCAGGTCCGGATCGCCGGGGTCGGCATGCACCCCTGGGGCAAGTGGGGCCGCCCGTTCGTCCAGTACGGCGTGCACGCGGCCCGCGAGGCGTTGAAGGACGCCGGCATCCCGTGGACCGACGTCGACCTCGTGGTCGGCGGCGAGACGGTCCGCAACGGCTACGCCGGCTACGTCGCCGGCTCGACCTTCGCCCAGGCGCTGGGCTGGAACGGCGCCCGCATCGCCACCTCCTACGCCGCCTGCGCGACCGGCGCCCAGGCACTCGACACCGCACGGGCGCGCATCCTGGCCGGCATGAGCGACGTGGCGCTGGTCGTCGGCGCCGACACCACCCCCAAGGGCTTCCTGGCCCCCAACGCCGGCGAGCGCTGGGAGGACCCGGACTGGCTGCGGTTCCGGCTGCTCGGCATGACGAACCCGGCGTACTTCGCGATGTACGCCCGCCGCCGGATGGACCTCTACGGCGCCACCTCGGAGGACTTCGCGCAGGTCAAGGTCAAGAACGCCCGCCACGGGCTGTCGAACCCCTACGCGCGCTACCGCAAGGAGGTCGCCGTCGAGGACGTCCTCGGCAGCGCGGTGGTCTCCGACCCGCTGCACCTGCTCGACATCTGCGCCACCTCCGACGGTGCGGCGGCGGTCATCCTCGTCTCGGAGGACTACGCCCAGCGGATCGGGCTCTCCGACGCGGTCCGGGTCGCGGCCGTCTCGACGGTCACCCCGACCTTCCCCAACGCCGTGCTCGACATGCCGATGCTCTCCACCGACGCCGGCACCCCGGGCGATCGGACCTTCAAGCAGTCGATCGGCGCGGCGGCGTACGACGAGGCGGGGATCGGCCCCGAGGACGTCGACGTCGCGGAGGTCTACGACCTGTCGACGGCGCTGGAGCTGGACTGGATGGAGGACCTCGGCCTGTGCAAGGAGGGAGAGGCCGAGTCCCTCCTGCGTGCCGGCGACACCACCATCGGCGGGCGCATCCCGGTCAACCCTTCCGGCGGCCTGGCGTGCTTCGGCGAGGCCGTGCCCGCCCAGGCGCTCGCGCAGGTCTGCGAGCTCACCTGGCAGCTGCGCGGCCAGGCGGGCGAGCGGCAGGTCGAGGGCGCCCGGGTCGGCATCACCGCCAACCAGGGGCTCTTCGGACACGGGTCGTCGGTGCTGCTGACCCGCTGAGGGGACTAGGTCTCGAGGCTCGCTGCGCTCGCATCTCGACCGGCGGTAGGAGGTGGTCTCGGGGCTCGCTGCGCTAGCACCTCGACCGGCGTCAGGGGATCGAACCGGCGTATTGATACGCCGGCTCGGCGTCAAGCCCGGGGGACCTAGGTCCCGCAGGCTGGGGGCCAGGGTCCGCGAAGAGGGGTACCTACGCCCGTGACGGGAGAGGGGCCGCCGGCGCCAGAGTGAGGGCCGTGGATCTCGAAGCCCTCGACATCGCGCGGTGGCAGTTCGCCATCACGACGGTCTATCACTTCCTGTTCGTGCCGATCACGATCGGCCTGTCCGCCCTCGTGGCCGGCTACCAGACCGCCTGGTTGCGCACCGGCAACGAGCAGTGGCTGCGCATGACGAAGTTCCTGGGGAAGCTCTTCCTCATCAACTTCGCCCTCGGTGTCGTCACCGGGATCGTCCAGGAGTTCCAGTTCGGCATGAACTGGTCGGACTACTCCCGCTTCGTCGGCGACGTCTTCGGGGCGCCGCTGGCGGTCGAGGGGCTGCTGGCGTTCTTCCTGGAGTCGACCTTCCTCGGCCTGTGGATCTTCGGCTGGGACCGGCTGCCCCGTGCGCTGCACGCCTCGTGCATGTGGCTGGTGCACCTCGGGACGCTGTTCTCGGCGTACTTCATCCTCGCGGCCAACTCCTTCATGCAGAACCCCGTCGGCTACGACTACAACGCCGAGACCGGGCGCGCGGAGCTCACCGACTTCGTGGCGGTGCTGACCAACAAGGTGCAGCTGGTGACGTTCCCCCACGTGATCCTGGCGGCGTACATGACCGCCGGCGCGTTCGTGGCCGGCGTCGCGCTGTGGCACCTGGTGCGCGGACGGGGGCAGCAGGGCTCCGAGGACCGCTCGATGTACCGCTCCGGTGCCCGGGTCGGTGCCTGGGTCCTGCTGGTCGCCGGGCTCGGCGTCGTCGTCAGCGGCGACGTCCAGGGCAAGGTGATGACCGAGGTGCAGCCGATGAAGATGGCGGCCGCCGAGGCGCTCTACGAGACCGAGGAGCCGGCGGCGTTCTCGGTCTTCACGATCGGGACCCCGGACGGGACCACGGAGAAGTTCTCCGTCACCATCCCGAACCTCCTCTCCTTCCTCGCCACCGGCGAGCTCGACGGCCGGGTCGAGGGCATCAACCCGCTGCGCGAGCAGTACATCGAGACCTACGGCCAGGACCCCGGCGCCACCTACTACACCGCCGGCGACTACACGCCCTACATCCCGCTGACCTACTGGAGCTTCCGCTTCATGATGGGCCTCGGCTTCGCCGGGATGGCCGGCGGGCTGGCCGTCCTCTGGGCGACCCGACGCGGCCGCGCACCGACCGGCGCCCGTTGGACCTGGGTGGCCGTGGGGCTGCCGTTGATGCCGCTGTTCGCCAACAGCTTCGGCTGGATCTTCACCGAGATCGGCCGGCAGCCGTGGGTCGTGTTCGGACTGATGACGACCGAGCAGGGCGTCTCGCCGGGCACGACCACGGGCGAGGTGCTGACCTCGCTGGTCGTGCTGACCGCGCTCTACGGCGTGCTGGCCGCCGTGGAGCTGAAGCTGATGCTCACCTACATCGCCAAGGGCGCCGACCCCTACGTCGAGCCGCAGCTGCGCGACGACGACAACGACCCCGACCGGCCGCTGGCCTTCGCGTACTGAGGAGACGACGACATGGAGCTCACCACCGTCTGGTTCTGCCTGATCGCCGTCCTGTGGGTCGGCTACTTCGCCCTCGAGGGCTTCGACTTCGGCGTCGGGATGCTGCTGCCGGTCCTGGGGCGCGAGGAGCGCGAGCGGCGCGTGCTCATCAACACCATCGGGCCCGTCTGGGACGGCAACGAGGTCTGGGTGCTGGTGGCGGGCGGCGCGACCTTCGCGGCGTTCCCCGAGTGGTACGCCACGCTGTTCAGCGGGTTCTACCTGCCGCTGCTGCTGATCCTCGTGGCGCTGATCGTGCGCGGGGTCGCCTTCGAGTACCGCGCGAAGCGCGACGACGCCACCTGGCGGGCCCGCTGGGACCTCGCGATCTTCTGGGGCTCGCTGCTCCCCGCGGTCCTGTGGGGCGTGGCCTTCGGCAACATCGTGCGCGGCGTGCCGATCGACGCCGACCTGGAGTACGTCGGCGGCTTCTTCAACCTGCTCAACCCCTACGCGCTGCTGGGCGGGCTCACCACGCTGCTGCTCTTCCTCACCCACGGCGCGATGTACGTCGCCCTCAAGACCGACGGCCCGATCCGTCGCGAGGCCCGGTCGCTGGCCACCCGCTCCGGCCTGGCCGCCGCCCTGGTGGCCGTGGTGTTCCTGGTGTGGACCCAGGTGGACACCGGCTCGGTCGCCTCGGGCGTGCTCTTCGTGCTCGCGGCGCTCGCGCTGCTGGCCGGCGTCGCGGCGGCCGGCTCCGCCCGCGAGGGATGGGCGTTCGTCGGCACCTTCGTCACCATCGCGCTGGCCGTCGCCGGCCTCTTCGCGGCGCTCTTCCCCGACGTCATGCCGACCTCGCTGGCCGACGGCACCTCGCTGACCACCACCAACGCGGCGGCCACCGCCTACACGCTCAAGATCATGACCGGGGTCGCGGTCGTCTTCACCCCGATCGTGCTGGTCTACCAGGGCTGGACCTACTGGGTCTTCCGCAAGCGGATCAGCGTCCACCACATCCCCGAGGCCGTGCTGGCCGGGGAGTCCGGGGGGGACCAGCCGGCGGGGAGCCGCTGAGTGCGCCCCTCCGACCCGCGCCTGCGTCGTCTGCTCGCCCCGGCCCGGCGGCCGCTGGCCGTCGTGCTCGGCACCGGGCTCCTCGGAGCGCTGCTCGTCATCGCCCAGGCCTTCGCGATCACCGGCCTGGTCGTCGCGGCCGTGGAAGGTCGCCTCGCGCTGGGGTGGGCGGTCGCCGTGGTGGCCGTGCTGCTCGGCCGCGGCCTGGTCGGCTGGACAGGTGACGCGGCCGCGGCCCGCGCCGCGGCCACGGTCGCCTCCGTCGTACGACGCAGGGTGGCGGGTTCCGTGCTCAGCCGCCCCGGTGGGTCCACCAGTGCCGACGCGGTGCTGGTGACCCGGGGCGTGACCGCGCTCGAGCCGTACCTCACCCGCTACGTCCCCGCGCTCGTCCTCGCGATGGTGCTGCCGGTGCTCACCGTGCTGGCCATCGCCTCGCAGGACCTGCTGGCCGCGCTGATCGTGGTGTGCACACTGCCGCTGGTGCCGGTCTTCGGTGCGCTGGTCGGCCTGGCGACCCGCGACCGCGCGGAGCGCCAGTGGCGGGCGCTGTCGTCGCTGTCGGGGCACTTCCTCGACGTGGTGCGGGGGCTGCCGACGCTGGTGGCCTTCCGGCGCGCGCAGGCCCAGTCGGCGCGGATCGCCGCGATCACCGACGCCTACCGTCGCCGCACCCTGGAGACCCTGCGGGTGGCGTTCCTGTCCTCGGGCGTGCTCGAGCTGGTCGCGACCCTGTCGGTCGCCCTCGTGGCGGTGACCGTCGGCCTCCGGCTCGCCGAGGGTGGCCTCGACCTGCGGACCGCGCTCGTGGTGCTCCTGCTGGCCCCCGAGGCGTACTGGCCGCTGCGCCGTGTCGGCGCGGAGTTCCACGCCGCCGCGGAAGGGGTCGCCGTCGTCGAGCGGGTCAGCGAGCTGCTCGAGGACGCCCCGGTGGTCGAGCAGCGAGGAGCGCCAGCGACGAGCGGGCCCCTGTCGGTGGTCGAGCAGCGAGGAGCGCCAGCGACGAGCGGGCGTCGAGACCACCCCGCGAACCACCCGCCTCACCAGCCCCTCACCGTCACCGACCTCACCGTCCTGCGCCCCGGCCGCACGGTGCCCGTGCTGCAGGACCTGTCGCTGACGATCGCGCCGCGCGGCGTGACGGCCCTGACCGGCCCGTCCGGCTGCGGGAAGTCGACCCTGCTGGCGGTCCTGGCCGGGCTGCTCGAGCCGACGTCGGGCCGTGTCACTGGACCGCCCCAGGAGGACATCGCCTGGCTGCCGCAGCGCCCCGGGTTCGTCGACGGGACGGTCGCCGACAACCTGCGCCTCGGCCGACCCGACGCCGCGGACGAGGAGCTCTGGGAGGCGTTGTCCCAGGTCGCGCTCGCCGAGCGCGTGCGGGCGCTGCCGGAGGGCCTGGGCACCCCGGTGGGGGAGGACGGTGCCGGGCTGTCCGCCGGCGAACGTGCGCGCCTCGCGCTGGCCGGCGCCGTCGTGTCCGACCGGCCGTGGGTGCTGCTGGACGAGCCCACGGCCCACCTCGACCCCGTCACCACGCAGGTCGTCGCCGACACCCTCGTCGCGCTCGGTCGCACCCGGGCAGTGGTCGTCGTCGCCCACGACCCCGCGCTCGTCGCCGTCGCCGACCGAGAGGTCCGGCTGGCTCGGCCGGTGGCGTCGCACATGCCGCGCCCGCCGCGGGAGTCGTGCCCCCCAGCGGGCGACATGGCGCCCGCTCAGGGGCACGACTCCGAGCGCAGCGCCCCGCGGCCGACCGGGCTCGGGCTGGCCACGGTGCTCGGGACCCTGGCGAGCCTGTCCGGGGTGGCCCTGACCGCGACGGCTGGCTGGCTGATCGTGCAGGCCTCCACCCACCCGCCGGTGCTGACGCTGATGGTCGCGATCGTGGGCGTGCGGGCCTTCGGCCTGGCGCGGCCGGTGCTGCGCTACGCCGAACGGCTGCGCTCCCACAACACCGTGCTGGGGATGCTCGCCCGGCGCCGCGTGGAGGTCTACGAGGCGCTGGTCCCACTGGTGCCCGGACGCACCGGTCGCCGCCGGGGCGACCTGCTCGCCTCGCTCGTCGACGACGTGGACGCCGAGCTCGACGCGGCGCTGCGGGTGCGGATGCCGGTGCGGTCGGCGGCGGCGGCCCTGGCCGTGGCCGCAGTCGTGACCGCGGCCTGGGAGCCCCGCGCGGCGCTCGGGGTCGCCGTAGTCGCGGCCGGCGCTGCCGCGGCGTACCTCCTGGCGCGCAGCGGCGCCACCCGCGCCGAGCGCGCCCAGGTCGCGCTCCGGGCCCTGCTGGCCGACCGGGTGGTGGCGACCACCGCCCTCGCCGAGGAGCTCACCATGTGGCAGGCCGCGGCGCGCGCCGTCGACACCGTCGGCGAGGTCAGCGACGACCTCGGCCGGCAGGTGCGGCGCTCCGCACGCTGGCAGGGGGCCGCCCGCGCGCTTGTGCTGGCCGTCACCGGCCTCGCGGTGGCCGCGGTGGCCCTGCTGCTCCCGGGTACGCCGGTGAGCGAGCCGGTCCTGGCGCTGCTGGTCCTGGTGCCGCTCGCCCTGGCCGACCTCGTGCTGCCCCTCGTCGACGCCGGTGCCCTCTCGGCCCGCACCGATGCGGCCCGCGCCCGGGTCGACGAGCTGCTGGACCGGGCCCCCGCCACGACCGACCCGCACGACCCGCAGACCCCGACGGGCACCCGGGTCGACCTCGTCGACGCCGCCGCCGGGTGGGGGCCGCGCCCGGCGTTCACCGGCCTGGGTCTGCGCCTTCCCGAGGGCGGTCGCGTCGCGCTGGTCGGGCCCAGCGGCTGCGGCAAGAGCACGGTCGCCGCGCTGCTGCTGCGTTTCCTCGACCCGGCGGCCGGCACGGTCGCCCTGGGGTCGGTGCCGCTGGTGGCCCAGCCCGCCGACGACGTACGACGCTGCGTCGGCCTGGTCGACGACGACCCGCACCTGTTCAGCACCACCGTGGTCGAGAACGTCCGGCTGGCCCGGCCGACCGCGAGCGACGCCGACGTGGCCGAGGCCCTGCGCCAGGCCCGGCTGGGGGAGTGGCTGGACTCCCTGCCCGACGGGCTCGGCACGTGGGTCGGCGAGGGGCACGCCGGGGTGTCCGGAGGGGAGCGGGCTCGGCTCGCGATCGCCCGCTCGCTGCTGGCCGACCAGCGGGTGCTGGTGCTCGACGAACCGACCGCGCACCTCGACGAGGCGACCGCGGCCGACCTGGCCGAGGAGGTGCTCGGGGACGGTGATCGCAGCGTGCTGTGGATCTCGCACGGCACGGTCGGGCTCGACCTGGTCGATCAGGTGGTAGAGATGTCGGCAGAGCCCCCGTCCTCCGAAGGAGCCGCCGCATGCCCGAGAGCGCCGATCGCCTGATCAAGGTGTTCCTCCTCGACGACCACGAGGTCGTGCGTCAGGGACTGCGGGCCCTGCTCGAGAGCACGGGGTCGATCGAGGTGGTGGGGGAGGCCGGCACCGCCGCCGAGGCCACCGCCCGCATCCCTGCGCTGCACCCGGACGTGGCGGTGCTCGACGCCCGGCTGCCCGACGGCTCGGGCATCGAGGTGTGCCGCACGGTGCGTGGGGTCGACCCCACGATCCGGGCGCTGATCCTCACCTCCTACGACGACGACGAGGCGCTGTTCGCCGCGATCATGGCCGGTGCGTCGGGCTACGTCCTCAAGGACGTCAAGGGCCTGGACCTGGTCGCCGCGATCCGCCAGGTCGCGGAGGGCAACTCCCTCATCGACCCGGCGCTGACCGCCCGGGTGCTCGAGCGGGTCCGCAACGGCCCGGCCACCGCGCCCGAGCTCGCCGACCTCACCGAGCAGGAGCTGAAGCTGCTCGCGCTCATCGCCGAGGGGCTGACGAACCGTCAGATCGGGGAGCGGATGTTCCTGGCCGAGAAGACGGTCAAGAACTACGTCTCCAGCATCCTGGCCAAGCTCGGCCTCGAGCGCCGCACCCAGGCCGCGGTGCTGGCCAGCAAGCTGCTCGGCCCCGACGGCCGCCCCCGCTGACCCACCGCCGACCCGTCACCCGCGCACGGCCGAACCGTCACTCGCGCACGGCCCAACCGTCGCCCGCGCACGGCCCAACCGTCACTCGCGCACGGCCCAACCGTCACCCGCGCACGGCCGAGACCGGCGAGACCGTCCGGACGGGTGCGCCGCGTCGACGGGAGGACCTCAGACCGGCACCCGCCAGCTGAACACCGAGCCCCCGCCGTCGCGGCGGGTCAACGCCGAGGTGCCGCCGAGCCCGGCGGCCCGGCCACGGGCGTTGCGCAGGCCGCTGTGCGAGGCGCCCTCGGTGGGCCCGACCCCGTCGTCGGAGACCTCCAGCACCAGCTCGCCGTCCTCGATCGCGACCCGCACCCAGGCCGCCCGGGCCTCGGCGTGGCGGGAGAGGTTGGACAGCGCCTCGCGCAGCACCGGCACGAAGTGCTCGGCCACCTCCGGGGGCACCGCGGTGTCGACCGGTCCCTCGATCCGCACGACCGGCGCCCAGCCGAGGAACCGCGCGTACTCCCTCACCAGGCTGCGCACCTGCGCCTGCAGCGACTCCCCACCGGTGTGCCGCAGCTCGAAGATGGTGCCGCGGATGTCGCGCACGACCTGGTCGAGGTCGTCCACGGCCCGTGCGACCCGGCCCGCCACGGCCGGGTCGGACACCCCGGAGGCCACCGCCTGCAGCGTGAGGCCGGTGGCGAAGAGCCGCTGGATGACGGTGTCGTGCAGGTCGCGGGCGATCCGCTCACGGTCGGAGATGACGGCGAGCTCGGCCCGGTCGGCCACGGCCTGGGCGCGGTCGAGCGCCAACGCGGCCTGGTCGGCGAAGGAGATCAACAGCTCGCGCTCCTCGATCTCCAGCGCGTTGTGCTCGTCGCCGAAGAAGGTGATGAGCGCGGTCGGGTCGGTCAGGTGCGCGCGCAGCGGCACCAGCAGCGCGCGGATCTCACCGGTCTCCACGTCGACCGGCTCGTGCACCGCCCCGTCGAGTCCCTCGAGCAGTGCCGCCACCTGTGCCCGCAGCGAGTCGACGTCCCCGCCGGAGGCGGCGAGGACGGCCGCGTCCGCGGCGGCCACCGGGTCACCGGCCGTCCGCACGACGGCGGTGCACCGGGCGCGCGCGACCGAGAGCGCGGAGTGGGTGATCCGCTGCAGTGCCACCCCGGTGTCCAGGGGCGGCTGCAGGTCCTCGACGAGGTCGGCGGTCGCCTGCAGCCACTGTCGGCGGCGCTCGCTGAGGGTGTAGGCACGCGCGTTCTCGATGACGAAGCCGGCCGCGGAGGCCAGCGCCTCCACCAGCCGGGTGTCCTCCTCGTCGAACTGCCCCTGCGCCTTCTCGGTCAGGTAGAGGTTGCCGAAGACGGTGCCCCGGATGCGCACCGGTACCCCGAGGAAGGAGCGCATCGGCGGGTGGTTCGGCGGGAAGCCGTAGCTCTCCGGGTGTCGGGAGAGGTCCTCCAGACGCAGCGGCTCGGGGTGGTCGATGAGCAGCCGCAGGATGCCGCGGCCGTGCGGCGGGGAGCCGATCCGCTCGCGCTCGTGCGGGTCGAGGCCGTGGGTGATGAACTCCGCGAGGTTGCCGTCGGCGCCGATGACGCCCACCGCGCCGTACTGCGCGTCGGTCAGCTGGCAGGCGGCCTCGACGATCCGGGTGAGCACGCTCCCGAGGTCGAGGTCGCTGGAGATGGCGACGACGGCGTCGAGCAGCGCCTGCGCGGAGTCGGAGAGCTCAGGGCGACGGAAGGGCACGACCCCAGTCTGCGACACGCTTCACACGATCCGTCGGACCGTCGCCTCGCGCACCGGGTCCCAGCCGGTCCCGAGTCGTCGCCCGGTGACCTCCTCCAGGCGGACACCGATGTGCAGGTTGCGCTGCCCCGCGGCCCACGGGCGGGGCGGCCAGATGCGGTGGATGGACTCCAGCATCGCGGCGTCGCTGATGACCTCGGCCCGGCCGCGCACCAGCACGCTCCAGCCACGTTGGCGCTCGTGGTCGAAGGTGTCGGTCTCGAACGCCACGGTCGTGCGGTGGGCGTGCGTGCCGAGGATGGAGTACGGCGAGGTGCGGAAGACCACGTGGTCACCCACGACCGAGTAGTTCACCGGCAGGATGTGGGGTCCCTTGGGGGTGGAGACGGCCACGCGTCCGGTCACACCGGATCGCAGCAGCGTCTCCGCCTCGGAGAGCGAGAGCTCCACGGATTCGAGCACGATCGCCAACTTCCTGGGTCTGGGCCCGGTTCAGGGCCTTCGTCCATGCTCCGCTAGCAGCGGGTCCAGCAGGAGGGACGAAGGTCCCCGCGGCAGGGGACCTCAGCCGTCAGTCCGGTGATCAGTCCGGTGATCAGTCCAGCGATCAGTCCAGCGCCTCGACGTACACCCAGCGGCCGGCGCGGCGCTCGAACCTGCTGCGCTCGTGCTGCACGCCGGGCACGCCGCCCACGGTGTAGTGCGCGTCGAACTCCACCCAGTCCTCGCCGTGGTCGAGCACCTCGAGCCCGGTCCAGGTGCGACCGGTGTCCAGCCCGTCCTCGACCAGCCCGGCGGGCCGGGTGCGCGGATGCCAGGTGCGGAAGAGGTGGTCGACCTCCCCGAGCACGAACGCCGAGTAGCGGCTGCGCATCAGCTCGACGGCGGTCTCGGCCTGCCGGGCGCCGCGGTGCAGCGCCCCGCAGCAGGAGTCGTACGACGCCGTCGACCCGCACGGGCAGGCGGTCGGTCGTCCCAGGGGGCCGGTCACGTCTCCACCACCAGTCTCCACAGGTCGTGCTCGCCGGGGAGGCCCTTGAGCTCCACGGTGCCCGCCTCCTCGAACCTCATCCGTCGGTCGCCGGACTCCGACGTCTCGTCCCGGACCGCCTGCGTCACCAGCACCTCACCACCGTCGGCCAGCGCGGCGACCCGGGCCGCCATCGACACGTTGCGCCCGAAGTAGTCGCCGTCGCGGCTGATCACGGTCCCGGTGTGCACGCCGATCCTCACCCGCACGGGCGTCAGCCGCAGCCGCGGGTCGAGGGTGCGCGCCAGGGCCCGTTGGATCCCCCGGGCGGCGAGCACAGCGGCGACCGGGTCACGGAAGGCCACCATGAAGCTGTCGCCGGCGGTCTTCACGACTCGTCCCCGTCGCTTGTCGACCATCGCCCGCACGAGGGCGTCGTGCGCGGCGAGGACCCGGACCCAGGCCTTGTCGCCGAGGCGGTCGTTGAGGGCGGTGGAGTCCTCGATGTCGGAGAACAGGAGGGTCACCGTGCCGTCGGGTGCGGCCACCTGGAGGACGTCGGACTGCTCGTCGGACGCCCACGCGGCGAGGTCGTCCAGCGAGGAGCTGAGCATCCCCGCGACGCCGCGCTCGCGCACGCGCGCCGCGGTGCCGACCAGCGCCCGCATCGCGCGCTCGGCCGGGGACACCGGCGGGCGCGGCCGCAGGGCCGCGTCGAGGTCCTCCTCGAGCTGGCGCACCATCGCCTCGGCCAGCGCCAGCCGTCGTCGCAGCCGGGCCACGACGAGGACGGCGACGACCAGCGCCACGGCCAGCAGCGCGCTCAGCACTCCCAGCGTCGAGGTCACGCCCGCAGCCTAGTGGCGTGACGGCGCGCCGCGGAGGCGGTCCGTCGGTCCTCCCGACCGGGGACCAAGGTCCGTGGGAATCCCGGCCGAGGAGGTCGAGACTGGAGCCATGACCGAGACCATGACCCCTGTCCCTGCTGGTTGCGTCGTCGTCGGCGTGGACGGCTCGCCCGGTGCGGAGGCCGCCCTGGACTGGGCGATCGAGCACGCGCGGCTCACCCGCCGCACCCTTGCGCTCGTGCACGGCTGGGACACCGTGCCGTCGGTCTGGCTGGACCAGGTGGGCGCGGACGCGGTGACCCTGCAGGCCGAGATCAGGGCGGCCGCCGCCGAGGTCGTCGCCGCCGCCGCGGCCCGCGTCGCCGAGCGGGCCCCGGACCTCGAGGTGCTCCCGGTGGTCCGCCACGAGGACGCACGCGCCCTGCTCGCGGGTCTCTCGGCGCACGCCGAGGTGACGGTGGTCGGCTCGCGCGGCCGCGGGCCGATCAGCTCGCTGCTGCTCGGCTCGGTCAGCAGCGCCGTGGCCGACCACGCCATGGGACCGGTCGTCGTCGTCCGCCCCGGCGGCCCGGCGCCCGGTGAGGGACGCGGGGTCCTGGTCGCCGTCGACGGCGACGAGGGCTGCCGCCCGCCCCTGGAGGCGGCGTACGACGCCGCGTCGGTGCGCGGGCTGCCGCTGACGGTCCTGCACTGCACCTTCGACGCGCGCATCGCCGCCGGTGGTCCGGTGACCGCCGAGCTGCGGGCGGCGGCCGAGGAGGAGGCCCGCCTGGTGGTGGCGACGGCCGTCTCGGGGCTGCAGGAGAAGTACCCCGACGTGCAGGTCCACGTCCGCGCTGTCTTCGGGCACCTGGAGGACGAGCTGATGCGGGCGGCCCACGACGCCGATCTGGTGGTGGTCGGCAACCACCGCCGCAACCCGCTGGTGGCCGCGCTGCTCGGCTCGGTGAGCCGCACCTTCCTCGAGCACGCGGAGGGCGCGGTGATGGTCGTCCCGGAGGGCGACTGAGCCTGCCGGCGTTGGGGGCCCGCGGCTAGCGTGGAGGCGTGACGGTCTCCTCCGCGGACTCCCCGCGCACCCACCCGCCCGCCCCGACCACCCTCGGCGAGCTCAGGGCCTCCGGCCACGAGCTGAGGACGCTGCGTGCCGAGATGCGCGACAACCTGCTCGCCGCGCTGCGCGAGGGGCGCGACCCGTGGCCGGGGCTGCACGGCTTCGAGGACACCGTGATCCCGCAGCTGGAGCGGGCGCTGATCGCCGGCCACGACATCGTGCTGCTCGGTGAGCGCGGGCAGGGCAAGACCCGCCTGCTGCGCACGATGGTCGGCCTGCTCGACGAGTGGAGCCCGGTGATCACCGGCTCCGAGATCGGCGAGCACCCCTACGAGCCGATCACGGTGCAGTCCCAGCAGGCGGTGGCGGCGTACGGCGACGACCTGCCCATCTCCTGGCGCCACCGCGACGAGCGGTACGCCGAGAAGCTGGCCACGCCCGACACCTCGGTCGCCGACCTCATCGGCGACGTCGACCCGATGAAGGTCGCCGAGGGTCGCTCGCTGGGCGACCTGGAGACGATCCACTTCGGGCTGATCCCGCGCAGCCACCGCGGGATCGTGGCCATCAACGAGCTCCCCGACCTCGCCGAGCGCATCCAGGTCGCGATGCTCAACGTGATGGAGGAGCGCGACATCCAGATCCGCGGCTACGTGCTGCGGCTGCCGCTGGACGTGCTGGTCGTCGCGAGCGCCAACCCCGAGGACTACACCAACCGCGGGCGCATCATCACCCCGCTCAAGGACCGCTTCGGCGCCGAGATCCGCACCCACTACCCGACCGAGCTCGAGGACGAGGTGGCGGTGATCCGCCAGGAGGCCGACCTGGTCGCCGACGTCCCGCCCCACCTGCTGGAGATCCTGGCGCGCTTCACCCGTCACCTGCGCGACTCCAGCGCCGTCGACCAGCGCTCGGGGGTCTCGGCCCGGTTCGCCATCGCCGGTGCGGAGACGATCGCCGCCGCCGCGCTGCACCGGGCCACGGTCCAGGGCGAGCCGCAGGCGGTGGCCCGGGTCGTCGACCTCGAGACTGCCGTGGACGTGCTCGGCGGCAAGATCGAGTTCGAGTCCGGCGAGGAGGGCCGCGAGGCCGAGGTGCTCACCCACCTGCTCCGCACCGCCGTCGCCGAGACCGTGCGTGACCGGTTCCGCGGCCTCGACCTCGGGCTGCTCGTCGACGCGCTCGAGGCGGGGCAGATGGTCACCACCGGCGAGCAGGTCACCGCGCTGGACTTCCTGGCCGGCCTGCCGCGCCTGGGGGAGTCCGACCTCTACGACCAGGTCTGCGAGCGGCTGGGCGCCACCGACGACGGCCAGCGGGCAGGCGCGATCGAGCTGGCGCTGGAGGGGCTCTACCTCGCCCGGAAGGTCAGCAAGGAGTCCGGTCGCGGCGAGACGGTCTACGGCTGAGCCATGGCTGACGTCTGGTCCCAGCGCCGCGCCTCCCGCTACGGCCGCTACGACGGCGGGCGGGATCCGCTCGCGCCACCGGTCGACCTGTCGGAGGCGTTGGACGCGATCGGCGAGGATGTCATGGCCGGCTACAGCCCCGAGCGCGCGCTGCGGGAGTTCCTGCGGCGCGGCGGGCAGGACCAGCAGGGGCTCGACGACCTGGCGCGCCGGGTGGCCGAGCGCCGTCGCGAGCTGCTGAAGCGGCACAACCTCGACGGCACCCTCGAGGAGGTCCGCGAGCTGCTGGACCGCGCCGTGCTCGAGGAGCGCAAGCAGCTGGCCCGCGACGCGATGATGGACGACGGCGACCGGGCGCTGCGGGAGATGACGCTCGACAGCCTGTCGCCCAACCCGGCCGCCGCGGTGAGCGAGCTGTCGTCCTACGACTGGCAGAGCAGCCAGGCCCGCGAGGCCTTCGAGCAGATCAAGGACCTGCTCGGTCGCGAGCTGCTGGACCAGCGCTTCCAGGGCATGAAGCAGGCCCTGGAGAACGCCACGGACGAGGACCGTGCGGCGATCGACGAGATGCTCAGCGACCTCAACGAGCTGCTGGAGAAGCGTCAGCGCGGCGAGGACACGCAGGAGGACTTCGAGGAGTTCATGCGCAAGCACGGGGACCAGTTCCCCGAGGAGCCCCAGGACCTCGACGAGCTGCTTGACGCGATGGCCGCCCGTGCCGCCGCCGCGCAGCGGATGCTGAACTCGATGAGCCCCGAGCAGCGCCAGCAGCTGATGGAGCTCTCCGCCCAGGCCTTCGGGTCCCCGGCGCTGATGGAGTCCCTGGCCCGCCTCGACGGCAACCTGCAGGCGCTGCGTCCGGGCGAGGACTGGTACGGCTCGGAGCAGATGAACGGTCAAAAGGGCCTCGGCCTCGGCGACGGCACGGGGGTCTTCCAGGACCTCGCCGAGCTCGACGCGCTGTCCGAGCAGCTCTCCCAGTCCTACGGCGGCGCCCGGATGGACGACCTCGACCTCGACGCGCTCTCGCGCCAGCTGGGTGAGGAGGCGGCGGTCGACGCCCGCACGCTGCAGCGTCTCGAGCAGGCCCTGCGCGAGCACGGCACCCTCCAGCGCGGCTCCGACGGTCAGCTCCGCCTGACCCCGCAGGCGATGCGCCAGCTCGGCAAGTCCCTCCTGCGCGACGCCGCGGAGCGGCTCTCGGGCCGACAGGGTCAGCGGGAGTCACGCCGTGCCGGAGCGTCCGGCGAGCGCTCCGGTGCCACCCGGGCCTGGGCGTTCGGCGACACCGAGCCCTGGGACGTCACCCGCACCCTCACCAACGCGATCGTCCGCGAGGCCGGCGAGGGGCGCTTCACCGATGGTCGAGCAGCGAGCGCAAGCGAGCGGGGGTCGAGACCCCGTGTCCGCCTGACGATCGACGACGTCGAGGTCCAGGAGACCGAGGAGCGCACCCAGGCCGCCGTGGCCCTGCTCGTGGACACCTCGTTCTCGATGGCCATGGACGGCCGCTGGGTGCCGATGAAGCGCACCGCGCTGGCGCTGCACACCCTCATCCGGTCCCGCTTCCGCGGCGACCACCTGCAGCTGATCGCCTTCGGCCGGCACGCCCAGCGCATGGAGATCGAGGAGCTGACGGCCCTCGACGCGATGTACGACAAGGGCACCAACCTCCACCACGGCCTGCTGCTGGCCAACCGGCACTTCCGCAAGCACCCCAACGCCCAGCCGGTGCTGCTGGTCGTCACCGATGGCGAGCCGACCAGCCACCTCGAGCCCGACGGCGAGGTCTTCTTCTCCTACCCGCCGCACCCGTTGACGATCGCCTACGCCGTCCGCGAGCTCGACAACGCACGTCGCCTCGGTGCGCAGACCACGTTCTTCCGGCTGGGGGAGGACCCCGGCCTGGCGCGCTTCATCGGCTCGATGGCCTCGCGGGTCGAGGGCAGGGTCGTCGCTCCCGAGCTCGACGACCTGGGCGCTGCGGTCGTGGGCTCCTACCTCGGCGACCGATCGGGCTTCGCGCGCTCGTCGATGGGCGGCGGCTACTCCGACTGGTTCGGCGGACGCGGCTTCTGGGTCGGCGGCTGAGGGCCTGACATCCCCGTCCCCGGTCTGCGCCGGGGTCCTCCCCCCGGGTTGTTGCTGAGACGTCTCTCGGGCAACAGGACGTCCACAACCGGAACCAGTTCGCCCACGTCGCCACCACAACGTCACGCTGAACCCGGTCAAGGTCCACGACCCGCTGTTCGTCGGCGCGGACCCGAACGTCACCTGCCCGGCCGGTGCGCTGGCCCGGGTGCGTGGGTGACCTGCTCGTCGAAGACCTACACGCTGACCCAGGCCGACGTCGATGCAGGCACGGTCGACAACACCGCGACCGCCACCGGCACCGCGCCGGACGGCTCGAAGGTCACCGACCCCGACTCCACGTCCCCCCCGGTGGTCGCGGCGCCGGCGATCAAGCTGACCGAGACCGCCTCGACGATCGACGACAACGACGGCAACGGCCACGACGCGGCCTCGACCAGCACCCCGGTCGTCCCGGTGAAGGCCGACCTGGTCGTCACCAAGACGGTGGACAAGAAGAAGCCGTACGCCGGGGAGACCGTCACCTACACCGTGACCGTCACCAACGAGGGCGGCCGGACGGCGGAGAACGTGACGCTCGTCGACACCCTGCCCGACGGCGTCCCCTTCGTCTCCGCGGCCCCGGGCGCCTGCCTGACCCGCTCTACCAGCTCGGCCGTCCGAGGGCTCCCTCCCTCGGGCGGCCGAGTGCTGTGCGGAGGTCCTCCACTCCCTCGACGATGCGCGGGCCGGGGCGCGCCCAGTGCGCGTTCGCGTCCACGGCGTACGTCGGCACCCCGGGCGGCAGGACCCCCGCCGCCAGCAGCGCCCGTTCCTGCGCCCGGGCCCCCTCACGGTCGAAGCCGCAGGGGGCCACCACCACGAGGTCGGGGCGCGCCGCGGCCACCTCGTCCCACGTGGTCCGCACCGACCGGGCGCCGGCCGTGCCGAGCACGCACTCGCCGCCGGCCGCCTCCACCATCTCGGGGATCCAGTGCCCGGGGGCGTAGGGCGGGTCGGTCCACTCGAGCACCACGACCCGGGGCCTGGTGGTGCCAGGGGCCTTCGCACGCGCCGCGTCGAGCGCGTCGACGGTCGCGGCGAGCCGCTCGGCCTTCTGCTCCCGGCCCACCGCTCGGCCGATCGCGCGCACCGAGTCCGCGATCTCCGCGATCGTGTGCGGGTCGAAGGAGAGGACCTCGGCCCGGCACCCCAGGTGGGCCAGCGCGTCCTCGACCGTGTCGACGTCGATGGCGCACACGGCGCAGAGGTCCTGGGTGAGGACGAGGTCCGGGTCGAGGTCGGACAGCGCCCCGGCGTCGAGGGTGTAGAGGTCCTCCCCGGCCGCCGTCGCGGCGGTGACCCACGCATCGATGCCGGCCGGGTCGAGGCCCTCGGGCATGGCCGTCCCGGACACCACCCGTCGGCCACGCGCCTCGGCGGGGAAGTCGCACTCGAACGTCACGCCGACGACGTCCTCGCCGACGCCGAGGGCGAAGAGGATCTCGGTGGTCGAGGGCAGCAGGGACACGATGCGCACGCGGCCACGGTAAGGGCGTCACCTAGGGTCGGCGCGTGGAGGACCCGACGACGACCCTGCTGCTCCTCCTGGCCCTCGCCGGCCTCACGGCCGGCTTCGTGGACGCGGTGGCCGGGGGCGGCGGGCTCATCCAGCTCCCCGCGCTGCTGCTGGGTCTCCCGCAGGCCGCGCCGGTGCAGGTGCTGGCCACCAACAAGCTGGCCTCCATCTGCGGCACCACCGTCAGCTCGGCCACCTACTTCCGGCGCGTCCGTCCGGACCCACGCACCTTCCTGCCGCTGATGGGGCTGGCGTTCGTCGGATCGGCCCTCGGCGCCGCCGTCGCCTCGCACGTGCCCCGCTCGGCCTTCGAGCCGATCGTGCTGGTGGCGCTGGTGCTCGTCGGCGGGTACGTCGCGTTCCGGCCCAACCTCGGCGGTGCGACCGTGCTGCGCTTCGCCGGGCACCGGCACACCGCGGCTGCGCTCGCCGTCGGTCTGGTCGTCGGCTTCTACGACGGCGTGCTGGGCCCGGGCACCGGGTCGTTCTTCGTCGTCGCCCTCGTGGCCCTGCTGGGCTACGGGTTCCTCGAGGCCTCGGCCAAGGCGCGGATGGCCAACTGGGCCACCAACCTCGCGGCCCTCGTCGTGTTCGTCCCCCAGGGCGCGGTGCTGTGGAAGGTCGGGCTGCTCATGGGGGCGGCCAACCTCGTGGGCGGGTACGTCGGTGCGCGCACCGCCGTCGCCAGAGGCTCGGGCTTCGTGAGGGTCTTCTTCCTCGTCGTCGTCGGCGCCTTCGTCGTGCGGATCGGCGGAGAGGTCGCGGGCTGGTGGTGAGCCGATGGTCGAGCCGGTCGTGACCTACCGGGTGCCCGGACGCTCGGCGGAGGCCGAGATCGAGGTGAAGCGCTCGCGCTTCCGGTGCACCCTGGAGCGGGTCGAGGACGAGGCGGCGGCGCGGGCCTTGGTCGAGCGCCTGCGCCGCGAGCACTGGGACGCCCGGCACCACTGCTCCGCCTTCGTCGTGGGCCCGCCGCCCGTGCCCGTGGAACGGTCCTCCGACGACGGTGAGCCGGCCGGCACCGCCGGCGCCCCGATGCTCGAGGTGCTCCGCGGGGCCGGGCTGTCGGACACCGCGGTCGTCGTGACCCGGTGGTTCGGCGGGACCCTGCTGGGTGCCGGGGGACTCGTGCGCGCCTACGGCGACGCCGTGCGCGCCGCCGTCGCGCGAGCCGGGCTGCTCGAGCGCCGGCTGCGCAGCGAGGTCGAGGTCGACCTCGACCACGCCGAGGCCGGCCGGGTCGAGACGGAGCTGAGGTCACGCGGCGTGGACGTGCTCGAGACGGCGTACGGGGCGAGGGTGCGGGTGCTGCTCGGGGTGGACCCGGCGCAGGTCGCGCGGACCGAGGGACTGCTGGCCGAGCTCACCTCCGGCGCTGCCCGCCCGGTGGTGGTCGGGCAGCGGTGGGTGGACGGCTCACCAGCAGCCGGGTGAGCGACGGCGCCGGGACTCCCAGACCGTGCAGGGCTTGGTCGAGTCCAGACGGCCCACCCCCGCACAGGTCGGTGGCCGGTCGGGCTCGCGGAGCTCGTCGGTGTGGATGTCGCGCTCGAGGTGCTCGCGCCGTAGGCGGTAGCCGTTGCTGAAGACCTCGCAGTCGCAGAAGCCGCCCGCGGCCTGCATGCGCGACTCGAGCGCGGTGGCCCGGGGCGACCGGAGCTCGCGGAAGCGACCGGCCCACCGCAGGGTCTCGTCGCACCCGTGCTCGTCGAGCATCCTGGCGATGTAGCAGAGCACGCACTCCGCCGGGTGCGGCGCCATCACCTCCGCCACCACGCGCTGGAGGTACTCCTCCGCGTCCCTGACCACCTGTCGGGCTGCCCCCGCGCCCTCCATGCCAGCCGAGTCCATCCCTGCTCCTCCCGATCGGACTTCCGTGGGCCCTTCCTACGGCCAGGCACCGACAGTCCGCTCCGTCCCGGACCGGGCTTGTGGAGAACTACGCTGCGGCCATGAGCATCCCGGTCGACCTCCACTCGATCCCCGACCAGCTGAGGCGGTTCGCGGCGGCGTACTTGCTCACGACGTCGGGTGAGAGGGTCAAGGCCGTGGCCGTCGGGGTCGCGCCCGAGGGGGAGGCGCTGCGGATCACGACTCCTGGGCGCGGGTCGCTGGCCAACGCGGCCGCCCACCCGGGCGCCACGCTGATGTGGCCGCCCACGCAGGCGACCGAGCCGGCGGGCTTCACGCTGCTCGTCGACGGCACCGCCGCAGTCGACGGCGACGACCTACTGCTCAGCCCGACGTGGGCGGTGCTGCACAAGCCGGCCGGCTCCGACCACGGCCCGGCGGTGGCCGGCGGCTGCGGCTGAGCCGACACCGGGGTGCTCCAGCCGGCGCCTTAGGGTCGAGGCGTGAGCATCCCCACCACGGCCGACGAGATCACCACGCTGCGGGCGTTCCTCGACCACTTCCGCGACACCCTGCGCCGCCAGTGCGCCGGTGTCGGCGCGGACGGGCTGGCATGGACTCTGGCGCCGGCGACGATGACCCTCGGCGGGATGCTCAAGCACCTGACCTTCGTGGAGCAGTGGTGGTTCTCGATCGTGCTGCACGGCCACGAGCCGAGCGGGATCTGGGCCGACGTCGACTGGGAGGCCGACGAGGACTGGGACTGGCACAGCGCCGTCGACGACAGCCCCGACCAGCTCCGCACCTGGCTGGACGAGGCCATCGCGACCTCGGACCGACTGGTCGACGAGGCGCTCGCCCGCGGGGAGGGCCTCGACGTGCTGGCTGCGCGGGAGCGGCGCGGCGGCCCGGTGTCGCTGCGGTGGATCTTGGTGCACATGGTCGAGGAGTACGCCCGGCACTGCGGCCACGCCGACCTGATCCGCGAGTCGATCGACGGCGCCACCGACCTCTGACCGGACCCCCTCGCCCGCGAGCCGGCGTATTGATACGCCGGTTCGACCTGCTGTGCCTGCCGAGCCGGTGCTCCGGGTCGGTCCGGTCAGTCGAGCGTGAAGCCGGGCAGGTGGTCGAGCAGCATCTGCCGGAACGGTGCCTCGGCCTCGAGCTGGGAGAGGATGCCGAGGCCGCCGAGCCAGGTGCGGTGGATCAGCAGGTACGACGGCGGCAGGTTGAGCTTGAGCCCGACCGTGTAGGCGGGGTCCCGGGGGTCGTTGATCTTCGCGAAGACCCCGCGCATCCACTCGCGGGAGAACCGGAAGGTCTCGGTCGTGGCGGGCTCGACGAAGGGCAGCAGGTAGTCGCGCACCAGCTCGGGCTCGACCCGGATCCGGTCCTTGATGAACCCCTCCTCCCGCAGCGCGTCGACGAGGTCCTCCCCGGAGCGGGTGGCGGCGATCGAGAGCAACCGTCCCATCGCCGGCGGGAAGCCGCCGTCGAGCCGGGCGACCGCGCCGAAGTCGAGCACGCCCAGGCGTGCGGGACCGCCGTCGACGCCGGGGACGACCCGGAAGTTGCCGGGGTGCGGGTCCGCGTGGAGGAGACCGGTGCGCGCGGGCGCGGCGACGAGGAACCGGGTGAACAGCCGTCCGAAGTGGTCGCGCTCGGCCCGCGTGCCCTCGGCGATCACCGTCGCCAGGGACGAGGTGGACTCCAGCCACTCGGTGACCAGCACGGTCGGTCCGGTGGCGAGTGCGTCGGGCACGACGATCTCGTCGTCGCCCTCGAAGGCGTCGTGGAAGGTGCGCTGGCTGGCGGCCTCGAGCTCGTAGTCGAGCTCCTCGACGACGCGCTGCTGCAGCTCGGCGACCAGCGGCTTGACGTCGATGCCCGGGATCAGCGGGGCGACGGTGCGCCCGAGCCGGGTGAGCTGGCGCAGGTCGGCCTGGAGCGCGTCACCGGCGCCCGGGTACTGCACCTTCACCGCGACCTCGTGCTCGGCGCCGTCGTCGGTGCGCCAGCGCCCGCGGTGCACCTGGCCGATCGACGCCGCCGCCGTGGGGCCGCCGTCGAGCCAGACCAGCCGCTGCTGCCAGTCCTCGCCCAGGTCGCGGGCGAGCACCTCGCGCACGGTCGAGGTCGGCATCGGGGGAGCGGCGTCCTGCAGCTTCGTCAGCTGCTCGCGGTAGGGCCCCGCCAGCTCGTCGGGCAGCGCGGCCTCGAGCACCGAGAGCGCCTGGCCGAACTTCATCGCCCCGCCCTTGAGCTCGCCCAGGGTGCGGAAGACCTGCTCGGCGGTGCGCTGCTGGATCTCGGTCATCACCGCCTCGGCGGGCTTGCCGCCGAGCCGCTTGCCCAACCCGACGGCCTGGCGTCCGGCGTACCCCAGCGGCAGCCCAGCCAGCCGCGCGGTGCGCGCCATCGCCTTGCGGGGCATCTCGGTCACGACCACATCATCTCCGACCGCCCAAGACCGCTGCGGGTGACGCGGCACCGTGGGACGTCATGCGTCCCGCGGCGACGGTGCTCCCGTCCGCATGACGTCCCGCAGGTCTCCACGGATCACGACGTTCTGCAGGGAGATCGGGCTCCCCACCTGCAGAACGTCGTGATCCGCGCGGGTGGGGTCAGGCGGGGAACGCCACGCCGGTGTTGGCGTGGCAGCGGTAGCCGAACGGGTTCTTGTGGAGGTACTGCTGGTGCGCGTCCTCGGCGTAGTAGTACGGCGTGTCCTCGGCCGAGCGGATCTCGGTGGTGATCGAGCCGAGGCCGCGGCGGGCGAGCTCCGCGCCGTAGACCTCGGTCAGCTCGCGGGCGGTGGCCTCCTGCTCGGGGGTGGTCCAGTAGATCGCCGAGCGGTACTGCGTGCCGACGTCGTTGCCCTGCCGCATGCCCTGCGTGGG
This sequence comes from Nocardioides sp. REDSEA-S33_B3, assembly GCA_001627335.1. Lineage (GTDB taxonomy): Bacteria > Actinomycetota > Actinomycetes > Propionibacteriales > Nocardioidaceae > Nocardioides. The sequence goes on along the minus strand of LUPK01000058.1, from coordinate 31,852 downwards.
GTCGTGGACCTCGAAGAAGCGCTTCACCAGGTCGGCGTAGGACACGACGGTGGGGTCGAAGACGACGCGGACGGCCTCGGTGTGGTTGGTCCGGCCCGAGCACACCTCCTCGTACGACGGGTGGGGGGTGTCCCCGCCGGCGTACCCGACCGACGTCGACCACACGCCGGGCACCTGCCAGTAGACCTCCTCGGCGCCCCAGAAGCAGCCGAGGCCGAAGATCGCGACCTCGTGGCCGGCGGGGGCGGTGTCGGTGACCAGCGGCGCGTCGAGCACGGCGTGCCGCTCCGAGAGGTGCCAGGGGCGCTCGCTGCGGCCCGGCAGCGTCTGCTCGGGGGCGACGAGGGCGGACTGCTTGCGGCCGAGGAACACGGGCGTCTCCTTGCGACGGTGGGAGGAGGGACGGGTGTGACGCGTGGTGCGCGAGGGCCGGTGTGAGGCCCTCCACGTTTGCAACAACGCTGCTCCGAGCATGTTCCCCGGGTCCAAGAAAACGCGCCGGACCCCGCGTCCGACGTGCCACGAGGCCGCTCGGGAGGCTCGATCGTGGGGATGTTCCGTCGTCGGGCACCGGCGCGCCCCGGGTCGCGGCGTCCTGGTGGGGGCCCCGTACCGCCACCAGCTCGCCATCCGGGTCGTCGACGGCCCCGGTGCCGCGGCCGCGCTGGGCCACCTCGCCGACCACGTCCGCAGCACCTACGCGGTCGCCCCGGGGCCGGTCACGCCGCTGGTCCACTGGGTGCACGAGGGGCTGTGGCGGCCCGCCTCCCTCACGCGCGGCCAGGAGGCTCCCCTGGCGCGTGCCGAGGACCAGCCCACCGGCCACCTGGTGGACCCCGGCCGGCTCCACCCCGAGGTCGCCGCAGCGCTCGGGATCTGACACGCTCGGTCGGTGAGCGAGCACCCTGACTGGTCCGACGCCGGCTTCGAGACCCGGGCGATCCACGCGGGCTACGAGCCCGACCCCAGCACCGGCGCGGTCATCCCGCCGATCTACGCCACCTCGACCTACAAGCAGGACGGCGTCGGCGGCCTGCGCGGGGGCTATGAGTACTCCCGCTCGGCCAACCCCACCCGCACCGCCCTGGAGGGTGCGCTCGCGGCGGTCGAGGGCGGCACCCACGGCTTCGCGTTCGCCAGCGGCCTGGCCGCCGAGGACACCCTCGTGCGGGCCCTGTGCGGCCCCGGCCAGCACGCCGTCATCCCCGACGACGCGTACGGCGGCACCTTCCGCCTCTTCGACAAGGTCGAGCAGGTCTGGGGCCTGGTCCACAGCCCCGCGGCCGTCTCCGACGTCGACGCGGTCCGCGCGGCGATCCGCCCCGGCGAGACCCGGCTGGTCTGGGTCGAGACGCCGACCAACCCGCTCCTCGGCATCGGCGACATCGAGGCGCTGGCGGCCGTCGCCCACGACGCGGGCGCACTGCTGGTCGTGGACAACACCTTCGCGTCGCCGTACCTCCAGCAGCCGCTGGCCCTCGGCGCCGACGTCGTCGTCCACTCCACCACCAAGTACGTCGGTGGGCACTCCGACGTGGTGGGCGGCGCCCTCGTGGTGCGCGACGACGCCCTCGCGGACCGGATCCGCTTCCACCAGAACGCCATGGGCGCGGTGGCCGGCCCGTTCGACGCCTGGCTGACCTTGCGCGGGCTCAAGACCCTCGCGGTGCGGATGGACCGCCACTGCGACAACGCCGAGCGGATCGTGGCCCACCTGCTCGAGCACCCGGCCGTGGAGCAGGTCATCTACCCGGGGCTGCCCGACCACCCCGGCCACGAGGTGGCCGCGCGCCAGATGAAGCGCTTCGGCGGCATGGTCTCCTTCCGCGTCAAGGGCGGCGAGGCCGCGGCGCTGGCCGTCTGCGAGCGCACCCACGTCTTCACCCTGGGGGAGTCCCTGGGTGGCGTGGAGTCGCTCATCGAGCACCCCGGCCGGATGACGCACGCCAGCGTGGCCGGCACCGACCTGGAGGTCCCCGCCGACCTGGTCCGGCTCAGCGTCGGCATCGAGTCGGTCGAGGACCTGGTGGCCGACCTCGACCAGGCGCTGTCCTCGGCCCTGTCGCGCTGAGGTCGTCGGCGCGGTGATCTAGGTTGAGGCGATGAGCGACGAGCAGCCGCCCCCCGGGAGGTCCCAGGCGACCGACGGCTCCGGGACCCCGGACGTCGGCCCCGTCGAGCAGACCCGCCTCGGCGAGCGCCGTCGCCTGCGGCGCGAGCGCTCCCAGTCCGAGGCGGAGAGCCTCGCGCAGCGGCTCTTCTCCCAGTGGTCGGCGCTGCGTGACGAGCGCGAGCGCCAGCTCGCGCCGCCGCCGCAGCTGGTCGCGGCCGGCTCCGTGACCCGCGCGCCGGTGCCGGTCGGCTACGACCTCGCCGCGGCGTGGGCGTGGCGCTTCCTGGTCATCGTCGCGGCGCTGGCCGTCGTCGGGTGGGTGCTGGGCTACCTCATCGTCATCGTGGTCCCGGTCGTGGTGTCGTTGTTGATCACCGCGCTCGCGGTGCCGCTGGTGGACCGGCTGGCCGGTTGGGGCGTGCCCCGCGGGCTGGCCGCGCTGCTCACCGTCGCGGCGGGCATCGCCGCTGTGGTCGCGCTGCTGACCTTCGTGGGGCAGCAGGTGGCCGGCGGCGCCAGCGACCTCGCCGACTCCACCGTGGCCGGGCTCGGGGAGATCCGGCAGTGGCTCCAGGAGGGGCCGCTGCACGCCACCGACAGCCAGATCGACGGCTACATCGACCAGGCCCAGCGGGCGATCGCCGAGCGCTCCGACGAGGGCGAGATCCTCACCCGCATCACCGAGCTGGGCACGACGTTGACCCACGTCTTCGCGGGCTTCTTCATCGTGCTCTTCGCGACCTACTTCTTCATGGCCGACGGGGCGCGGATCTGGTCGTGGCTGGTGCGGCTCGCGCCGCGCACCGCCCGCGCCCGCGTCGACTCCTCGGGCCGCGTCGCCTGGATCTCGCTGCGCCAGTTCGTGCGGGCCACGGTGATCGTGGCGCTCGTGGACGCCATCGGCATCTCGATCTGGGCCGCCGTGATGGGGCTGCCGTTCGTCGCCGCCATCGGGGTGCTGGTCTTCCTCGGCGCCTTCGTGCCGATGGTCGGTGCCACGGTCGCCGGCACGGTGGCGATCCTGGTGGCGCTGGTCGACCAGGGTCCCTGGGCGGCGCTGCTGATGCTGATCGGCGTCATCGTGGTCCAGCAGCTCGAGGGCCACGTGCTGCAGCCGTTCCTGATGGGCCGCTGGGTCTCGGTGCACCCGCTCGGGGTGATCGTCGCGATCGCGGTCGGCGTGCTGGTCGCCGGCATCGTCGGTGCGCTGGTGGCCGTCCCGCTCGCGGCCGCGGTCAACGCCGTGGGGCTGCACCTCGCGGCGTACACCGACCCCGGCGACGACCCCGTCGAGGAGCTCGAGGAGGACTACGCCGAGACCGGGCGAGCGCCCGCGACCCCCGACCCCGACGGGCCCGGCCGCGACGACCCCGACGGCCCCGGAGCGTCCGCATGAGCCAGGTCGGTCTCGCCGAGATCGAGGCGGCCCGGCTGCTGCTGGACGGCATCGCGGTGCGCACGCCGATGGAGGAGTCGCGCTGGCTCTCGGCCGTGGCCGGCGGCGAGGTCCGTATCAAGGCCGAGAACCTCCAGCGCACCGGCTCCTTCAAGGCGCGCGGCGCCTACGTGCGGCTCTCGCGGCTCAGCGAGGCCGAGCGCGCCCGCGGCGTCGTCGCCGCCAGCGCCGGCAACCACGCCCAGGGCGTCGCACTGGCCGCGCAGCTCGTCGGCACCCGCGCCACGGTCTTCATGCCCGAGGGGGCGCCGATCCCCAAGGAGCGCGCCACCCGGGGGTACGGCGCCGAGGTGGTCTTCACCGGCACCTACCTCGAGGACGCCCTGGTCGCCGCGCGTGAGTTCTCCGAGCGCACCGGGGCGGTCTTCATCCACCCCTTCGACCACGAGGACGTGATCGCCGGTCAGGGCACCGTGGGGCTGGAGATCCTCGAGCAGCTGCCGCAGGCGGCCAGCGTGGTGGTGCCGACCGGGGGCGGGGGGCTGCTGGCCGGGGTCGCCCTGGCGGTGAAGTCAGTGCGGCCCGACGTACGCGTCGTCGGGGTGCAGGCCAAGGACGCCGCGGCCTACCCCGGCTCGCTCGAGGCCGGGCGCCCGACCCCGCTGGAGCAGATGCGCACGATGGCCGACGGCATCGCGGTCGGACGGCCCGGCGACCTGACGTTCGCCGCGGTGCGCGACCACGTCGACGACGTCGTCACCGTCTCCGAGGACTCCCTGGCCCGCGCGGTGCTGGCGCTGGCCGAGCGGGCGAAGCTGGTCTCGGAGCCGGCGGGTGCGGCCGCGGTGGCTGCCCTGCTCGACGACCCCGCGCGCTTCCCGACCCCCTGCGTGGCCGTCGTCTCCGGCGGCAACATCGACCCGCTGCTGCTGGGCAAGGTGATCCGGCACGGCATGGCGGCCGCCGGCCGCTACCTCAACCTGCACGTCACCATCCCCGACGTGCCCGGTGGCCTGGCCAAGCTGCTGACCGTGGTGGGCGACTCCGGGGCCAACGTCCTGGAGGTCGCCCACGAGCGGATCTCCCCGCTGCTCTCGGTCGACGAGGTCGACGTGATGCTGCAGCTGGAGACCCGCGGGTCGACGCACTCCGACACGGTGCTCTCGGCGCTTCGGGCGCAGGGCTACCGGGTGGCGGAGTAGGGCCTGTCCCACCACCCGGTGGTGGAACAGGCCGGCGGCCCTCAGCCGGTGTAGGGCTCGGCGTCGAGGATGATGACCTCGAGCGTCTTGCCGTTGGGCGCCTCGTAGGAGACGGTGTCGCCCTTCGACGCGCCGTTGATCGCGGCGCCCAGCGGCGACTGGGGGGAGTAGACGGTGAGGCCGTCGGGCTCGATCTCCCGGGCGCCGAGCAGGAAGGTCTCGGCTTCGTCGTCGTCATCGCCCACGAACTTGTAGGTGACCTTCATGCCGGGCTCGACGATGCCGTCGTCGGGCGGGGTCTCGCCGACCTCGGCGCGGCGCAGCATGTCCTCGAGCTGGCGGATGCGTCCCTCGATGCGGCCCTGCTCCTCGCGGGCGGCGTGGTAGCCGCCGTTCTCCTTCAGGTCGCCCTCGTCGCGAGCGGCGCTGATGCGCTCGATGACCTCCTGGCGCACGGGGCCCTTGAGGTCCTCCAGCTCGGCGACGAGCTTGTCGTGGGCCGCCTGGGTGAGCCAGATCTTCTCCTGCTGCGGGGACTGCGTCATCGGGTTACTCCTGCCGTGGAGCCGCGGGACCCCGCCCCGCCATCTCGGGGTGCGGCCCGCCGGCCCGTCTCGTCACTTCTCGTCACTGTCGGGTGCGAACTGTCTCGACCGCCTCCGGTCGGCTGCGAATGGCCGTACGACGGAGGTCGCGGGCCGTTTCGCGAAGCAGCCCTGCGGGACGGTCGATCTCGCCACTGTAGCAACGAGACCCGCCTGACGCAGGTCGTTGCTCACACCCTCCCGGGTGGGGTCAGCGGGGCCGCTTCTGCCCGTCGGCGGTGCAGCCGACCTTCTCCACGGCCGTGGCCCGGCGCTCGGTCCGGATCGGGACGCTGATCCGACCGGAGTCCTCGGGCGTGAAGACGGCCTCCCCGACCGCGCTCTTGTCCTCGGCCAGCGCACGCAGCACGCACTGCACGTCGCTGGCCCGGTCGCTGAGCTGGACCTGCACGTCGGCCACGACCTCGTGCTCGTCGGTCACGGTGAACCCGACGAGCTCCGAGCGGGCCTCGGGGGTGGCGTGGGTCCACGCCGCCCAGGCGACCAGCAGCCCGGAGACGACCGCGAGCACGACGGTCGCGATGACGGCCGCGCGACGCCGCCAGGGCGCGGGAGCGCCGTACCGCTGCGCCATGAGGTCCTGCGAAGTCACCCCCCGATGGTCCCATCCTCGCCGCAGGGCGTCGCGGGGGCCCTCCTACGATGGAGGGCATGTCGCAGGAGCCCCAGGACAGGCCGTACGCCGGTCTGCGTCTGATGCACGTCCACGCCCACCCCGACGACGAGTCGAGCAAGGGGGCCGCCTCCACCGCCCGCTACGTCGCCGAGGGCGCCGAGGTGCACGTCGTGACCTGCACCGGAGGCGAGCGCGGGTCGATCCTCAACCCCAAGATGGATCGCCCCGAGATCCTGGCCAACATCACCGAGGTGCGCCGCCAGGAGATGGAGCGGGCCCGCGACATCCTCGGTATCACCCAGCACTGGCTCGGCTTCGTCGACTCGGGCTGGCCCGACGGTGACCCGAAGCCCCCGCTCCCCGAGGGCTGCTTCGGGCTGGCCCCGCTCGAGGAGTCCGTCGAGGCGCTGGTGCGGATCGTCCGGGCCGTGCGGCCGCACGTCATGACGACGTACGACGAGCGCGGCGGCTACCCCCACCCCGACCACATCCGCTGCCACGAGGTGTCGATGGCGGCCTTCGAGGCCGCCGGCGACCCCGAGCGGTTCCCCGACGCCGGCGAGCCGTGGCAGCCGCTGAAGCTCTACTACCACCACTCCTTCAACCGCCCGCGGATGCAGGCGCTGCACGACGCGATGCAGCAGCACGGCCTGGAGTCCCCGTGGGAGGAGCGGCTCAAGGACTGGAAGCCCGAGCCGGAGTGGGACGCCCGCATCACCACGCGCGTCGTCTGCGACCGCTGGTTCGGCGTCCGTGACCAGGCGCTGCTGGCCCACGCGACGCAGATCGACCCCGACGGCTTCTGGTTCGCGATCCCGCGCGAGCTGCAGGCCGAGGTGTGGCCGACCGAGGACTACGAGCTCGTCACCACCCACGTGGAGGCGCCCACCCCGGAGGACGACCTGTTCGCGGGGCTGATGGACCACCCCGACGCCGTCGGTGGGAGGATCTGAGCATGCTGCTCGACGTCGTGCACACCGTCCTCCCGCTCCTCGCGCCCCTCGTGGACGAGGTCCCGGAGGCCGAGGACGTCAAGGCGGGGTCGATCGCCTTCCTGCTGTTCATCCTCGGCCTCGTCGCCGTCGCGTTGCTCGGCTGGAGCCTGGTGCGCCAGCTGCGCAAGGTCGAGGACGCGCGCAAGCGCGGGGTCTACGGCGACGAGCCCGAGACCGCCGACCAGAGCCAGGACGCCGCGCGCCCCACCGACTGATCCGGGCCGACCCGGGCCGACCCCGCGCTCAGTAGCGGGGAGGGGGCCGGTCAGCCCTGGGCGTCGCCGGACTCCGCGGCCTGGGCGGCCACCTGGGCGCGGACGTCCTCCATGTCCAGGCCCTTGACCGCCCCGATGAGCTGGTCGAGCCCGGCCGGGGGCAGGGCGCCGGGCTGGGCGAAGACCAGGATGCCCTCGCGGAAGGCCATCAGCGTGGGGATCGAGGAGATGCCCGCGGCCGAGGAGAGCTCCTGCTGCTCCTCGGTGTTGACCGACCCGAAGGTGATGTCGGGGTGCGCCTCGCTGGCGGCCTCGTAGGTCGGGGCGAACTGGCGGCACGGCCCGCACCAGCTGGCCCAGAAGTCGACGAACAGGATGTCGTCGTCCTTGACGTGGGACTCGAAGTTCTCGGCGGTCAGCTCGATCGTGGCCATGACCCCACCGTAGCCCGGTCCTGCGCGCCCGGCCCGCCGGCCGTCAGTCGTCGTCGTCGTCCTCGTCGTCGTCGTCCTGCTTCTCCTTCGGGCCCTTCTCCTTCTGCTTGCCCTTGCCCTTGCCCGGGGTGGTCAGCTGCGGGTCCGTGAGGATCGGGGAGACGACCTCGCCGCCGTCCTCACCCTCGTCCTCGCCCTCCGGAGCGTCCTGGCCGTCCTCGGGTGGGGTGGTCTGCCCGGCGGGCTCGCTGGGCGGGAGCGGCTCGCTGCCGCCGGTGGAGCCGGCGGCGAGGCCGGCCACGACGACCAGCAGCACCAGACCGGCCACGGCCCCGGCGACGCCGCGCTGGTGCGGCGCCAACCCCTGCCAGAACGCCAGCAGCCGGCCCGGCGTCCGGGCGATCGCGTCCCCGGCACGGTCCGCGGCCGGCCTCGACGACGGGGCCGACGGGGCCGACGGGGCCGACGGGGCCGACCGGCGCGACGGGGTCGCCGGCGCTGCCGCAGCGGCGAGCGGGGCGGTGGCGACGGGGGCGGTGAGCAGCGCGGTGCGGTCACCGTCAGCGCCGCTCCCGGGAACGGCCCCGGGACCGGCCTCTGGAGCAGCCGGTGCCGGTACGCCGGAGGCCAGCAGGTCCGCGGCCTCCGCGACGTCCACGCGGTGGGCCGGGTCGGCCGCCGTCATCGCGGCCAGCAGCGTCGCCCATCCGCCCGGCAGGTCGGCCGGGACCTCGGGGTCGCGCTGGAGCCGGGCCAGGGCCGCCTCGGTGGGGCTGCCCGGGAACGCCCGGCGTCCGGTCAGCGCCTCGAGGATCACCAGCCCCAGGGCGTAGGTGTCGGCGGCGCCCGTGACGTCCTCGCCGCGCACCTGCTCGGGCGCGAGGTAGGCGGCGGTGCCGATGGCCGTGCCGGTGCGGGTGTGGCGGGCGGTGTCGCCCAGGAGCCGGGCGATGCCGAAGTCGGCGAGCTTGACCCGGCCGTCGCCGCCCAGCAGCACGTTGCCGGGCTTCACGTCGCGGTGCACCACGCCCCGGTCGTGGGCGTAGGCGAGCGCGGCGGCGACCTGGGCGCCGACGGCGGCGGCGTCCTCGGGGGTCAGCGGCCCGTCCTGGAGCGCGTCGGCCAGCGAGCGGCCCTCGACCAGCTCCATCACCAGGAAGGGGCGGTCGTCGTCCTCCCCGATACCGGCGTCGAGCACGGTCACCAGGTTGCGGTGGGAGAGGCCGGCCAGGGTGCGGGCCTCGGCCACGAAGCGGTGCCGCGCCGACTCGTCGCCGGCCACGTCGCGCAGCACCTTGACCGCGACGCTGCGCTCGAGCGTGGTGTCGGTGGCTCGGTGCACGTCGGCCATCCCGCCGGAGCCCAGCAGGCTCTCCAGCACGTAGCGGTCACGCAGGGCGGCGCTCACCAGGGCACTCCTCGGTCTGTGTCGTGGGGGACCTGAGGCGTCTACCCGCGGTCTGCTCCGTTCACACCCCGACCGCGTCACACCCGTGCCGGCCCCTGTCGCGCTCGTGTGGCCCAGCGCGGCGCATGGACCGCGCCGAGCCACACGAGCCGTGGCACGAGACGAGCCACGAGACGGCCCTGGACGCACCTCGGCCCCGGGACCTGAGACCGGTCCCGGGGCCGAGGGCGGGACGCCGACGGGGTGCCCCGCCGGCGTACCGGGTCTTGCGCGGTGCTCGGTGAGCAGTCCCCGCCGGCAGTCAGCTGGCCGGGACGGGCGTGCCGTTGAGCGTGAAGGGTCCGCCGACGTTGAACACGTCCGGGCCGGCGGGCGCGGTGTTGCCGGTGACGACCAGGTTCGTGGCGGTGATGCTGCCGGTGGCGGAGTTCCACAGGCCGCCGCCCTCGTTGGCCGCGTTGTTGCCGGTCACGGTGCCGCCGTCCCAGGTGACGGTCGCGGCGCCGGTGACGTGCAGGCCGCCGCCGTTGCCGGGGGCAGCGCCGGTGTCGTTGCCGGTCATGTCGACGTCGTTGATGACGAGGGTGCCGACGTTGGTCTCCACCGCACCACCGGCGCGGGAGGAGGAGTTGCCGTCGAAGGTGGTGTCCTCGATGGTCAGCGTCGCGGGGTTGGTGCCCTCGCCGTTGTTGAGGACGCCGCCACCCGAGCCGCTGGCGCCGGTCGCGGTGTTGTCGTCGATCGTCGAGCCGGTGATCGTCATGACGCCGTCGTTGTAGACGCCGCCGCCGCCCTGGGTGGCCGCGTCACCGGTGGCGGTGTTGCCCTCGACCACGGTGTCGCTGATCGAGAAGGTGCCGCTCGCGGAGTTCCACAGGCCGCCGCCCTCGACGGCGCTGTTGCCGGACACGGTGCTCTGCGCGACGTCGACGGTGCCGGCGCCGGTCAGGTGCAGGCCGCCGCCGTTGCCGGGGGCCGCGCCCGCGTCGTTGCCGAGCAGGTCGGTGCGGAACACCTCGGTCGAGCCGGCGCTGGACTCGATGCCGCCGCCGGCACGCTGGGCGTCGTTGCCGTCGAGCACGCTGCGGCGCACGACCAACGCGCCAGCGTTGTTGAGGATGCCGCCACCGGAGCCCGCGGCACCGGTGGCGCTGTTGTCGACGAGGTCCGAGCCGAGCACCTCGGTGGTGCCGCCGTCGGAGTAGATCGCGCCGCCGCCCTGGTCGGCCCCGGCACCGGAGGCGCTGTTGCCCTCCAGGCTGGTGCCGCGGACGGTGAAGGTGCCGCCGGAGGAGTTCCAGAGGCCGCCGCCCTCGACGGCGGTGTTGTCGGTGACGGTGCTCTGGAGCACCTCGACGGTGCCGGCGCCGGTCAGGTGCAGGCCGCCGCCGTTGCCCGGGGCCTGGCCCGCGTCGTTGCCGGTGAGCTCGACACCCGCCAGCGTGGTGGTGCCGACGTTGGCCTCGACGCCGCCGCCGGCGCGGTTGGCGGTGTTGCCCGACAGGGTCGACCGCTCGACGCTCAGCGTGCCGAGGTTGTTGAGGATGCCGCCGCCGGAGCCGGCGGTGCCGGTGGCGCTGTTGTCCTCCAGCGAGGACCGGGTGACGGTGAGGGAGCCGCCGTCGTTGTACAGCGCGCCACCGCCCTGGTCGGCCGCGACGCCCTCGGCGACGTTGCCCATCAGCACGGTGCGGTCGACGGTGAAGGTGCCGGTGGAGGAGTTCCACAGGCCGCCGCCCTCGGCGGAGGCGATGTTGTCGGCGACCCAGCTGCTCTGCACCGACACCGTCCCGGTGCCGGTCAGGTGCAGGCCGCCGCCGTTGCCGGGCTCGGCGCCGGTGGAGTTCTCGATGACGCGGGTCTCGATGAGCGTGGTGTCGCCCTCGACGGCCTCGATGGCGCCGCCGGCGCGGGTCGCGCTGTTGCCGCGCAGCACCGAGCCGGAGACCAGCAGGCTCCCGGCCTCGTTGGCGATGGCACCGCCCGAGGCGCCGGTGCCCTCGGCGACGGAGGCGCGGATGGTGGTGCCTCGCAGGACGACCTCGCCGGCGCTGCGGATCGCTCCGCCGTTCTCACCGGTGGGGGCGGCGCCCCTGACCAGGCGCGCCTGCTTCAGCACGAGGCGGCCGCCGTCGGCCACGTCGAAGATGCGGCTGTCGCCGCGGGCGTCGATGCGGTGCGCACGCGCGTTGATCACGATCTGGCCGGTCACGTCGAGCTGGCCGCCGCTGAGGCGGACGTGGTCGCGGACCTTGATGCGGGTCAGGCCCGTCGAGGCGTTGGCCTGCTCGACGGCGTCGCGCAGGTCGCGCTCGGAGTCGACCTTGACCTTGCGGGCCCCGGCGCGCGCCGCAGCAGCGGTGCGTGCGGAGGAGCCGGTGGCCGCGTCGGCGGTGGAGACGTCCACGGTGGCGACGTCGGCGGCGGAGGCGGGGAGCGTCAGCGCGGTCCCGGCGCCGAGCGCCAGGAGGGCCGCTGCGGCGCCACCGGTGACCCGGGAGCGCCTGCGGGAGGGAGCAGTCATGTCGTTTCTGGCCCTTCGGTCGGCGGCCGGTCGGTCCGGCCTGGGGCGAGGACGAGGGTCCGTCCTCGGGAGTGGGTACGGCGCTGGGCCGGTGCGCGTTCACCGCCGGTCCGGATCGGTGCGGAACCGGTCCTTCCGGGTGAGCGACCCATCCGGTCCCTCGACCGGCTCCGAAGGCAGACCAGAGCTCCCTGCGAGAGGACCCCCGGTGACCGAGACACCCGCGGCCACGACGACCACCCGCCCGGCCGCGCCCCCGGTGCCGGCGGGGTTGCGCGACGAGGACGAGGTGCACGCGGCGTACCTCCTCTACGGACCGCAGATCTACCGCTTCGTGCTCCGCGGGCTCGACGACGCCGGAGCGGCGCAGGACGTCACGCAGGAGACCTTCCTCAAGGCGTGGCGGCGCGCGGACCTCTTCGACCCGTCGCTGTCCTCGCTGCGCAGCTGGCTGTTCGGCATCGCGCGCCACACGATGATCGACCACGCCCGTGCGGCGTCGGTGCGGCCGTGGCAGACGCGCCTGGTCGACCCGCCCACGGCGCAGGTGGCGGCGCAGGTGGCGGGGGAGACCGTGCCGGACCCGACCGAGCGGCTGGTGGGATCATGGGTGGTGGAGGAGGCGCTGCGCCGCATCTCCGAGCACCACCGCGTGGCCATCGTCGAGACCCACCTGCGCGAGCGGCCCCACGACGAGGTCGCCGCCGACCTGGGGGTCCCGGTCGGGACGCTGCGCAGCCGGGTGTTCTACGGGCTCAAGGCGCTGCGTGCCGCGATGGACGAGATGGGGGTGGACCGATGACCGGGCCCGACGACGCACACCAGAGGCTGCGCGAGCTGCTGGGCGCGCACGCGCTGGGACACCCCCTGGACGCCACCGACGAGACCGCGCTGCGGGCCCACCTCGACGGCTGCGCGGCCTGCCGCGCCGAGCTGGAGGAGATCGCCCCGCTGCGCGGGGCCCTCGCCGACGTCGACGCGGCCCGGCTGGCCTCTCCGGCCTCCCCGCCGCCGGGGCTGGGTCGCGAGATCCGCGACGCCGTGGCGGCCGAGCGGTCCGCGCGGGCCGCCGACGAGCTGGCACGGCGCCGGGACGACCGGTTGCGCCGGCGTACCCGCCGGGTGCAGTGGCTCGGCGCGGCCGCGATGGTGACCGTCCTGGTCGGCACCGGCGGGGTGCTGCTCGGGCGCGCCACCGTGCCGGAGCCGCCCGCGGTGCCCTACGAGGCGGTTGCGCTCGACGTCGTCGACCCCGACGTCACCGTCGAGGAGGCGGGGCTGGTGCCGCACACGTGGGGCGTGGAGCTGCGCTTCCGGGGTGCGGGCTTCGAGGAGGGCGCGGTCTATCGCGCTGCCTTCGTCGACGCCGACGGCACCCGGACACCGGCGGGGGAGTTCCTCGGCACCGGTGCGGAGGAGATGGTCTGCAACCTGCAGTCGGCCCTGCTGCGCGACGCGGCCACAGCCGTGGTCGTGACCGACGACTCCGGCGAGACGGTCCTCTCCGCCGCGCTCTGAGGTCCCGGGCCAGGATCCGGGCTGGGCGCTGGAAGGTCCCTCAGGCCATCGCGAGCGCGAGCTCGGCGACGACGTGGGTACGCCGGTCGCGCCGGTCGACGTGCCAGCGGTCGCAGACCTCGCCGACGATCATCAGGCCCCGCCCGTGGTCGGAGTCGGGGTCGGCGTCCACGGCCTCGACCGAGCCGCCGCGGCCGCCGTCGGCGACCTCGAGCACGAGACGTTCGGGCTCGAGCGACCAGGACACCTCGACGTGGCCCGCAGCGGTGGGGCGACCGTGACGCACGGCGTTGGAGACGAGCTCGCTGAGGACGAGGGTGGCGTCGTAGACGACCGACTCGCCGACGCCCTCGCGCTCCAGCAGGTCGCGCAGCTCGTGACGGGCGACGGCGACGCTGGCCGGCTCGTGCGCCAGCTGGTGTGTCTCGTGCATGTGGACTCCCCTCTCCGACCAGCCGTATACCCAGGACTCAGCCGGCGGACACGTCCCGGAGCCGATGAGTGCTGCCCGCCACGTCGGCACCGGCGCGTCGCCACACGTCGTCGAGGGCGTCCTCGAAGACCGGCAGCCACCGCGCGGCGTCCAGGACCACCGACGCGTGGCCGCCCGGGGCGGAGAACACCCGGGCGCCCGGCACCGCTGCGGCGAGCTTGTGCTGGCGACGGGTGGGGATGGCGTGGTCCTTCTCGGTGACGACGACCGCGGTGGGGACGTCGACGTCCCCGATCCAGGGGGAGGAGTCGAAGTGACCGACCGCGTTGACCACCTCGGGGTAGGCCCAGCCCGAGGTGCTGCGGACCTGGGCGAGGCCCCACGAGGGCAGGTCGGTCAGGTGGACGTCGGGGGTCAGCGGCAGGCTCTGCGCGAGCTGCTCGACGCGGGCGGCGGCGTGCCGCGAGACCGGGTTCATGGTGGCGGCGAGCACCGGGAAGAAGAGCCGCTCGTGGACGGTCCCCTGGCCGTTGCGTGCGGTCGAGGCGAGCACCAGGCCGGCCACCCGGTCGGGGTGGCGGTGCCAGGTCTCCTGGGCGACGAAGCCGCCGAGGGAGTAGCCGGCGAGGACCGCCCGGTCGATCCCGAGCGCGTCGAGCACCGCCACGGCGTCGTCGGCGCAGTCCTCGATGCGGAACCGCTCGGAGACGATGCCGCGCCCGTGCCAGCGCTGGTCGAAGGCCACCACGCGGTAGCGGTCGCCGAGCGCCCCGAGCACCGGGAACCAGTTGAGGTACGCCGTGCACGCCAGCCCGTGCAGGAGGACCACGACCGGTGCGTCGGGGGTGGGGCCGGGGACGTCGACGACGAAGGTGCTCCCGCGGCCGGGCAGCCGCACGGTCCGGCCGGCGGGCACCGTGTCCGCGGGGACCTCGGGCATCAGCCGGCGACCCAGCGTCCCGGCCGCCAGCCGCGGCACCACCAGGCTCGAGCGCACCGCCAGCCGGGTGACGGCCCAGGTGGCGTCGCTGCCGACCTTGACGGCCCGGGTGAAAGGGCGGTGGAAGAAGGGGTGGGTCATCGTGGGGTCTCCTCACGGACGGTCGCCAGCAGCTCGTCGAGGGCGGGTCGCAGCTCGCCGACCAGCTCGTCGAGGTCGGGGAGCAGGTCGGGGCAGGCCAGCAGGGTGAAGTTCATCCGGTCGACGTAGGACCAGACGGTGACGTTGAGCCCGATGCCCTCGAGGATCGGCCCGACGCTGTAGATGTCGGTCATCGGGGTGCCGTCGATGGTCACCGGCACCCGGGGCCCGGGCACGTTGGAGACCACGACGTTGACCGGCGAGGGGTGCCACCGGGCCGCCCGCAGCCAGGAGTAGAGGCGCATGACCACGGTCGCCGGGCCCGGCGGGGAGAACTCCAGCCAGGCGCGCAGCATCTCCGCCCCGAGGGTCTGCTGCACCCGCTTGGCCTCGGCGGTGGTGCGGTGCACGCGGTGCAACCGCTCGACCGGGTCGGCCTGGTCGGTGCCGAGCACGGTGAAGAAGTTGGAGACCAGGTTGCCGCGCAGCCGGGGGGCCCGGTCGGCGGGCTCGGTGGAGACCGGCACGGCGCAGGTGAGGGTACGGGCGGGCAGCGCGTCGCGCTGGAGCAGGTAGCGCCGCAGCGCCCCGCCGACCACGCACAGCACCACGTCGTTGAGGGTCACGTTGTGCGCGCTCTTCACCGCGCGCAGGTCGTCCAGCGGCAGGGACAGGGTCGAGAAGGACCGCCGCGAGGTGAGGGCGGAGTTGAAGGGCGTGGGCGGGGTGTCCAGCACCGGACGGGGCACGTCGGTGTCGTCGGGCCGCTCCCGGCGTACCAACCGGACCAGCGCGGCCACTGTGCGCGCGAGCAGCCCCGGCAGCTGCACCGCCCGGGCCACACCGTCGCGCACTCCCAACCAGGCGAGCTCGCGCGGGGCGGGGGTGTGGTCGTCGACGACCTGCGGCGAGGGCCGGGGCGCGCCCAGGGGGTTCTGGTCGGCGACGTTGCCGAGCATCGCGTTGGCGGCGACGCCGTCGGCCAGCGCGTGGTGGATCTTCACGACGACCGCCACGCGGCCGCCCTGGAGGCCCTCCACCAGGTGCAGCTCCCACAGCGGCACGTCGCGGTGGAGCGGGGTGCTGGCGATGCGGCCGATCACCTCGTGCAGCTCGTGCATCGTGCCGGGGTCGCGCAGCCGGTGGTAGAAGCAGTGCTGCCGCGGGTCGACCGGCCGGTCGGACACCCACACGGGGTGGTGCAGCGCCCAGGGGATGGGCTGCACCCGTCGGCGCAGCGCGGGCATCGCGTCGAGCCGCAGCACCAGCCAGCGGCTGAGCGCGTCCAGGTCGATGGCGCCGGCGGGCGGGTCGAGCACCGCGATCTTGAGCGTGTGCATGTGCGTCGACGGGGTCTCCATGTAGAGGAACCCCGCGTCGATGCCGGTCATCCGCTCGACCACGGTCAGGAGCCTGCCAGATCCGGGCCGGGCGCGGCGGGAAGCAGCCGTTTCATCACCTTGCCGGTCGCGTTGCGCGGCAGCTCGTCGAGCAGCACCACGTCCCGGGGCACCTTGTAGCCGGCCAGCTGGGCCTTCACGTGCGCCCTGAGCCCCTCGGCGTCGATGCCCGCCCCCGGCCGCAGGACGACGTACGCCGCCAACCGCTGCCCGAACGCCTCGTCCTCGACCCCGATCACGGCGCTCTCGTGTACCTCGGGGTGGGCGTCGAGGGTCTTCTCGACCTCCAGCGGGTACACGTTCTCCCCGCCGGAGACGATCATGTCGTCGTCGCGGCCGACCACGAAGAGCCGGCCGTCGGCGTCGAAGCGGCCCACGTCGCCGGAGACCATGTAGTCGCCGTGGAAGTCCTTGGTCGCCCCCGAGGTGTAGCCGGAGAACTGCGAGCCCGACAGCACGCAGATGCGCCCGACCTCGCCGGTGGGCACCTCGCGGAGGTCGTCGTCGAGCAGCCGCACGGTGGTGCCCCGCACGGGGCGGCCGGCGGTGTCGGGCGCGACCCGCAGGTCGGCCGGGGTCGCGGTGGAGATGAGCCCGGCCTCGGTGGCGTTGTAGCTGTTGCAGATGACGTCGCCGAAGCGGTCCATGAAGGCCAGCACGGCGTCCGGGCGCATCCGCGAGCCGCTCGCGGTCGCGAAGCGCAGGGAGCGGCAGGGGTAGCGGTCGAGCACCTCGTCGGGCAGGTCGATGATCCGCTCGAGCATCACGGGTACGACGGCGAGCCCCGTCGCCGAGTGCTCCTCGACCAGCGCGAGGGTCGCCTCGGGGTCGAAGCGTCGCCGGGTCACGACCGTGCAGGTCGTGGCGGCCGCGACGGCCAGCTGGCCGAAGCCCCACGCGTGGAACATCGGCGCGGCCACGACCACGGTCTCCTCGGCCCGCCACGGGATCCGGTCGAACATCGCGGCCAGTGCCCCGGCCCCGCCGTCGGCGCCCCGCTTGGCGCCCTTGGGGGTGCCCGTGGTGCCGGAGGTCAGCAGGATGACCGAGCCCTTCCGCGAGGGCCGGCCCGGCCGCTCGCCGGTGTGCTGGTCGACGAGGGTGTCGACGGTGGTGCGCCCGGCCAGTGCCGTCGCGTCGTCGACCCAGGCCACGACCTCGGCGACCTCGAGACCGTCGGTGGCGAGGTCCACCACGCCCTGGAACTCCTGGTCGTAGACGACCATCGCGGCCTGCTCGCGCACCAGCACGTCACGCAGCTGCGGGCCGGAGAAGGCGGTGTTGAGCAGCAGCACGTCCGAGCCCGCGCGGGTCGCCCCGGCCAGCCCGTGCACGAAGCCGCGGTGGTTGCGGGCCAGCACCGCCACGGTGCGGGGCTCGCCTCCGGTCAGCGACAGCAGCCCGACCGCGAAGGCGTCGCAGCCGGCGTCCAGCTCGGCCCACGTGAGCGCGCCGCGCTCGTCGACGAACGCCGTGCGTCGCGGGGCCCGCGCCGCGGCCAGGGCGATGCCCGTCGTGGCGGTCACCCCCCGGCGTACGACCGCGACCATGCGGACGTAGCGGTCCGGCCGCACCAGCGGGATCATCCCGGCGCGCAGCAGCACGCCGACCATCCAGACCGTCCGCCGCACCGAGGCCAGCAGCCCCCTCACTCGCGCGCCCATCAGCCGAGCACCGGGAAGCGTCGCTCGCGGGCCATCTCGTCCAGCGCGTCCTGCATCCGGCCGCGCACCAGCTCGTCGACCTCCGCGGGGTCGGGGTCGGGACCGAGCGCCTCGACGGGGTCGATGGGGTCGAGGACCCGGGTGGTGATCTTGGTGGGCAGCGGCAGGTTGGGCGGGAACGCGCCGACCAGGCCGAAGGGGAAGCCGAAGGAGATCGGGAAGTACTTGCTGCGCAGCAGCTTCTCCAGGTGCAGCGCGCGGCCGATGATCTCGCCGCGGGTGAGGAAGTACTGCGCCTCCTGGCCGCCGATGCTGACCACCGGCACGATCGGGACGCCGGCGCGCAGGGCGGTGCGGACGTAGCCGGTGCGCCCGGCGAAGTCGATGCGGTTGGCGACCCGGGTGGGGCGGAAGGTGTCGTAGTCCCCGCCGGGGAAGACCATGGTCACCGAGCCGGCGCTCAGCACGGCGTGGGCGTGCTCGCGGTCGGCGGGGAGGAACCCGCACCGCTTGAAGAACGGGTCGGCGGCCCCGGTGAAGAGCATGTCGTGCGCCAGCACGTGCAGAGGGCGCTCGACGCCGAACTCGTCGGCGAAGGCCACCGCGAGGATCGGGACGTCCATCGCCAGCAGGCCCCCGGAGTGGTTGGAGACCATGAGCGCCCCACCGTCGGGCACCTTGTCCATGCCGGTCACCGAGGAGCGGAACCAGCCCTTCATCGCCAGCTTGAGGAACGGCAGCAGCTTCGCGACGTACGCCGGGTCGCGCAGCTCCACGTCCCGCTCGCTGCCCGCGGCGCTCATGCGGCCACCCGCGTCCGGCGGGCCAGCGCGGCGCGCCAGGTGAAGGGCCGCCAGTCGGCGGGGTCCTGGGCCAGCCGGTCGTCGAGCGCGGCCAGCGCCAGCGGGTTGGAGACGAGCCCGACGTGGCTGCTGGGGACGTCGATGTCCTCGACGGGTGCCGGGTTGTCGACGGATGAGTCGGCGGAGTCGCCGACCCGGCATCCCTGCCAGTGGGCGATCCCGTCGGTGCGCGACCAGATCGCCGTGAGCGGCACGTCCAAGGGCCGGCGCAGCTCGTCGACGATGTCGCGCGCACGCTCGGACAGGCCGTGCTTGACCGCGGCCCTCTCGAACATCCGGGTGGCGCGGGTGCGCTCGCCCTCGGCCCGCCACGGCGAGCCCAGGCACACCACCTGGCGCACCTGGCCCGGGCGGCGATGGGCCGTCCAGCGGGCCAGCAGCCCGCCGAAGCTCCACCCGACCAGGGAGACGGGTGCGCCCGGCGCGGTCGCCGCGACGTCGTCGAAACGCTCGAGCAGCCCGTCGACGATCGTGTCGGTCAGCCCGACGTTGCGCCCGAGGCCCCAGCCGTGCGCGGCGTACCCCTGGCGCTGGAGGTGGCCGCGCAGCCGGGCGGTCAGCGGGTCGTCGGCCATGAACCCGGGGAGCACCAGCACCGGCCGCGGCTCGCCGTCGACGCTGCGTCGCGGGGGCAGGACCAGGTCGCTGACCAGGGAGGACGTCAGCTCGACCGGGAAGCGGAACGCCTCCGCCGCGGTGAGCAGCAGGGGAGGCGCGCCGTAGCCCGCGGCCTGCGGGTCGGCGTCGTGGGCGAAGTCGTACATCGGGTGCGTCCTCCGGTGCGGCGCTGGCTGGGACGGGCCGGAGCCCGCCCAGAACTAGAACGTGTTCTCACTTTACGGAGGAACAACGATCCTGTCGCCCAGACGTGACGCACGCCCCGCAACAGCCGGTGGTGCCGGTGGTCCCCGCGGTGGTGCACGCCGTGCGCACCACTGCGGCTCAGGGGTGGAGGTCGTGCTCGTGCGCGGCGTGACCGGCGCGCTCGAACTGGAGCGTGGAGTGCGCGACGTCGAAGTCGTCGGCCAGGGCGGCCTGGAGCTGGTCGAGCAGTGTGGCGAGGTGGCCGTCGTGGAAGCAGGAGTCGTCGACCACCAGGTGGGCGGTCAGGGTCGGCAGCCCGGTCGCCACGGAAGAGACGTGCAGGTCGTGGACCTCCCGCACGTGGTCGTGGGCCAGCAGTCGGGCGCGCACGTCGGCGAGCGCCAGGCCCCGCGGCGTGGCCTCGAGCAGGACGTGGGTGGTCTCGCGGAGCAGGTGGAGGGTGCGCGGGACGATCAGGGCCACGATGACCAGCGAGGCCACCGGGTCGGCGCGGTCCCAGCCCGTCGTGGCGACCAGGACCGCCGCCGCGATGACGGCGATCGACCCGAGGGCGTCGGCCACGACCTCGAGGTAGGCCGCGCGCATGTTGAGGTCGTGGTGCTCGCGCCCGCCCGCGGCCAGGATCGTCATGCCGACGACGTTGCCGAGCAGGCCCACGGCGCCGAACGCCAGCATCGCACTGCCGGTCACCTCCGCCGGCTCGTCGAGACGGCGCACGGCCTCGACCAGCACGAAGCCGCCGACGGCCAGCAGCAGGGTCGCCTGTGCGGCCGCGCCGAGCACCTCGGCGCGGCGCAGGCCCCAGGTGTGGGTGTCGCTCGGCGGTCGTCGGACGATCGCGGCGACGACCAGGGCCATGGACAGCCCGGCGACGTCGGTGAGCATGTGGGCGGCGTCGGCCAGCAGCGCGAGGCTGCCCGAGACGACGGCGCCCACGACCTCGACGACCAGCACCGTCACGGTGAGGGCGAGGACGACGGCCAGTCTCCGCCGGGAGTCCGGCGGCGCGTGCGAGTGGCCCTGGCCCATGGGGGTCCGGGGTGGGGGGCGGGGGGAGTGCGGGTGGCTGCTCGGGGAGAGGTGCGGTGCTGGGCTCAGGCGACGCCGCCGGCGCTGCCCGGCGGGGTCATCGCGAACTGCATCGCGCGCTCGTCGAGGAGCAGGTGGACGCGCTCGACGAGCTCCTCGCGGGAGAACGGCTTGGCCAGGAAGTCGTCGGCGCCGGCGACGTAGCCGTTGCGGATGTCCTGGCGGGTGGCCAGCGCAGAGAGCATGAGCATCACCGGGCGGTCGGCGCCGGTGATGTCCTTGCAGGCGCGCAGCACCTCGAGGCCGGTCATGCCCGGCATCATGTTGTCGAGGACCACCAGGTCGTAGCCGCCGCGGGTGATCGCGCGCAGGGCCGCCACTCCGTCGCCGACGCCTTCGACCTCGTGCCCAGCACGCTGGACGACGAGCCGGAGCAGGAGGCGGAGGTCTTCGTCGTCCTCAGCGATCAGGATGCGTGCCATGGGTACATCATCGCCCGTCCAAGTCCGGCCCTGAGGTCAAAACGGTCAAGGCGGCCGTGAAAATACTGTGCAGACCGCCCCTCGGCGGCGCCGAACGGTCGTGTGGGACGACGAACGGTCATCCCGCCTCGCGCTGGGGGCCGTGGTGGGTGAGCGACCGCTCGTCGAGCAGCATCGCCACCCTATCGACCAGCTCGTCGGTCGAGAAGGGCTTGGCCAGGAAGTCGTCGGCGCCGCGCACGTAGTACGAGCGGATGTCCGCGCGGCTCGCCAGGGCGGAGATCACCAGGATCAGCGGTCGCTCGACGCGGCGCAGCAGCTGCACCGCCTCCAGGACCTCGATCCCGCTCATCCGGGGCATCAGGTTGTCCAGCAGCACGACGTCGAAGGTCTCCCGCGAGATCGCCTCCAGGGCCTCGACGCCGTCGCGTGCCTCGCTGACCTGGTGGCCGGCGCGGTGCAGCACCAGGCGCAGGAGCAGCCGGAGGTCGGCGTCGTCCTCGGCGATCAGGATGCGGGTCACCCTCCTCCCATCGGCGCCCCGGCCCGCCACTTGAGCAGGACCCGTGCGGGAGCGGCGGCGTACCGGGAGGATGTGGGCATGGACGACGCCACCGCCATCCTGCTGGGCGCCCTCGTCGGGGGCCTGGTCGCCGGCGCGGTGCGGCTGCCCCCGCTGCTCGGCTTCCTCGTCGCGGGCTTCGGGCTGCACCTGCTCGGCGTCGAGGCGGTGCCCGCGCTCGGGACGGCCGCGGACCTCGGTGTCACGGTGCTGCTCTTCGGTGTCGGCCTCAAGCTCGACGTGCGCACGCTGCTGCAGCGCGAGGTGTGGGCCACCTCGACGATCCACCTGGGCGCGTGGAGCGTCGTGACCGCCGCGGTCCTCGGGCTCGTCGGACTGGTCGGTGTCGGCCTGGCCGCGGAGGCGGACCTGCGGGCCCTGCTGCTGGTGGGGCTGGCGATGTCGTTCTCCAGCACCGTCTTCGTGGTCAAGGTGCTCGAGGAGCGCAGCGCGAGCCGGGCCCTCGGTGGCCGCACGGCGATCGGTGTGCTCGTCGTGCAGGACCTCGCGGCCGTGGTGTTCCTCGCCGTCACCGGCGGCTCCGGTCCGAGCTGGTGGGCGCTGCTCCTCGTGCTGCTGGTCCCGGGGGCCTGGCTGCTGCACCGGGTCCTGGGCGCGGTGGGGCACGACGAGCTGCTGCCGCTGCTGGGGGTGGTCCTGGCGCTCGTCCCCGGCTACGCGCTCTTCGACGCCGTGGGGCTCAAGGGCGACCTCGGGGCACTCGTGATGGGCGTCCTGCTCTCCGGGCACCGCCGGGCTCCCGAGCTGAGCAAGAGCCTGTTCACGCTCAAGGACCTGCTGCTGGTCGCGTTCTTCGTCAGCATCGGGCTGGGCGGGATGCCGACCCCGTCCGAGCTGGTGCTCGCGCTGCTGCTGGTCGCGCTGCTGCCGCTGAAGGCGCTGGCCTTCGCCGGGCTGCTGTGGCTGGCCAGGCTGCGGCGGCGTACGTCGGTCCTCACCGGGGTGACGCTGGCCAACTACTCCGAGTTCGGCCTGATCGTCGTGGTCGGGGCGCCGGCGGGTTGGCTGGGGGAGGGGTGGCTGACCGTGGTGGCGACCGCGGTCGCCGCGAGCTTCGTGGTCGGGTCGCTGCCGGGACGGCACCCGGAGTACCTCGTGCGGGCCGTGCGGCGGGTGCTGCCCGAGCGCGAGCGGGAGGACCTGCACCCCGAGGACCGGCCGCTGGACGTCGGCGACGCCCAGGCGGTGATCCTCGGGATGGGCCGGGTCGGGAGTGCTGCGTACCTGCGGCTGCGCGACGAGTACGGCCTGCGCGTGGTGGGTCTCGAGACCTCCCGGGAACGCTGTGAGCGGCTGCGGGCCGAGGGCCTGGACGTGGTGGAGGGCGACGCGACCGATCCCGAGCTCTGGCAGGCCCGGCCGCTGTGCCACGTCCCGATCGTGCTGCTCGCGATGCCCTTCCACGGCAACAACATCGACACCCTGCGCCAGCTGCGGGCGGGTGGCTTCGCGGGCACGGTGGCCGTGGTCGCGCAGTACGACGACGACCTCCGCCAGGCCGAGCGGGCCGGCGCGGCGGTGGGCTTCCAGCTCTACGACGGCGCCGGGGCCGAGCTGGCCGACCGCGCGGCGGTCGCCGCCGGTCTGGACGTCCCGGGACCGGCTGCGGACGCACGTCGAGGTCCCGATCGGCCGTCCGAGCCCTGACCTGAGCGCTGGACAGGTGCGTGTGACCTGCGTTACACAATCGTGACCGGGAAACCTTGACGCAACATCTGCGTAAGCGGTTGCATCGGGTTTACGCAAGCACTGGGTGGGGTCGACGCCGTGTCGGCCTCCAGGGAAGAGAGGGACCCGATGCGCTCACGCAAGATCCGAGTCGGTGCCGTGGCCGCCATGGCCGTGACCGGTCTCGTGCTGGCCGGTTGTGCCAGCGACGACGACACCAACGAGCCTCAGTCCGCCGGCGGCACCTGGCCGGGCGAGGGCATGTCCGAGTGCGAGGGCCTCGAGCAGCTCGCCGAGTTCGGTGACCTCACCGGCACCACGGTCGGGGTCTACACCTCGATCCTGCCGCCCGAGCAGGAGGCGCACGAGGCGTCCTACGAGCTGTTCACCACCTGCACCGGCGCCGAGGTCGACTACGACGGCTCCGACCAGTTCGAGACCCAGCTCGTCGTGCGCGTCAAGGCCGGCAACGCCCCTGACATCGCCTACATCCCGCAGCCCGGCCTGCTGCAGACCGTCGTCGCCTCCGGCGAGGTCGAGGCCGCCCCGACGCCCACCGCCGACAACGTCGACGAGTTCTTCGGTGAGGACTGGAAGGGCTACGGCACCGTCGACGGCACCTTCTACGCCGCCCCGCTCGGCGCCTCGGTGAAGTCCTTCGTGTGGTACTCCCCGTCGATGTTCTCCGACAACGGCTGGGAGGTCCCCGAGACCTGGGACGACATGATCGCCCTGTCCGACGAGATCGCCGACTCCGGCATGAAGCCGTGGTGCGTGGGCATCGAGTCCGGCGAGGCCACCGGCTGGGTCGCCACCGACTGGCTCGAGGACGCCGTCCTGCGTGACGCCGGCGCCGACACCTACGACCAGTGGGTCAACCACGAGATCGCCTTCGACGACCCGGCCATCGTCGAGTCGCTGGACCGCGTCGGCGAGATCATGAAGAACCCCGACTACGTCAACGGCGGCTTCGGCGACGTCAACTCCATCGCCACCACCGCCTTCCAGGACGGCGGCCTGCCGATCCTCGACGGCAAGTGCGCGCTGCACCGCCAGGCGTCGTTCTACGCCGCCCAGTGGCCCGAGGGCACGAACGTCAACGAGGACGGCGACGTCTTCGCGTTCTACCTCCCGCCGACCAACGAGGAGAACGGCAAGCCCGTCCTCGGCGGTGGCGAGTTCGTCGCGGCGTTCTCGAACGAGCCGCAGGTCCAAGCCTTCCAGACCTACCTGTCGACCGACGTGTGGGCCAACGAGAAGGCCCAGGCCACCCCGGGCGGCGGCTGGGTCAGCGCCAACACGGGGCTGGACATCGCCAATCTCACCAGCCCGATCGACCAGCTGTCGGCCGAGACCTTCCAGGACCCCGAGGCCGTCTTCCGCTTCGACGGCTCCGACCAGATGCCCAGCGCCATCGGCGCCGGCGCCTTCTGGAAGGAGATGACCGCCTGGGTGACCGGCGACAGCTCCGAGCAGGCGCTCGGCAACATCGAGAGCGCCTGGCAGTGACCCGATGACGGTGGGTGGCCGACCCAGGTCGGCCACCCACCGTCGTACCTCCTGTGCCCGCACGCCCCGCCGACCCGCCATGGGAGTGACGCGTTGAGTACCCCCGAGAAGCTCCTCCAGATGGTCATCGCCGTCGCGCTGTTCTACGGCGTGGTGGCCCTGATCCTGCTCGCCACCCAACGACTGCGCTCCCGCTCCGGTGAGCGCGTCCAGACCGCCGCGTTCCTCGCGCCCTCGCTCCTGCTGATCGGCGTCGGGCTGCTCTACCCGGCCGGCGTCACCGTCTACGACTCGCTCTTCGGCGGGACCAACATCTTCGCCCAGGAGTTCGTGGGGCTGGACAACTACCAGCGCCTGTTCACCGACAGCAACCAGCTCGAGGTGCTGCGCAACACGCTCTTCTGGGTCGTGCTGACGCCGCTGCTCTCGACCGGCATCGGGCTGCTCTACGCCGTCCTGGTCGACCGCGCCTCGTTCGAGAAGTTCGCCAAGGCGCTGCTGTTCCTGCCGATGGCCATCTCGATGGTGGGCGCCTCGATCATCTGGAAGTTCGTCTACGACTACAAGTCGGGCGACAGCACCCAGATCGGCCTGCTCAACCAGTTCCTCACCTGGCTCGGGCTCGACACCTACAACTTCCTGCTCAACGAGCCGTGGAACACCTTCTTCCTCATCGTGATCCTGGTGTGGATCCAGGCCGGTTTCGCGATGACGCTGCTCTCGGCCTCGATCAAGGCCATCCCCGAGGACATCGTCGAGGCGGCCCGCCTCGACGGCGTGAGCGGCTGGAAGATGTTTCGCCACATCACGGTCCCGAGCATCCGGCCCACGCTGATCGTCGTGCTGACCACGATCACCATCGCCACGCTGAAGGTCTTCGACATCGTGCAGACCGCCACCGGCGGCAACTTCGGCACCAGCGTCCTGGCCTACGAGTTCTACCGGCAGAGCTTCGTGGCCAACAACAACGGCCTCGCCGCCGCGATCGCCGTGGTGATCTTCGTGCTGGTCATGCCGATCGTCATCTACAACGTCCGACAGATGCGCAAGCTGGAGGCCCGATGACCACCACGACCCCCACCGCGCCGCCGCAGCCGACCCCGGCCGGCAACCCCAAGAGCGCGAGCTCTGCTGCCGCCGGAGCGCTCAGCAACCGCTGGGCCTCGGCCGTCGCGCTGGTCATCGCCCTGCTGTGGACCGTGCCGACCGCTGGTCTGCTGATCAGCTCCTTCCGTCCCGAGGGGGAGGTGAAGTCCAACGGCTGGTGGAACGTCTTCACCGACCCCTCCTTCACCCTCGACAACTACCGCGACGTGCTCTCGGGCGGGTCCAGCGGCCTGATGACCAACCTGGTCAACTCGATCGTCATCTCGGTGCCGGCCGTGCTGATCCCGATCAGCCTGGCGACGATGGCCGCCTACGCCTTCGCGTGGATGGACTTCAAGGGCCGCGACACGCTCTTCGTGGCGGTCTTCGCGCTGCAGATCGTGCCGATCCAGGTGACCCTGGTCCCGCTGCTCACGCTGTACGTCGACCCGCCGTTCAACCTGATCCCGCTGGCCGGGACCGATGCCCCCGGCGGCGGCTTCTACACGATCTGGCTCTCGCACAGCATCTTCGCGCTGCCGCTGGCCATCTTCCTGCTGCACAACTTCATGCGCGAGATCCCCGGTGAGCTCATCGAGTCCGCGCGCGTGGACGGTGCCGGGCACGTGCAGATCTTCACCCGGGTGATGCTGCCGCTGATGATGCCGGCGATCGCCGCCTTCGGGATCTTCCAGTTCCTCTGGGTCTGGAACGACCTGCTCGTGGCGCTGGTCTTCAGCTCCCCGCAGGCAGCGCCGATGACGGTGAAGCTGGTGAGCCTGGTCGGTGAGCGCGGTCAGGACTGGCAGCTGCTGGCCTCGGGCGCCTTCGTCTCGCTGATCATCCCGTTGATCGTCTTCCTGGCCCTGCAGCGCTACTTCGTGCGCGGCCTGCTCGCGGGCAGTGTCAAGGGATGAGCTGACCCCGGGCCCTGCCGCCAGCGCAGTCGTTCCGGGCCCGGGCCGCGACCCACGTCGCGACCCGGGCGCCGGACGCCGGCGCCTACCCGCGCGCCCGGATGGTCTCGGCCAGCCAGTGGTAGGACGCCTTGGGGGTCCGGTCCTGGGTCTGCGGGTCGATGTGCACGATGCCGAAGGTCTTGGTGTAGCCCTCGGCCCACTCGAAGTTGTCCAGCAGCGTCCACACGACGTAGGCCCGCAGGTCGGCTCCGGCCTCGCGGGCCCGCTCGGCCGCCGCGAGGTGGTCGCGCAGGTAGGCGATGCGGTCCTCGTCGCGCACGGTGCCCTCGACGACGTCGGTGTCCGCACAGGCCGCACCGTTCTCCATCACCAGCACCGGCAGGCCGGTGCGCTCGGCGGTGGTGCGGATCAGCTCGTCGAGACCGCTGGCGTCGATCTCCCAGCCGATGTCGGTGATCGGCTCGCGCACGACCAGCTCGAAGGGCGCCGTGCCCGGGTAGGCGCCGCCCTCGGGGTGGTCGGCCCTGCCGGCGCCGGGCAGGTCCGGACGGACGGGCGTGTAGTAGTTGAGACCGACCCAGTCGGCCGAGCCCTGGACACGCTCGAGGTCGCCGGGTCGGACGAGCTCGTCGTCGGCGAGCTCCGGCGCCACGCGCAGCAGCCCGGCGTCGTACGCGCCGTCGACCAGGGGGTCGAGCCAGACCCGGTTGCGGATGGCGTCGACGCCGTCGGCGACGTCCCGCACCTCTGGACGCTCCGGCTGCTCGGGCCAGATGGGCGCGAGGTTGAGCACGATGCCCACGTCGACCGGGTGAGCGCCGGCGCGCAGCCGCTCGGCGGCCAGCGCGTGGCCGAGCATCAGGTGGTGGGCGGCGCGGTGCGCGCGTCCGCCCTCCCGGCGCCCGGGGGCGTGCACGCCGGCGGCGTACCCGAGGTAGGCCGCGCACCACGGCTCGTTGTGGGTGGCCCAGAGGCCGACGCGGTCGCCGAGGCGCCCGTGGACGACCTCGGCGTAGTCGGCGAAGGCCTCGGCGGTGCCGCGCTCGAGCCAGCCGCCCTCGTCCTCGAGGGGCTGGGGGAGGTCCCAGTGGTAGAGCGTGCCGGTGGGCTTCACGCCGCGCTCGAGCAGGGCGTCGACGAGCCGGTCGTAGTAGTCCAGGCCCCGCTGCTCCACGCGCCCGCGGCCCTCGGGGACGATGCGCGGCCAGGCGACCGAGAAGCGGTACCAGTCAAGACCGGCGCCGGCGACGAGGTCGGCGTCCTCGGTGTAGCGGTGGTAGGAGTCGCACGCGACCGAGCCGTCCGAGCCGTCCCTGATCGTGCCGGGGCGCGCGGTGAAGGTGTCCCAGATCGAGGGGCCGCGGCCGTCCTCGGTGCTCGCGCCCTCCACCTGGTACGACGCCGTGGCGGTGCCCAGCTCGAGGCGCTCGGGCCCGGGCAACCGGGTCGGCAGTGCGGTCGGCGGGACGGTGCGCGCAGGGGTGCTCATGAGGGCAGCCTAGAGCGTCTGGTTTACCGGTCAAGTCGCGGTGTGGGGCGCGGCGTGCGGGAGGAGCGGCGATGACCAGCATCAACGACCTCGCGCGGGAGACCGGGGTGTCCACCGCGACCGTCTCCCGGGCGCTGCGCGGGCTGCCGCGGGTCTCGGACGAGACCCGCGCCAAGGTCATGGACGCCGCCCTGCGGCTGGGCTACGTCCCCTCCCCGCACGCCGTCGGTCTGGCCAGCGGCGGGCAGACCCGCACGGTCGCGATCGTGGTCCTCTTCGTGACGCGGTGGTTCTTCGCGACCGTCGTCCACGGCGCCGAGCAGGTGCTGCGCGAGCGCGGCTACGACGTGCTGCTCTACAACATCGGCGGCGACCCCGACGCGCGACGCCGCGTGCTCCTGACCCAGCTAGTCACCAAGCGCGCCGACGCGCTGATCGTGGTCGGCCTCGGGCCCACGCCCGAGGAGGTGCTGTGGCTCTCCCGGCACGGCATGCCCGTGGTGACCCTCGGGTCCCGGGTGCGGGAGTGGCCCTCGGTCCGCGTCGACGACGACGCGGTCGCCCGCACCGCGGTGTCCCACCTGCTCGAGCTCGGTCACCGCCGCATCGCCTACGTCGGCCAGCTCAGCGACGAGGGGCTCGACCTCGCCACACCCCGTGCTCGCCTGGAGGGCTACCGGGCGTCGCTGCGGGAGGCAGGCATCGAGCCCGACCCCAGCATGGAGCTGGAGGGGCTGTTCACCCTCGAGGGCGGGCACGACGCCGGCGAGCAGCTGATGCGGCGTGCCGACCGGCCCAAGGCGGTCTTCTGCGCCAGCGACGAGATGGCCTTCGGCGTCCTGTACGCCGCCCGGGAGGCCGGGGTGCGGGTGCCCGAGGAGCTCTCGGTGGTCGGCGTCGACGACCACGAGATGGCGCACTACGTCGGGCTGACCACCGTGCGGCAGCCGGTGCTGCAGCAGGGGCGGGTCGCCGCGCGGCAGATCCTCCAGCGGCTCGAGGGCGACGACCGGGAGTACGGCCACGTCAACGAGCACGTCGAGCTGCCCACCGAGCTGGTGCTGCGCTCCTCGACCGCGCCGCCCGCCTGAACCAGGACCGCTGTCGGCGTCCGGTGGCAGGGTGGACGGCATGGGGACGACCGTGCGGGCCGAACCGGCCCGCTTCTTCGACGGAGGAGCGGGCGAGGAGCCGCCGCGGCGCGATCGCCCGCCACGGATCGTGCTGGAGCGCCGCGCACGGGGGGACCAGGAGGTCTTCGCGCTGTTTCGTCGGATCGGCTACGCCGACCGGCACCTGGGCGACCTGGTCGTCCCTGCCGACGTCGGGACCTTCACCACCGACCTCACCTCCGTGCCCTCGGTCTTCGCCTGGCTGGTGCCCCGCACCGGCCGCCACCTGCCGGCCGCCCTCGTGCACGACGCGCTCGTCGCGGACGCCGACGAGCCGGCGTACCTCACCGCGCAGGGGCGGCAGGTCGACCGCGTGGAGGCCGATCGGGTCTTCCGGGACGCGATGGCCGACACCGGCACCGGGGTGGTGCGGCGGTGGCTGGCCTGGAGCGCGGTCACCCTCGCAACGCTGGTGGTGACGCCGCGGACCCAGCTGCCCTGGGGTGCCGTCGAGGGCTGGTGGCGGCGCGGCGTGGCGGTCCTCAGCCTGCTCCTGATCGCCTGGCTCGGCTGGTGCGCCAGCTGGGACCTCGTGGACCGTGCGGCGCTGCTGGCCGTGCCGGTGCCGTGGATGCCGGAGGGGGAGTGGCCCGAGGAGCTGGCCCACGGCGCGGCCGGTGCGGTCGTCGTGCCCCTGCTCCTGGGCCTGCTGTGGGGCAGGTTCCGGGTGGCCGGGGCGGTCCTCGGCGTCGGGCTGGCGCTGCTCCTGCACGTCACCGTGCTGGTGGCGGCCCTGACGCTGCTCTACCGCGGGGTGGAGGCGGTCGCGACGCGCGTGCCGCTGCTGGCCGGGGCGGTGGTCGTCGGCGGTGTCGCGGCGTCGGTCGTGCTGGTGCTCGACGCGCTGGTCTGAGCGGTCGCGGTGTCCCGGGAGGTCCGGGACCCAGGGGGCTCAGCGCAGGGAGTACGTGGCCAGCGAGACGCCGACGTAGTGGCTGACGAACGCCAGGATCGTGAAGGTGTGGAAGACCTCGTGGAAGCCGAACCAGCGGGGCCACGGGTTGGGGCGCTTGAAGCCGTAGACCACGCCGCCGAGGGTGTAGAGCGCGCCGCCGGCGACGATCAGGGTGAAGACCGCGATGCCCACGCCGAGACCGAGGTCGGTGGCGCCCCGGAAGAACCCGGGGATGAAGAAGACCGCGGCCCAGCCCAGGGCGATGTAGATCGGGGTGTAGAGCCAGCGTGGCGCGTCGGTCCAGAAGACGCGGAACGCCACGCCCGCGATGGCGCCGGACCACACCACCGAGAGCAGCACGACCTGTTGGGTTCCCTCGAGCAGGATCAGCGCGAACGGCGTGTAGGACCCGGCGATGAGCAGGAAGATGTTGGAGTGGTCGAAGCGTCGCAGGAAGGCCCACGTCCGCGGTGACCACGTGCCGGTGTGGTAGATCGCCGAGACGCTGAAGAGCACCAGGGCGCTGCCGGCGAACAGTGCCGAGCCGATCCGCGTGGTCGCGGTGGGCGACAGCACGACGAGCACGATGCCGGCGGCCAGGGTGAGCGGTGCGGTGGCCAGGTGCAGCCAGCCTCGGAGCTTGGGCTTGATCTCGCGCAGCTCCGCGCGCAGCTCGTCCCAGTGCTCGGAGACGGAGTCGTGGAGGGAGTCGACCCTCGCGCGGACGGCGTCAGGAACGTGCTGGTTCATGGGTCGAGGGTACCGGCGGGTCACTTCCGGTGACGCGCGATGAGGTGAACCTCTCGTGACCTCGGGGGAGCGGGGCATAACCTTGGCAGGTGGCGGACTGGAAGCGCGGGCTCCGGAGGGTGCTCTACCCGGCGTACGAGGCACGGCTGGTGCGGCGCCTGCCCGAGAGCCTCCCCCGGCACGTTGGCGTGATGCTCGACGGCAACCGTCGGTGGGCGAAGGCCGTCGGACGGGACACCGCCCACGGGCACCGTGCCGGCGCCGCCAACATCGAGCCGCTGCTGGGGTGGTGCGACGAGATCGGCATCGAGGTCGTCACGCTGTGGCTGCTCTCGACCGACAACCTCAACCGTCCCGCCAGCGAGCTCGAGCCGCTGCTGGCGATCATCGCCGATGCCGTCGACTCCCTGGCCGACCAGCGGCGGTGGCGGTTGAACCCCGTGGGCGCCCTCGACCTGCTGCCCTCGGCGACGGCCGAGCGGCTCAAGGCCGCCGCCGAGGCCACCCGTGACGTCGACGGGATGCTCGTCAACGTCGCGGTCTCCTACGGCGGGCGCCGGGAGATCGCCGACGCGGTCCGCTCGCTGCTCACCAGCGCCGCTGAGCAGGGGTTGTCCCTGGAGCAGGTGGCAGCCGAGGTCGACGTCGACGCCATCTCCGAGCACCTCTACACCCGCGGCCAGCCCGACCCCGACCTGGTCATCCGCACCAGCGGAGAGCAGCGGCTCGGTGGCTTCCTGCTGTGGCAGAGCGAGAAGTCGGAGTTCTACTTCTGCGACGCCTACTGGCCCGACTTCCGCCGCGTCGACTTCCTCCGCGCGGTCCGCGCGTACGCCCAGCGGGAGCGTCGCTTCGGCACCTGACCCGTGGGGGGACGGGGCGGGCGACCGGCCGGGTTACGACGCATCCCCCTTCCTGCGTACTGCGCAGTAAGCAGGAAAAGAATGCGGAGTACCCCGCCCGCCGCCCCCACCAGC
>LUPK01000057.1 GCA_001627335.1 Nocardioides sp. REDSEA-S33_B3 | reverse complement strand
ACGACTCGGCTTCCACACCCCAGCAGAGGTCTTCGCTAAGTTGCTCGCCGAAGACCAAGCCAAAGGTGTTGCGACCACCCCTTGAATCCGCCGTCGCTCATGCATGGCCGAACCGTCACTCACGCACGGCCGAGCCGTGCGCGAGTGACCTCTGGGCCGTGCGCGAGTGACCTCTGGGCCGTGCGCGAGCGACCTCTGGGCCGTGCGCGAGCGACCTCTGGGCCGTGCGCGAGCGACCTCTGGGCCGTGCGCGAGTGACCTCTGGTTCGTGCGCGAGTGACCTCTCGGCAGGGTCGTCAGTCGCGGAGGACGTAGGCGGTGCCGGTGGAGGCGTCCAGCCAGGCGCGCTCGAGCTGGGCCCGGTCGTAGGTGCGGCGGACACCGGCGGGGGAGTCGGCGGCCGGGTCGTTGACGACCACGTCGCCGTCCGCGGTGAACCCGACGACCACGAGCAGGTGGCCGTTGGAGGAGGAGATCGGGGCGCCCGAGAGCTCGCCGGCACCGAAGGCGATCGAGATGATCACCGGCACGCCGTCGGCCACGAGCCGCTCGACCGCACGCAGGTCCGGGAGCCGGGACACGTCGGCGCGGCCGACCAGCCGGGCGGCGTACGCGACGTTGAAGGACCAGTTGCCGGTGCCGTCGTACCCGTGGTCGTAGGTCATCCGCGCGCCGTGGTCGACCCACGGCGCGGTGTGGCCCTCGGGGACCCAGGAGTAGTCCTTCTCCTTCGGCAGCGCGTCGTAGTAGCCGAGCACCATCGACACCGACGTCGGCGAGCACCACGCCTCGCCGCCGTTGCCCCACTGCGGGTAGTGCCCCTCGTGGACCATCTGGCTGTAGCGCGGGACGTCGAGCACGGCGCCCCCGGCGCGCGCGACCTTGCCGGGCTTGGAGGTCGACGGGCTGTTGGAGGGGCGGCGCGAGGTGGTCGCGGCGACGTGGCCCAGGCTCGGCGGCTTGGTGCTCGCACCGGTACGCCGCAGCAGCGAGACCCGCAGCCGCCACCGCTCCAGGCCGGCCGCGGAGGCCGTGCGCCAGGTGTCGGTCGCGACGCGCGCGAGGTCGTCGTCCTGGCTGCCGAGGCTGGTGCGCGAGAAGTACTTGTCGCCGTAGGACCAGCGACCCAGGCTGTCCCACGAGCTCTTGCGTCCCGAGGCGTCCCGCCCGCGGACCTCGACCTCGACGAGCGAGTCGCCGGGCGTCTTGGCCTCCCACGAGGCGACCAACTCGGTGAAGGCGAAGCCGGGGCGCTTCCAGCGCGAGACCCAGCGGCCCACGTCGTAGGTCGTGCCGTCGATGCGCGTCGTGGTGGCCGGGCTCTTGAGGAACACCCGGCCCCGGCGCACGACGGTGCCGGCCGTGCGCCCGCCGGCGAGCTCCTCGCCGGTCCAGCCGGTCAGGTCGCTCTGGATCTTCGAGGCCGAGCGGGCCTCGGCCGGGGCGCCCGAGGTCACCACGACCGGGGCCCAGGGGACGACCAGGGCGAGCACGAGGGCGGGGAGCAGGCGACGCACCGCACGAGGGTACGTCACTCCCGTCACACCAGTCACAGGTCGAGCGGGAGGGCGCCACGCACGTCACGCACGCGCGGGTTCGGCCCCGTGCGCCGCGCGTCCCTACGATGGAGGGGTGAGCATCCGGCTGTACGACACCGCGACCCGCGAGGTCCGTGACTTCGCACCCCTCGAGGAGGGGAAGGCCGGTGTCTACGTCTGCGGTCTCACCGTGCAGTCCGAGCCGCACGTCGGCCACGTGCGCAGCGCCGTCAACTTCGACGTGCTGCGGCGCTGGCTGACCCACCGCGGCCTCGAGGTGTCGTTCATCCGCAACGTCACCGACATCGACGACAAGATCCTGACCAAGGCCGCCGCGCAGGGCCGCCCCTGGTACAACCTCGCCTACGACATGAAGCGCGAGCTGGATGCGGCCTACGCCGCGCTCAACGTCCTCCCGCCGACCTACGAGCCGGCCGCCACCGGGCACGTCCCGGAGATGCTCGAGCTGATCGAGCACCTCATCGCGAAGGGCCACGCGTACGCCGCCGAGGACGGCTCCGGCGACGTCTACTTCGACGTGCGGAGCTGGCCCTCCTACGGGGAGCTGACCCACCAGCGCATCGACGACATGGAGGCGGCCGAGGACGCCGACCCCCGAGGCAAACGCGACCCGCGTGACTTCGCCCTCTGGAAGGGGTGGAAGAAGGCGACCGAGCCGGAGACCGCCGCGTGGCCGAGCCCGTGGGGCCCGGGTCGCCCCGGCTGGCACATCGAGTGCTCCGCGATGGCCGGCAAGTACCTCGGCCAGGCCTTCGACATCCACGGCGGCGGCGTCGACCTGCGTTTCCCCCACCACGAGAACGAGCTGGCCCAGTCGCGTGCCGCGGGGCATGGCTTCGCGTCGTACTGGATGCACAACGCCTGGATCACCACCGCCGGCGAGAAGATGTCCAAGAGCCTCGGCAACAGCCTGCTGATCCCCTCGGTGCTCGAGCGGTTCCGCGGCATCGAGCTGCGCTACTACCTCGTCGCCGCGCACTACCGCAGCCACGTCGAGTTCAGCTTCGACTCCCTCGAGGAGGCCGCGACCGGCTTCCAGCGCATCGAGGCGTTCCTGGAGCGGGCGGGGGCCGTCGAGCCCGGCGAGGTGCCCGACGCCTTCGCCGCCGCGATGGACGACGACCTCGGGACCCCGGCCGCGATGGCCGTGTTGTTCGACACCGTCCGCGAGGGCAACAAGGCCACCGACCCGACCGGGCACGCGGCGGCCGTCCGCGCCATGCTCGCCGTGCTCGGTCTCGACCCCGCCGATCCCGCCTGGGGTCCCACCGGTGGTGGCGACGACCGGATGAGCGCCGTCGTCGACGCCCTCGTCTCCGGGCTGCTGGAGCAGCGGGCCACGGCCCGGGCGGAGAAGGACTTCGCCACCTCCGACGCCATCCGCGACCGCCTCAAGGAGGCCGGCGTGGAGATCACCGACACCCCCGACGGACAGAAGTGGAGCCTCGCCTGATGGCGGTCTCGACGCCCGCTCGTCGCTGGCGCTCCTCGCTGCTCGACCACCGGATAGGACACTGACGTGGCTGGAAACTCACAGCGCAAGGGCGCGATCAAGAAGACGGGGAAGGGCAACCCGACCGCCGGGTCCGGTGGGCGCGTGCGCCGCGGGCTCGAGGGCAAGGGGCCGACCCCGAAGGCCAAGGACCGCCCGTACCACGCCGCCCACAAGGCCGCGAAGCGCGCCGAGAGGGCCCAGGGCCAGCGCCCCCGCAAGAAGACCAACGACAACGAGTGGATCGCCGGGCGCAACCCGGTCGTCGACGCGCTGCGCGAGGGCGTGCCGGTCAACGCGCTCTACGTCGCGGAGGGCACCGAGCGCGACAACCGGCTGCGCGAGGCCTTCCAGCTCGCCGCGGACGGCGGGGTCAGCCTGCTCGAGGTGAGCCGCTACGAGCTCGACCGGCTCACCAACGGTGCGGTCCACCAGGGCATCGCGGCGCGCATCCCGGCCTACGAGTACGCCCACCCCGACGACCTGCTGACCCTCGCCGCCGAGCAGCGCGAGAAGCCGCTGATCGTCGTTCTCGACTCCGTCACCGACCCCCGCAACCTCGGCGCCGCGGTCCGCAGCGCCGCCGCGTTCGGCGCCCACGGCGTCGTGATCCCCGAGCGTCGGGCCGCGGGCATGACCGCCGCCGCGTGGAAGACCAGCGCCGGTGCGGCCGCGCGCATCCCGGTCGCCCAGACGGTCAACCTGACCCGCCAGCTCAAGGCCTACCAGGACGCCGGCTGCATGGTCGTCGGCCTGGCCGCCGACGGTGACGTCGAGCTGCCCGCGATGGACCTCGCCGACGGGCCGCTCGTGCTGGTCGTCGGCTCCGAGGGCGACGGGCTCTCCCGCCTGGTCGCGGAGACCTGCGACATGCTCGTCTCGATCCCGATGGTCAACTCCGTGGAGTCGCTCAACGCCGGTGTCGCCTGCGGCGTCGCTCTGTACGCCGTGGCGAGGGCCCGGGACTGACCGGATGACCGCCGCCGACCCCGGGGCGGACCGCCCCCCACGCACGCTCTGGCACCACACCGGTCGCGGGCTGCACGGCCTGGCGCTGCTCGGTGCCTGGGCGGGGCTGGCGGTCCTGGCCGGGCTGACGCTCTTCCTCGGCTCGTCGCGCGAGCTGACGCTGGCCAGCCACGACGCGGTCGTCCGGCCGACGCTGGACCGGCACGTCGTGGTGCGCACGGGGCCGGTGCTGCCCGACCTGCGCATCGACTCCGGCGCCCCGCTGGGCGTCGACATCACGCTCGGCAAGACCGACGCCCGCAGCACCCCCGAGCTCGTGGACCGCTACGCCGTGATCGCGTCGAGCCCCGAGGGCGCCCAGGCGCGCGTGCGCGAGGCCGTGACCGACATGGCGACCCAGGCCGCCCTCCGGGGCGCCGCGGCCGGCGCCGTACCCGTCCTGGTGTGGGTGCTGGTGGGTCCGCGCCGGCGTCGCGAGCTGCTGCGCGCCCTGCCGAGCCGGCGCGGCGCCCTCGCGATGACCGCGGGCGTGGCGGTCGGCGTCGCGTGGTGGCAGCCGTGGACGCCCGACGTCGAACGGGTCGACGACGCCCGGAGCTGGGTCACGCTCGAGCAGTTCCTCGGCGACGACGTGCCGGTCCCCGCGGAGCTCAGCGGGGTCGAGGTGCGGGGCGACGTCACGACCAACCAGACCCGACGCCTGGTCGAGAGCGCGGTCAACACCTACGAGAAGTCCCGCGGCTTCTACGCCGACGCCGCCGAGGAGGCCGGTGACCTCGACCTGCGGATGCCCGAGGAGGGCGAGACGACCGTCGTGTTCGTGTCCGACCGTCACGACAACATCGGCATGGACCGCGTCGCCCGCGCGGTCGGTGACCGGGTGGGCGCGACCGCCGTCTACGACGGCGGCGACGACACCTCGACCGGCTCCACCTGGGAGGCCTTCTCGCTGGACTCGGTGAGCGCCGCCTTCGAGGGCTACGACCGCTTCGGCGTCGCCGGCAACCACGACAACGGCGACTTCGTGGCCGACTACCTCGCCGAGCACGGGTGGACGATGCTCGACGGCGAGGTCGTCGACGGCCCCGGCGGCAGCACGCTGCTGGGCGTGGCCGACCCTCGCTCCAGCGGCCTGGGCAGCTGGCGCGACGAGACCGGGCTGTCCTTCGAGGAGGTCGGCGGCAGGCTCGCCGACGTCGCCTGCGAGGCCGCGGCGGACGGCGAGCCGGTCGGCACCGTCCTGGTCCACGACGTGAACCTCGCGACCGAGACGCTCACCCGTGGCTGCGCCGACCTCGTGATCGGCGGGCACCTGCACGTCGAGGACGGCCCGGAGGCGATCACCGGACCCGACGGGCAGGTGGGCTACCGCTACACGATGGGCACCACCGGCGGCGCGGCGTACGCCTTCGCGCTGGGCAGCAAGCCGCGCCGCGAGGCCCAGGTCACCCTGGTCACGTACGCCGACGGGCGACCGGTCGGCCTGCAGGGGGTGTTCCTGCAGACCAACGGCCGCTGGGACGTCGGGGAGTACGTCGAGCTGACGCGGCCCGAGGAGCCGGGTGCCGACACAGAGCTCCCGACGCCGACCCGCGCCCCCGACTCGGGCCCGGCGACCGGCCCGTCGCGCTCCGGCGGCCCGGCCGATCCCGGCGACGACATCGACTGACGGCGAGCCGGCGCATCAATACGCCGGTTCGACGTGCCTGTCCTGCCGAGCCGGCGCATCAGTAAGCCGGTTCGGCGGGGTGGGAACGTAACTAGAACTTGTTCTCGTGACCTGCGTCACCTCGCCCCCCGTGGGTCGTTGAGGGGGTAACGCGTCCACGAGGAGGTCCGGTGTCCCGGTCCCGTTCCCGGCTCGCGACGGCCTCCGTCGCGCTCACCGTGCTGCTGCTCAGCGCCTGCGGCTCCCAGCTCGCCCCGGGTGACGTGGTCGCCGCGGGCGGCACCACCGGCACCGGCGGCGTGGTCGTCGGGGCCGACGGCCAGCCGGTCGCCGTCGGCGAGGACGGGACGGTGACCTCCGGGGACACCGGCTCCGGCACGGGCACCACCACGGACACCGGCTCGGGCACCGACTCCAGCTCCGGCGGCGACACCGGCTCCGCTCCGCAGGGCGACGACTCCGGCGGTCCGCAGGCCGGCCCAGAGGGCCCGCCGGTGAAGGCGGGCTCGTGCGACGGCTTCAAGAACGGCCCCGGCATCACCGACACCACGATCACCATCGGCAACTCCTCCGACATCTCCGGCCCCGTGCCGGGGCTCTTCGAGTCGGCGCAGGACGCCACGAAGGCCTTCGTCGCCTACTTCAACAAGTCCAACCCCGACGGCATCTGCGGTCGCACCCTGGTGCTGAAGAACTACGACTCCCGCACCGACGACCCGGCCGACCAGCGCAACCACGCCGACGCCTGCGAGAACGTCTTCGCCATGGTCGGCTCGATGTCGGCCTTCGACTCCGGCGGCGCGGCCGTCACCGAGCAGTGCGGGCTGCCGGACCTGCGCTCGGCCGGTGTGACCGGTCCGCGTCAGCGGTGCGCCACCTGCTTCGGTGCGCAGTCCACGATCGCCGGCGAGGTCAACAACGTCGTCGCCGACCACGTCCTGAAGAACTTCCCCGACGCCGCGCAGAACGCCGCGTCGCTCTACATCAACGCCGGCGCCGCCGCCGAGAACGGCCAGCTCCAGCCCAAGGCGATGACCAAGCGCGGCATGCGGTTCACCGTCGTGCGGGGCATCGAGGTCTCGGAGTTCAACTACGCGCCCTACGTCCAGCAGCTCAAGGACGAGGGCGTGGGCTACGTCCAGATCACCGGCGCCATCCCGCAGTTCGTGCGGCTCGCGCAGGCGATGACCCAGCAGGGCTACGACCCCGACGTGTTCATGATCGACCCCACGGCGTACGAGCCGGGCTTCCTCGAGCAGGGCGGCAAGGACGTCGAGGGGGTCACGATCTACATGAACTTCGTGCCCTTCGAGGAGGCCTCGACCAGCCCGGAGACCAAGCTCTACCTCGACTGGCTGCAGGCGACGAAGCCCGGCGCCACCCCGGACTTCTTCGGGGTCTTCTCCTGGTCGGCCGCGCGGCTCTTCGTCGAGACCGCCGCCAAGCTCGGTGGCGACCTCTCCCGGGAGAGCCTGATCGACGCGATCCGCAAGACCGACAACTGGACCGCCAACGGCCTGCACGCGCCGCAGCGGGTCGGCCCCAAGAGCACCGGCGAGTGCTTCCGGCTGATCCAGGTCAAGGGCGGCAAGTTCGTCCCGCTCGGCAGCACGAAGTACACCTGCAACGGCATCACCACCGTCAGCTGACCGGCCGCGGGGCAGACCTCAGCGCTGGGCCAGCTGGGCGGTCGCGCGCCGCAGCAGCTCCCGCAGGGGTACGCCGACGGGCGCGTCGCCGCGCGGCTCGACCGGGTCCGTCGCGGCATCGGCCGACCCGGCCGACCCAGCCCACCGGCGGATCGCCCAGCGCCACAGCGCCACCGCGACGGCGGCGGCCACCCCGGCCTCCTCGTCGGGCACGTCGAGACCGCGCCGGGCGGCCAGTCCCTCGGCCAGCGTGGCTTCCCAGGCGGTGAGGGTGTCGGCGGTGCGCCCGCGCAGCGCCGAGGAGCTCGCGACGGCGGCCGCGCGCAGCACGACCCGGTGCCGCTCGGCCTCGAAGTCGACGGCGATGCCCTCCAGTGCTGCCACCGCGGCGGCGAGGTCGTCGGCGACGGCCGGGGCCTCGCGCACGAGCCGGGCCAGGCGCTCGCGGCGCTCGGCCCACCCCATGTCGAGGACCTCCTCCTTGGCCGCGAAGTAGCGGAAGAAGGTGCGCGGCGAGACCTCGGCGCGCTCGGCGATCGCCTCCACGGTCGTGGCGTCGAAGCCGTCGCGCGCGAAGAGCACGAGCGCGGCCTCCTCCAGCGCCTGGCGGGTGGTCCGCTTGTGCCGCTCGCGTCGACCGGGCGAGGTCGGGGCGGAGGTCACCGGCCTCAGTCCCCGGACATGGCGGCCCGGACCCGCTTCTCCGCGGTCGGCACCTCGAAGGTCGCGGCGGCACCGCTGCGCATGACCACGCGGTCCAGCTCGCCGGTGAAGGCGAAGGGGGTCGCGTAGTCCGGGCACAGCGGCAGGCCGCGGTCGTGGCCGATCGTCAGCCCCACGGCGGCCGAGGACAGCTGGGGGAGGAAGAACGTGCCGCGGACCGGCCCGGTCGTGACGACCTCCTCGTCGATGGAGAGGTCCAGTCGCTGGGGGCCGTCGGCGTCGGCGGGACGGAAGTCCAGCCCCACCACGTGGCTGCCCGCGGGGACGGCTGTCTCCGACCGCACGACGTCGGTGTGGTCGAGCAGCGCGAAGCACGCGGTGGGACGGCCGTCGAGGAGGTAGAGGCCCCAGCCGCCCTGGGAGTCCCCGATGGCGGCGAGCACGCCCTCGGCGCCGCCGTCCGGCACGTCGACGTGCGCGCGCAGCGAGAAGCCGGCCCCGGCCGCCGGGAGCATCGGCTCGATCACCGGCGAGCCGCCGGGTCGGTACGTGGCCTCCTGCGGGGGCGGGAACTCCCCGGGGTGCAGGTGGAACATCGAGTTCGGGAACTCGAAGAGCGGGAGCACCTGGTTGCGACCCGCCTCGGCCCACCACAGCCCCTCCATCCGGCGTACCAGCTCGGGGTGCTCGGCGGCGAGGTCGCGGTGCTCGGAGAAGTCGGTGGAGAGGTCGAAGAGCGACCAGCGGTCCGTGGCGTGGTCGAAGCTGCCCTCGACGTGGTCGCGCTCGCCGAACTGGTTGGCGACGTGGTCGGTGACGGCCTTCCACCCGTCGAGGTAGAGGCTGCGCGAGCCCATCATCTCGAAGTACTGCATCCTCCGGTGCTCCTCCGCCGCGCCGTCGCGCACGCTGGCCAGGAAAGACGCGCCGTCGACGGGCTGCTGGCTCACGCCGTCCACCGCCTCGGGCAGGGCGACCCCGGCCGCCTCGAGGATGGTCGGGAAGAGGTCGACCGCGTGGGTGAACTGCCCCCGCACGGCGCCGGGGTCGGGCACCGCGGCCGGCCAGCGCAGCACCAGCGGGGCGCGCACGCCGCCGAGCCAGGAGTAGCGCTTCCACAGCCGCAGCGGGGTGTTGCCGGCCCAGGCCCAGCCCCAGGGGTAGTGGTTGGACGCGTCGTGCCCGCCGAGGTCCTCGATCTGGCCGAGGGCGGTCTCCTCGTCGGCCTGCAGCCCCACCCAGCCCGCGGCCTCGTTGGGGGTGCCCGTCGGTCCGCCCTCGGCGCTCGCGCCGTTGTCGGACAGGATCATCACCACGGTGTCCTCGGCGACCCCGATCTCCTCGAGGAAGTCGAAGAGGCGCCCGAGGTGGTGGTCGGTGTGGGTCATGAAGCCGGCGAAGACCTCCATGTAGCGGGCGTAGAGCCGCTGCTGGTCCTCCGACAGGGTCGACCACTCCGGCACCCACGACGGGCGAGGGGTGAGCACGGTGTCCTCGGGGACCACCCCGGCGGCGACCTGGCGGGCGAAGACCTCCTCGCGGTAGGCCTCCCAGCCGTGGTCGAAGGCGCCGCGGTAGGGCTCGACCCACTCCGGGGCGACCTGGTGCGGTGCGTGCGCGGCGCCGGTGGCCAGGTAGGCGAAGAACGGCTTGCGGGTCGTCGCCTGCTGCTGGTCCTGGATCATCCGGATCGTCTCGTCGACGAGGTCCTCGGTGAGGTGGTAGCCCTCCTCGGGGGTCGCCGGCGCCTCGACGTGGTGGTTGTCGCGGACCAGCTCCGGCGCCCACTGGCTGGTCTCGGAGCCGAGGAAGCCGTAGTACTTCTCGAAGCCGACGCCCAACGGCCACCGGTCGAAGGGGCCCGCGGCGGAGGTCTCCGTGCGCGGCACCAGGTGCCACTTGCCGACCGCCATGGTGTTGTAGCCGGTGTCCTTGAGCAGCCGCGCCATCGTCGCGGCGCTGCGCGGGATGCGGCCGGTGTAGCCGGGGAAGCCGAGAGCCGCCTCCTCGGTGACACCCATGCCGACCGCGTGGTGGTTGCGACCGGTGAGCAGCGCGGCCCGGGTCGAGGAGCAGACCGCGGTCACGTGGAAGCGCTGGTAGCGCAGTCCGCCGTCGGCGACCTCGTCGATGCGCGGGGTCGAGATGCCCGAGCCGAAGCACCCGAGCTGCGCGAAGCCGACGTCGTCGAGCACGATCATCAGCACGTTCGGGGCACCCTCCGTGGGGCGCGGGTAGGGGACCGGGCGGGACTGGGAGTCCAGGGCGGAGTCGACGACGTGCTGCGGCGGCAGGTGGCTCATGACGGGCACAGTAGGACCGCCGGAGCCGTTCTGTCAGTCGTCTGACACTTTGATCCGGCCGTACGACTGTGAAGAACTAGAACGTGTTCCACCTGTCGAGACGGTCTATACGGCCGGGGGCGCCACACCTTTGCATGTGTGTGTCGCGTCACCTTCCGATGTGGCGATCGTTACCCAGTAGGACACGTTCTAGTTCTCACCCTCAGGAGGTCCGGTGACCGTCGTGCGGTCCCCCCGCTTCGCCCCCCGCGCCCGTCGTACGTCGCTGACGATCGCCGCGTCGGGCCTGGCCCTGCTCCTGGCCGCCTGCGGCTCCCAGCTCGACCCGAACGAGGTGGCCGTCGCCGGCGGTGGCACGGTCGGCTCCGGCGGGGTCGTCGTGGGGGCCGACGGCGAGGTGATCAGCGCCGACGGCGGCACCACCGGCTCGGTCGACGGCTCCACCGGCGGGGACGCCGGCACCTCCGGCAGCGGGTCCTCGGGCTCGGGCTCCTCCGGCTCCGGGAGCAGCTCGGGCGGCGGGTCGGGCAGCGGCTCCTCGCCCGACGGCGGCTCCGACGAGCCGATCCCGACCGGCAGCTGCGACGGGTTCAAGAACTCCACCGGCATCAGCAACGACACCATCACCATCGGCAACGCCTCCGACATCTCCGGTCCGGTGCCGGGCCTGTTCGAGTCCGCGCAGGACGCGGTGAAGGCGTTCGTGGCCTACTACAACCGCAGCAACCCCGACGGCATCTGCGGCCGGTCGCTGGCGCTGAAGAACTACGACAGCCGCACCGACGCCAGCGCCGACCAGCGCAACTACGTCGACATGTGCGACAACGTCTTCGCCGCCGTCGGCTCGATGTCGGCCTTCGACTCCGGCGGCGCCAAGACCGCCGCGGACTGCGGGATCCCCGACATCCGCTCCACCGCGGTGACCGGTGCGCGCTCCTCGTGCGACACCTGCTTCGGCGCCCAGTCCACGGTGGCCACCCAGTTCCAGAACGCCGTGCCCGACTTTTTGAAGAAAACCTTCCCCGAGGCCGCGCAGAAGGCCGCCATGGTCTACCTCAACGCCGGTGCGGCCGGTGAGAACGGCCGGCTGCAGCCCAAGGCGATGAAGGCGCGTGGCATGAAGTTCGTCTACGAGCAGAGCGTCGACACCGCCGAGTTCAACTACGCCCCCTACGTCCAGGGCCTCAAGGACAACGGCGCCCGCCACGTGCAGTTCCTGGGCGGCGTCCCGCAGTACGTCCGGCTCGCGCAGACCATGCAGCAGCAGGGCTACAAGCCCGACGTCTACGTCGTCGACCCCACCGCCTACCACCCCGACTACCTCGAGGGTGCCGGCAGCGCCGCGGAGGGCACGGTCGCCTTCATCAACTTCGTCCCGTTCGAGGAGGCCGCGAGCAACGCCGAGATGCAGCTCTACCTCCAGTGGCTGCAGCAGACGAAGCCGGGCGCCACCCCCGACTTCTTCGGCCTTTTCGCCTGGTCCGCGGCCCGCCTCTTCGTCGAGCAGGCCAGCAAGCTGGGCGGCAAGCTGACCCGACCGGCGCTGGTCCAGGCCATGCGCGGGGTCACCAAGTGGACCGCCAACGGCATGCACAGCCCGCAGGAGGTCGGTCCCAAGCGCACGGGCGAGTGCTGGCGCTTCGTGCAGGTCAAGGGCGGCACGTGGGTGCCGATCGGAGGCACCAAGTACACCTGCGCAGGGATCACGGAGGTCTCCTGATGAGCTCGTTCCTCGCCTTCACCATCTTCGGACTGGTCTCGGGGGCGGCCTACGCCATCGCGGCCTCCGGACTGGTGCTGACCTACTCCACGACGCGGGTGTTCAACATCGCCCACGGCGCGCTGGGCATGCTGCTGTCCTTCGTCTTCTGGGACTTCAGCGTCCGGCAGGGCATGCCGACGCTGCTCGCCCTGGCGCTGGTGCTGTTCGTGGTGGCGCCGGGCATCGGATGGTTCCTCCAGCGCTTCGTCGCCCGCGACCTCGGTGACGCGCCCGTCTCGGTCTCCCTGGTGGTGACCGTGGCGATCCTGGTGGCCACGCTGGGCCTGGCCCAGCAGGTCTGGCCGCCCGAGGCGCGCTCGGTGCAGCCGTTCTTCGCCGGCACCTCCTTCGAGATGTTCGGCTTCTTCATCACCGCCCACCAGGTGCTCACCATCGCCCTGTCCCTCGTGGTGGCCGTCGGCCTGTACGTCCTGCTCAACCGCACCCGGATCGGCACCGCCATGCGGGCCT
This sequence comes from Nocardioides sp. REDSEA-S33_B3, assembly GCA_001627335.1. Taxonomy (GTDB): domain Bacteria; phylum Actinomycetota; class Actinomycetes; order Propionibacteriales; family Nocardioidaceae; genus Nocardioides. The sequence goes on along the minus strand of LUPK01000057.1, from coordinate 67,645 downwards.
CGGTCGACAACCCCGAGCTGCTCAAGCTCTTCGGCGGTCAGCCGGAGAGGGTCGCGGCGCTCTCGTGGGCGATCGGCACCTCCCTGGCCGCCCTGGCCGGCGTGCTGCTGGTCTCCACCATCGGCCTGGACTACTACGCCCTGCTGCTGCTGGTGATCAACGCCTTCGCCGCCGCGATCCTCGGTCGGCTGAAGAACCTCCCGCTCACCTTCGTCGGCGCGATGGCGCTGGGCCTGATCACCTCCTACGCCTCGGGCTACCTGCCCACCGAGGGCCTGCTCAACTCCGTGCGCAACGTGGTGCCGGCGCTGTTCCTCTTCGCCGTGATCATCGCGATGCCGCAGGCGCAGCTGCGCATCGGTCAGGTCAAGGGCATCGTGTCCGCGCCGCTGCCCAGCCCCTTCAAGGCGCTGGGCTGGTCCGGCGCCCTGCTGCTGGGCGTGATGCTGCTGGCCAGCGGCATGAGCGAGGCCAACCTGCTGCTGGTCGGGACGGCGGCGACGTACGCGATCGTGATGCTCTCGATGGTGCTGCTCACCGGGTACGGCGGGCACGTCTCGCTCGCCCAGATCACCTTCGTCGGGGTCGGTGCGCTGGCCTACGTCAAGCTCGACCAGCCCAACCTGGTCGGCGTGCTGCTGGCCGGCCTGGTGGCCGCCGGCGTCGGGGCCCTGGTGGCGCTGCCGGTGATCCGGCTGACCGGTCTCTACCTCGCGCTGGCCACGCTCGCCTTCGCGGTGATCATGGACAAGATGATCTTCCAGGCCGACTTCGCGTTCGGCTTCAACGGCTCGCTCAACGCCGAGCGGCTCTCGATCCTCACCTTCCAGGTCGAGTCCACCAGCGCCTACGTCTGGGTGATGGCGCTCTTCTTCGTGGTGATGGGCCTGGGCCTGCTGGTGGTCCGCGCGGGACCGCTGGGCCGCATGCTCGTCGCCCTGCGCGACAGCCCTGCCGCCTGCGGCACCCTCGGGCTGGACCAGCGGTGGTTCCGCGTCGGGCTCTTCGCGGTCTCGGCCGGCATGGCCGGCGTCGCCGGCGCCCTGTACGCCGGGCTCCGCGGCACCGTCGGCGCGGCGGAGTTCCAGTTCTTCGGGTCCTTCACCCTGCTGCTGCTCGCGGTGGTCTTCGGCGTGACCTCGGTGACCGGGGCCGCCCTCGGCGGCATCGGCCTGATGATGCTGCCGGTCCTCCAGGCCGACTACCCCCAGATCGCCGGCCTGTTCTTCGTGGTCATCGCCGTCGGCGCGATCCTGCTGGCCCGCGACCCCAACGGCCTGGCCAACCAGCTCTTCCGCCTCGGCCACCTCCTCGACCGCCGCTTCGGCAACCGCATCCGCGAGCGGATACCCGTGCTGCCGGTGCCCGGCGGGTCCCTCGGGGGGATGCGCGAGCACGCCCGCGCCGAGCAGGACGCCAACGCGCACGCCGAGGCCACCCTCGACACCGTCGGTCTCGGCGGTGCGTCCCACCAGGCAGGTCCCGAGGGGACCGAAGGCCGGAAGGAGACCGCCGGTGTCCAGTAGTCCTGTCCCCAGCGGGGGCGGCCACCGCGCCGACGTGCGCGGCGGGCCGCTGCTCGAGGTCGACCACGTGGTCGTCCAGTTCGGTGGTGTCACGGCCGTCAACGAGGCCTGCTTCACCGCCGACCCCGGCACCGTGACCGGCCTGATCGGGCCCAACGGCGCCGGCAAGACCACCTGCTTCAACGTGATCAGCGGGCTGCAGAAGCCGACCCGGGGCAAGGTCCGGTTCCAGGGCAAGGACGTCACGTCCATGCCGGTGCACCGGCGCTCGAAGCGGGGCATGGGCCGCACGTTCCAGCGCCTGGAGGCCTTCGGGTCGCTGTCGGTGCGCGACAACGTCCGGGTCGCCGCGGACATCCACCGCGGTGCGCTGGCGGGCCTGCTGCCCGGCGGGGGCCACGGGAAGAACATCGACGCGCTGCTGGAGCGGGTCGGGATCGCGGCGTACGCCCAGGAGCGCGCCGACTCCATCCCCACCGGCACCGCGCGCCTGCTCGAGCTGGCCCGCTGCCTGGCCGGCGACCCGAAGCTGCTGCTGCTCGACGAGCCGTCCTCGGGCCTGGACGAGACCGAGACCGACGCGTTCGGCGAGCTGTTGCGCGACCTGGCCGCCGAGGGCCGCGCGATCCTCATGGTCGAGCACGACATGGACCTGGTGATGGCGGTCTGCGACACCATCCACGTCCTCGACTTCGGCTCGATCATCGCCTCCGGCGACCCGGCGGAGATTCGTCGCGACCCCGCCGTCCAGAAGGCCTACCTCGGCTATTCCGACGAGGACGGCGACGCGGACGGGCACACCAGGACCGACCTGCCGGTTGTGACCGACGACACACTCGTCATCCCGGCGGTCCGGGAAGGAGCCGAGGCATGAGCGGCGTACCGATCCTCGAGGTCGTCGACCTGCACGCGGCCTACGGCCGCATCGAGGTGCTGCGCGGCGTCGACCTGGTCGTCCCCAAGGGGGCGGTGATGGCGCTGCTGGGGCCCAACGGTGCCGGCAAGTCCACGCTGGTCAAGGTGATCTCCGGGCAGAAGAAGCCCACCTCGGGCGACATCCACCTCGGCGGCGTGCACGTGAAGGCCTCCGGGCCCGAGGAGCTGGCCCGGCTCGGGCTGTGCACCATCCCCGAGGGACGCTCGGTCTTCCCGAACCTCACGGTCGAGGAGAACCTCCTGCTGATGTCGTACGCCGGCGTGCCGGCCGAGGCCGTGCTGGAGACCGCCTTCGCCTACTTCCCCCGGCTCAAGGAGCGCCGCAAGCAGTTCGCGGGCACCATGTCGGGCGGCGAGCAGCAGATGGTCGCGATGTCGAGGGCGCTGGCCTCCGACCCGGCGCTGCTGCTGCTCGACGAGCTGTCCATGGGGCTCGCGCCCCTCATCGTGGACGAGCTCTACGAGACCGTCGGTCGGATCACCGAGACCGGCGTCTCCATCCTGTGCATCGAGCAGTTCGCCCGCACGGCGCTGAAGATCTCCGACTACGCCGCCGTCATGTCCGGTGGCCGTGTGGTCGCCACCGGCGAGCCCGGGGAGATCCTCGAGACGATGTCCGACGTCATCCTGGGAGGTGCCGCATGAGCGGCCGACGCACCACTTCCACCCGCCCGGCGGCCCGCCTGGGCGCCGGTCTCGCGGCGGCGGCCCTGGTGTCGCTGGCGCTGCCGGTCACCACCGGCACTGCCGCCCCGGCGGCTCCCTCGGCAGTCTCGGCGGCCACCGGCTCGCCGCTGCGCGCCGCCGACCCGGAGTTCGCCGGGTACGCCGCCACCACGACGGCGACGCCGGTGCGCGTGGAGATCTACGAGCCGACCATCCCGATCCCGGCCAGCCCCCAGGCCGAGCTCAACCTCGGCTACTCCAACGTCAAGGCCGACTCCTCCACCTCGCGCGGCCGGGCGTCGTACTTCTGGCCCGGCGACGCGGTCGGCCAGGGCTTCAAGACCATCATCGAGAACCTCGGCCTCCCGCCCGAGCTGGCCGGCCCGATCGCCGAGCAGGGCTACCCGGTCCAGGTGAACTCCAACCACCCGGCCGGCCCGGAGTCGGAGTCCAGCGAGGACTTCCCCGGCAGCATCTCGCGCACCAGCGCCTCGGCGGAGAAGACCACGGCGCTGGCCGGCTACTCCACCGACTGCCGTCTGGGCCAGCCCGACGCGGCCCCGGCCGAGGAGGGCGAGGGCGGCGAGGGCGGCGAGGACGAGGGTCCGATCCCAGGCCTGCCCGGTCTGCCCGACCTGCCGTTCCCCGGTATCCCCGGCCTCGGCCAGGCGCTGTCCTCGACCGTGGACCAGACCGTGACCACGCTGACCGGCGGCGCGCTGTCGACCACTGGTCAGAAGGGCCAGAAGGGCGGCGCGAAGGCGGCCGAGGAGGAGGTCGAGTGCCCGATCCCGGCCCAGCTCGCCGCGGTGATCGACCTCGGTGGCGTGGGCGCCAGCTCGACGGTGACCCGCAGCACCGACGACGACGGCATCGAGCGGGTCAAGGCCGTCTCGCGGTCGGTGGTCGGTGAGGTCAGCCTGCTCGGCGGCATCATCACCCTCGACGGCCTCGTCTCCACCGCCCGCACCACCAGCGACGGCGCCAAGGCGACCGTCAAGGGCGTCACCGACTACGGCACGCTCACCATCGCGGGCCAGAAGTTCCGCTACGGCTCCGACGGCTTCGAGGCCGCCGGCACCCCGCAGGACCTGCCCGGCCTGCCGGCCGACCCCAACCAGGCGCTCGAGGCACTCGGGATCCAGCTGCTGCTGCCCCAGCCGACCGAGGAGCGCGAGGGTGACAAGGGCACCGTCGCCGTCGGCGGCCTCCAGGTCGTCATCGACGCCGGCGTCCTGCGCACCCAGCTGGTCAACGGCGGGCTGCCGATCGACGCGATCGCCGAGGCCATCGCCGGGCTGCCGTTCCCGGAGGAGGCCGGCCAGCTCAAGAGCCTGCTGGGCGCCGCGCTGAACCTCGCCCCCAAGTTCGTCATCACCTTGGGCAACGCCTCGGCGGTGGTCGACACCAGCCCGGAGATCGAGATCCCCGAGGTCGAGCCGGGCGACGCCGACAACGACCCGACCAGCCCGGTCGACACCGGCACCGGCACCGGTACCGGCACCGGTGGCGGAGACCTCGGCGGCGGCGACCTGCCCGCCAGCGACCCGGCCCCGGCCGGTGGTGGCGAGCCCGCGATCGGGGACGACGGCGCCCTCACCGACGCCGGCCCCGTCGGAGCCGGCCTGCCCGAGCTCTTCTCCATCCCCGGTGCGCTGTTCTTCGGCGGCATCCTGGCCGCCACCGTGCTCGGGTCCTACCTGCGCCGGCTCGGCCTGCTCGCCCTCGGCGGCGGAGTCAGCTGCGCCCACGGCCTGGAGTCCGGTCTGCCGGACCTCCGCAAGGCCTGACCGCCCCCTCCACCGACCCCTCGTCACCCCCACCTCGCCACACCGTCCGAAACGGAGTCCTCGATGACCGACACCACCGTCTCCGCCCCCGCCTCCGGGTCCCGCCTCGGCGCCGGCGCCGCGATGCCGCGCGCCGGCTCGCGGGGTAGCGGCTCGGGTGCGGCCCCGCTGGTCAACAACCACTACAAGCTGCTGCAGGTTGTGCTCTTCTGGGCCGGCGCCGTGCTGCTGCCGCTGGGGCTCGTGGTGATCGTGCTGGGGTGGTACGGCGCGGCCAACACGCCGTACGAGTACGACCAGATCTCCTACCTGGTCTCCGGCGGCCTGCTCGGCCTGGGCCTGACCTTCACCGGTGGGTTCCTCTACTTCGGGGCCTGGCTGGCCCGCATCGCCGACGACGGCCGCGAGTCCTCCAAGCGCCTGGCCGACACCCTGCTGGTGCTCGCCGACGTCACCTCGCGTGCCGCCGCGGTCTCCGCGCCGGCCACCGACGCCGCCGCGCTGCCGGTCGTCGCCGGTGACGGCACCACCCTGCACCGCCGCGACTGCTCGCTGATCGCCCACCGCGACGACCTGCGCCCCGCCGGGCCCGACGCGGCCCATCTCACCCCCTGCCGGGTCTGCAAGCCCTGATCGCTCCGTCGGTCGAGGTGCGAGGAGCGCCAGCGACGAGCCTCGAGACCTCGTGAGCCTTGCTGGGGTCTCGAGGCTCGCTGCGCTCGCTGGCCGACCAGCGAGGGTCACTCCGCGGCGAGCGCCTCGTCGGGCTTGGAGCCCAGCACGGTGTCGATGTAGTCCTGCGCGGTCTCGAAGATGTCGACCTCGTGGCCTGCGCGCTCGGAGAGGTACCACCGGTGCTCGAGCACCTCGTGGAAGAACTCCGCGGCCTCCAGCCGCCCCCGCAGGTGCGCGGGCACCATCGAGGTGACCGGCTCGTAGATCTCGGTCAGCCAGCGTGAGGCGACGATGCCGCGGTCCTCGCGACCCAGGTCGTGGTGGGCGGTGTAGGACGCCAGGTCGTTGAGCAGGCGTCTGGCCTGTGCGTCCTCCACGTCGAGCCCGGTCAGGCCCTGCAGCTCGCGCCGGTGGTGGCCGAGCTCCACGACCCGGGGCTGGATGCGCACCCGGTCGCCGTCGAGGTCGGTGACGATGTCGAGCTCCTCCACGTCGAAGCCGAGCTCGTTGAGCCGCTCGATGCGCTGGCCGATGCGCCACATCTCCTCGGTGGAGAACTCCTCCTGGCCGGTCAGCTCGCCCCACAGCTCGTCGTACCTGCGCTGCAGCAGCTCCACGACGTCGTGCGCCTCGACCTCGCCGGCGACGGCGTTGCTGGCCTGCAGGTCCAGCAGCTCGGCGAAGACGTTCTCGGTGCCGACGGTGACGTCGTGCTCGCGCAGCCGGTCGGAGAGCTGGTCCTTCAGCTCACCGGTCTCGGCGTCGACGAGGTACGCCGCGAATCCGCCGGCGCTGCGCCGGAACAGCACGTTCGACAGCGACACGTCGCCCCAGTAGAAGTCGGCCAGGTGCAGCCGCACGAGCAGCACGACGAGCGCGTCGACGAGCGAGGGAAGGTTCTGCGCGGTGGCGCCGTGGCTGAACAGGCTGCGGTAGGGCAGTGAGAAGCGCAGGTGCTCGGTGAGCAGGCAGGCGGGCAGCGGCTCGCCGTCGGGATCGGTGCGCTCGGTGACGACGCCGAGGGGCACCACGGCGGGCAGGCCCATGCGGTGCAGGTCGCGCAGGGTGCGGTACTCCCGGAACGCGATGTCCTCGACGGTCTCCTTGACGGCGTACACGCGCCCGCCCTGGCGCACGATCCGCACCACGTGCCGTGAGAGCCCGCGGGGGAGCGGCACCACGACGTCGTCGCCCCACTCCTCGAGCGGGGTCGACCAGGGCAGGCGCACCAGGTCGGGGTCCGGGCGCGCGGCGACGATCCGCATGGGCGGCAGCGTACGCCCCCGCGCGCCACCTCAGACGTGCCAGAGCGTGACCGACGGCCCGTCCGTCGAGCCGTCGGGCTCGGTGGACAGGATCAGCTCGGGCTCGCGGGGGAGGTCGAGGTCCAGCGGCTCGCCCGGCGCCCGTCGGGCCACGACGAGCACGTCGCCGTCGGGGTGCTCGCGCAGGAACGCCAGGCAGTCCTCGTCGACGTGCGCCCAGCGCAGGCCGCCGTGCACGAGAGCGGGGTGCGCGGCGCGGGCCGAGGCGAGGGCGGCGTACGTCGCCAGGGTCTGCTCGTCCCACTGCTCGCGGCGGTGCCACGGCATCGGGCGGCGCGAGTCCTCGCCGACGACGCCCTCGAGGCCGATCTCGTCGCCTGCGAACAGCATCGGCACACCGGGCAGCGTGAACTGCAGGCCGGCGGCGACCCGGTGCAGCACCGCCGAGCCGGTGACGGTGCGGATGCGGGCGGAGTCGTGGGAGCCGAGGATGTTCCACGACTGGCAGGTGGCGCGCCAGCCGTAGCGGGCCAGCCACTCGCGCAGGGTGCGCTGCACCAGCGGGCCGCCGCGACGGGCCACCGGGACCGGTCGGCCGAACGCCCGGGCGGGGGAGTCGGGGTCGCGCAGCCACGACCACACCGGCCAGGAGAAGCCGGAGTAGTTCATCGTGCCGTGCCAGCCGTCGCCGTCTAGGTCGGTCGAGGCGTCGTGGTTGTGCTCGCCGATGACCCAGGCGTCCGCACGCTCGGCCTCGGCGGTACGCCGCACGGCGCGTGCCACGTCGTGGTTGACGTCGACCGCGCCGAGCCGGCCGGTCATGTTGGCGACGTCGATGCGCCAGCCGTCCAGGCCGATGGGCGGGCGCATCCACCGGGCCACGACCGAGTCGGGGCCCTCCACCATCGCGGCGCGCATGTCGGCGCTGGTGTGGTCGAGCTTGGGCAGCGTGTGGTGGCCCATCCAGGTCTCGTAGTGGCCGTCGGGGCGGAAGCAGTACCAGCTGCGGGTGGGCGCCTCGGGGTCGGCGACCGCCTGCTGGAACCACTCGTGGGTGTCGCCGGTGTGGTTGGAGGTCAGGTCGCCGAGCAGCCGCATCCCGCGGTCGTGGAGGGCGTCGGAGAGGCGGGCGTAGGCGCCGTCGCCGCCGAGCAGGTCGTCGACCCGGTCGAAGGTGGAGGCGTTGTAGCGGTGGTTGCTCTCGCCGGGGAAGACCGGCGTCGTGTAGAGCACCGTCGCCCCGGTGGCCTGCACGTGGTCGAGGTGCTCGGTCACCCCGTCGAGGTCGCCCCCGAAGAGCTGGAGCGGGGTCCGCGGGTCGCTGCCCTCGAAGACGACCTCGTCGTCCCAGGCGGCCGGGACCGCCCAGGCGGGCGTGGGGCGGTCGTCGGCCGCGGCGCTGCGTGCGAAGCGATCGGGGAACACCTGGTAGACGACCGCCTCGCGGCCCCAGGCCGGCGCGGGTGCGTGGGTGCTGACGCGGAAGTCGAAGGTGTCCGGGCCGTCGTGGTCGACCAGCCCCGCGGCGGTCAGCCACTGCTGGCTGCCGTCGACGAGGACGAGCAGGAAGCGGTAGTGCGTCACCGGGCTGTGCACGAGCAGGTCGGCGTGCCACCACGTCGTGTCCCCGTCGTGGGCCGACCGGGCCTCGTGGAAGACCGGCTCGGCGTCGTACGTCGTGCGCAGCCAGACCTGCGCGACCTCGTCGCCGCGGGTCCGCACCCGGACGCCGACCGTGCTGTCCAGCGCCGGGGTCTCGGTGTCGAGGTAGAGCGGGGAGCCGTCGTGGTGGGGCTCGTGGAGGAGGCTCATGGCGACATGCTCCCCGACCCCGCGCCGCCCGGGACAGGGGGCAGTGGTTGCCGCGAGACTAGAACGTGTTCTAGATTCCGGGCGTGAGTGAGAGAGTCGTCGTCGTCACCGGTGCCGCGTCGGGCATCGGCTTCGCCACCGCCGAGCGCTTCCGCGACCTCGGGGACACCGTGTTCGGGCTCGACATCGCCCCGACCGTGCCCGACGGGGTCACCTACGTGGAGTGCAACGTCGGCTCCAAGGACGCCGTCGACGCCGCCATCGCGACCTGCGCAGCGTCGGGTCGCATCGACGTGCTGGCCAACGTGGCCGGCGTCGTGCAGTTCGGCCGCTTCGAGGGCGTCACCGAGGAGGTCTTCGACCGCACCCTCGACATCGACCTCAAGGGGCCGTTCTTCCTGATGCAGGCGGCGCTGCCACACCTGCGGGCCGCGGGCGGCAACATCGTCAACGTCTCCTCGGTGGCCGGTCGGATCCCGCAGCCGTACTCCGCGGCGTACTCCGCGGCCAAGGGTGGGCTCACCCAGCTGACCAAGGCGCTGGCGCTCGAGCTCTCGCCGGAGGGCATCCGCGTCAACGCGGTCTGCCCCGGCACCGTGGCGACCCCGCTCGTGGACGGCGTCGCGGCGTCGTACCCCGTCGACCTCGACGCCCGCGTCCAGGACCGGCTGCTGATGATGCTCCCCGGCGCCGCCATCACTCCCGACGAGATCGCCTCCTCGATCGTCTACCTCGCCTCGGCCGAGGCGCGGATGATCACCGGCTCGGTCGTCGCCTTCGACGGGGGCATGGGCTGAGGTCCTGCTCGCGCGACTAGGATCGCCGCGCCCGGCTGTGCTGGGCATCGCCGGTGTAGCTCAGTTGGTAGAGCGCCTCTCTTGTAAAGAGGATGTCGCGGGTTCGACTCCTGTCACCGGCTCCACCCCTCCGCCGGTCGAGGTGCGAAGCGCGCCAGCGCTGAGCCACGAGACCTCCAGGCGACTGGCGAGGGTGGCGTGAGAGGGGTTCACGGCAGGCCCTCCGGTCCGCTCCCGGCGCTGTCTCCGCCGTGCGTGAGCGACGTCTCGGGCGTGCGTGAGTGACGGTTCGGGCGTGCGTGAGTGACGGTTCGGGCGTGCGTGAGTGACGGTTCGGCGGTCAGCGCAGGCGGCGGGGCGTGAAGGTCGTGGGGGGAGTGGCGATGTGCTCCTGGGCGTCGACGAGGCGGATCTCGCGGTGGCCGGAGGCCAGGGTCGCCTCGAGGACGGCGAAGACGGTGCCGGTGGTGCGGGAGAGCGCCTCGGCGGGCGAGCCCGTCTCGTGCAGGTGCGCGAGGTAGAGCGCGGCGGTGACGTCCCCGCAGCCGTTGGGCGTGATCGGGAGCAGCGGCGTGGTGACCGCCCAGGCGCCCTCGTCGGAGACCGCGACGACCTCGAGGTGCCCGTCGGGGACCTCGTCGTGCAGCACCGAGGTCACCAGCACGTGCCGGGGACCCTGTGCGCGCACGACGTCGACGGCGTCGAGGACCTCGTCGAGGGTGCGGGTGGTGGTGCCGGCCAGGAAGTCGAGCTCGAAGTGGTTGGGGGTCACCACGTCCGCAGCGGGTACGACGGTGTCGCGCATGAACTCCGGGATGCCCGGCCGCACGAACATGCCCCGCCCCACGTCGCCCATCACCGGGTCGCAGCAGTAGAGCGCCTCGGGGTTGGCCTCCTTGACCTTCGCCACCGCGTCCAGCACGACCCCGCCCACGGCCGGGTCGCCCTGGTAGCCCGACAGCACCGCGTCGGCCGTGCCGAGCACCCCGCGGTCCTCGATGCCGGCGATCACCTCGGCCACGTCGGCCGGGTCCAGGAGCGGCCCGCGCCAGGCGCCGTACCCGGTGTGGTTGGAGAAGTGCACGGTCAGCACCGGCCAGACCTCGTGGCCCAGACGCTGGAGCGGGAAGACGGCTGCGGAGTTGCCGACGTGGCCGTAGGCCACCGAGGACTGGATGGAGAGCACGCGCATGCGGCCAGTATCGGTGGTCTCGACGCCCGCCTCGTCGCCGGCGCTCCTCGGCTGCTCGACCACCGGAGGCGAAGGTCTCGGGCGACCGAGTGGATCAGACGGACTAGAACAGGTTCCAGTTCTGGCGTAGGGTGAGCGCCGACACATTCCGTCGGTATGTCGGTCCCAGCAAGCGCGAGGTGCACCCCATGGCCAAGAAGGCTCCCTACTCCAACGAGGCCGACTACGTCGTCGTCGGCTCCGGCTCCTCCGGCGCGACCATCGCCGGTCGCCTCGCCCAGTCCGGCGCGAAGGTCATCGTGCTCGAGGCGGGCAAGTCCGACGAGAAGTTCCTGACCAAGAAGCCGGGCATGATCGGCCCGATGCACGCGGTCCCCGAGATCAAGAAGCTCAACGACTGGGGCTACTACTCGGTGCCGCAGAAGCACATCCTCGACCGCAAGATGCCGGTCCCGCGCGGCAAGGTGCTCGGCGGCTCGAGCTCGGTCAACGGCATGGTCTACGTGCGCGGCAACCGCGCGAACTACGACTCCTGGGCCGCCGAGGGCTGCACCGGCTGGGACGCCGACACCGTCAACGCGGCGTACAAGCGCATGGAGGACTACGAGGGCGGCGCCGACCAGTTCCGCGGCGAGGGCGGCCCGATCCGGGTCACGGTCAACAAGACCCCGCAGGAGGGATCGCTGCAGTTCCTGCAGGCGACCGCGGACGCCACCGGCTGCGAGATCCTCGACGACTACAACGGTGCCTCCCAGGAGGGCGTCGGGCGGATGCAGCAGAACGCCGCCGACGGCCTGCGCTACTCCTCGGCCCGCGGCTACATCCACCACCTCGCCCCGCCGACCCTCGAGGTCCAGACCCAGGTGCTCGTCACCAAGGTCGTCATCGAGAACGGTCGCGCCACGGGTGTCCGGGTCCGCGACAAGGACGGCTCCGAGCGCACCATCCGCGCGGGCAAGGAGGTCATCCTGGCCGCCGGCTTCGTCGGCTCCGCCCAGATCCTGATGCTCTCGGGCGTGGGTCACGCCCAGCACCTGAAGGACCACGGCATCGAGGTCGTCTCCGACCTCCCGGTCGGCGACAACCTGCACGACCACATGTTCCACGCGATGACCTTCCACGCGACCACCTCGAAGATGCGCGGCAACGCGTGGTTCTTCGCCAAGGGCGTGGCCAAGGAGGTCGCCCGCCCGGGCTCGACGTTCCTGGCCAACTCGGTCTTCGAGGTCCTGGCCTTCCTCAAGACCAGCCAGGCGACGAACAACGTGCCCGACCTGCAGCTGCACCTGCTGCCGTGGTCCTACGTCTCGCCCAACCAGGACGAGCCGATCCGCCACGACGTCGACCCGCGCCCGGCGCTGACCGTGCTCACCACGCTGATCTACCCCAAGTCGCGCGGCACCCTGCGGCTGGCCTCGGCCGACCCGACCGCCACCCCGCTCATCGACCCGGCCTACCTCGCCGAGTCCGCCGACCTCGACCTGCTCACCGAGGGCTCGGAGCTGGTGCGCGAGATCTTCAACGGCGCGGCCTTCAAGGGCGCGATCAAGGACGAGATCCACCCCGGCCGCTCGCTGCAGGGCTCCGACCTGCGCCAGGCGATCCTCAACCGGGCGACCTCGGTCTACCACGGCGTCGGCACCTGCAAGATGGGCGTCGACGAGACCGCCGTGGTCACCCCGGACCTCAAGGTCAGGGGCGTGGAGGGGCTGCGCGTGTGCGACGCCTCGATCATGCCGAGCATCACCGGCGGCAACACCAACGCCCCGGCCATCATGATCGGCGAGCGCGGGGCCGACCTGGTCCTCGGTCGCGGCTGAGCACGCAGCGGAGGACGACGTACCCATGACGACCATGCCCGCACCCACCCGCCTGGACCGCCCGGCCTCGGTGACCGACGAGCTGCTGGCCCGCCTGGCCGGCCGCGTCTCCTCCGACGGCTCGATGGCGCCGTGGCAGCTTACCGAGGTCTACACCGGTGAGAAGCTCGTCGAGCTGCCGCAGTCCAGCCCGGCCGACATCGAGCGCGCCTTCGCCGCCGCCCGGGTCGCCCAGGCCGAGTGGGCGCGGCGCAGCGTCGAGGACCGCCTGGCGGTCTTCAAGCGGGCGCACTCGCTCTTCCTCGACAACGCGCAGCGGACCGCCGACCTGATCCAGGTCGAGTCCGGCAAGAACCGCCGGATGGCCATCGAGGAGACCTGCGACCCGCCGATGGTCATGGGCCACTACCTCAAGCGCGCGAAGAAGCTGCTCGCGCCGACCACCCGCGGCGGCCCGGTGCCGTTCCTGACGACCTCCACCGAGGTGCGCGTCCCCAAGGGCGTCGTCGGCATCATCGGCCCCTGGAACTTCCCCTTCGCCACCGGCATCTCCGACGCCATCTCGGCGCTGATGGCCGGCAACGGCATCGTGCTCAAGCCCGACAACAAGACGGCGCTCTCGCCGCTGTGGGGCATCGAGATGCTCGAGCAGGCCGGCCTGCCCACGGGGCTCTTCCAGGTCGTGTGCGGCGAGGGCGGCGACGTCGGTCCGACGTTCATCGACAACGCCAACTACGTGATGTTCACCGGCTCCACCGCGACCGGCCGCGTCATCGGTGAGCGCTGCGGGCGCAACCTGATCGGCTGCTGCCTCGAGCTCGGCGGCAAGAACCCGATGATCGTGCTGGAGGACGCCGACCTCGACGAGGTCGTGCAGGGCGCGATCTTCGGCGCGTTCGGCAACACCGGCCAGATCTGCATGCACATCGAGCGGATGTACCTCCCGCGCTCGCGCTACGAGGAGTTCAAGGCCAAGTTCGTCCGCGCCACCGAGGCCCTCGACGTCCGCGCGGCCTACGACTTCGGCCCCGACCTCGGCTCGCTGGTCTCGGTCGACCACATGGAGCGGGTGAAGTCGCACGTCGACGACGCCGTCGCCAAGGGAGCCACGGTGCTCACCGGCGGCCGGCCGCGCCCCGACCTCGGCCCGGCGTTCTTCGAGCCGACCATCCTCGAGAACACCCCGCCCGATGCGATCCACGCGACCATCGAGACCTTCGGCCCGGTCGTGAGCCTGTACGCCTACGACACCGTCGACGAGGCCGTGGCCCTGGCCAACGACACCGACTACGGCCTCAACGCGTCGGTCTGGGGCACCGACCTCGACGCGGCCACCGCGGTCGCCCGGCGCATCGAGTCCGGCAACGTCAACATCAACGACATCCTCGCCACCGCCTTCGCGTCCAAGGGCACCCCGTCCGGCGGCGTGAAGGCCTCCGGTGTCGGTGCCCGGCACGGCGACCAGGGCCTGCTGAAGTACACCGACGTGCAGCAGCTCGCGGTGCTCAAGAAGCAGGTCATGGGTGCCCGTCCGGGCCAGGACTACGACGAGTACGTCAAGGGGATGCTCAGCGGGCTGAGGATGATGCGGAAGCTCCGGGTCAGGTAGTCACGCGACCGCGAAGGACCGCTTCGACAGGCCCATCCAGAACTCGCCGTCGGCGCCGATGACCTGCTCAGGTGCCTGTCCGGGGTCGCTCGCGGCACCGAGGGTGACGAAGAGCGGCGTGTAGTGCTCGACGGTCGGGTGGGCGTACGGCATGCCCGGCGCGCGGGAGGTGTACGCCGCCAGCTCGTCCACGTCGCCGCGGGCCAGCGCCTCGCCGGCCCACGCGTCGAAGTCGCGCGACCAGCCGGGCGCGTCGGCCTCGATGCGGAACTCGCGGAGGAACGGCAGCCCATGGGTCAGGAAGCCCGACCCGACGACCAGCACGCCCTCGTCGCGCAGACCGCGCAGGCGCTCGCCGAGCGCGAGGAGGCGGGTCGGGTCCTGGGTGGGCAGCGACATCTGCAGCACGGGGATGTCGGCCTCGGGGTACATGATCTTCAGCGGCACCCAGGCGCCGTGGTCGAGGCCGCGCGAGGCGTGCTGGTGCACCGGCTCGGTGCTCGGCATCATCGCGGCCACGCGGGCGGCCAGCGCCGAGGCGTCGGGCGTCGCGTAGGTCATCCGGTAGTACTTCGGGTCGAAGCCGCCGAAGTCGTAGACCAGGGGAGCGCCGCTCGCGGTCAGCGACACCGGCGCCGACTCCCAGTGGGCGCTGACGATGAGGATCGCGGTGGGGCGCGGCAGGTCGGCGGCCAGGGAGCGCAGCTGTCCCGACCACACGGGGTCGTCGAGGAGCGGCGGAGCGCCGTGGCCGATGTAGAGCGCGGGCATGCGGGTCATGGTCACCTCAAGTAGTTGAGGCTTCAATCTATTCCGGTGAGACCCCCAGCGTCCAGTCCACCGGCTCGCCGCCCTGCTCGCGCAGCAGCGCATCGGCCCGGGAGAACGGGCGCGACCCGAAGAAGCCGCGCCGCGCCGAGAGCGGGGAGGGATGCGCCGACTCGAGGCACGGGACGTCGCCGAGCGCCGGCCGCAACGACTGTGCGTCGCGCCCCCAGAGCACGGCCACGAGCGGGTGGCCCGCGGCGTGGCGGCGTACGACCGCGTCGATGGCGGCCGAGGTGATCGGCTCCCAGCCCTTGCCGCGGTGCGACGCGGGAGACCCGGGCGCGACGGTGAGGGCGCGGTTGAGCAGCATGACGCCGCTGTCGGCCCAGCCGGAGAGGTCGCCGTGCCGCGGCGGGACGATGCCGAGGTCGTCGCGCAGCTCGACGTAGATGTTGACCAGGCTGCGCGGCAGCGGCCACACGTCGCGCTCCACCGCGAAGGACAGGCCGATCGGGTGGCCGGGCGTGGGGTAGGGGTCCTGCCCGACGACGAGCACCTTGACGTCGGCCAGCGGGCGCCGGAAGGCGCGGAAGACGTTCTCGCCCGCCGGGAGGTAGCTGCGGCCGGCAGCGATCTCCTCGCGCAGGAACGCCCCCATCGCGGCCACCTGCTGGTCCACCGGCGCCAGGGCCTCGGCCCAGTCCGGCGCCATCAGGCCCTTGTCCACGAGTCCGGCCAGCGCGCTCATGGCCGGGAGGCTAGCCAGTCCGCTGGTCGAGGTGCGAGCGGAGCGAGCGTCGAGACCGGCCTCGAGACCGGCGTCGAGACCGGCGTCGAGACCGGCGAGGGCCGGGTCAGCGGAAGCGGGCCTTCTTCGGCAGGTACGGCGCGACACCGCGCTCGCCCACGTGGACCCGCAGCACGGCGTGGTGCGAGGCGTCGCCCTGGATCGCGGACTGGTTGGCGACCAGCACCGTCTTGCCGAGGAACGTCGCGTTGCACGGGGAGTCGAAGGGGATCTCCGAGCCGTTCTCGCCCACGAGCGGGACGGCGGGGAAGGAGTCGACCTCCTCGCCGGTGGCCGGGTCGATCTCGGCGATCCGGTTGGTGAGGCCGACCATCGCGACGTACACGTGCCCGGTGCGCCGGCCGATGCCGAAGCCGTCGGGGAGGTCGGTGGGCTGGCTGGTCCACACGACCTCGACGTCGCCGGGGGCGCGGCCCTCGAGGGGGACCCGCAGCAGCGCGCCGTTGGTGGGCAGCGCGTCGCCGGTCGACAGGGTCTGCTGGGTCAGCAGGAAGCTGCGCTCCTCGGGCAGGTAGCGGATGCCGGTCGTGCCGAAGCCGAGCAGGCCGTCCAGCGCCGGGTCGCGCAGCCACTCGGTGACCTTGCCTCGCCGGGTCACGCGGTGGACGACCCCGTCGCCGTAGTCGGTGACGTAGAGCCCGCCGGGGGCCCACGTCGCGTAGTTGGGCACCGAGCCCTCGGGCAGCGTGGCGATCGTGCGCCAGCGGCCCCTGGTCACGTCCAGCGTCAGGATCCGCGACGTGGTGGTGTCCAGCACGACCAGGCGACCCGACCGGGTCTGCGCGGCCACCTGCACGCCGTGCTCGCCGCCCTCGAGGTCCTGACCGGGCACCGCCCAGGAGCGCAGCAGGGTGCCGGACCGGGTCCACTCGAAGACCTTGGACGGCTGGCCGTCGGGGGCTGCGTAGGTGCCGGCGTACACCCGCTTGTTGGTGTGGACGTGGACGTACGCCGGAGCGCCGGGCGAGGGGACCCGGGCGAAGACGGTGGTGGTCCACTTCTCTGGGACCTCCCCGTCCCTCGCGGCAGCCGAGGTCGCGACCGGCGGGAGCAGCAGCGCCAGCGACCCGGCCAGCAGGCCGGCCACGCTCCGCAGGACCAGCCGCCTCACAGCCGCTCCCCGACCTCGATCGCGGCGCGCTGGCCGGCGCGGACGGCGCCGTCCATGTAGCCCGACCAGTACGTCGAGGTCTCCGTGCCCGCCCAGTGCACGCGACCGAACACCTGGCGGATCGCCGGGCCGAAGTCGGTCAGGGTGCCGGGTGCGTGGAAGGCGGTGGGGCCGCCCTCGGTCCACCGCTCCTTGGTCCAGTCCTGCTCGGTGTACTCGATCGGCTTGAGCGCCTTCTCGCCGAACATCGCCGCGAAGCCCTCGAGGACGGCCTTGCGCCGTTCCTTGCGGGAGAGCGGGCCGTACCTGCGCCAGGTCGAGCCGCCGACGAAGGCCAGCAGCACGCCCGGGTCGCCGGAGGCGGGGGAGTTGTCGAAGACCGCGCGGGCGGCGCCGGCGTCGTTGATGCCGAACCCGTTGAGCCCGTCCTCGCGCCAGAACGGCGTCTCGTAGACGGCGTCGCACTTCATCAGCTGACCCATGTCCATGTGGCGCAGCAGCTGGGTGCGGCGCATGGGCAGGCGGGGGAACCAGTCGATGTCGAGGACCATCGGCGGCGGGCAGGCGACGACGACGCGCTTGGCGCGGACCGTGCCGCGCTTGGTGCGCACGAGCACCCGCCCGTCCTTCTGCTCGATGCGCTGCACGGCGGCGTCGAGCGCCACCGCGTCGCCGAGCTTGCGGGCCAGGCGCAGCGGGATGAGCTGGGAGCCCCCGATGAGCCGGCTCTCCTGGGCGCCGCCGGCGGTGTCGGAGTTGCGGGAGAAGGTGCCGACGTTGGTCTCGTTGCCCGAGCAGGCGATGTACCACAGCACGAACAGCAGCGAGAGCTCGTCGGGGTCGGCGCCGAAGCCGGGCTGGGTCCAGGACTTGATGAGGTTGCCGACGCCGCTGGAGTTGAGCGCGTTGCGGCGGATGAACTCGCCCAGGCTCATGGCGTCCCACTCCAGGGCGCTGGGGTGCGACCACGGGGCGCTGACGTCGATCTCGGCGGCCATCGAGTCCAGCCGGGTCAGCAGGATCGCGGCGTCGGGGAGGATGGTGGGGTCCGGCGGGACGGTGCCGGAGTACTCCTGACGGCCGGTCAGCGAGGAGATGTAGACGCTGTTGCCCTCGTTGTACTCCAGGAACGTGCGGACCTTCAGCTCCTTCGCGAGCGCGAGGATGTGGTCCTGGGTGGGGCCGACGAACGCGCCGCCGGCCTCGATCACCCCGCCGGAGCGCAGCCTGTGGTTGAGCACCCGCCCGCCGACCCGGTCGCGAGCCTCGACGCACAGGACGTCCAGGCCCTGCTCGAGCAGCTCCCGGGTGGCGACGAGGCCGGAGATGCCGGCGCCGACGACCACGACGTCGACCTTCCGCGGCAGGCGTCCCTGACGGCCTCCGCCCCCGCCGCCCGAGCGGGCGTCGGCCGCGCCCGCGGAGAGCAGCAGCCCCCCGGTCGCGGCGGCGGTGCCGGCGGCGCCGGTGGTGAGCAGGTGACGACGCGACAGTGCAGGGTGCCGGGCAGCGTGCAAGGAGCCGTGCGAGGGTGTGGGGGAGTGCTGGGCCTGGGTCATGGCGCTCCGATCGTGGAAACATGAACATGTGTCAGTTTCAGGATCGGTACCCTACACTCCGACACATGCCGGTGGAACGAGCTGAGACGCAGATCGCTGTGCCGACCGCGCGTCCCTCCGAGGCGTCCAACGAGACCGCCCCCGACCCGGTCACGGGTGCCGTGCGCCGCGTGCCGAGCCAGCAGCGCAGCCGCAAGCGCGTGGAGGCCATCCTCGACGCCGCCGAGCGGCTGGTCCTCGCCGACGGGGTCGAGTCGCTCACCACGAGGGCCATCGCCTCGGAGGCGCAGGTGCCGGTGGCCTCGCTCTACCAGTACTTCGGGGACAAGGAGGCCGTCCTCCTCGCGCTCGCCGGGCGCGACATGGAGGAGATGGACGCCCAGGTCGCCGAGGACCTCGCCGCGCTGGAGGTGCTCAGCGTCGGGAGCGTGGTGCGCGTGGCCATGCAGGCCTTCGTCACCGTCTACCGCCGCCGACCCGCCTTCGTCGAGATCTACCTCCGCGGGCGCACCAACGTGGCCGTGGCCCGCTTCGGCCGGGCCCACAACGCGCGGGTCGCCGACGCGTTGCGCAGCTTCGCCCTCGAGCGCGGCCTGTGCCGCGAGGACCTCACGCTCGACGCGGCCACGCTCGCCGTCGAGGTCGGCGACCGCGTCTTCCAGCTGGCCTACGAGAACACCCCCGACGGCGACGTCGCCCTGGTCGAGGAGGGCATCACGATGATGACCGCCTACCTCGAGCGCTACGCCACCGACGCCGGCCTGGCAGGCGTGCCGGCGTGAGCGACCGTCCCAGCCTGCGCGAGGAGCTCGCCGCCGCCGCGCGACGCGTCGCCGACGAGGGCCTGGTCGTCGGCACCGGAGGCAACCTGTCGGTCCGCGACGGCGACGACGTCCTCGTCACCGCCTCCGGGGTGGACCTGGCGCGCTGCACCGCCGACGACGTCGTCGCCGTCGGGCTCGACGGCGCACCCCGCGATCCGGCCGCCGCAGCGCCGACCTCCGAGCTCCCCCTCCACCTCGGCGTGTACGCCGACAGCGGCTGCGCCGCGGTCGTGCACGTCCACGCGCCCTGGTCGACCGCGGTCGCCTGCGTCCTCGACGAGCTGCCGGTCGCCCACTACCAGCAGCTGCTGCTCGGCGGCCCGATCCGCGTGGCGCCGTACTCCACCTTCGGGACCCCCGAGCTGGCCGACGGCGTCCGGGCGGCGCTGGAGGGCCGCAGCGTGGCGCTGATGGCCAACCACGGCGCGGTCGCGCACGGCAGCAGCCTCGACCAGGCCCTTGAGCGGGCGCTGCTGCTGGAGTGGCTGTGCGCCCTGCACCACCGGGCCAGCGCCCTGGGCCCGGTCCGCACCCTCACCGAGGAGCAGCAGCACGAGGTCGTGCTCGCGGCCCTCGCCCGCAACTACGGCAACCCAGGATGAGCACCATGAGAGGTCAGGCATGAGCCCCACCCGGACCAGCGCCCGGATCAGCGCCCGGATCAGCACCCGGATCAGCGTCGTCGGCGTGCACGTCCTCGACACCCACGTCATCGGGGTCGAGTCGATCCCGTCGGGCTCCGACGGCCAGCTCGTCGAGACCATCCGGATGTCGGCGGCCGGCACCGCGGGCGGCACCGGACTGGTGCTGGCCCGACTCGGCGCCGAGGTCTCCTCCTTCGGTGCGGTCGGCGACGACATGACCGCCGTGACCCTGCTCGCGCTGCTGGCCGAGGAGGGCGTCGACGTCGCCGGGCTCGTGCGCAAGGCCGAGCACCAGACCTCGTCCTCGGTCATCCCCGTGCGGCCCTCGGGGGAGCGCCCGGCCTGGCACTGCATCGGCGCCAACGGGGCCTTCACCCTCGAGGACCTCGACGCCGCCGCGCACCTCGCCGACCACGTCCACCTCGGGGGCCCGGAGTTCCTCGGCGGCCCGGCCGCGGGCGAGCTGCTGGCCGCCGCCCGCTCGGCCGGCGCCACGACCTCCCTCGACGTGCTGGCCCCCGGCGACCCCGACATGCTGGCGTGGATCGCCGACGCGCTCCCGCACACCGACTACCTGCTGCCCAACGACGAGCAGGTGCTCGGCTTCACCGGGGCCGCCGACCTCGCCTCCGGGGCGCGGGCGCTCGTGGAGGCCGGGGCCGGCTGCGTCGCCGTCACCCAGGGCGCCCGAGGTGCGCTGGTCGTCACCCGCGACGAGGTGATCGAGGTGCCGGCCTACGCCGTCGACGTCGTCGACACCACCGGCTGCGGGGACGCCTTCTCCGCCGGGTTCGTCCTCGGTCGCGCGCAGGGTCGCTCGCTGGCCGACTCCGCCGCCCTCGGCTGCGCCACCGCCGCCCAGGTCGCCGGCGGGCTCGGCACCGACGCCGGTGCCTACGACCTCGCGGCCGTCGAAGCGTTCATGGCGGTCACACCCACGCGCTGAGCCGGGATCAGCCCCGGTCAGCCCCGCGTCGGAGCGCTGCGCAGGTCGGCCAGCCGGCCGACGATCGCGGGCCGCAGCCGGGTCGGTGCGGCGTCGACCAGGGCGTCCAGCAGCGGGACCGGGTCGCCCAGCGGGTCGATGCCGAGCGTCTCCAGCAGGGTCCGCACGTCCTGGCCCGTCAGGTGCTCGGGGCTGAGCCGCAGCAGGTGGTCGGTCACCCGGCCGGGCAGTCGCGCCGGGCCCGTCACCTCGGCCGCGGCGGCCGACTCGCGCAGCGCGTCGAGCAGCTCCTCGACGTGGGCCCGCGTGCCGGCGCCGACGCCGAGTCGCAGCAGGGCGGGCAGATCGCCCCACGAGGGCTGGCAGTCGGCGTACCAGCCCCGGGAGCGGAGCTCCGCGGCCACCGTGAACACGTCCGCGTCCCCGTCGGCTCGCAGCAGCACGAGCGAGGCGTCCGGCTCGCAGGCCAGAGACAGCCCCGGGAGGGCGCGTACGCCGGCGACCATCGCCTCCACGGCCCCGAACGTCTGCGCGGCGAGGCGGAGGTAGCCGTCGTGGCCGATGCCGGAGACCACCCGGGCGGCCGCCGCGATGGGCGCCCCCGGGCGGCTGAGACCGATCGTCGGGCTGACCAGCGGGCGACCGGCGAGGTCGGCGGCGCCGGTGGCACCGGTCGCGCCAGGCTGCCGGCCGGACGCGTCACGGTGCAGCAGCAGCGCAGCGCCTCGGGGCGCGTGGGCGTGCGCGTGCAGCTCCATCGAGATGCTGGTGACCCCGGCGACGGCAAAGGTCCACGGGGGGACGATGCGCCCCAGCCGCTCGCCGAAGGCCAGCAGCCAGCCGTCCTCACCGGCGTCCACGTGCAACGGCACTCCCTTGGCGGCGGCGGCCGTCCCGATCCAGGCCACGGGGTCGACCACGCCGTGGGCGGCGGTCGGGGCCGAGACCACGGCCAGCACGGTGTCCTCGTCCATCGCGTGGGCCATCGGCCCGACCTGGGCGCGGCGGGCGGCGTCGGTCGGCACCACGACCGCGCGGACCCCCAGCAGGTCGGCCGCGGACAGGAACGCCGGGTGCGCGGTGTCGGGCAGGACGATCGAGGGGCGCCGCACGTCGGGGCGCGCCCGGCGGGCGGCCAGCACCGCCATCAGCGCCGACTCGCTGCCGCTGACGGTCACCGTGCCGACCGCGTCCCCGGGGGCGTCGACGAGGTCGAGCCCGAACCCGACCAGGCTCGCCTCGGCGCGGGGCAGCTCAGGGAAACCGTCGGGGCAGCACGCGTCGCTGGCGGCGTACGCCGCCAGGGTCTCGGCGGCGAGCGCGTCGACGTCCGGGAGCCCGGAGTCGCGACCGTGGGCCAGCACCCGCGGCCCTCCGGCGTGCGTGGGGCCGGACGGGGCCCCGTGCGGCGTCGTGGTCCCGGACGCTGGTCCGAGCAACGGCGTGGTCATGCGGCCCTCCAGGGTGCTCCTCGCGGGGGCGGACCTGGCGGCCTCCCCGGAGCACCGACCCTAGGTCCGCCGGGCGTGCCCGGCGCCGGGTGAGAGGGCTCGCCGACATGGCCCGATCGGGCCAGGGCACGACGCCTCGCGGTCGTCTGGACCGGGGGGCCGGGCGGGCCCCGACCGGGGTGTCAGCGGGCCAGGCTGCGCGAGCCCTGCGAGGAGTAGCGACGGCTCGGGTTGGAGCCGATCGTCTCCTTGCTCGCCGACTTCTTGGCAGGCTTCTTCGCCGGAGCCTTCTTCGCCGGAGCCTTCTTCGCCGGAGCCTTCTTCGCAGGCGTCTTCTCGGCAGGCGTCTTCTTTGCAGCCGGCTTCTTGGCCGGAGCCTTCTTGGCAGCCGCCTTCTTCGCCGGGGCCTGCGCGGGCTCCGCGTCGGTCGACCACTGGTCGAGCCACTCGTCGAGCACCGCCCAGGTCGTGCCGCGGGCGGCCCGGCCGGTCAGCATGCCGAGGTGGCCGCCGGGCACGATCTCGAAGCGCACCTCGGGCGACCCCTTGAGCAGCGGGGTGACGGCCCGGACGGCCTGCACCGGGGCGATCCCGTCGGTGGAGCCGGCGAAGACCAGCACCGGCACGTCGATCGCGCCGATGTCGATGGTGCGGTCCTCGAGCTCGAAGGTGCCGCCCTTGAGCGCGTTGGCCTTCACGAACCGGTGGTAGAGCTGCCCGAAGGTGCGGCCGGGGTAGGCGATCATGTTGGCGGTGAACCGGTCGACCGCCTCGACCTGGGCGAGGAAGTCGGCGTCGTCGAGGTGGGTGGCCAGGGCGATCGGCTTGGTCACCAGCTTCTGGAACGACGAGAGCTGGAAGGCCCACTTCACCAGCGGCTTCGGCGCCCCACCCAGCATCTGGTAGCCGCGCGTGATCGCGCCGCGGCCGCCACCCAGGGTCAGCCCCATGTTGAGCAGCGGACGCAGCGGCGCCACCAGGGGCACCAGGGAGACGTCGAACGGCGAGCCCACGACCGTGAGCGAGGCGATCGGCAGGTCCGTGCCGTCGGCGGTGGCCAGCAGGCTGAAGATGCCGCCGAGGCTCCAGCCGACGACGTGCACCGGACGGCCGCCGGCGTGCGCGGAGACCTCGCGGATCGCGGTCGGGACGACCTCCTCGATCCAGTGCTCCATGCCGAGGTTGCGGTTCTTGAACGACACCTCGCCGTACTCCACGAGGTACGTCGGTCGCCCGCTCGTCACCAGGTGCTCGACCACCGAGCAGCCGCGACGCAGGTCGTAGCAGATCGAGGGGGCCGCCAGCGGCGTCACGAGGAGGACGGGGTCGCCCTCCACCTGGGCCGAGGCGGCGGGCCGGTAGTGGTAGACCTCGCGCAGCTCGCCCTCGTCGATGAGGGTCCGCGGCATCGGTCGCAGGTCCGCGAGTCCTCCGTAGAGCACCTTCTGCGCCACGTTGCTCGCCGCCGCGACCACCTGGTCAGGCTTGGGGATCCGATCCACCGCTTCCACCTCCACCGGTGAAAACTACCCCTGGGCCCGGGGGTTACGCGTGGGCCGGCTCACCGGCGCCGCGCGGGCGGTCGCCGCGCCGGCGTACGCCGGTCGGGCCTCACTCCCCGCCCGGGGCCCGGACGTCCTTGGCGTGCCCGCCGCCCACGTCGGACAGCTCGGTCATGAACGAGGCCGCCCACGCCTTCACGTCGTGCTGAGTGACCTGCTTGCGCATCGCCTTCATCCGTCGCGTGACCTCCTTGTCGTCGGCCTGGTAGGCCTCGAGGAGGGCGGACTTCATGCCGTTGATGTCGTAGGGGTTGACCAGCCACGCCTGGCGCAGCTCGTCGGCCGCCCCGGCGAACTCCGAGAGCACCAGGGCGCCGTCGTCCTCGTAGCGGCAGGCGACGTACTCCTTCGCGACGAGGTTCATGCCGTCGCGGTAGGGGGTGACGACCATGACGTCGGCGGCGCGGTACATCGCCGCCATCTCCTCGCGGGGGTAGGAGGAGTGGAGGTAGTGGACCGCGGGGCGGCCGATGCGGCCGTGGTCGCCGTTGATGCGTCCGATCAGGCGCTCGATCTCGTCGCGCAGGATGCGGTACTGCTCGACCTGCTCGCGACTGGGCACTGCGACCTGGATGAACACCGCGTCCTCGACGTCGATGTGGCCCTCGCCCATCAGCTCGGCGAAGGCGCGCAGCCGCGCGTAGATGCCCTTGGTGTAGTCGAGCCGGTCGACCCCCAGGAACACCTTGCGCGGTCGGCCCAGGGCCTCGCGGATCTCCGCCGAGCGGAAGCGCACCGCGTCCGAGCGCGCCATCTCCTCGAAGCCCGCGGCGTCGATCGAGATCGGGAACGGGGCGGCGCGCACGGTGCGCCCGTCGGGGAGGTAGACGAGGTCGCGGTGGGTCTTGTGGCCCACCCGCTGGCGGACCAGACGCACGAAGTTCTGCGCGGCGCCGGGCAGCTGGAAGCCGACCAGGTCGGCGCCCAGCAGACCCTCGAGGATCTGGCGGCGCCAGGGCAGCTGCTGGAACAGCTCGGCAGGGGGGAAGGGGATGTGCAGGTAGAAGCCGATGCGCAGGTCCGGGCGCAGCGTCCGCAGCATCTGCGGCACCAGCTGCAGCTGGTAGTCGTGCACCCACACGGTCGCGCCCTCGGCGGCCAGCGACGCGGCCTTCTCGGCGAACCGCTCGTTGACCCGGACGTAGGAGTCCCACCACTCGCGGTGGAACTCCGGCTTGGCGACCAGGTCGTGGTAGAGCGGCCACAGGGTGCCGTTGGAGAAGCCCTCGTAGAACTCCTCGATGTCCTGGGCCGACATCGACATCGGCGCCAGCTCCATGCCGTCGCTCTCGAAGGGCTCGAGCTCGGGGTCGGTGCCGCCGGGCCAGCCGATCCACACGCCGTGGTTGGCGCGCATCACCGGCTCGATGGCGGTCACGAGCCCGCCGGGGGAGGTCCGCCAGCCCTTGGTGCCGTCGGCCAGCTCGACCCGGTCCACCGGCAGGCGGTTGGCAACGATCACGAGGTCGTAGGACACGCCACCCACCCTAGTGATCGGCGCCAGCCCCTCATCGGGGTGAGGTCGCTCCCTGAGCGGCTCCCGGTGTCGGGCCTCCCGCCCGGGCCTCCCGTCGGGGCCTCCCGCCGGGGCCTCCCGTCGGGGCCTCCCGCCGGGGCCTCCCGCCGGGGATGACCATCGGCGGAGGGGAACCACCCCTTCCGCTCCTTCGTCGCTGCAGGGGGGCCAGGCCCATCCACCCTCCGCCGATGGTCATCCCCGTCGTCGGGCCCCGTCGTCCGGCCCCGTCGTCCGGCCCCGTCGTCCGGCCCCGTCGTCCGGCCCCGTCGTCGGGCCCCGTCGTCGGGCCCCGTCGTCGGGCCCCGTCGTCCGGCCCCGTCGTCCGGCCCTCAGTCGTCGGCGGGGTAGGTGACGCCGAGCTGGCGGCGTACGTCGTCGAGCTGGCGCATGATCGCGAGCGTCTGGTCGTGGGGGACCAGGGAGCTCTCGCGCAGGCCGGCGCGCACGCAACGGTCGACCTCGGCGATCTCGTGGGCGTAGCCGCGGCCGAGGACGGGCTCGCGGCCGAGGACCTCGACCGGCTCGGCCTGCCCGCTGACGTCGTTGGTCGAGCCGGGGTCGAAGGGGTGGAAGACCGCCTTGTCGGGGTGGTGGAACTGTCCGTGCAGCTCGACGCGGCCGGTGTCGGTGGCGATCGCGGCCGAGCGGTCCGACCAGCTGGTCATCGAGGCGCTCATGGTGGCCAGGGCGCCGCCGGGGTAGCGGCCGGTGAGCGCGACGTCGAGGTCGATGCCGCTCTCGGACAGGGAGGCGGTCGCGGTCAGCTGCTCGGGTGCGCCGAGCATGAGGTGGGCGAAGGTGAGGGGGTAGATCCCCATGTCCAGCAGGGCGCTGGCGCCCAGCGCGGGGTCGAGGAGGCGGTCGTCGGGGCCGGCGGAGACCACGAAGCCGAGCTCGGCACGCAGCTGGCGCGGGGTGCCGAAGTCGCCGGCGTGCAGGCGCTCGCGCAGCTCGCGGACCACCGGGTGGCACGCGCTCCACATCGCCTCCATGAGGAAGACGTCGTGCTCGCGGGCCAGCCGCACCATCTCCTCCGCGTCGCGGGCGTTGAGGGTCAGCGGCTTCTCGCACATCACGTGCTTGCCGGCCTCGATCGCCATCCGGGCGTGCTCGAGGTGCAGGGCGTGGGGGGAGGCGACGTAGACGACCTCGACGTCGGGGTCGGCGACCAGGTCGGCGTACGACGCGTGGGCGCGGGCACCGGGCGCGTGCTCGGCCACGAAGGCCTC
Source organism: Nocardioides sp. REDSEA-S33_B3 (assembly GCA_001627335.1). GTDB lineage: Bacteria > Actinomycetota > Actinomycetes > Propionibacteriales > Nocardioidaceae > Nocardioides. Next base: position 41,136 of record LUPK01000057.1, on the reverse strand, counting down.
GGCCGACTCCAGGCGGCGCGCGCCGACGGCGACCAGGCGCGCGGACGGGACCAGGGCGAGGTCGGCGGCCACGGAGCGTGCGATCTTGCCGGTGGCCAGGAAGCCCCAGCGGACGGGCTCTCCGGCGGGGGTGGGATCGCCGGTGCCGGGCTCGTCGGTGCTGGGCTCGTGGGCGGGGTCCGAGGAGGTCACCGGCCCACCCTACGAACCGCCCCGGGCGCCGGGCCCCACCCGCGCGGACTTGCCAGCGACGCGGCCGACGGGCTAATGACATCCGTGTAGTTCCGTGCACTACAGTGGGCCCGGACCACCAGACCACACGTGCGGAGAGATCGCCATGGAGCCACAGGCCCACGCCAGCCTCGAGACGCCGACCGGCGCCGACGCGCTGTCGGAGCGGGACCGGGACATCCTGGAGTTCGAGCGTCAGTGGTGGAAGTACGCCGGCGCCAAAGAGACCGCGGTCCGCGAGAAGTTCGACATGAGCTCCACGCGCTACTACCAGGTCCTCAACGCGCTCATCGACCGTCCCGAGGCGCTCGAGGCCGACCCGCTGCTGGTGCGTCGCCTGCGCCGGCTGCGCGCCGCCCGTCAGCGCCAGCGCTCCGCGCGCCGTCTCGGCTTCGAGGTCTGAGGTGCGCGTGCGCGACCAGCGCGGGGTGGTCCTGCCCTCGCCGCTGGTGATGCTCTCGGTCATCGCGGTCGCCATGGCCGCGATCGCCTTCGTCGCCACCCGCGGCGGGGAGCCCACCGAGCGCGAGATCACCCCGGCCGCGCGCGAGTCGGCCGAGCCGAGCGCCACCGCCGAGCCGACCAAGGAGCCGAAGCCCACCAAGGCGCCGGAGCCGGCGGTGGAGCGCGGCAAGGTCTACGTCGAGGTCTACAACAACTCCGCCGTCACCGGCCTGGCCGGACGCGTCGCCCAGAAGGCCGGCAATGTCGGGTGGCAGGTCGTCGGCGCCGACAACTGGTACGGCACCATCCCCACCTCCACGGTCTACTACCCCAAGAAGCTCGAGCGGGCGGCGAAGCTGCTGGCCCTCGACCTGGGCATCGAGCGCACCGCGCCGGCCGTCGAGCCGATGCGGATGGACCGGCTGACGCTGATCCTCACTGGCGAGCTGGGCTGACGCCCGACCGCCGACCCCGACTCCGGGCGGGTCGCCGGCGGCGTACCCGTTCACGTGGGTTTCGGCTCACATCCACCGCCGGGTGGAGCGCCCCCATGGTGGACTAGGGGGCATGGACTTCACCTCCGGGCAGGGTGAGCAGCGCTATGAAGCGTTCGTGCGCGCCGCCGCGAGCAGCGTCGTCGGGCTCGACTTCGACGGCACGCTGTCGCCGATCGTCGACGACCCGGAGCAGGCGCACATCCACCCCGACGCCCGCGACGTGCTGGTCGCGCTGGCCGCCGAGGTGCGTGCCGTCGCCGTGATCACCGGTCGACCGGCGCGGCAGGCGCTCGACCTCGGCGGGCTGGAGGAGGTCGGCGCCGCTGTGGGGGAGGCGGGCAGCGAGCTCTACCTCTTCGGGCAGTACGGCAACGAGCGCTGGTCCTCCTCGCGGCGTCGTATCGTCTCCCCGCGCCCGCCCAGGGGGCTGGCGACCTTCGAGCGTGAGCTGCCCCGGCTGCTGCGCAGCCATGACGCCGGTGAGGCCTTCATCGAGGACAAGGGGCTCGCCGTCGCCGTGCACACGCGACGCCTTCCCGACCCCGAGCGTGCCTTCGAGGCGCTGCTCCCGGCGCTGCGCGAGCTCGCCGGGCGGCACGACCTGATCGTGGAGCCCGGGCGGCACGTCGTGGAGATCCGCTCCTCCGGCATGCACAAGGGCGTCGCAGTGCGGACCCTGGCCGACGAGCTCGACGCCGGTGGCTTCCTCTTCGCCGGCGACGACCTCGGCGACGTGGAGGCCTTCGAGGCGCTGGGCGAGCTGCAGGAGTCGGGGCTGCCCACCCTGCGGGTGTGCTCGGCGTCTCGCGAGCAGTCCGCCCTGGTCCCGATGTCTGACGTCGTGGTCAAGGGCCCCGACGGCGTGCTGCAGCTGCTCGCCCAGCTGACCGCGGACGCCCGCGACCTGCGCTCCTGACTCCCCGGGTGCCGGAGTGCTGCGCGCAGGGGGCTCTCCTGCGTCGGGGAAGGTCTGACTGATGTCAGTCCAACCTTCGCGATGGCGGTCGAACCTTCGACCGCGACGTGCAAGGCCTGACCGACATCAGTCAGACCTCGCAGGCTCGCGGCCCACCACATGTCCCACATCCCGAGACGACGGTCCGCATTCCGGACCCCGATTCGCGATCGGCCGGAACCCGCCCGTACAGTTCTGATCAGCTCATCGAGAGGGACTGAGGGAACGGCCCGTCGAAGTCCCGGCAACCGCCACGAGCCTCCGCGCCGGCACCCGCTGGTCGTGCGTTCGTGGAAACGGTGCTAATTCCGGCCCGGCGCGAGAGACGCGGTGGGGAAGATGAGGAGGAGGACTCAGTGAGCGCTGCGACCATCACCCAGCCCGACACCAGCGCGACCGAGGCGACCAGCCCGGCGGAGTCGACGAACCAGACCGGCCTGCGCGAGGGTGCCTTCGGCAACGCGCGCTGTCTCTCGTGTCGCGAGTGCGGCCACGAGGTCGAGCTCGGCCCGCACTACGCCTGTCCGGAGTGCTTCGGCCCCCTCGAGGTGGCCTACGACTTCCCGACGGTGACCCGCGAGGAGATCGAGGCCGGCCCGCGCAACATCTGGCGCTACAAGGCGCTGCTGCCGGTGCCGACCGACATCGAGCAGAGCCCCAACACCGAGCCCGGCTTCACCCGTCTGCTCGAGGCCCGCAACCTCGGTCGGGAGCTCGGCCTGGAGAAGCTCTGGGTCAAGGACGACTCCACCAACCCCACCAACTCCTTCAAGGACCGGGTCGTGGCCTGTGCGCTGAGCGCCGCCACCGAGCTGCACGCCAAGGTCTTCGCCTGCCCCTCGACCGGCAACCTCGCCAACGCCGTGGCCGCTGCCGGTGCCCGTGCCGGGATCAAGACCGTGGTCTTCATCCCCAGCAACCTCGAGAAGCCCAAGCAGGTCAACTCCGCGGTCTACACCGACCGTCTCGTCGCCGTCGACGGCAACTACGACGACGTCAACAAGCTCGCCTCGGAGATCGCGGGCGAGGAGGACGGCTGGGCGTTCGTGAACGTCAACGTCCGCCCCTTCTACGCCGAGGGCTCCAAGACCCTGGGCTACGAGATCGCCGAGCAGCTCGGCTGGCGGCTGCCCGACCAGGTGGTCATCCCGGTCGCCTCCGGCTCGCAGCTGACCAAGGTGCACAAGGCCTTCCAGGAGCTGGTGAAGCTCGGCCTCGTCGAGGACAAGCCGGTCAAGATCTTCGGCGCCCAGGCCACCGGCTGCTCGCCGGTCTCCTCGGCCTACAAGTCCGGCACCGACGCCATCCGCCCGGTCAAGCCCGACACCATCGCCAAGTCGCTGGCCATCGGCAACCCCGCCGACGGCATCTACGTCCTCGACATCTGCCGCGAGACCGGCGGCGCGGTCGAGGACATCACCGACGACGAGGTCCGTGAGGGCATCCTGCTCCTCGCCCGCACCGAGGGCATCTTCACCGAGACCGCCGGCGGCACCACCGTCGGCGTGCTGAAGAAGCTCGTCGAGACCGGCCAGCTCGACACCTCGCTGGAGACCGTCGTCATCAACACCGGCATGGGCCTGAAGACCCTCGACGCCGTGGCCGACGAGGTCGGCCCCGCGGCGACCATCAAGCCGACGTACGCCGCGTTCTCCGACGCCGGCCTCGTCTGACCCCCCACCTCCCAGGAGTCCCGAAGTGAGCGTGTCCGTCCGCGTCCCCACCATCCTGCGCACCTACACCGGGGGTGAGTCCGAGGTCAGCGCCACCGGCGCGACCCTCGCGGAGGTCATCGACGACCTGGACGCCTCCTACCCCGGGATCAAGGCGCGCATCCTCGACGACAACGGCGCGCTGCGCCGCTTCGTGAACGTCTACGTCGGGGACGAGGACGTCCGCTTCCTCGACGAGCTGGCCACCCCCACCCCGGCCGGCACCAAGGTCTCGGTCATCCCCGCCGTCGCCGGCGGCTGACCCACCCGGTCACCCACGCCGAACCGGCGCGTCCTTCCGGAAGGACGCGCCGGTTCGGCATGTGTGGTGGGTCGAGCCGGCGTGTTGATACGCCGGTTCGGCGGGCATCGAGCTGGCGTGTTGATACGCCGGCTCGGCGGGTCGGGGCGGGTCGGGGCGGGTTGGGGCGGGGTAGGTGGGGGCAGGTCAGGGGAGTCGGAGGTCGACGAGGGCGGCGTGGCCGCGGGAGTCGACCTTGATGACCGCCACACCGGTGGACGAGCGCAACGCGTCCTCGACGGCCAGCGCCTCCTCGTCGTGGGCGAACCACGACTCGATCCCGCAGTGCAGGTCCCACCCGTCGCCCTCGCAGGTGAGGTAGGGACCGTCGTCGGGGCGCTGGGTGACCGCGCGGGGAGCGACCCAGACGTCGCCGTCGCGCTGCAGGGGGAGGTACGCCGTCCCGTCGGGGACCCGGCGCCCGGACGGCAGCCCGGGGTAGTCCAGCTGGGCGTAGGCGCCGCGGAACGGGTCGTGCGGGTCGAAGCCGGCGACCTCGAGGAGGTACTCCTCGCCGGTGGCCCACGCCGAGAGCCGCGGTGCGACCGCGACCCCGACGAGCAGCAGCTGGGCGAGCGCGACGACGGCGATCCGGGTGGGGGTGTGGGAGAGCAGTCGCATCGGGACTCCTGGGCGTCGAGGGGTGTCGAGGGTGCCGGGGGTGGCGAGAGGGGCGCGGGAAGGGGTCACAGGGCTGCCGCGACCTGGCGGCGCATCCGGTCGAAGCCGAGCCCGACGGCCACCAGGAGCGCGCCGAGCAGGAGGAACAGCCACGCGCCCTCCAGGACCGGGGCGAAGACGGTGAACGCCTGCAGGGCGGTCGTCGCGACCAGCGCCACGGTCGCCAGGGCGACCAGGCCGGTGGACTCGCGCCAGGTGCCGACCACCGCGACGCCCACGGCGGCGGTCGCGCAGGCCGCGAGGCCGGCGATCGCACGCACGACGTCCTGGCCGGTCGGGTCGCTGGCGGCGTACGTGCCGACCTGCCAGAGGACGAGCCCGGCACCCACGGCCAGGACCGCCACCCCGCCGACCAGCTCGGCGCGGGCGAGCCGGTCACCGACCAGCAGCCCCGCGCCGACCAGCAGGGCGGTGGCGACCAGGCCGACCACCAGGTCGAGGGGCAGGGACTCCGAGCCGAGGTCCAGCCCCGGCACCGCGCCCACGACGAGGGAGAGGAGCAGCAGACCGACGCCGGAGAGTCGCCAGACCCGCGCGAACTCCGGGGTCCGCGCGTCGTGGACCGCGGCCAGACCCACCGCCGCCAAGCCGACGGTGGCGAGCGTGAGCACCAGCGCGACACCGGACGGCGCACTGCCGAGGACCGCCCACAGCGTGTAGACGGTGCCGGTCACGACACCGGCCAGCAGCGGCGTCACGGCCCCGGCGGCGTAGGCGTGCACCAGGGCGGCGGCGGCCCAGCAGGCGAGCAAGAACGGCTCGTACGCCGGCACCTGCAGGCTCTGCGCGGCCTGGAACACCAGCGCACCGACCAGCAGCGCCGCGAGCAGCCGCACCGCACCGACGACGGGAGCCGGTGCCGAGCGGGAGTGCAGCACCTCGCCGCCGGCGAGGGCCGTCAGCCAGACGGTCGCCACCAGGACGACCCGTGCCGTGGGCGAGAGGGACTCGAGGTTCGCGGCCACCAGCCAGAGCACGCCGACGCCCACGAAGCAGGCGCCGACCGCGAGCAGGAGGCGGACGAGGGAGAGGCGGTGCCCGGGGGCGTACCCCGCGAGGATCGCGTCGGCCTGGTCCTCCCCGATCAGGCCCGCGGCCTGCCAGGAGCGGACCTCGCCGGTGAGCCAGGACAGCCGGGCAGGCGTGGTGGTCGTCATACCTCCAGCGTCGACCTCGCGCCCGGGGGTGCGCGTGAGTCGACGTACTCAGATCGTGGGGACCTCCGTCCCGACCCCTCGTTGGGGATCCGTCGTCGGGGATCCGTCGTCGGGGATCAGCCGGCGGGGATCAGAGGTCCGCGAGCCGGCCGGCGAGGTGCTCGGCCTCGGCGGCGTTCCCGCACAGCGCGAGCGCCTCCTCGAAGGCGTCGCGGGCCTCCTCGACCCGGCCCAGTCGCGCGAGCAGCGTCGCGCGCACGCTGGGGAGCCGGTGGCCGGGCAGCACCAGGCCGATCAGCTCCTCGAGACCCGCTTCCGGGCCGTCGGCCTCGGCCACCGCGACCGCGCGGTGCAGCCGCACCACGGGGGAGTCGCCGAGCCCGAGCAGGGCGTCGTAGTGGCCGACGATCCGCGACCACGCCGTGTCGGCCGGGGTGGGGGCGACGGCGTGCTCGGCGGCCACCGAGATGACGGGCGTGGCGGGGCTCGATCGACACGTGGGGTGAACCTTCTCCTCGCCTGCTGTTCAGGCGCCGCCGGTAGCCATGCACCGTGGACAGATCTGCGCGAGGGCGACTGCTCGCGGTGGCCGCGGTCGCCGGTGTGGTGGGCGCCGCCGGCGGAGGACTCGGGTACGCCGCCCGCGAGCTGCTCCACCGCCAGGCCGAGACCGCCCGGCGCATCATCGGCAAGCCGCTGGGCGAGCAGGCCCCGGACGCGGACCGGGTGTGGAAGCCGTCGTACGGGAACCCGGTCGACCTGCTGCTCCTCGGCGACTCGATCGCCGCCGGGCTCGGTGCGGACATCCGCAAGGAGACCCTCGGCGGGCGGCTGAGCAAGGCGCTCGCCACGACGCTGCACCGCTCGGTGCGGCTGCGCACGGGGGCCGTGGTCGGCTCGGAGTCCTCGATGCTGGCCGGGCAGATCGACGCGCTGCCCGGCGACTACGCCGCCGACGTCGCGGTCATCGTGGTCGGCGGCAACGACGTCACCCACCGGGTGCCGGTGGCCGACTCGGTCAAGCACCTCGAGGAGGCCATCGCGCGGCTGCGCGAGCGGGGCACCGCCGTCGTCGTCGGCACCTGCCCCGACCTGGGGGCGCTCCGCCCGGTGCCCCAGCCGCTGCGCGCCCTCGGCTCGCGGGCCTCGCGCCAGCTGGCCGCCGCCCAGGCCGCCGCCGCGGTCCGCTCGGGTGCGCACGCGGTGTCGCTGGCCGAGGTGGTGGGGCCGTTCTTCATCACCAACCCCGACGAGATGTTCAGCCTCGACCGGTTCCACCCCAGCGCCCTGGGCTACAAGCGCACCGCGAAGGCGATGCTGCCCTCGGTGCTGGCGGCGCTGGGTGAACGGGCCGAGCTGCCCTTCGGGCACCTGCCGCCCGAGACGCTCAGTGAACCCTCCTAGCCTGGGCCGCATGCCGACCGTCCTCCTCGCCACCTTCACCCTGCTCCCCGAGGGCGAGTACGGCGGTGAGCACCTCGTCTCCGCCTTCGCCGAACGTGACGTGACGGCCCGCTGGGTCACCTGGGACGACCCGGCCGTGGACTGGTCGGCCGCCGACCTGGTGGCCGTGCGCTCGACCTGGGACTACCACCGGCGACTGCCGGAGTTCCTCGCCTGGGTGCGTGGCACCGAGGCGGTCGCCCCGGTGCTCAACGGCGCCGACGTCTTCGCGTGGAACGCCGACAAGTCCTACCTGCTCGAGCTGGGCGCCGAGGTCCCGGTCGTGCCCACCCGCCTGCTGGAGGACCACGGCCTGGTGCCGGCCCTGCAGGCCGCGATCGACGACTTCGGCGCCGTGCTGGTCAAGCCACGCACCGGCGCCGGCGGGCTCGGCGTGGTGCTGGCCGACTCGGTCCGCGACCCTCGGCTGGAGGGGCTGACGGCCGGACCGTGGGTGGCCCAGCCGGTCGTGGAGTCGGTGCGCACCGAGGGGGAGCGGTCGGTCTTCGTGCTCGGCGGCGAGGTCATCAGCCAGGTCGACAAGCAGCCGGCCGGCGGTGAGGTCCGCGTGCACGAGCACTTCGGGGGCGTCTCGCGCCCGGTGCCCGTCGAGCCGGAGTGCGCCGAGCTCGCGGCGGCCGCGGTCGCCGCCGGCGTACGACTGCTGGGGCGGGAGCTGCCCTACGCCCGGGTGGACATGATGCGGCTGGCCGACGGTCGCCTGGCGGTCAGCGAGCTGGAGCTGATCGAGCCCGGTCTCTACCTCGACGTGCACCCCGGCAACGCGGCGCTGTTCGCCGACGTCGTGGTGCGTGTGCTGGCCGGTCGGACCGGTGGCCTGCCGGACCGACCCTGACGTTTGCACTCGCCCTGTGCGAGTGCTAAACATGACGGTGGCACTCTCCATGTGAGAGTGCCAAGACACCCCGGTCCGGGGAGTCGAGGTCGCACCCCACCTCCGGGAAGGGTCCGCAGGTGGAGCGGCCGTCCGTCGCGGGCGACGAGCCGGGCCGTCCACAACTCTTTTTCGTGCGAGGAGATCGCAGGAGTTATGCCGAAGCTGATTGCATTCGACGAGGAGGCCCGTCGCGGCCTCGAGCGGGGCATGAACACCCTCGCTGACGCCGTCAAGGTGACCCTCGGTCCCAAGGGCCGCAACGTCGTGCTGGAGAAGAAGTGGGGCGCCCCCACGATCACCAACGACGGTGTGAGCATCGCCAAGGAGATCGAGCTCGAGGACCCCTACGAGAAGATCGGTGCCGAGCTCGTCAAGGAGGTCGCCAAGAAGACCGACGACGTCGCCGGTGACGGCACCACCACCGCCACCGTGCTGGCCCAGGCCATGGTCCGTGAGGGCCTGCGCAACGTGGCCGCCGGCGCCAACCCGATGGGCCTCAAGCGCGGCATCGAGGCCGCCGTGTCCGCCGTCTCCGAGAAGCTCCTCGGCATGGCGACCGACATCGAGACCCGTGAGCAGATCGCGGCCACCGCGACCATCTCCGCCGGTGGCGACACCACCGTCGGCGACGCCATCGCCGAGGCGATGGACAAGGTCGGCAAGGAGGGCGTGATCACGGTCGAGGAGTCGAACACCTTCGGCATCGACCTCGAGCTCACCGAGGGCATGCGGTTCGACAAGGGCTACATCTCGGCGTACTTCGCGACCGACATGGAGCGCATGGAGGCCGTCCTCGAGGACCCCTACATCCTCATCGCCAACCAGAAGGTCTCCAACGTCAAGGACCTGCTGCCGATCCTGGAGAAGGTCATGCAGTCGGGCAAGCCGCTGCTGATCATCGCCGAGGACACCGACGGCGAGGCGCTGTCGACCCTGGTCGTCAACAAGATCCGCGGCACCTTCAAGTCCGTCGCCGTCAAGGCCCCGGGCTTCGGTGACCGCCGCAAGGCCATGCTGCAGGACATCGCGATCCTCACCGGTGGCCAGGTCATCTCCGAGGAGGTCGGCCTCAAGCTCGAGAGCACCGGCATCGAGCTGCTCGGCCAGGCCCGCAAGGTCGTCATCACCAAGGACGAGACCACCATCGTCGAGGGTGCCGGCGACGCCTCGCAGATCGAGGGCCGGGTCAACCAGATCCGCGCCGAGATCGAGAAGTCCGACTCCGACTACGACCGCGAGAAGCTGCAGGAGCGGTTGGCCAAGCTGGCCGGCGGCGTGGCGGTCATCAAGGTCGGCGCGGCCACCGAGGTCGAGCTCAAGGAGCGCAAGCACCGCATCGAGGACGCCGTCCGCAACGCCAAGGCTGCTGTCGAGGAGGGCATCGTCGCCGGCGGTGGCGTGGCCCTCATCCAGGCCGCCGCGGGCGCGTTCGAGAAGCTCGAGCTCGACGGCGACGAGGCCACCGGCGCCAAGATCGTCCAGCTGGCCACCGAGGCCCCGCTGAAGCAGATCGCGGTCAACGCCGGCCTCGAGGGCGGTGTCGTGGCGGAGAAGGTGCGCAACCTGACCCCCGGCCACGGCCTCAACGCCGCCACTGGCGAGTACGTCGACATGCTGGCCTCCGGCATCATCGACCCCGCCAAGGTGACCCGCAGCGCGCTGCAGAACGCCGCCTCCATCGCGGCGCTCTTCCTCACCACCGAGGCGGTCGTCGCGGACAAGCCCGAGAAGGCTGCCCCGATGCCCGGTGGCGACGGCGGCATGGGCGGCATGGACTTCTGAGTCCCACCGCTCCACAGCACCACCGAGAGGGCCCCGGTCGCGAGAGCGACCGGGGCCTTCCCGCATTTCTGTGGGGTCGTGCCCCTGAGCGGGCGCCATGGCGCCCGCTCGGGGGCACGACCCCCGGAGCGGTCAGAGGCCGCGGCTGGTGCGCCAGGCGTCGAACGCCTCGCGCGAGGTCTTCGACGGCCGGTAGCCGAGGACCTCGACCAGCCGGTCGTTGGCCAGCACCGGGCGGTGCTTGAGGAAGATCGTCTGCTCGGGCCCGTACGCCGTCAGGCCGAGCCGCTTCCCGACCGCCAGTGCCGCCCGGAGGAGACCCTCGGGCAGCGCGACCACCGGCTTGCCGAGCGCCTCGGCGATCTCGGGGATGCTCATCGCGCCGGTGCCAGCGACGTTGAAGATGCCGGTCGCCTCGCTGGTCACCGCGCGCTCGATGATCGCGACGACGTCGGTGTCCCAGATGAAGACGAACGGCGAGTCCGAGCCGCGGATCTGCAGCATCCGCGGCCGCTCGAACAGCGCGGTGATCTGGTTGTCGACGCGCTCCCCGAGGATCGTGCCGATCCGCAGGACGACCTGCTCCAGCTCCGGGTGGGTCTCCCGCAGGTCGGCGAGCATCTCCTCGACCAGCCGCTTGTGGTGGCTGTAGGCGAAGGCCTCGTTGCCCCGCACCGGGTCGTCCTCGTGCAGCCAGCCGTCGTGGGCGGCCCCGTTGTCGGGGTGGTACCCGTAGGCCGCACCCGACGACGACACCACCACGCGCCGCACGCCGTGGGCCAGGCACGCTTCGAGCACGTGCCGGGTGCCGTCCACGTCGACGGCGTGCTCCTTGGCGCGGGAGGAGTCCTTGCCCGGCGTGACGACCGAGGCGAGGTGGACCACCACCTCGGTGCCGTGCTCGCCGACCACTTGGTCCACGAGGGCGGCGTCGGTGACGTCGAGGACGACGTGCTCGACCCCGGCGACGGGCTGCTCGGGCAGTCGCAGGTCGCCGCTGACGACGCGGTGCCCGGCCGCGGCGAGCCCGTGGACGACCGAGGAGCCCAGGAAGCCGCTGCCGCCGGTGACCAGCACCGTGCGGGGGTCGGGGGCGCTCACGTGACCGGCTCCGGCGTACGCCGCCCGGCACGCATGCCCCACCATTGGGCGACGGCGAGGCCGGCGATGATGTCCCAGATGCCCCACCAGGCGGCGACCAGTGCCATGCCGCCGAGGCCGTCGAAGAAGGCGAAGACCAGCACCAGGCCGAGGCCGGAGTTGCGGATGCCGACCTCGAAGGTCATCGCCTTGCGGCTGCGCTCGGGAAGGCCCGTGCCGCGGGCGATGCCGTAGCCGAGCAGCAGGGCGAGGGCGTCGTGGAGGAAGACCGCCACCAGCACGATGCCGATGTAGTTCACGAAGATCGACCAGTTGCCGGCGACCCCGACCACGATCACCGCGCCGAGGGCGAGGAACGCGACAGGGCCGACGATCTTCCCGGCGCGCTCGGCGAAGCGCGGCCACTTCGTGGCGATCGCGATGCCGACGACGAACGGGATGCCGATGACGGTGCCGATCTCCACCAGCATGTCGACCGCGTCCAGCGTGATGTCCTGGAGCAGCTCCTTGCCGGTGGGGTGCAGCGAGCCCCAGAAGGCGACGTTGAGCGGCATCGCCACGATCGCCAGCACGTTGCCGACCGCGGTCATCGACACCGAGAGCGCCACGTCGCCGCGGGCGCGGTGGGTGAGGATGTTGGAGACGTTGCCCGGCGGGCAGCAGGCCACCAGGATCATGCCGAGCGCCACCGAGCCGCGCACGTCGAGCAGCAGGGTCAGCGCGAAGGTCAGGGCCGGTAGCACCAGGAACTGCGCGACGACCCCGATCGCGATCGACCCGGGCCGCTTGGCCGCGGCCAGGAAGTCCGAGGGGCGGGTCTCGAGCGCGACGCCGAGGAGGATCGCGCCGATGACGATCTTCAGCGTCGTCAGCGACCCCTCCTCGAAGGCGATCCGGATGCTGTCGACGTCGGCGTCCGCTCCCACCAACAAGGGCAGCGGGATCATCGGACCTCCTCGTGGCTGCGGGGAGCCGACGACTCGGGGGCGGGGAGCGGGTCGAGCAGCGCGAGGTGCTCGGCCAGCGACGCCTTGTAGGCGTCCTTGTTGACGTAGTAGGACATCCGCTCCAGTGCGAGGTAGCGGTAGCCGCCGGTGAGGTCGGGCTTCGGGCCGGCGATGCGGCGGTCCATCTCGGCGGCGGCCGCCGGGTCGTCGCGTCGCGCGCGGAGGTACGCCGCCACCAGCTCGGCCTGGGCGTACCTGCCCTGCCAGCCGATGCCGCTGGCCTCGAGCATGCCGAGCACGAACAGCGTGCTCTGCGCGGGGGTGCGTCGCGGCGGGAAGATGTTGAGGTACAGCTGCGGCGACCAGCCGTCCCAGGCCAGCAGCTCGCGGTCGACGAAGGGGTAGTGCAGGCGGTAGCCGGTGGCCAGCACGACCAGGTCGTACTCGTGGCGCTGGCCGTCGACGAACCGCACGCCGTCGCCGTCGAGCCGGTCGATGTCGGGCCGCACGGTCACGTCGCCGTGGCCGATGTGGTGGAGCACCAGCGTGTTCACGATCGGGTGCGACTCGTAGATCCTGTAGTCCGGCTTCGGGAACCCGAAGCGCACCGGGTCGCCGGTGAACGCCTTGAGGACGCGCGAGTCCACCGCCTGCTTGATCCGCGCCGGTAGCGGCTTGCCCTGGTTGAGGGTGTCGGCGGGCTTGCCGAAGAGGTACTTCGGCACGAAGTAGTAGCCGCGGCGCACGCTCAGGTCGACCGAGGCCGCGCGGTGGGCGGCGTCGACGGCGATGTCGCAGCCGGAGTTGCCGGCACCGATGATCAGCACCCGCTTGCCGGCGAACACGTCGGCGTCGCGGTAGCGGCTGGTGTGCATGACCTCGCCGTCGAAGGAGCCCTCGAAGGTCGGCACCGACGGCTCGCTCAGCGTGCCGTTGCACAGCAGCACCGCCGAGTGCCGCTCGGTGCGGGTGCCGTCGGGGCCGGTGCTGGTCACCAGCCACTGCTCGCTCGCTGGATCCGGGTCAGGCTCCACCGCGGTGACCTCGGTGCCGAAGCGGATCTGCTCGCGCAGGCCGAAGGTGTCGGCGAAGTCGCGGAAGTAGCCGTGCAGCTCGCGGTGGCTGGGGTAGTCGGCCACCTCCTCGCGCATCGGGAACTCGGCGTACGCCGTGGTGGTCTTGGAGGAGATCAGGTGGGCCGACTCGTACATCGTGCTGCGCGGCCCGTCGATGTGCCACAGCCCGCCGACGTCGTCGGCCAGCTCGTAGCCGACCGCCGGCACGCCGTAGCGCTGGAGGGTGCGCAGGGCGGCCAGCCCGGTGGGGCCGGCGCCGATCACGGCGCAGGTGAGGTCCTCGTCGCGGGACTGGTCAGCCACGGTCGGCTCCTTCGGTGGCGGTCATCCGGCGGGTCATCAGACGCTCGTAGAGCCCGGGCGCGAGACGGCGCACGTGCCAGGCGACGTGGGCGGTGCGGCCGACCAGCATCCGCGGCCGGCGCTTCCGGACGCCCTCGAGCACGGTCCGGGCGACGTCGTCGGCGGTGACGGCCGAGCCGGTGGTGGTGCGCTCGGTACCGCCCTCGGCCGTGCCGAGGTGGGTGGTGAGGAAGGTCGGGTGCACCAGCGTCACGCCGACGCCGTCGCGCGCCAGCTCGGGACGCAGCGACTCGAACATCCCCGTGACGGCGTGCTTGGCGGCGACGTACGCCGGCCGGCCGACGACCGGGGCGAAGCCCGCGACCGAGCTGACCACCACGACGTGGCCGCGGCTCTGGCGCAGGGCCGGCAGCGCGGCCTGGGTACAGGAGACCGAGCCGAGGTGGTTGACCGCGAGCACCTGCCGGTGGGTCTCGACGTCGTGGTCGTCGAACGCTCCGATCGCCGAGATGCCGGCGTTGTTGACCAGCAGGTCGATCCGCCCGTGGTCGGCGACGATGCGCTCGAAGACCGCCCGGACCTCGGCGTCGTCGGTGATGTCGCAGCCGACCATCGCTCCGCTCGCCAGTCGCTCGGGCGGGCAGGCCTCCGGCAGGTCGAGCCCGACCACGTCGTAGCCGGCGTCGGTCAGCGTGGCGGTCAGTGCGGTGCCGATCGCGCCGGCGGCGCCGGTGACGACGGCGACTCCTCGCATGTGATCCACGTCTCTCCCCTCGGTCGGGAGCGACCCTAGGACATCTCTTGGCCTCGTGCGGCCGACGGGTCGCGCGTGCCTGGCACCATCGACCCGTGACCCCCGTCGATCCGCCCGCCCCCACGCCCGCCGGGCTGCTGCTCGCCGCGGGGGCCGGCTCGCGGATGGGGATGCCCAAGGCGCTGGTGCACGACGACCGGGGCGCCTGGCTGCAGCGGGGCGTCGAGGTGCTGCGCCAGGGCGGTTGCGACCCGGTGGTCGTGGTGCTCGGCGCGGCGCCGGAGGCGGCCGAGCTGCTGGACGGGTCCGTCCAGGTCGTGGTGGCCGAGGACTGGGCCGAGGGGATGGGGGCCTCGCTGCGGGCCGGGCTCGCCGCCCTGGCCGGGCTCGGGGAGGACGTGCCGTCGGTGGTGGTCAGCCTGGTCGACCTGCCCGACCTGGTGCCGCAGGTGGTGGCCCGGGTGGTCGGCGGTGCAGTCGGCGGTGCCGGTGCGGCCGCGGGCTCGCTGGCGCGAGCGGCGTACGACGGCGTGCCGGGGCACCCGGTGCTGCTCGGGCGCGACCACTGGGCCGGGGTGGCCGCCGCGGCCACGGGGGACCGGGGGGCGCGCGACTACCTCGCGACCGCCGACGTGGTGCTCGTCGAGTGCGGCGACCTGGCGAGCGGCCGCGACGTCGACAGCCGGTAGGTCAGGGGACTCGACGGACCCGGATCGGCCCCTTGGCGGTGGAGGGGTCCACGACCTTCCCGCCCTGGGTGACCTCGACCTCGCCGGCCGCGACGAGCCGTCGCCCGGCGCGGCGGGCCGGCTCCATCAGGTCGCGCCAGTCCTCGCCGCCGACCTCGCGGGCCGCTTCGCTGGGGCAGATGGTGGCGCCGCCCTTCCGGGAGTCGAGCAGCGAGCGGATGCTCGTCTCCAGCGCCCGGTCGGTGTCGGTGACCTTGTGGCGGCGGCAGGCGTCGGAGCAGTACTTCACGTCGTCCCACGAGCGCGCCCACTTCCTGCGCCACTCGATGGTGCGGCCGCAGGAGGCGCAGGTCTTGGGCTCGGGCACGGAGGGCACGTCCTCCAGTGTGGGCATGCTCCAACCGCCGACCAACACCCGGCTGTCTAGCCTGTCGCCATGCAGGTCGAGTCCAGCGCGCAGGTCGCCGAGCAGCTCGCCGCGACCGGCTACCTGTGCGACGAGTCGCTGGCGACCGTGGTCTTCCTGGCCGGGAGGATGCAGCGTCCGCTGCTGCTCGAGGGCGAGCCCGGCACCGGCAAGACCGCGCTGGCCGAGGCGCTCGCGCAGGTCGCCGGGGTGCCGCTGCTGCGGCTGCAGTGCTACGAGGGGATCGACGCCTCGCAGGCGCTCTACGACTGGGACTTCCCGCGGCAGGTGCTGCACCTGCGCGCGCTCGAGGCCGCCGGCGGTCTCGGGGGTCAGGGTGTCGAGGAGGCCGAGAAGAGCCTGTACGACGAGAGGTTCCTGCTCGCGCGTCCCGTGCTCGCCGCCCTGCAGCAGGCGCCCGCGGTGCTGCTCGTCGACGAGGTCGACCGGGCCGACGACGAGTTCGAGGCGTTCCTGCTCGAGGTGCTGTCGACGTACCAGGTCTCGATCCCCGAGCTCGGCACCGTCCGTGCCGCCGAGCCGCCGCTGGTGGTGCTGACCTCCAACCGCACCCGTGAGCTGCACGACGCGCTGAAGCGGCGCTGCCTCTACCACTGGGTCGACCACCCCGGGCTGGAGCGGGAGGTGGAGATCGTCCGCACCCGGCTGCCCGAGGTGTCCGCGGCGCTGGCCCGGCAGGTGGTCGACGTCGTGCAGCGGCTGCGCGGCGACACCGGGCTGCAGAAGCCGCCGGGCGTGGCCGAGACGCTGGACTGGGCGCAGGCCCTGCACCACCTCGGGTGCGCCGAGCTCGACCTCGAGACCGCCGCGCGGACGCTGGGGGCGCTGGTGAAGTACCGCGAGGACGCCGACCGCGTGAAGCACGCGCTGGACCGGCTGCTGACGTCATGACGGGTCTCGACGGGCTCGACCAGCGACGAGCGCCCGACGAGGTGCTGCTCGGGTTCACGACCGCCCTGCGCGCCGCCGGGGTGGCGGTGACGCACGACCGGTCGGCGGCCTTCCTCGAGGCCTGCGCGCACGTCGGCCTGGCCGATGCCGCGGCGGTGCGGACCGCCGGCCGCTCGACGCTGTGCGGCGGGCCGGACGACCTGCACCGCTTCGACGGCGTCTTCGAGGCCTACTTCGACCACCGGGCCGGGCTGCCGCGCCCGCGGCCGGCCACGCCGGGCGCGCCGACGCTCACCTCCTTGCCCGAGACCGACGCCGACGGCGCTGGTGAGAGCGACGACTCCGACCCCGTGCGAGCGCGGGCCAGCGACGCCGAGGTGCTGCGGCACCGCGACGTCGCCACGCTGAGCGCCGGGGAGAAGCAGCGGCTCGCCGCCCAGCTCGCCCGGTTGCGCTTCCGCCCGCCGCGACGGCGTACGGCCCGGCACGACCGCTGGCACCGCGGGCAGGTCGACGCCCGCGCCACGGTCCGCGCCTCGCTGCGCCGCCTCGGCGAGCCCGCCCCCATCGCCTACCGCCGTCGCGGCACCCGACCCCGCCGAGTGGTGCTGCTGGTCGACGTGTCCGGCTCGATGAGCGGGTACGCCGACGCCCTGCTGCGCGTGGCGCACCGGCTGACCCACGTGCCCGACGCGCGGGTGGAGACGTTCACCGTCGGCACCCGGCTCACCCACCTCACCCGGGCGCTGTCGGTCCGCGACCCCGAGCGCGCGCTGGTCGCGGCCGGCGACACGGTGCCCGACTGGTCCGGCGGCACGCGGCTGGGGGAGTCGCTGCAGGTCTTCCTCGACCGCTGGGGGCGACGCGGGCTGGCCCGCGGTGCGGTCGTGGTGGTGCTCAGCGACGGCTGGGAGCGCGGTGACCCGACGCTGCTGGCCGAGCAGGTGCGACGGCTGCAGCGGATCGCGCACCGGGTCGTGTGGGTCAACCCGCACCGCGGCAAGGCCGGCTACGAGCCGGTGCAGGGCGGTGTGGTGGCGGTGCTGCCCCACGTCGACGACTTCCTCGCCGGGCACTCGCTGGCGACCTACTCCGAGCTGTGCGAGGTGCTCTCCCGTGCGTGACGTGCTGCCCGAGCTGATGGCGTGGTGGGAGGCCGGCGAGACCGTCGGCGTCGCCACCGTCGTGGCGACCTTCCGCTCCGCCCCGCGACCGGCCGGTGCCTCGATGCTGGTCGGCCCCGACGCGACCGCGGTGGGCTCGGTGTCGGGCGGGTGCGTCGAGGGCGCGGTCTACGAGCAGGCGACCGAGGTGGCCGGCACGGGCGAGCCGGTGCTCGAGCGCTACGGCGTCTCCGACGACGACGCGTTCGCGGTCGGGCTGACCTGCGGCGGCATCCTGGACGTCTACGTCGAGAAGGTCTCGCGCGAGACCTTCCCCGAGCTCGGCGAGGTGGCCGCCGACATCGAGGCGGGGCGACCCGTCGCGCTGGCCACGGTGATCGAGCACCCCGACGCCGGGGTGCGGGGCCGGCGCGTCGTCGTACGACCCGGGGAGGCGCTCTCGGGCTCGCTCGGCTCGGCGAGGATGGACGACGCCGTGCACGACGACGCCCTCGGCCTGCTGGCGAGTGGCTCCAACGCGACGCTGACCTACGGCCCCGACGGTGAGCGGCGCGGCGAGGGGATGCGGGTGTTCGTGTGGGGGTTCGCGCCGAAACCGCGGATGCTGGTGTTCGGAGCCATCGACTTCGCGGCGGCGGTCGCGCGGGTGGGGTCGTTCCTCGGCTACCACGTCACCGTCTGCGACGCCCGGCCCGTCTTCGCGACCGCCTCGCGCTTCCCCGACGCCGACGAGGTGGTCGTGGACTGGCCGCACCGCTACCTCGCCGCCGAGGTCGAGGCCGGCCGCATCGACCCGCGCACCGTCCTGGCCGTGCTCACCCACGACCCGAAGTTCGACGTGCCGCTGCTCGAGGTCGCGCTGCGCCTGGACGTCGCCTACGTGGGGGCGATGGGCTCGCGGCGCACCCACGACGACCGGCTCGACCGGCTCCGCGAGGTGGGGCTGACCGAGGACGAGATCGGCCGGCTCTCCTCGCCCATCGGCCTCGACCTCGGCGCCCGCACCCCGGAGGAGACCGCCATCTCCATCGCCGCCGAGATCATCGCCGGCCGCTGGGGTGGCTCCGGGGAGCGGCTGGCCACCACCTCGGGGCGGATCCACGGGGAGGAGTAGCCGGCGTGGGCCGCGAGGTTCATCGGCCGGCCGATGAACCTTGCCACTGGCCGATGAACCGCTGTCGGCCAACGCCAAGGTCTGTCGGACGGCCGATGAACCTCCCGACCCGCCGCTTGGCCCCAGCCGCCACAGTGGACCCATGAGGCTCCCGTGCGGGTGGATCCGGCCGGTCACGACGTACGCCGTTGGGCTGCAGCCCCACGGGCGAGCCGAGCGACCAGCCCACCGGCGAGTCCACAGCAGACCCCACAGCAGACCCCACAGCAGACCCCACAGCAGACCCCGAGTCCGACGAGACCCTCCCACCCGTCCGTGACCCTCAGAGCCTCCCGGCGCTCATGCGTGAGGACGTGCGCGGCGGCGGCCTGCGCACGACCGCGCAGCTGGCCGAGACCGACCGGTGGACCGGCTACGCGGCGGCGTACCGCGTCAACGGGGCCACCGTCACCGGCGAGCTGCTGGTGCCCAAGGGCGAGGGGCCGTTCCCCGCGCTGGTGCTCAACCACGGCTACATCGACCCCGCGATCTACACCCTCGGCCGGGGGATGAGCCGCGAGCAGGAGTGGTTCGCGGCGGCTGGGTTCGTGGTGCTGCACACCGACTACCGCGGCCACGCCGGCTCGGACCCGGTCAGCCCGATGGGCCGGGAGACCCGGCTGGTCTACACCCGTGACGCGATCGGGGCGGTCAAGGCCCTGAAGCGGATGGACTACGTCGACGCCGACCGCACCGCCTTCGTCGGCCGCTCGATGGGCGGCGGCGTCACGCTCAACGCCATCGTGGCCGAGCCGGACCTGGTCGACGCGGCGGTCGTCTTCGCGTCGGTGAGCAGCCGCTTCGTCGACAACCTGCGCCAGTTCACCGAGCCCAACCGCCCCGAGGGGGCACGCGCGTTCTACGACGAGCACGGCACGCCCGAGGAGTCGCCGCGCTTCTACCGCGACCTGTCCAGCCGGACATTCTTCGACCGCGTCGAGGTGCCGGTGATGCTCCACCACGGCACCTCCGACGACGTCTGCCCACCGGCCTGGTCCCGGCAGACCGACCGGCTGCTGCGGGAGGCGGGTGCTCGCAGCACGCTGGTGGAGTGGCCGGGGGAGCAGCACGCCTTCGGCCCGCGCTTCGCCGACTCGATGCGCCGCACCGTCGCGTTCCTGAGGCGCCACCTCGAGGTGTGACCCACGTCACCAGGACGGTGCTAGGTTCGCGGCATGGAAGCGGACCTGCGGGCTCGCCGGGTCGACGCGGTGCGCGCGTGGACCTCGTTCGTCGAGCACGGTGACGGCGCCGAGCAGCTCGTGCGCCCCGAGATCTGGTCGAGCTGGGCGCGCTCGGAGCAGACGATCTCCCCGGAGGTCGCCTACGCCCCCCTCGACGACGAGCAGGAGACCGCGGCCTACTTCCGCGACTCCCCGCTGCAGACCGCGGTCGAGCGGGTCGAGGAGGACCTGCGCCGCACCGCCGAGGACGGCGACCTCGTGGTCGCGGTGACCGACCCGCAGACCCGCATCCTGTGGACGTACGGCGGTCGCACCATGCGCCGCAAGGCCGAGAGCGTGAACTTCGTGGCCGGCGGCCGGTGGGACGACCGGTCCGCCGGCACCAACGCCCTGGACCTCGCCAACCGCCACGACCGCGCGGCGATGGTCTTCAGCGCCGAGCACTACGCCTCGATGGTGCACAACTGGGTCTGCTGGGCCGCGCCCGTGCACGACCCGGTGACCGGCGTGCAGCTCGGCGTGCTCGACCTCTCCACCACCTGGGACCGCACCCACCCGATCGGCCTCGCCACCGCGCAGGTGATGGCGCGCCTCATCGAGCAGGCGATGCCGGCCAGCGCCACCCCGCTGGGTCACGCCCCCGGGCCCGACGACACCCAGCCCGGCCTGGTGCTCTCGGTCCTCGGCACAGCCGAGGCCCACCTCGACGGCCAGCGGCTGCTGCTCAACCGGCGCCAGACCGAGATCCTCGCCCTGCTCGCCCTGCACCCCGAGGGGCTCTCGCTGGACCGGCTCCACGCGGCGGTCTACGGCGACCACGCCGTCACCTTCTCCACCCTCAAGGCCGAGGTCTCCCACCTGCGCCACGCGCTCGGCGGGCAGCTCTCCTCGCGGCCCTACCGGCTGACCATGCCGGTGGCCACCGACGTCGACCACGTGCTCTCGATGCTGCGTCGCGGGCGGGTGGGTCGGGCCGTCGAGGCGTACGGCGGCGACCTGCTGCCCGGCACCGACAGCCCGGCCCTGCAGGAGCTCGGCGAGTACGTCGCCGTCGCGGTCCGGGAGGCGCTGCTGGCCGACCCCGACCCCGAGGCGGTCGCGACCTACGGCGAGCGGGCGCCCTACGACACCGAGGTGGTCGAGGCTGCGCTGGCCCGGCTGGGTGGACGCGCCCACCCGCTGGCGCCGCTGCTCAAGGCCCGTCTGGCGGCTGCGCGCGGCTGAGGACGGGGAGGCGCCGGCCCTCGTTCAGCGCTCCTCCAACCCTCCTCCAACCCTCCTCCAACCTGGCGCTCATAGCGTGAGCCGGGTCACACGACCCGCCACCCACGCGAACCCCCGCGTGATCCACCCAGGGAGAGTCCATGACCCGGATCAGCCTCACCGTCGACGGCGCCAGGGTCGCCGACGACGTCGAGCCGCGGATGCTGCTGGTGCAGTACCTGCGCGAGCGCCTCGGCAAGACCGGCACCGTCATCGGGTGCGACACCAGCAACTGCGGAGCCTGCACCGTCCACCTCGACGGTGAGTCCGTGAAGTCCTGCAACGTCCTGGCCGTCCAGGCCGACGGATGCGAGGTCACCACCATCGAGGGGCTCGCGCAGGACGGCGAGCTGCACCCGGTGCAGGAGGCCTTCCGCGAGTGCCACGGCCTCCAGTGCGGCTTCTGCACGCCGGGCATGGTCATGCAGAGCGTGGCGCTGCTGAAGGAGAACCCGCAGCCCAGCGAGGAGGAGATCCGGCTCGGCCTCGAGGGCAACCTGTGCCGCTGCACCGGCTACCACAACATCGTCAGGGCGGTGCAGCACGCCGCCGGGGTCTCGACGGGCTCGACCAGCGAGGAGCAGGAGCAGGGGGTGACGGCATGACCGCCGTCCAGGAGCCAGCTGCCGAGCGGGAGATCGGGCGCGAGCGGCGCCGCAAGGAGGACCAGCGGCTGATCACCGGCCGCACCCGGTGGACCGACAACCTCGCGCTGCCCGGGATGCTGCACCTCGCGATGGTCCGCAGCCCCTTCGCGCACGCGAAGATCGTCTCGATCGACACCACCGAGGCCAAGAACGCCACCAACGTCGTCGACGTGGTCACCGGCGCCGACCTCGGCGAGGCGCAGGGCGCCTGCATCAACGCCTGGGCGATCACCGAGGACCAGGTGACCCCGCCGCACCTGCCGATGCCGGTCGACCGGGTCGCGTTCGCCGGCGAGGTCGTCGCGGTCGTGGTGGCGCGGAGCGCGGCGGAGGCGCGGGACGCCGCCGAGCTCGTCGACGTCGAGTACGACGAGCTGCCGGCCGCCCTGGACCTCAAGCACGCCGCCACCGACGAGGTCCTGGCCCACCCCGACCTCGGCACCAACAAGTCGGCGTTCTGGAAGTTCGACTCCGCCGAGGCCGGCACCGGCGGCGACGTCGACGCGGCCATCGAGAAGGCACGGACCGACGGCATCGTGATCGAGCGGGAGTACCGCCAGCAGCGGCTGATCCCCGCCTTCATGGAGCCGCGCTCGGTCGTCGTCGACCCGACCGGCGAGCAGATCACCGTCTGGTCGGCGACCCAGGTGCCGCACATCCTGCGCTTCGCGATCGCGGCGACGACCGGTGTGCCGGAGTCGAAGATCCGGGTCATCGCCCCCGACGTGGGCGGTGGCTTCGGCGGCAAGCTCCAGCAGACCCCGGAGGAGATGATCGCCTTCGCCGTCGCCCGGCGGCTGGGGCGGCCGGTGAAGTTCACCGAGACCCGTTCGGAGTCGCTGATGACCGCCCACCACGGGCGCGACCAGTGGCAGAAGCTCACGATGAGCGCCGAGAAGGACGGCACCGTCACCGGCCTCAAGGTCGAGCTGCTCGCCGACCTCGGGGCCTACGTCGCGATCGTCGGCGGCGGCGTCCCGGTGCTCGGCGCCTTCATGTTCAACTCGATCTACAAGTTCCCCGCCTACCAGTTCAACTGCCAGACGGTGCTGACCAACAAGACCTGGACCGACGCCTACCGCGGCGCCGGCCGGCCCGAGGCCACCTTCGCGATCGAGCGGCTGATGGACGAGCTGGCCGCCGAGCTCGGCGAGGACCCGATCGAGGTCCGTCGCCGCAACTGGATCGACGCCGACGAGTTCCCCTTCACCACCGTCGCCGGGCTGGAGTACGACTCCGGCGACTACGAGAAGGCCACGCAGCGGGCGATGGAGATGCTCGGCTACGACGAGCTGCGCGCCGAGCAGAAGCGGCGCCGCGAGTCCGGCGACCGGGTCCAGCTCGGCATCGGAGTCTCGACCTTCACCGAGATGTGCGGGCTCGCGCCGAGCCGGGTGCTCGGTCAGCTCAACTACGGCGCCGGCGGGTGGGAGCACGCCAGCGTGCGCATGCTCGCCACCGGCAAGGTCGAGGTCGTCACCGGCGCCTCCGCGCACGGCCAGGGCCACGAGACGGCGTTCAGCCAGATCGTCGCCGACCGGCTCGGGGTCCCCTTCGAGGACGTCGAGGTGCTGCACGGCGACACCCAGGTCGCGCCCAAGGGCCTGGACACCTACGGCTCACGGTCGCTGGTGGTCGGCGGCGAGGCGCTGGTCAAGGCCGTCGACAAGGTCATCGACAAGGCCCGACCGCTGGCCGCCCACCTGCTCGAGGCCTCCGCCGACGACCTGGAGTACGCCGGTGGCCGGTTCGGTGTCCGCGGCACCGACCAGGGCATCACCATCCAGGAGCTGGCCACCGCCGCGTTCGCGGCGCACTCCTACCCCGAGGACATGGAGCCCTCGCTTGACGCCGACGCGACCTACGACCCGGTGAACTTCAACTACCCACACGGGACCCACCTGTGCGCGGTCGAGGTCGACACCGAGACCGGGCAGGTGTCGATGCGCAAGTACGCCTGCTGCGACGACATCGGCAACATCATCAACCCCCTCATCGTCGCCGGGCAGGTGCACGGGGGGCTGGTGCAGGGCATCGCCCAGGCGCTGTGGGAGGAGGCGGTCTACGACGACGCGGGCACGCTGGTGTCGGGGTCGTTCACCGACTACCTGCTGCCCACCGCTGCCGACACGATCTCCTTCGACATCGACCACACGACCTCGCCGTCGCTGACCAACACCCTCGGCACCAAGGGCGTGGGCGAGGCCGGGACGATCGCCTCGACCCCGGCCGTCGTGAACGCGGTCGTCGACGCCGTACGCCATCTCGGCATCGACGACATCACCATGCCCTGCACGCCCGAGCGCGTGTGGCGGGCCATCCAGGGCGTCGCCGGGGGCGGCGCCACCGAGGGTGCGGCGATGCCGCACTTCGACTCCTCGACGGGCATGGAAGGCACCGTCGACCGGACCACCGGAGGTGCACAGTGATCCCCGCGCAGTTCGACTACCTCGCCCCGACCACGGTCGAGGAGGCGCTCGCCGCGCTCGCCGAGCACGGCGACGACGCCAAGATCCTCGCCGGAGGCCAGTCGCTGCTGCCGGTGCTGCGGATGCGGCTCAACGCACCCGAGGTCGTCATCGACCTCGGGAAGATCCCCGAGCTGCGGGGTGTCCGCGACGACGGCGACCACCTCGTCATCGGCGCGATGACCCGGCACGCCGACGTCCTGCGGGACCCGATGGTCGCCGAGCACGCAGCGCTGCTGCAGCGAGCCGTCACCCACCTCGCCGACGAGCAGATCCGGCACCGCGGGACCTTCGGTGGGGCGCTCGCCCACGCCGACCCCGCCGGTGACGTGGGAGCGCCCGCGCTGGCGCTGGGCTGCGAGATGGTGATCGCCGGTCGCGACGGCACCCGCACGGTCGGGGCCGACGACTTCTTCGTCGACCTCTTCGAGACCGCCGTCGGCGAGGACGAGATCCTCACCGCGGTCCGGGTGCCCAAGCACACCGGCTGGGGCGCGCACTACGAGAAGTTCGTGCGCGTCGCCCACCAGTGGCCGATCGTCGCGGTCGCCGCGGCGGTCCGGGTCGAGGGCGGCACGATCGCGGAGGCACGCGTCGGGCTGACCAACATGGGGTCGACCCCGCTGCGTGCCCGCGCGGTCGAGGACGCGCTGCGCGGTCAGCCGGCCACCGAGGACGCCGTGCGCGAGGCCGCCTCGCGCGCCACGGAGGGCACCAACCCGCCCTCGGACCTCAACGGCGACTCCGACTACCGCAGCCACCTCGCGACGGTGCTGACCCGGCGCGCGGTCCTCGCGGCCGCAGGGGGCTGAGGCAGGCGTGGAGCTCAGGCACAACTTCACCGTCCCCCTCGACGTCGAGTCGACGTGGGCGCACTTCGGGGACATCGCGGCGCTCGCCGAGTGCTTCCCCGGCGCCGTCGTCACCGACGTCGAGGGGGACACCTTCCGCGGCACCGTGAAGGTCAAGCTCGGCCCGATCGCCCTGCAGTACGCCGGGTCGGGCACCTTCGTGGAGAAGGACGACGCGGCGCACCGGTTCGTCGTGGAGGCCAAGGGCAAGGACAAGCGGGGCAACGGCACGGCCGGCGCGACGGTCACCCTGGCCATGACCGGGGCGGGGGAGTCGACCGAGGTGCAGGTCGACACCGACCTGGCGATCACCGGCAAGCCGGCGCAGTTCGGTCGCGGGGTGATGCAGGACGTCTCCGACAAGCTGCTGGGCCAGTTCGTGGCGTGCCTCGAGCAACGGCTCGGGGCGCCCGCACCGGTCGACGGTCCCGTCGCGACCGACGAGCCTGGGGAGACCCCCACCCCGACGCCGGCGGCGGCGGGCCAGGCCCCCCCGACGCCGTCGCCGGCCCCCCGTCCGACACCGGCTGCGGGCCAGTCCACCAGCAGGGCCCCGAGCGGGACGGGCGACGACTCGCTGGACCTGGGGGCGACCGTGCTCCCGGTGCTGCTGCGGACCTACGGCCCGCGACTGGCCGCGGTCCTGGGACTGGTGGCACTGCTCGTCGTCGTACGCCGGGTGCTGCGGTAGCCGCTGCCGCACCGCCCCTAGTGCCGCGTCCCACACGTTCTTGGGCGCTTCGCGCCCCCATGGCACGCACCTCGCTGCGTTGCCGTCGCTTGCGAGAGGAACGGCTATGGCTGCGCGCCGGCGCCTTGCGTTGCGCACACCCTGAGAACGCCAACCGTGCAACAACGTCTGAGACGCGACACTAGGCTGCGGGGCGTGACCCGACTCCTCGTCCGGCTGCTCGGTCTCGTCCTCCTCCTCGCGCTCGTGGCCGCCCCCGCCGCCTTCTACGGGCTGGAGGAGGACGGGGGCGGCAGCGAGCCCACCTCGATCAGCCGGTACGACGTGGAGATGACCGTCCGCGAGGACGGCACCGCGCGGGTCCGCGAGACGATCGTGCTGGAGGTCACGACCTCCGACCGGCACGGGATCTTCCGCTTCTTCGACCGCGCCGACTCCCCCGTCGAGGGCGGACGGGTCCGGCCCCGCGACGTCGAGGTGCTCCGCGACGGTGCGCGGGAGGACTGGGTGACGGAGTCCTCGGGCGCCGGGCGCTACCTCGTGTGGCGCATCGGCGACGCCGACGTCACGCTCACGCCCGGCTCGCACACCTACCGCCTGACCTACGAGCTGGCCGACGTGCTGGGCGAGGACGAGGACGGCCGGGCCGAGCTGCGCTGGGACGTCGTGCCCGGCGGCTGGGCCCAGCGCATCGACGAGGCCGAGGTCGCCATCCTGCTCCCGGCCACGACGGTGGGGGAGGTCGCCTGCGACCAGGGGGACGGGGTGCGTGGCGGCTGCACCGCGGTCGGCGGTGGCAGCGACCGGGTGGTCGTGGTGACCGGACCGCTGGCCCCCCGCACCCCGGTCACCGTGACCGCGACGCTCGACCTGCCCGCGCCCGACGCCCAGGAGACGCTGCCCTGGGCGCCGCGCTTCGACCCGGTGCTCGGGACCCGGGTGTGGCTGCTGGTCCTGGTCGTCGTGGGTGCGCTCCTGGCGCTCGGCCTCGGTGCGCTGCTGGCCGCTCGGGCCCGGGAGCGGGCGCCCGGGTTCCCGCTCACCTACACCCCGCCCACCGGCATCGGCCCGGCCCAGGGCTATTACGTCGCCCGTGAGCGGGTGGGGCGACCGCGGTACGTCGCCACGCTCCTGCACGCGGCCGAGCAGGGTGCGCTGACGCTGACGCCGCACGGTGAGGGCTGGACGATCGAGCGACCCGGGGACCGCGACGTCGAGGACCGTCTCGACCCGGTGACCCGCGACGCCATCCGCATCGTCCCCCGTGGGGACCGCTTCACCTTCACCAAGGGGAGCGTGGAGGCGGGCAAGAAGCTCACGGCCCGCATCGACCGCTTCGAGAAGGACGTCGCGCAGTGGGGCCGTGACTCGGGCACCGTCGTCCGGCACGGCCTCGGCGGCTTCGGTGCCCTGCTGGTGCTGCTGATGATCGGGCTGAGCGTGGTGACGGTCGTGGTGAACCCGGTCGACCTGGCCGCGCTGGCGCTCGTGCCCGGGGGGCTCGCCGTCGGCGCCGCCCCGCTGCTCACCCCCGGAGCCGGGACCCGGCGCACCGCGCTGGGACGCCGGCTGTGGTCGGAGGTGGGTGGCTTCGAGCGGGTGCTCTCGACACCCTCGAGCAAGCAGCGCTTCGACTTCGCCGGGCGCCGCGACCTCTACGCCGCCTTCGTGCCCTGGGCGGTCGCCTTCGGCTGCGCCAAGGAGTGGGCCGACAAGTACCGCTTCGAGATCGGCGAGGACCCGCCCGCGCCCCTGTGGGCCACCTGGTACGCCGGCTCGTCCGGGTCGGCCTGGACCGACCGCATCACCCACGACCTCGAGGCCAGCATGAGCTCGGCCATCTCGGCGTACGCAGCGACCCAGTCCTCGTCCTCCTCCGGCGGCGGCGGAGGCGGTGGCGGTGGCGGCGGAGGCGGCGGGTCCTGGTGACAGCCGGGGACGGTGCCGACAGGATGGAGCCATGGTCCCGCTCCTGATCGTCCTGGCCGTCGTCGTGCTCGTCGTCGGCTTCGTCGTGGTCGGCTTCAACAAGCTGCGCACCGCCGACATCGGCGCCCAGGAGGCGCTGGGCGGGATCGACGTCCAGCTCACGCGTCGCGCCGAGCTGGTGCCGAACCTCGTCGAGACCGTCAAGGGCTACGCCGCCCACGAGCGCGAGGTCTTCGAGGAGGTCACCCGCGCCCGCGCCGGCGTCGCGGCTGCCGCCGGCGGGGACGACGTGGCGGCCCGGGCCGCGGCGGACGCTGCCCTGCAGCAGGCGCTGGTGCGGTTGAACGCGGTGGCCGAGGCCTACCCCGACCTCAAGGCCGACCAGAACTTCGCCGAGCTGCAGCGCCAGCTGGCGCAGACCGAGGACCAGATCGCCTTCTCGCGGCAGTACTACAATGACGCCACCCGGACCCTCAACACGTTGGTGGCGACGATCCCGTGGATGTTCCTGTCCGGGGTCGCCGGCGTGGGGCGACGGGAGTTCTACGACGCCCCGCAGGGGCACCAGGCCCCGCCGCAGGTGTCCTTCTGATCCCCGGCCAGACCGTCCTGGCCTGACCGTCCTGGCCTGACCGTCCTGTCCCGCCTGGTCGATCCGACCGGTCAGTCGCCGATCATCGCCATCAGCACGACGACCAGGACCGCGATGGCGATGGCGACGATGCCGACCAGGAAGAGCTGACCCCGCCCCTCGGCACGACGCGGTGTGACCACCTGGGGCGGTGTCATCGTGACCTGCTCCTCCCGGGGCTCGTCCATGCTCCGCCTCCTGTGGGGTGCTGGCGGATCGTCGCCCGCGACATCCTTTACCTACGGCTTTACCTTGCGCTACCCCTGCGGGGGATCTGGAGCGGCCACCCTGTCAGATTCCCGCCGCGCCGACGCGGCGTCCCACGCGTCGGGCGGTGCGAGGAGTCGGCGGTGGTCAGAAGACGCCGAAGGGTCGGAACTGCACGGAGAGGCGCGGCCCGGCGGAGGCGACCTTGGGGACCGCGTGCTCCCACGTGCGCTGGCAGCTGCCGCCCATCACGAGCAGGTCGCCGTGCCCCAGCTCGAAGGCCAGGCTCTCGCCGCCGCCCCGCGGCCGCAGCATGAGTCGTCGCGGATCGCCCACCGAGACGATGGCGACCATGGTGTCGTGCGTGGAGCCGCGACCGATGGTGTCGCCGTGCCAGGCCACGCTGTCACGTCCGTCGCGGTAGTAGCAGCACCCGGCCGTGCGGAACGGCTCGCCCAGCTCGCCGGCGTAGTGCTCGCTGAGGGCCTCGCGGGCCTCGGTGAGCGAGGGGTGCGGCAGCTCCTGGTCGATCATGTAGGTGTAGACCAGCCGGGGGACGTCGACGAGGCGGTCGTACATCTGCCGCCGCTCGGCGCGCCAGGGGACCCGCGAGACCAGGGCGTCGAAGACGTCGTCGGGCTCGGGCAGCCAGGTCCGGCGTACGTCGATCCAGGCGCCGTGGGTGAGCGCGTGCCGCTCCGCCCCGGCCAGCGCGTCCGCCAGCGACTCGCGCCCCTGCGGCTGGTCGGCGAAGAGGGTGCCCTGGAAGTCCATGGCGCCAGCCTACGCCTTTGATCGAACACGTGTTCGACGACGTGCGGGCGTGTCGGCCCGCGTCGTCGTGCCGAGCCGGCGTGTTGATACGCCGGCTCGGCGGGGGGACACGCTCGGTTCTCGGGGTCGGCCCGGGGTCGGCTCGGGGTGGAACCCGGTGGCGCGCCGTCGGCGCGGTCCGACACAGTGGTGCCCATGACCGTGGCGGCCAGCGTGCGTGACCTGACGAAGATCTACGGCTCGGGCCAGACGGAAGTGCGCGCCCTCGACGGCGTGAGCCTCGACATCGGGGCGGGGGAGTTCACGGCGGTCATGGGCCCCAGCGGCTCGGGCAAGTCCACGCTCATGCACTGCTGCGCGGCCCTCGACACCGCCGACTCGGGGTCGGTGCGCATCGGCGACGTCGAGCTGACCGGGCTGAAGGACAAGGCGTTGACCGCGCTGCGGCGCGACGAGATCGGGTTCGTCTTCCAGTCCTTCAACCTGGTGCCGACGCTCACCGCGAAGGAGAACGTCCTGCTGCCGCTGGCCATCGCCGGGCGCCGCCCCGACGCGGAGTGGTTCGACCAGGTGGTCGCGACCGTGGGGCTGGCCGACCGGCTGGGGCACCGGCCCAACCAGCTCTCCGGGGGCCAGCAGCAGCGCGTCGCGGTGGCGCGCGCCCTGGTCAGCCGGCCGCGGATCGTCTTCGCCGACGAGCCGACCGGCAACCTCGACAGCCGCTCGGGTGCGGAGGTGCTCAGCCTGCTGCGCCGCAGCGTCGACGAGCACCAGCAGACGATCGTCATGGTCACCCACGACCCCGTCGCGGCCGCCTACACCGACCGGGTCGTCTTCCTCGCCGACGGTCGCGTCGTCGACGAGCTGCGCGCACCTGACCGGGACGCCGTGCTCGAGGTCATGACCCGGATGACCGAGGCCGCCGCCCCGCGCGACGACGCCTCGGCCCAGGAGGCCTGAGCCGTGCTCCGGGTCTCCCTGCGCAGCCTGCTCGGCCGCAAGGTGCGGCTGCTGATGAGCACCTTCGCGATCGTGCTCGGTGTCTCCTTCGTCGTCGGCACCCTGGTCTTCTCCGACACCCTGCAGCGCTCCTTCGACTCGATCTTCGCCTCCTCGGCAGGCGACGTCGTGGTCCGACCCGACGGCCAGGGCGGCGGGCCGCCGGGGTCGCGGACCGTCCCCGGCGACGTGGTCGACGAGCTCGCGGCCCTGCCCGGCGCCGCCCGCGCCGACGGCCAGGTGGCCTCGATCGGCGTCTACGTCATCGACACCGACGACCGGCCCGTCGGCGGGTTCGGCCCGCCCGCCCTCGGCCAGGGGTGGAGCGACGCTCCCGCCGTCGACGGGCGCGAGGGCCTGGTGATCGTGGAGGGGCGTGCGCCCGAGGGTCCCGAGGACGTCGTGCTCGACACCCGCACCGCCGACCGGGCCGGCTACTCCCTGGGTGACACCGTGCCGATCCAGACCCCGGGCGAGCAGGCGCGGGTCGAGCCCACGCTGGTGGGCCTGGCCGACTTCGCCGACGGGGGCTCGCTCAACGGCGCCACCCTCGCCGCCTTCGACCCCGCCACCGCCCAGGACCTGTTCCTCGGCGGGCAGGACGCCTGGACCGAGGTCTGGGTCACCGCGGCCGACGGGGTCAGCCAGGACGAGCTGGTCGAGCAGGTGCGCGAGGTGATCGACGCCGACCTCGAGGCCGTCACCGGTGACGAGGCCGCCGAGTCCAACGCCGCCGACCTCCAGGAGGCGATCGGCTTCCTGGAGACCTTCCTGCTGGTCTTCGCCGGCGTCGCCCTGGTCGTGGGGGCCTTCCTCATCGTCAACACCTTCTCGATCCTGGTGGCCCAGCGCTCCCGCGAGCTCGCGCTGCTGCGGGCCCTGGGCGCGAGCCGCCGCCAGGTCACGGTCTCGGTGCTGGTCGAGGCCCTGGTGCTCGGCGTCCTCGGTGGCACGCTCGGCCTGGGGCTCGGCATCCTGCTGGCCCAGGCATTGGCCGCGCTCTTCGCGCAGGCGGGCCTCGACCTGTCCGGTCAGCCGCTGGTGATCGCGGCCCGCACCCCGCTGGCGGCGTACTCCGTCGCGGTCCTCGTGACCGTCGCCGCCGCGCTGGTCCCCGCCCTGCGCACCGGTCGCATCGCCCCGGTCCAGGCGCTGCGTGACGACGTCGCGCTGCCGGAGTCCTCCCTGCGTCGCCGGCTCGTGGTCGGGCTGGTGCTGGCGGTGCTCGGCGGCGCCGCTCTGCTCGTGGGTCTCTTCGGCGACACCGCGTACGCCGGCTGGGTGGTCGGCGGCGGGGTCCTGGCCGTGCTGCTGGGCGTCACCGCGGCCTCGCCGCTGCTCTCGATGCCGCTGCTGGGCGCCGCGGCCGCGCTCTTCCGCCGGGTCTTCGGCACCGTCGGGGTCCTGGCGGGGCAGAACACCCTGCGCAACCCGCGGCGCACCGCGGCCACCGCCTCCGCGCTGATGATCGGGCTCGCGCTGGCCGGGACGATGTCGATCGCCGGCGCCTCCGCGTCCGCGTCGGTCGACCAGCAGATCGAGGACAGCTTCGTCGGCGACTACGTCGTCACCAACGTCTTCGGCGGTCCGTTCTCGCCGAGCGTGGCCGAGGCCCTGGTCGACGTGGAGGGCGTGGACCGCGTGGCGGTCGAGCGCTACGACGTGGCCCGGCTCGAGGGCGACTTCGTCTTCGTCGGTGCCGTGAGCGGCGAGGACCTCGACCTCCTGGGGCTGGAGCTGCTCGACGGCTCCCGGCCCCCCAGCGGCGACCGCGAGGTGCTGCTGGCCGAGCAGGTCGCCGACGACGCCGACGTCCGGCCCGGCGACACGGTGGTGCTCGAGGTGCCCGGCGGGGAGCAGGAGTGGACCGTCGCCGGCACCTACGCCGCCAACCCGGTCGTGCCGGCCACCGCGCTGGTCTCGCCAGAGGCCTTCAGCGGCCGCGCCGGCTTCGCCGACCAGGACCGGATGCTCGTCGTGTTCGGCGACGGCACCGCGGCCGACGTCCTCGGCGAGCGCATCGACGAGGTGCTCGCGGACCAGCCGACGCTGGCCGCCCAGGACCAGCAGGAGTACGCCGAGGTCCAGCGCGAGCCGATCGAGCAGCTGGTGCTCATGGTGTTCGCGCTGCTGGGCCTGGCCCTGGTCATCGCCGTGCTCGGCATCGTCAACACCCTGGCGCTCTCGGTCATCGAGCGCACCCGCGAGGTGGGTCTGCTGCGCGCCGTCGGCCTGGGGCGGGGACAGCTGCGCCGGATGGTGACGCTGGAGTCGGTCGCCATCTCCGTGCTCGGCGCGGTGCTGGGCGTCGTCCTCGGGGTGCTCTTCGGCGTGGTCATGATGACCGCCCTGCGTGACGAGGGCCTCGAGGTCATCTCGGTGCCCTGGGGCCAGCTCGCGGTCTACCTCGTGCTCGCGGTGATGGTCGGCGTGCTCGCCGCGGTCCTCCCGGCCCGCCGCGCCGCGCGCCTCGACGTCCTGCAGGCCATCGCGACCGAGTAGGACGTCCGCGCCCACGCGGCGAGTGTTGCCCGGATGCGCCCGACGCTTTGGCAACTCGTGCCCGCTCACGTGGTGTGACGGGTCCGGACCGTGGTAAGGGACGGATTTCGCGGATCCGGCCCGATGCCGCACCAGGTTGTCTAGTCTGCTGAGCGTGGATGAGGTTCTCGTGACGGACGGTCGGGCGCTCAAGCACGTCCAGGTCCGTGAGTACGTCCGCAACCTCGTGACCGGATCAGCGCCGGGGTCACCGGCGCCGTCCGAGCGCGAGCTGGTCCAGCACTTCGGCGTGGCCAGGATGACGGTGCGCCAGGCCATGGACGCGCTGGTCGTCGAGGGCCTCCTCGAGCGGATCCCGGGTCGGGGCACGTTCGTGGCGCGACCCCGACGCACCGCGAGCCGGATCACCGGCTACACCGAGGAGATGACCCGGCGCGGCATGCTCGCCGAGAGCCAGACGCTGCTGGCCCGCCGTGAGCAGGCCGGCCCGGGTGTCGCCCGGGCGCTGGCGCTGACCGAGGGCGACGCGGTCATCCACTGGCGCCGCCTGCGTCGCGCCGACGGGGTGCCGATGTGCATCGAGGACGCCTACCTCAACGAGGTGCTGCTGCCCGGCTTCCTGCAGAGCGGCATGCCGACCAGCCTCTACGACTCCCTGGAGTCGCGTGGGCTGCGCCCCACCTGGGCCGAGGACTCGGTCAACGCCGACAAGGCGACCGGCGAGGAGTCCTCGCTG
Source organism: Nocardioides sp. REDSEA-S33_B3 (assembly GCA_001627335.1). GTDB lineage: Bacteria > Actinomycetota > Actinomycetes > Propionibacteriales > Nocardioidaceae > Nocardioides. Next base: position 7,688 of record LUPK01000057.1, on the reverse strand, counting down.
CTGGAGGTCGACCCGATGAGCGCGGTGCTGCGGCACTCGCGCCGCGCGGTCTCCGGCGAGAAGGTCGTCGAGGTGTCCCGTTCGGTCTACCGCGCCGACCGCTACACGCTGTGGGTGCAGCTCGGCCAGGACGGCTGACGAGGACGCGTCAGCGGACCCACCGAGCCGGGCGTCACCCCGGTGGTCGAGCAGCGAGCGGGCGTCGAGAGCACGGCTCGCCGATCCGGGCGTCAGTCGTGCCGGCGGGGCAACTCACCCAGCGGCGCGACGGCCTTGCCGCTCTCCTCGCACACCCACGTCGGGTCCGGTCCGCCGAGGTCGGGCTGGATGTGCACCATGTGCTCGGCGTCCTCGTCGCACCAGTCGCACACCGGCCAGCGACCGGTCGAGTCGAAGAGGGCGTCCTGGACGTCCTGGGCGATGAGCCCGGCGACGTACTGCGCGCCCTCGGGCCACTGCTCGGCCCACCACGAGCGCGCCGAGACGGCCTCCTCCAGCGCCGAGACCGCTGCGGGGGTCGCCTGGCGTCGTGCCTCGAGGTCCGCGAGGACCCGGGACCTGGCCTCGAAGAGCTGTGCGACGTCCACCGTCCCATTAGTAGCACCGCTGCCTAGGCTGTCGGCGTGATCCTGATCGACCCGCCGAACGCCGCCGGTCACGGCCGGTTGTGGTCGCACCTGGCCAGCGACACCTCCCTCGCGGAGCTGCACGTCTTCGCCGAGAGCCTGGGCTTCTCGCGCCGCGGCTTCGACCGGGACCACTACGACGTGCCGTCGGAGTGGTACGCCGACGTGGTCGCTGCCGGGGCCGAGCCGGTCAGCAGCCGCGAGCTCGTGCGCCGCCTGGTCGCGGGCGGGCTGCGGGTGCGCAAGCCGCGCACCGGTGGGACGGCACGCTAGCTGGCGACCCGTCGGAGGCCGGCGAGCTCGGCGTCGAGGTTGGCCCTGGCATCGGCCTCCCACGCGCTGCGGGCGGGTGCGGTGTGGAAGAGGGTCGGCTTCTCCGCGAGGTGCTCGAGGACCTGGGTGCGGCCCAGGGCGAAGGAGTCGTCGTCGAGGTGGGAGTACTCCTCGCGCACGCTGCGGACGTACGTCGCGTAGCGGGCCGGGGGTGCGGCGAGGATGGCCAGGTCGGCGTCGGAGAGGGCGCACCCGGCCACGTCGTCCTCGACCGGCTCGTGGGTCTCGGTCATCCGCACCAGCCGGGCCACCTCGGCGGCGGTCTCCTCGCCGACCGAGAGCGGCAGGGTGTCCTCGGCCCGGGCGGCCGAGCGCTCCTCGGCGTCGCGCTCGCCGTCGTAGACCGCGTCGTGGAACCACGCGGCCAGCACCACCGGGAGGTGGGGGTAGTCGACGCCGGCCTCGGCGAGCTCGGCGAGCCGGCCGAGCACGTCGGCGAGGTGCTGGAGGTCGTGGTAGCCGGGGCGGTCCCAGGCGTCGAGGAGGTCCTCGCGCAGCGCCTCGTCGCCGGAGAGCGGCCAGCGCCGGCGCAGCTGCTCGCGCAACGGGCCGGTGTGGTCGTCATGAGCGGGCATCGCCCCATTGAACCCCATGGCGCCGACCACGTGTGACGTGGCGCACGCTAGGCTGCCGATAACTAGAACCTGTTCTCGTTCCCGTGAGGAGCGACTCGACGAGGAGTGTGGCCGTGGCTGCGAGCACCGAGAAGATCCGCGAGGTCGTGGAGTCCTACATCGCCCTCGTGGCGAACGGCACGGCGGCCCAGATCGCCGACCTCTACACCGACGACGCGACCGTGGAGGACCCCGTCGGCACCGAGGTCCGCCGCGGCCGCGAGGCCATCCTGGAGTTCTACGGCGGCCTGGAGGGCATGGAGGCGCGCACCAGCCTCGGCGTCGTGCGCATCGCCGGCGGCGAGGCCGTCTTCCACTTCGAGCTCGTCACCGTCGTCGGCGACCAGAGCTACACCGTCGCCCCCATCGACCACATGGTCTTCGACGAGGACGGGAGGATCACCGCCATGCGGGCCTTCTGGGACCCCGCGACGGACATGTCCGTCAGCTGACGGTCCCGACCCACGGTCCCGGCGCGGACCTCGGACGCCGGCCTCGGACGCGGGCCTCAGACGCGGGTCGCCGGCAGCGACATCGCTGCGGCGCTGGCGCGCGGCAGGCTGGCGCGGGCGGGCCGTGCCCGGTGCGGTGCCCGGGGGAGCGTGACCCGACCCAGGTCGACCAGCTGCGCCTCGCGGCAGGCGAGCCCGTGCAGGCGGCGCTGGTCCACCTCGATGCGGTCCGGGCCGGACTTCACCACGATGGTCAGGCCGCTGGAGGCCGGCAGGTCGCCGCCGACGACGAAGCAGCCGCGGTGGTCGGTGCGGGTGCGCCCCCTCAGCACGCCGCGGGAGTCGCGCACCTCCACGATGGCCGCGTACGCCGCGGCGCCGGTGTGCTCGTCCAGCACAACACCGGTGAACGCCGCGCCGACCTTCAGGTCGGCCGTGGCCGAGCGCGAGCCCGACGCGGAGGTCTCGGTGAGGACCAGGTCGAGCTCGTGGTGCTCGCCGCCGACCGTCTCGACCACCACCGGCGCCGTCCGCTGCGTGCCCTTGGTGGCACGCACCAGGCAGGCGGTGGAGGGCAGCCCGGCCAGGGTGTAGCCGCCGAGGCCGTCGGTCCGCACCGAGAAGCTGCGGCCGTCGGCGGTGGTCGCGGTGACGGTCGCGAACCTGGCGAGTCGCGGTGCGGTGTCGGCGACGAAGCCGGTCAGCACCGCTCCGCGGGTGAGCACCACGTCGGTGGCGGTCCGCCAGCCGGCCCTCACCAGCACCTCGAGCCGGGTGGGCGCGAGGCGGCTGGGGTCGTGGGCGGAGCGCTCGTCGGAGATCTCGAGGGTCCAGCGCCCCTCGGGCAGCAGTAGGTCGGTCTCACGGTGCCAGAGCCGGCGCTGGCCGACGAGCCGACCGTCGGCGTACCACGCGACGCGGACGACGCACGGCGTCTCCGCGAACAGGCGCAGCCGGATCGTGCCGTGGTCGGTGCGGAGCTGCATGGTGCCTCCTCGGGTGCGGTCGTGCGGTGGGTGTGACGGTGAGTCCGGTGGTTCGAACCTAAGGCCGCCGCGGGCACGCGTGGTCCACCGTTCGGGCACCATCGGGACACAGTCGGGTGACATCGGGTGACCGATCGGTCACCGGGAGGAGGCGGTCGCCGGTCGGTCAGGGTGCGGTGTGCTCGGCGCCGCAGTTGCTCTTGTTGTCCTGCTCGCTGGTGGCCAGCTGGGGGAGGAGCAGGTCGCCGACCTGGAGGTCCTCGCCCTGGGTGACCGAGAGAGGGGAGAGCGAGCTGGAGCCGAACTTGCAGTAGTAGGCGCCGGTCAGGTACGGCGGGTTGCTGCCGCCGGGCTGGATCTTCAGCGTGATCCCGCCCTGGGTGGTGATCGGCCCCCCGAGGGTGAACGCGCCGTCCGAACCCGTGGTGGCCGAGCCCAGGAGGGTGCCGTCCTTGGCGAAGGCGAGCACCCGCACGTCCTTCAGCACGGCCTCGGGGTAGACCTCGTCGAGGACGAAGCCGGAGATGCTGGCGCCCCGCTTCTTCCACGTGAAGGTGCTGGCCAGGTCGGCGCGGCCCTGCTTCACGTTGGCGCCCTTGATGGCGCCCTCCTGCGGCAGGTAGTTGCCCACGCCGGGGGCGACCATGCGGTACTTGCCGGGGTAGAGCCCCTTGAAGCTGGCCTCGCCGCGCTTGGCCTTGACGGTCCAGAACTGGCCCGAGGCCTTGCTGATGGCCGTGACGAAGACCGCCTCCTTGACCCGCTGGCCGCCCGCGCGCAGGTCGACCAGGAGCTTGCCGGCCTTCTTGCGCAGCACGATGCCGATGTTGCGCTTCTGCGTCGAGCGCAGGCCCTGGACATAGGTGCTCTTGTCGACCCAGGTCTTCTTCCGGTCGTAGGTGAAGACGGAGTAGCTGCCGTCGGGGAGTCCGCCGATGGCGAACTGACCCTTGTCGTTGGCCTTGGTGGAGAAGGACTGCTCGTTGGCGTTGGCGGCCACGACCTTGGCGCCGCCCAGCGGCCTGCCGCCGGCGCGGACGGTGCCGGTGATGGCGGCACCCGGCTTCATCCGGACGTTCTTCTGGACCTTCTTGCCCGCCTTCACGCGCACGCGCACGTCGGTGGGGGCGTACTTGTCGACGTTGTAGGCCGGCCGCTCGTCGGTGAACTGCAGGTAGTAGGTGCCCGGGGCCAGTCGCAGGGAGTAGATGCTGCCGTTGACCTTGCGCGAGCCGAGGAAGGTCCAATCCTCGTCGAACCAGCGGACCTTCAGCTTCACGTTGCCCGGCACGAGCACCTCACCGACCACGCGCCCCCTCTCGGCGGCGTGCGCGCCGGGGGCCAGCACCGTCGAGGCGCCCACGCTGCTCAGCAGCCCGACGAGCAGGGCGAGCAGCAGGCCGACGGCGGTACGGCGGGCGGTGGAGGTGGTCCCCATGACGACTCCGGTGGATGGGCGGCGTCCTGGCTGACGACCGCGGTGACTCCAGCCTAGGTCCGTCTCCTTCAGGGAGCCTCAAGAAAGGCTCAAGGCTTCCCCAGTTCTGCGGGAAGGTCCTCGGCGTGCAGGACCAGCAGACTCGTGACGGCCCTGGTGAGGCACACGTAGAGCCTCCGCAGCCCGGTCACGCGGTCGTGCTCGCCGGCCACCACGGCCGCGGGCTCCAGCAGCACCACGTGGTCGAACTCCAGGCCCTTGGCCAGGCTCGCCGGCACCACCTCGACCCGCGTCTCCCACTCCTGCTCCGCCTCGGCGGTCTGCGCTCCGAGCACGCGGTGGTCGACGGCGTCCAGCACGCGGGAGGTGGCGGCGACCACGTGGTCGGGTACGACGACGCCGACCGAGCCCTCGCGCGCCAGCACCCCGCGGAGCCGGTCGGCCAGGGTGGCGACCGGGTCCGGCACGCGGGCGACCTCCAGGTCGCCGCGCGTGCGTCGCACCGACGTGGGTGGCACGAGCGACGGGGCGACGTGGGGCAGCAGGCCGGCGGCGTACTCGATGACCTCGGAGGGGACGCGGAAGCCGCGGGTCAGCTGCTCGACGTGGGCGTCGGGCCTGCCGAGGTGGGCGAGGGCCTCCTCCCACGAGCGGGCACCCCACGGGGTGGTCGCCTGGGCGAGGTCGCCGAGCACGGTGACCGAGCCGGTGCTGGAGCGCCGGGCGAGCGCGCGCAGCATCATGGGGGAGAGGTCCTGCGCCTCGTCGGCGACCAGGTGACCGACCGACCCGGTGCGCTCGAGCAGGTCGCGCAGCTCGTCGAGGAGCACGGCGTCGGCGAGCGTCCACCGGGCGGTGCCGGCGCTGCGCGGCGGACGGTCCCACAGGAGGAGCCGCTGCTCGTCGGGGTCGAGGAGACCGTCGGCCGCCGATGCCAGCGCGTCGGGGTCCGAGAGCAGGCGGTGCAGCAGCTTCGCCGGGTCGACCGCCGGCCACAGCGCCCTCACGCACGCCTTGACCGGGGCGCTGCGCGCCACGGCGTCCTGCACCCGGTCGTCGGGGGACTCGCCCCCGGCCTCCATGCGCAGCAGCACCCGGTGGGCCAGGGCCTGGGCGAGCATCGAGCCGGCGGCGGCGTACCGGACGCCGCGGGTGCGCAGCCCGTCGAGCACCTCCTCGACCTCGTAGGACGGCACCCGCCAGCGACGCGACCCGCGCGGCACCACCAGGGCGTCGTCGGGAGTGCCGACGCCTGCCCACACCGCCCGCCGCAGCACCTCCGCGAGCCGGGCGTCGCCCTTGAGGGTGGCGACGTCGTCGGGCTCGACGGCGCGGACCCGGCGCCCCTCGGGCAGCGGTGCGGTGACCAGCTCCTCGATCGTCGCCTGGGTCGCCTCGACCTCGCCGAGCGCCGGCAGCACGTCGCGGATGTAGCGCAGGAAGGAGGCGTTCGGGCCGACCACCAGGACACCCTGGCGGGAGAGCTGCTCGCGGTGCGCGTAGAGGAGGTACGCCGCGCGGTGCAGGCCCACCGCGGTCTTGCCGGTGCCCGGGGCGCCCTGGACGCAGATGCTGCGCGCGAGGTCGGCGCGGACGATGACGTCCTGCTCGGGCTGGATGGTCGCCACGATGTCGCGCATCGGCCCGACGCGTGGCCGCTCGATCTCCGCCTCGAGGATCGCGCTGTGCTCGGGGCCACCGCCGCCGGTGAGCGGCTCGTCCTCGAAGCCGGTCAGCTCACCGCGGGAGAAGCCGTAGCGACGGCGCAGGTCCACGCCCATCGGCTCGGCGCTGCTGGCCCGGTAGAAGGGGGTGCTGACCGGGGCGCGCCAGTCGACCACCAGGGCGTCGCCGTCGGGGCCGGTGACGTGGCGGCGACCGATGTGGAAGGACTCCCCGGCGTGCTCGCCCCCCAGGTGGCCGGCGCCGTAGTCCAGCCGCCCGAAGAACAGCGGCACGGTCGGGTCGTCGGCCAGCTGCTTCATCCGCAACGCGAACGTGGACTCGAGGAACTCCCGGCTCACCCAGTCCGCCGCGGCACCGGCGTCCATCGACGCGGTGCGCTCACGCATCCGGGCCAGCTGGCGCCGGGACTCGGCGAGGTGCTGCTGCTCGCGGCGCAGCTCGGGATCGGGTGGGTGGGCGGTCTCGGACGCGGACTCGGGCATGGCGCAGCACCTCGCGGAGTAGACGACCCGGGGGTGGAAGCGGCCCCGGGCGAACCGCCCAGCCTAGGACGCGGTCGCCTCGGTCTCCACCGCATTCCTCGGCGCCGGCCCCTGGGCGCTCATGGCCCAGCGAATGGTCCCGATCGCGGCGCCGCCGAGCACCTTCACGACCGTGCGTTCGGTGACCGGCATCAGCGGCAGCCGCAGCGGGAGCCGGCTCCACGCCGGCATCAGCCCCACGGCCGCGGCCACGAGGACGGCGTACGCCGGGCGCGCGAGGAGCGGGATCGGCGGGCGCAGCACGACGTAGCGGACGGCCTCGCGGGCCTCGGGGGTGCCACGCAGCTCGGCGCGGTAGGAGGACAGCGCCTCCTCGAGCCCGGCCTCGGTGGTGGGCGGGTCGACCACGCCGAGTCGCCGGCCGATCTCGGCGATCTGGGCGACGTACTCGTCGCGGCCGGCCCGGTCCAGCGGGCGGGCGCCGTAGGTCTGGTGGGCCAGCAGGAAGGAGTGCGCCTCTGCCACGTGCACCCAGCGCAGCAGGTGAGGGTCGCTGGCGGCGTACGCCGTGCCGTCGGGCATCGTGCCGGTGACCCGCTCGTGGATCCGGCGTACGGCGGAGCAGGCCGCCTCGGCGTCCTCGGCGTGTCCGAAGGTGGTCACCGCCAGGAAGGTGCTGGTGCGGGCGAGACGACCGAGCATGTCGCCGCGGTAGCCGCTGTGCTCGGAGACCGCCCGCATCGCCGCCGGGTGCAGGGTCTGCAGCAGCAGCGCCCGGATGCCGCCGACGAACATGCTGGCGTCACCGTGCACCCGCGCGATCGCGCTGTCGGGCTCGAACCACCGCGGCCCCGGGCGACCGTGGATCCGCTCGCGCTGCCGCGGCCCGTCCGGCCCGGCCACCCGGGCGAACACCGCCGCCCCCAACCGCTCGCGCGCCCCGCCGATCACGTCCACGCCTCCGAGACTAGGTGTTCTGTCCACACAGGTTGGGCACAAGGTCGGCTGGTGACTTGCCGCCGAGCGCGGTGTGACCGCGGTGGTGATTGTAGGTGTGGAGCCAGTCGGTGA